>CAYWXI010000097.1:0-5140 GCA_964462015.1 uncultured Bacteroidales bacterium | reverse complement strand
TAATTATAAAAATATTAAGAAAATTATTTCAAAACCTGACACCTTTCCTCAATTAGATTTTTTTGAGTTATTGCCTTTGTTTGATAAGAGTAGTTTGCCACATTTAAGAATTGGTCAAACACCTCTTTATAAAACTAATACTATGAAAGGGGAGAGGCTGCCTTTTGAAATTTTTCTTAAAGATGATTCTCAAAATCCTACTTTTTCGTTCAAGGACAGGGCTTCGGCAATTGTTTCGGCTTATGCAAAAGAGAACGGATTGAATACTCTTGCTGCTGCCTCAACCGGAAATGCAGGATCGTCCCTTGCCGGAATTTGTGCCTCGCAACAACAAAAAGCAATAGTTTTTGTGCCTGCTTCTGCTCCTCAGGCTAAACTGACCCAAATTTTAATGTACGGAGCTACAATAATTCCCGTTGACGGGACTTATGACGATGCTTTCGATCTTAGCATTGAAGCTTCAAATCATTATGGCTGGTATAATAGGAACACAGCTTATAATCCATTAACCATCGAAGGGAAAAAAACCGTGTCATTTGAAATAGCATTGGAAATGAATTTTTCACTTCCCGATCGGATCTTTGTTCCGGTAGGTGATGGCGTAATAATTTCCGGAGTTTATAAGGGCTTTGAAGATTTATTAAATATCGGTTTGATTGATAAAATACCCGTTATTGTCGCTGTTCAGGCAGAAGGCAGCGATAATCTGACAAGAAACATTTTTACTGAAGAGTTCATTAGTAAACCCTCAAAAACTATTGCAGACTCAATTTCTGTTGATATTCCAAGAAACTTTTATATGGCTTCAGGGTACATAAAAAAATATAATGGAGAATTTCTTACTATTTCTGATAATGAAATACTTGATGCTTCAGTTTTATTAAGCCGTGAAATCGGGATATTTACTGAACCTGCCTCTGCAGCTGCCTACGCCGGTTTAATAAAATATATTGAAAGCGATAGGATTGAAAGCAATTCTAAGAATCTTGTCTTGTTAACGGGGAGTGGATTAAAAGACTTGGGTTCTGTGCAGAATAAAATTAAAATTCCAAATGCGATTAAGCCTTATCATGATGATGTGTTGAAAGTCATCGGAACTCACAAAATCAGCTATGGTTAAAAAGATTCGCAAGGACCCTCTTAAATTACTTGGGTTAATTGTTAAATGATTACATGCTTATATAGTTGTGATTGAATTTTACTTGTATTTTGTATCTTTTAATATATTTGTTAATTCATCTAAATTTACAATGTTTACTTTTGGAAAATCTAAATTTTTCAGAACATTAAAATGCTTGTCATTTGTTGCTAAGTAGTTGGCATTACAGGCTATTGAACAATCTACAAATTTATTATCATCGTAGTCGGCCTTTATCAATTTCCAAAAAAAGTATTTTGTTACAAACTCTACATTATATAAATTATCAAGAACTTTCATTACACTATCAGCTACTTTTTGACCTAATTTTTGATTTATTATTTCTTCGTATTCTAATAATATATCGGTCGTTACGCAAAGAGTAAATTTACCTCTGATTAAGTCTTGAAATATCCAATTTGTTGAAGAATGCCTTGAAATAGAAACCCAAAAAATATTTGTATCAATTACTAATTTCACTTTATTTATGCTTATAGGGGGTTCTTAAATGGTCGTTTAAAAATTTCTTATCATCATCTTTGTTCCATTTATTTTCGTACCATATCTTATCAGCTAAATCCATTGCTTTATTTGCAAAGTATTGAACTATAAATTTTTTTATTTCTAATAAGTCATCTTCAGATACGGGTTTTGTGTAGAGTTTTAATAATTCTAATTGCAAATTAGTAAGCGGTGTTTGAATTGTAGTATGCATATCTGTTTAATTTATTTAATTACTGTAAAAATACAAAAAATTTAACCATTATTAGATATTGATAGATTAATTTAAAATAAATTCCGGTTTTAAAGAAATGCTGTTTCTATCGAGTTCAAAACCCCGGCTCATAATTATATAAAAAACCACCTTTTCCCGTAATAATATTTATCATCCCATCTTTATCAATATCTTTGATGAGCAGTGGAGTTTCGCCAATTATTCCGGATGATTTAAAAATACCTCCTCTGTTATCGAAAACAATAACTTCGTTATTATCGCTAATTATTCCCAGCAGACTTTTATATTTTGAAATATTCACAAAAACCGGTTTTTTTGAAATATTTGCATTGAAAGTATATTCTAAAATTGGTTTTTTAAAACGATTAAATATTTGAAGCTTATTTTTATCCACAAAAATAAAATCTTTATTTCCGTCTTTATCAAAATCTTCGTAAAAGAAATAATGATCAGGTGAAAATGTACCAAAAGAAGTAAATTTTACATTTCCATTTCTGGAAATATAGGTGAGATTTCCATTTCTATCCGTACTTATAATATTTCCTTTATTATTAGTTTTGTTTTCGTAAAACTCAGAACCATAAGCATTTTTAAATGATGTTGGAAGAGTAAATCTTTTAATTCCCTTTCTGGTGGTGATTATTACTTTTCCATTTTTATCCGTAATCAAAATATTATCGTTTCTATTTGCAACAAGATGTTGAAGTGGTTCAGTAACTTTTGCCAGAGTCCGGGTTTTATTCCACCCTTTTACGCGATTTCCCCGGATATCATAATTATATATTTTATCGTTATTTCCGGCAAAGACTACCCTGTAATTTTTGGTATTTTCATAATCGAATAATGCAATTCCGTTTGTTGCTTTTTTTGGCAGCTTAATTGGGTAATTTTCTACATTCCTTCCTTTCAAATCAATTAGATAAAGCTTGTTTTCGGTATTAAAGAGATATTGGATTTTGTTGTTCTTAAAATAATCAACCTGATAAACATCGCTAATAATTTTCTCTCCAATTGGAATTTTCCATATAATCGAACCCTCGGAGTTGATGAGATACATATTATTAAGTTCATCAAAAACAATAATTTTATTTGTATTATTGGTATGATCTTTAATAAGATAAGGCTGATGAATAATATTAGATTCCAGGGTAGTTTTCCAGCTTGAGAATTTTTCAGGTTTATATTCAGGATTAAATTTTAAAAATACATTTGTATAAAGCATTGAATTTAATGAGCTGAATTGTATGGCAATAGCTTCAAAGTCGTTAAGATGTTTTTTGGTGTTATCAAAGTTTGTCACGAACTTATTATCAATAAAGTTATGAAGAAAATTTATTCCGGTTTTAATGTTCAGGTAAAGAAAAATATTTGAATTCGTGGAAGTATTGCTGCTAAATTCAGAAAAATTCGCATTATTGGATAGAGTTTTTCCAGCTAAAACTCGATTTATAAAAGATTTCAAATCAGAAAGTTTATAGGAAAACACAACAAAATCATCAATAATTGTATAATAGCTTGTTTCCGAATTTCCGAATAATGGGCCAAAAAACAAAGGCAATAAATCAGGTATCAAAATTCTACCGATTTGAAATTCTTTATATTTTTCTGTAAAAATATTATTTTGCGATTTTCTGGCAAGTTCTTTCAATATTTTCTTTGCTTCTTCCGATTTTTTTGAATTTATTAGCACGAAAGAATTTTGTTCAATTTCATTTGGATTGTCACCAATAAATGCCAGTGTGACTTCACTTCCAATCCATGAGAGAAAATCTTTTTCAATATTTGTTTTGTATTTTTTATTAATACTGCTAATTCTTGTTTTGTAATCTGAATGCTTATAATTAGCTTTTAAATATTGCTTATAATCTTTGAAATATTTATTGAAATCACCAAATCCAAGATTTAGAAAAAATGAAGTATTAGATGGTAAGACTTTTGTTACGAAGGTTTCTTGCGGTAATTGTTTCACAAAAAGGGATAAATATTGATCGAGAGAGTCTATAGTATTTGTGTAACCGTTCAATAATACTTCGTCGCTTTTCAGTAATAAGTCAAGTTCCGACCAATCTGCAAAATGTGAAAATTGTTGAAGAATCTGATCGTATATAGTTTTGGAAAAATAATTTGCTAACTCATTAAATTTATGAAAATTAATATAAATATTTGCATCAACCTTTTTCCCGGCAGTAGCTTTAACCTTTTTAAATGAAGCAATATTTTCAACTGATTTTCCTGAATGCAATTGATCAATGGCTTCTTTTACAACTGTCAGGGAAGAGCTTCCAATAAAAATACCTTTTGAGACAGCAAAATGAAAATTTATTTCACTTTCATTTACTGATATTTCAAAAATAGTAACAGAATGATGCTTTTCTAAAAAAACAGGAGGTGTATTTAAAGCCTTTGTAAAAATGTTCTTTACAAATGATTCTCCATTGCCTTTTGTAAGTTCAACGAGAAATAAACTATTCAATGAGGTTTGATTACAGGAAATTGAAATAATAGATTTTTGTTTCTCAAAAATTTCTGAAAGATTAGTGTTTGAATTTGATAATGAATCGATAAAATGGATCTGTCTATTTAATTTTTCAACATCTTTAATGTTTGATAATTGCTTCCAAATTTGATTTGTGTTAATAATTTTATTAATAATATGTGCAGAATTATTAGTTTCGATGAAAAAACAAGTGTTTTCCGGAATCGCTTTAATAGCAGATTCCGATTTTTCCTGAAAAAACTTAAAAAAATAAATCACACAAATAATAATTGCTAAAACAAGGAGAATTTTAACCGCAATAAAATTATGTTTCTTTTTATTCTTCATTTACAAAAAATGATAATCCCAAAATTAACTTAAAAATTTATCGAAATATTTTAAAATTGAAAATTAAATTAACATTGAATTGTTAATAAATGAAAAAAGGGTTTTTGGAACTAATCAATTACAAATATTATTTTCAGATTATTCTTAATAGAGTGGGGGATAAAATAGGAATTCAAAGTATCATATGTTTATTGTTTTGCCAGAAACTTTTCTGATTTTCATAATGTCGATAGAATTTCTTTATCGTTTTTTGTAGGATATTAATGGATTTTTATCAAAAGTTACATATGTAACAATACGTTTGAATATATATGAAATATTCAGAAAATCAGCTTATAAAATAACTAATAGAATATGGTTACAAGAGTAAACATTTCTTTTTAAGATTAAATATATTTAAAAACTGTAAAAGGAAATATACATTTTAGAGTTATTATTATAT
>CAYWXI010000096.1:0-6169 GCA_964462015.1 uncultured Bacteroidales bacterium | reverse complement strand
ATGGAGATATCAAATAATAAGAGCACGTATGAAAAATCCCGTGATTATCTATGTTCACGCAAAGATTGCAGACGAATCGTAAAACACGCAAAACATTGATTGTAAACATAATTTTTTCAGTCTTTGTGTTGAAAATTTGTGGTATTGGTGTGAAATGAGTTTTAAGAATGGGCTCAATATTGAAAAAAAATACGAAATAAAAATCTTCTTGTTTCGTACATTTGCAGAACATGTTTTTCAAAAAGAAAAAATATTATAGCTCAGAGTCGCTTTCAAAACTCGCTTTTTTGCGCTTAAAAAAAAACAAAATAGCAGTTTCTTCAGCTATTTTTATTCTATTGGCAGTATTGATAGCTGTACTCGGATACCTGATAACACCTGATTCCACACCTTTTGCAAACAATCAAATACTTGAGTTCTCGACCAAAAAACCCGGTTTTTCGTCAAAAGTTTTATTATTTCGAAAAAACAAAAATCAAGAAAAGTTAAACGTGTTTCAGCGAATGCTTTTTGGTCAGAAAAGTTGTTATTTAGTAATTCCTTTCAGTGAATTTAATTTTGATAATGACAAAATAATAATTGAAGAATTTATTGATTCAACAATTTCTGATAAACAAATTTTCACTTATAATCTTGCTGATGTTGTTTATCCCTTAGCTTTTGAACCAAAAATTATTGTTAAAGACAGTATAATATCTTTTGTCGACATAAATGGCGAGGCAATTTCAACAACAATTCCTGAACTACAAAATATTATCATTAAAAAAAATATTAAAAAAAAATATTACCTATTAGGCACAGACCGTTTCGGAAGAGATTATTTAAGCCGCTTATTAATTGGAATCAGAGTAAGTCTCTCGGTCGGGTTTATCAGTGTGTTTATTTCACTTGTAATAGGTATTTTTCTTGGTTCATTAGCCGGGTTTTTTCGAGGTTGGGTTGATAATGTAATTGTCTGGTTAATAAACGTTGTTTGGTCAATTCCAACTTTATTGCTGGTGATCGCAATTACATTTGCTCTCGGAAAAGGTTTCTGGCAGGTTTTTATTGCAGTTGGTTTAACAATGTGGGTTGAGGTTGCCCGGGTTGTTCGCGGACAAATTCTAAGTATCAGAGAAAAAGAATTTGTTGAGGCCGGAAAAGCTTTGGGATTAAAAAGTTCAAGAATAATTTTCCGGCATATTTTACCAAATATTATGGGTGTGATAATTGTTATTTCAGCGGCAAATTTCGCTGCTGCAATATTGATTGAAGCCGGATTGAGTTTTCTCGGGATTGGAGTTCAACCACCTATGCCTTCATGGGGAACAATGATTAAAGAAAACTACTCATACATAATTCTTGATTCTGCTTATCTTGCAATTTTACCCGGCATGTCAATAATGTTTATGGTTCTGGCTTTTATGCTTATTGGTAATGGTTTGCGTGATGCTTTGGATGTTAAAGCATCGAAAAAATAAACTCAATAAAGAAATCCAAACAACCATAGTGGGATTGTGTTTTTATATCTGTATTCAATACCATCTGCTGCAACAAAGGCATTATCTAAACCGGCAATTTGCTTTGTTGTTTTATCTTTACCCCCAATTTCAAAGATGTATATATTATCCACTAAAAAATCGCCCTTATTAGGATAGCTAACTTTATGTTTCACCGAAAGTTGATTTAGAAAAAAACTTTCCCTCAGGTTTCCTTTATCAGGTAAATTATCACTTAATGCATACATCAGATTGGTATTGTTAAGATACAGTTTGTCAGGTTTATTCAGGTAGTTTATCCCAAATGTATCTTTACCAAGCCATTTAACAATTTGAGCTTTTTCGAGATAAAACAAAAACTTGAGTAAGGTATCACGTGAAGTACCTGTTTGTTCAGTAAGTTTTTGTATGTTTGGTGTAAAAGGTGTTATTCGCGCAATGATTGAAAGCATTTTTTTAATCTTTTGTACCGAATAATAATCAATATGGAAAATTGAAGGAAGATCGGTTTCGGTTACCAGATTAATAATTGTAAGCAATCGTTCATAATAATTCATCAAAGTTTCCGTAAAAAACGGATAATATCCATATTTTAAATACTCGTCAAATAGTTTTAAAGGTTTTAAACTTCCCAATTTATTCCAAATAGTTTCACTATTATCATTTAAGATATCATCCAACGATAAAACATCAAGTTTGATATTATATTTCAGCTCAATAAATTCCCTGAATGAAAGTCCGGGTAGATTATAAACCATTGCTCTACGACTCAAATCATAAGCACCTCGGTAAATGTCCAGTGCAGAAGAACTTGTAAATACAAACTTTAAATCTTGCAAGTTGTCGTAAATAATCTTTAATTCCTGCGACCAGTTTGAATATTTATGCACTTCATCCAAAAACAGATATTTACCTCCATTTTTCTCAAATTCCTCAGCAAAATTGACTAAACTGTTTTCCGAAAAATAAATATCATCAAGACTAATATATAAAACTTCTTTTCCGACTTTGAGATATTTTTTCATATACTGAAGCATCAAAGTTGTTTTTCCGCATCCCCTGGCGCCTGAAATTCCAATTAAACGGTCATCCCAATAAATTTTATCAATTAGGAAGCGACTGAACTTTAAAGGAGTTCTTTTTAAACGGCTATTTGATATTTCTTCAAGTCTTTGCATTTGAAAAATATTTTTTACAAAAATACAAAAATACTAATACATTAGTGATTTTTCTTTACTTTTTCACTAATACATTAGTGATTTTTCCTTCATTTTTCACTAATGCATTAGCGAAAATTAATAAATATTTATTGTTTTACTAATTTAACCAAATAATTATAATGCTCGTCCTCAAAAAGCTTTTCGCATTTAAAATCATAATTTTCAGCAATTTCTTTTAATGAGAAAAAATCTATAAAAAGCCAATCGAAAGTTTTTCCAATAATATCACGGTATTTTAATGTATATTTCGTCTCACCATAATATCCTGCGTTTAAGTCAATCAACACAGAGCCATCTTCCTGTTCATATAAATATATCAGGTCTGATGAATCAAGAATTATCTGCCCACCTTCATTTAAAAGTTTTTTAAGGTGATTAAAAAGAATTTCCAAATTATCCTTTTTCCCGGCAACACCAACTCCATTCATTATTAAAAAAATGGTGTCGAATTTTTCGTTTTTCAGATTGTAAATGTCTTCATGACGGGCATTCTTCACTCCGCGGTCTTTCATTATTTCAACGGATTTTTTAGAAATATCGATAGCTGTAACTTCTATATTTTTCGATTGCAAATAAAGTGCATGGCTGCCTGCACCGGCTCCAACATCAAGTACTTTTCCATAGACCTCGTTAAGTGCTATTTGTTCAAGTTCAGGCATTTTCTCAAAATCACGAAAAAAGTATTCCGCTGATATTGTTTCATCCTCAGCAATATTTGTTAACACATCAACAATTGCCGGAGTTTTTTTGAAATGATAATCCGATAATGCCTGACCTAATGGATCATTATTAGTTAATAAATTCTTGCTTTTTTCTTCTTTCACTTATTATGAATATTAATATATCTGCAAAAATAGATCAATTATTTAGATAGGTTTTTAATTAAAATCAAATCTGATTAGCAAATTCTTTATGCCGGATTCTTTACCCAACTTATTTACTTGAATTGACACGAAATTTCATCTTCTTGTTATCTCAAAATGTCATCCTAATCCCAAAACCATCACAAGTAAAACCCAAATTAATATCAATCTTTCTTGATTCTGTCTTTAACAGTCCATTATTATATATTCTAACAGCATTTTTCGCATGCTTTGAATAAGCAGACCCGAAAGGAATTGCCAGAATTATCAGTCCGGCACCTATTCCGGCTACTGTCCAATTTGCCTCACCACCGCCAATAGCTGTTCCTAATGGATAACCGACCATAAATCCTCCTATATAACCAAAGACTAATCCGGCATCATAATTGCTTTTTGCAATTTTCATCTCTTTATAGGCTTCCTGATTTACTTTCGTGATTTCTAAAAGTTGTCGGGGTTTTAAAATTTTTCCGTTTTGTTTGAAAACAGTTCCCATTTGCTTTGTTACTTCAATCGTATCAGTTTGGGTTTGTGAAAATAATTGTGAGAAACTCACCAATAAAATACTAATAATGATTAATCTTTTCATGTTAATGTGTTTAATTTATTAATGTTATGATTATTATTACCAACTTATAAAATATTTATGCACAAGTTTATATTTAAATCTTTTCAGAAACAGAAATTAATGCAATCCATAGTTTAAATATTTTTTACAAATCTATAATAAATTTATTAATATGAAATAAAATTTATTTTATGAAAAAATTCATCTTTTGTCGGGTAAATGTCGGGAAAAAGTGTTTTTTTGGCATGCCCTTATGAATTAATTTTGCAACAAAAAACAAAACGAAAAAATGAACACTAAAGAATTAGGAAAAAAGATTCAGGAATTAAGAAAACTAAAAGGTATGACTCAGGAAGACCTTGCTGCAAAAACCAATTTAAGTGTCCGTACAATTCAAAGAATAGAAAACGGCGAAGTGGATCCGCGAACTTATACAATAAATGTACTTGCGGATGCACTTGAAGTGAAAATTGAGGAATTGATACCAAAAGACGACACACAAAAAAAACAAGAAAACACAATAAAATGGCTTGCCCTGCTTCATCTGAGCGGAATGTTTATTCTTATACTTCCTCCTTTACTAATTTGGATTTTGAAAAAAAATGAAATTCCGGAAATGGATAAACATGGAAAAGATGTGATGAATTTTCAACTTAGTATAATGATATTTCTGTTTATCGGAGCCATTACTTCAATAATTTTGATCGGGATAATTTTTTTGATTTTTCTTGGGATTTTTAGCACTATTATAATAATATTAAACACTTTAAGAGTGCTATCAGATAAACCGTATCATTATCCGATGAGTATAAAATTTATTAGCTAAGGATATTAAACCGGATCAACATCAATTTGAACTTTAACCGAAGCATTTACTTTTTGTGCTTTAAAAATTTCAATCTGACTTTTTAAAGTTGTTTTAAGAAATGAAACAGAAGATTCTTTTTCAATCTTAATTAAAATATTTTTTAAATAAAGATTTTTAATTCTCGAAACAAGAGGATACTCAGGGCCAAGAACTCTCTTTCCAAACACTTTTCTTAATTCGACGGCTAATTCGGCGGCGGCATTGTTTAAAACATTATGATTTTTATGTTTAAGTTTTACTTGTATCAATCTGTAAAGAGGTGGATATCGAAACTTTTTTCTTTCTATCAGTTGACTATTAAACATAGCAGAATAATCGTTTTCAATAACATTATTTATTATCGGATGAGAAGGATTGTAAGTTTGTATTATAACTTTTCCGCGTTGAATTTTTCTACCGGCTCTACCACTAACTTGTGCCATTAATTGGTAACTTCTTTCAAACGAACGAAAATCAGGGAAATTCAACATATTATCTGCATTCAGAATTCCCACCAAACCAACATTATCGAAATCGAGGCCCTTTGTTACCATTTGTGTACCAACCAGAATATCAATTCTTTTATCTTCAAAATCACTAATGATTTGCTGCAGAGCATTTTTGGTACGTGTTGTGTCCAAATCCATTCTAACAATTCGTATTTCGGGAAAGATCAACGAAAGTTCTTCTTCAATTTTCTCTGTACCAAATCCTTTCATCAACAAAACCGTACTTCCACAACTTGGACATTTTTCAGGTATTCTGCTTGAATATCCGCAATAATGGCAACGCAATTGATTATTATGTTTGTGGTATGTCAAAGTAACATCACAATTTTTACATTCGGGCATCCAATTACATGTTTCACATTCAATTCGTAATGAAAATCCCCGACGGTTTTGAAATAATATTATCTGTTGTTTTTCTTTTAAGGCTTTGTTGATATGGTCAATCAGGACTGAAGAAAAATGTGAACGCATTTTCTTTCGACGGATTTCGTATTTTAAATCTACTACAATAACTTCGGGTAACATCATCTCACCATATCGTTTACTTAGTTCAATCAAAGCATATTTCCCGTTTTTTGCATTGAAATAAGATTCAACAGCCGGTGTTGCCGTTCCCAGAATTGTTTTGGCACCCTGAAGCCGTGCAAGAAAAATTGCCGTATCGCGGGCATTATATCTCGGAGC
>CAYWXI010000095.1:0-7012 GCA_964462015.1 uncultured Bacteroidales bacterium | reverse complement strand
ACTTGAAACATAAGTGGGTAATCATGCCCGCCAGTTTTTAGCCTCGACCGTTACCTGTAATTGCAAAAAGACATTGCATTAAACAAAAACAGTTCTTTGAAATTGAAAAGAAGAAAAGAGGATTAAAAGGAATTTTTCAGAATTAAACCTGAATTTTAACAATTAATCTCGACTGACTAAATTTTCTCCACGACTGGAAATCGTTTCCTGAATTTCGACCAAGACGAAAATTTAAAAACCTGAAAACAGAGAACAGGGTGAATTAAGTGAAAACCGGAACCTGATTTTTATTTCGACTAAAATGCATCCTGACTTGAATTTTTTTCTAATTTTAAAACCTCTTTCCTTGAGAATAGAAAATTAAAAGAGAAGAGAAGAAAAGAAATAGAAAACTAAATCAAAACTACCCCGACTAAAAATTACCAGGAGAACGATTTTGAATAGAACTGTTTTTAGAAAATATTGAATAGAAAATGGAAAATAAAAGCAACATACAGGTAACAGCACCTATAGCATATAGCGGCGAAACGTTTAACAATGAAATGAAATTGGAATTACTTTTTCAAAAGAACATAAAACAAGAAAAACCGCTACATGCCATAGCTGCAACACGTTACCCAACATAAAAGAAAACGAACCCGAGTACATAAATCAAGAGAATATGAAAGCCAACACACAAACAAAAGAGTTGCAAATTGCCCTCACACATGCTGACACAAAATTTGCAACACATTTGTTTTTTTGCTGACACTTAAAAATATCGACAATAACAAAATGATTACTAAATTTGTAAAAGACAATAAAATAAATTGAAAATGACATAATTGAAAACATAAAAATATGAAGCGTTAGCTTTTATTCTTGAAACAGAAAATCGCCAAAATTTAACTCTACAGGAATAATAAGTGACACGCTCACGCCAAAGGCGTGGGCTGTTCTTATTTGTAGAGTGGGTGTTTGGCGATGCCTCTGTTTCGAGTAAGTTACAGACCCACGCTTCTTTTCATTTAATAATTAACTGCTTTGGGAACTGAGCAAACTAAAAATTATTTATCATGAAAAGATTAATTTTTTCAATTCTCGGAGTAATGATTTTTTGTGTGCTATCTGCGCAAGAAATTCCACAAAAAATTTCCTATCAGGGGAAATTGCTTGAAAACAACATCCCTGTAAACGGAACAAAAAACATCACCTTCACTATTGATTCTTGGAGCGAAACAAAAAGCGTTTCCGTGAATGACGGACTTTATTCAGTAACACTTGGCGAAACAACACCAATACCCACAAGTATCTTTGATAACAGTTCAAGTGTCAGCTTAGAAATTACAGTTGCAGGTACAACTCTATCTCCACAAACAGCTATTCTTTCTGTTGCGTATGCTTATAAGGCAGAAAAGGCAGTTGATGCTCAGGAAATAGATGGAAATCCCGTATCTGGAAATCCATCCGTTGATGATGTATTAAAGTGGAGCGGTTCTCAATGGACACCTGAACCTGATGAAACATCCCCCACAGGGTCTGCAAGTGGTGATTTATCTGACAATTACCCGAATCCTACTGTCGCCAAGATTCAAAATAATCCTGTTTCCAGTAGTACACCAACCGATGAACAAATATTAAAGTGGAATGGAACTGAATGGCTGCCTGACAATGATGGTCTTACTTTACCTTATGCTGGTTTATATTCTGGTAGTGCCAACACATTTCAAATTGAGAATGGCACGAGTGCAACTTCCAATACTGTACTTTATGTGAATAATTATAGTACCACAGGAAGAGTCGCATATTTTGAAAATGCTTCAAATAATAGTTCTGATGTTCTGCAAATTGAGAACGAAGGTACTGGAAGGGGATGCTTCATAGATAATGAAGCCTCATTAAGTAGTTATGGTCTTGAAATTAATTCATGGTCAAACACAAATGAAGGTATACATATTGATATGGATGGTAGTGCTGGTGCTGCTGAATTCTTAGCGGATAATTCAACTTATACTTTATATTCTTATAACGGTGGGTCGGGAGTTGCTGCTGAATTTGACGGTGATATAGAAGTAACTGGAACCATCAATAAAGGTGCAGTTGGTTTTAAGATTGACCACCCAATAAATCCTGAAAATAAATTCTTGCATCATTCATGTATTGAATCGCCTGATATGATGAATGTTTATAATGGGAATATTGTATTGGGTATTAATGGAGAAGCAATAGTTGAATTACCTGATTGGTTTGATGTTTTGAATAAAGATTTTCGCTACCAACTAACTTGTATTGGAGGGTTTGCACCTGTTTACATTGCTGAAAAAATATCAGGTAATAGTTTTAAAATTGCAGGTGGAACAAGCGGAATGGAAATATCCTGGCAAATAACAGGTATTCGTCAAGACCCTTATGCAAATCAAAACAGGATTCAGGTTGAAGTAGAAAAATCAGAAAAGGAAAAGGGACATTATTTGCATTACAAAGAATACAATCAGCCTATTGAGAAAAGTATTAGAGTAGCAAAACATCCTGAAGTACTTGAAGAATTAAACAAATAAGGAGGAATTTATTATGAAATATTTAAAAATAATTTCTTTGCTATTTTTGGTTATACTTTTCCAAAATAGCGAAGCACAGTCATACAGCCAGTCAGTAGAAGTAGTTTCGTCCGGTGGTGGGGAAACTACTGGTGGCAATTATTCAAATTTCAGTGTTATTGGAGAAACATTTGTAAATAATTGTATTGTGAATGGAAATTATAAAACAGCCATTGGTTTTTTAAATGATGTTGTATGTGGTATAATTACCGGAATTGATGAGACAGTTTTAAATAATGAAGACATTAGTATATTTCCAAATCCAACATCAAATGAACTTTTTATTGAAATGCAAAACATAAAAGATGTAAGTATTAGTATTTTCAATTCTTTCGGGCAAAGTGTTTTTACATCAAGAGTTCAATCAGAAAATGGGTCTATTGATATATCCAGATTACGGACTGGAATTTATTTTGTAGAAATTAAGGATTTAAAAGGAAATGTTTTATTGTCTGAAAAGATAATAAAGGAATAACCTGAACTTTAAATCAGAATTTTGTGTCTTTGTTTTATCTTTGTTGATGTAATTTATATGTTTATCAATGTCAAATATAAAACTCTTTGAAAGTAAACAAATTCGTTCGGTTTGGAATGATGATGAAAAGAAATGGTATTTTGTTGTAGAGGATGTTGTAGCGGTTCTTACTGATAGCAAAGACCCTAAACAGTATGTCAAACGCATGAAGTTAAGGGATAAAGAACTTGCCAAAGGGTGGGTACAAATTGTACCTACCCTTTTAATTGATACTTCCGGTGGCAGGCAAAAAATGAGTTGTGCCAATACAGAAGGATTGTTCAGAATAATCCAATCAATTCCATCTCCAAAAGCAGAACCATTCAAACTTTGGCTTGCAAAAGTCGGATATGAAAGATTAGAAGAAATTGAAAATCCGGAATTAGCATCAAAACGTGCAAGAGAGATTTATAAAGCAAAAGGATATTCAGATGACTGGATTGAAAAACGAATGCGAAGTATTGCTATTCGTGATGAGTTAACAGACGAATGGAAAAAACGAGGAGTAAGACAACAAATTGAATATGCAATATTAACAGCAGAAATATCAAAAGCAACATTTGGACTAACCCCTTCACAATACAAAAACGTAAAAGGACTTAAAAGACAAAATCTTCGTGACCATATGACTGACCTTGAATTGATTTTTTCTATGCTTGGTGAGGCATCAACAACAAAAATTGCCAAAGCAAAAGATTCACAGGGATTTATAGAAAATAAAGAAGCAGCGATTGAAGGTGGAAGCGTTGCAGGAATAGCAAGAAAAGAATTAGAAGAAAGGTCAGGGGAAAAAGTTATAACATCAGAAAACTATTTACCTGAAAAGAAAACGAAAGAATTAAAAGGAAGAAAAAATCCTGACACTTCGCAGTAATACACATTGGCAGGTCGCTCTAAAGGCAACCGCACTACCAAAACCTGCCAAAGAGTATTTCTGCCCCAACACACACTGACAGAAGAAATTACGTTGGGTAACACGGGCTCATAAATCATGGCGGGTTATGTAGTAAAATTGAACTTTTGTACACCTAATTATCTTTATAGTAAGTTGAAAATATGTGTTTCAAAATCCGCCACGCTTCATAGCCCCATCCGTTACCAGCCATTTAAATGAAAAGACAAATATTCATAATACTATTGATCTTTCTTCCAGGATTATTCTTTGGACAACTTTATAAATGTGATTCAATATATCACAATGAGAATTACACTATTACGGGTGGTTATAAAAATGGACTTAAACATGGTGCTTGGGAGTATCGATCAGATACAGACACTCAAAAAATAATAAAATATCAAGAATATTGGTTTGGTAAATTAGTTAGGGTTGACTCGACGAATATTTATCATTCTCCAATGTTCGACCTAAAAGACTCTATCATTGAATATGCTTTTGGACCAACTGTAAATCACGTTATTAATAAATTATTACTCCCTGAAATTGGCAACTATTTCTATTGTGAATTAAGAAATTACCAGAATAGAAATACTGTATTAACCTTTTATAAAAAAGAAGTAACAATTGATACAGACATAATTGACAAGTTCTGTGCAATGACAAATAGATATATAATACACGACAATCTTCAAATTCCAATAATCACAGAATACGATCGAAAATTTGCTCACCTCGGGTGGACAAGAGAGTATAACTCTGAAATAATACTAGACTCAAACGGATTAATAATTGAAATAAGAAAAAACGGCTGGTAACACAGTGTATAGCACATAGCCGCAGAAATCGTTTCATAGAAAACATACTGAATGAAAACAACGATACCAAATATTAATAACTTTACTACGGGAAACGCGGCTACGATGCCATACACTCAACGTTGTGGGGCATTGTAAACAGACCCAAATAACATGAACAAAAACCTAATAATATCTTTGATTTTTTCAATCATATTGATTTGCTTAATTCGACTTCAGCCAATTTGGGAAAGGAATCTTGGAGGGCTCTGGAACCTCCTATTATATATTTCAATTGCAGTTCTATTTATTCGGCTAATAATAAAAATTATTAGAGAAACTATCCAATTAATAAAAAAGCGAAAACATCTGACGATCAAACTGTTTCTGCCAATAATGGTGTTAAGTATTGCCTTACTCGATATAAATTTCAATCCTTTGAAAATTGACATTGAAAAATCATACGGACAAGTAATTTTCAGAGCTTGTTATGAAGGTACACAAAACCAAGCTACTTTCTTTCTAAGAGAAGGGGGGACATTTGATATTCACTGGACAGGAGTGTTTTTCTACGATAAGTTTTTTACAGGGACTTATATAAAAAACGAAGACACCATCTTGATGAATTTTGACAAGGAAATCCCACGATTGTTGGGTGATACATTGATTATAAAAGATGAGAATTTATATCGAGTAAAATCTGACACAATGATACAGACATATTTTTATTTAGGATATTGTAAGGGATTGAATTGAAATAAACAACGACCCCACAACACGCGGTAATAAAACATAGCCGCGCTTGTTACGGCCAGACAACTAGAAATCGAGAAAATGACGATATTTGGAACTTACAAATGCACTGAACTGAAGGCGGCTACGTTTCATACCGCCAACGTTATGCACAAAACTAAAAAAATGAAGAACCTATTACCAATCATATTAATAATTCTATTTAGTTGTAACCAAGACCATTCAAATAAATTAAAGCAAGACCCGCTTATCAATAACTATTTCAATAAAAATGAAATAAAAGAATTGACTGAAATTATCCATTTTTTTGAAACTGAATCCGGGATTAAATCAGCTGAAAAAAATATTACAGAATCTTACAAATCTTTCCTCGAAAAAATAAAACCAGACACAAAGCCAGAGGATATTGAAATTAATATATCATTTGACAACCAAGTGAAGTTTTTCAATCAAATAGATACTGAATTATTCAATGAACTTTGGAACTATCAGACACACTTTGATCCATTTATTCAAGATTCCACTAAATCGATTCATTTTAATTATCAAGGTAAATATTTTAAATTTCTTGATTCGTTGTATCATCAGGATTCATTAATACGCAATTACTATGAAGTATTTTTACATTTTGGTGAACCTTCACCATCTTTGCTTGCATACTCTATGATGGATTTTAACAAGTATGAATTAAACCTGGATAGAATAAGATTAATCATTGCAATAAACTTTTTGTATGTCAACGAATATTTTAGATTATCGAAAAAATATTATGAATAAGTTCAGTGCATAACAGCACCTAATAGCACATGGCCGCGTTAGGGTCATCAAGAAAAATGAATAGTAAAATAAACATAAAGGAAATCAACGTAAATTTGAGTAGTGAACGGCCACGTGCCATAGCTGCAACACGTTGTGTGGCATACTAAACAAAAGACGAATATGAAAATAACGATACTGATTTTTATTTCAATTTTAACATTAAATATTGTTTGTTTTGGACAAGGTCAAAAAGATTCCTTGAGTACAAGAATTTTAGATTTAGAGCTTTCAATTAAGGACATTTCTAAAAAGCAATCTGTGCTTGCAGACAGTTTAGAAAATTTGAAAATTGAATTAAATAAAAAAGAATCAGAAGAGAATCAGAAACTAGAGTATTTTTCAAAAAACTGGATTCCTATTTTAACATTCATAATCGCCTTAATTACGATATTCTTTGGTTGGAGAGCGGTAGCTCACAATAAGAAGATTAAACTATATGAATTGGTTTTAGACATAACGAAAGAATACGCTTCGGAAGAAATGTTGAATAGTATTTTGTTGATTAGAAAGTGGGAACAAGAAAACAACAAGCTTAAAAAAGATTTTGCTATAGAGTTTGGTGAAATTAGGAAATCCAATTATTCAAAGGTTAAGGACATTGATATTGCGAGAAGAAAAATTTCACACTTCTTCAATCGGATATTTCTGTTAAAAAAGA
>CAYWXI010000094.1:0-7145 GCA_964462015.1 uncultured Bacteroidales bacterium | reverse complement strand
AATTTGTTTCTCGTTATTTATCTTACTGAAGGCAGTTTGAGCAATAATTGGTAGTTTGGAATTTATTTTTTTAATTTGCCTTGTTGCCTCAAAACCATCCATGTCGGGCATTTTAATATCCATCAACACCAAATCAATCTCAGGCTTGGATGAGCAAATTTCTATAGCATCTTTACCATTTTTCGCCCTTATTATATTAGCATCGGTTTTCTTAAAAATAGCTTCCAGGTATAAATAGTTTGATAAATTATCCTCAGCAATAAGGATAGTTATATTTTTTAATTTAATTGAATTTTGGAAAAAATTAGTTTCATTTTGCTTTTTTTGATTATCATCAACTATAGTAAAAGGCATTGTAAAATAAAATGTTGTTCCCATACCCTCTTTTGATTCAAGCCAAATATTCCCACCTAGAAGTTCAGTAAGTTTTTTTGAAATTGAAAGACCAATTCCTGTTCCGTCATATTTACGTGTATGTGAGTCATCAGCTTGACGAAAAATATCAAAAATAATCTTTTGCTTTTCTTTCTCTATTCCTATACCCGTATCTTTAACATAGAATGTTAGTATTGGTTCACTTTCCTGATTTTTTTCAAAAGTATAACCAAACTCAATATATCCTTCTTCTGTAAACTTTAAGGAATTTTTTATCAAATTAATAAGTATTTGTTTTAACTTAGTTGAATCGGTATAAACAAACAAATTTTCTTTAGTCTCTGAAGGTTTTAAGTAAACTTCGATATCTTGTTTTTTTAATTTCTTTTGCTCAGCCTTCATAATTTTATAAACTTCTTCCATTAAAGGAGGAATTTTATGATTTTTTCTGATAACTTTCATTTCTCCACTCTCAATCAACGAAATATTAAAAACATCTTCAACTAAACCAAGCAAATGAGTCCCACTAAAATTAATGGTTTTAACATATTCTAAAACTTCATCTATTGGGGTGAAACTATCAATTAATTCAGAAAAACCGATAATAGCATTTAAAGGAGTACGTAATTCATGCGACATTGTAGATAGAAATACGGATTTTAATCTATCAGACTCTTTAGATTGAGTAAGTGCTTTTCTTAAATCCTGTTCGGCTTTTTTGCGTTCAATTGAAATACTTATTTGATGAGAAATAATTTCAAGTACATCCATATCGTTTTTATTGTACGCATTTTCATCTTCATAGCTTTGTACAACGAGAACACCAATTATTTTTCCTTTTGTTTTTAATGGAACACCAAGCCAAACTTTTGAATCGGATCCAAATGCTTCAATTTCACCTGATTGTTCTAGTTTTCTTAAAACATTTTTTGTCGCTAAAAGAGATTTTTTAGTTTTTATAACGTATGAAGTAAGGGTTTTTCCGGCTGGAAATGAAACAAATTCATCTTTTTGATCAACCATGAATGGAAGCATAATTGTATCAGTTTTTTCGTAATATAATGCTACGAAGAAATTTGTAGTATCGATAATTTTTGTAAGCTGGTTTTTAATAAAATATAATAATTCATCCAGATCGTCTGTAGCAATAACAGCATTAGTGATATTATAAAGGATTTCTTGTATTTGTTCGGAACGTTTACGATTGGTGATGTCAATTACTGATACTATTCCTGCGGATTTTCCTTTTAGTATAGTAGTATCACTTGTTAGAGAAACCCATTTAGTATTTCCATTTTTTGAAATAATTTTCACCTCATAATGTTTTTCGGCTGCTAATCCTTTTTGACGTGCTAAACCTCTGTTTTTAACTAAATCTCTATGATCAGGGTGAATTATATCCCAAAAATTCATTGATAACAATTCTTCTTTATTATATTCTGCAATAGAAACAGAAGTCGGATTTGCATATATAAACTTTTCATCCTGAAATAATAATATTCCTGTAGGTGAAGATTCAGAAAGAGACTTAAATTGTTCTTCACTTTCATGTAAAGATTCTGTAACCAAATCCTTTTGTTTTTCAATATCAATATTATGTAAGGCAAAAGCAATATCAGCAGCTAAATCTAATAATAAAAAGTGTTCTTCTTTATTAGTAACAAGTTCAATTGGAAGAGAAACCGACAAAATTCCGAAGATTTTATTTTCGTCACATAGCCTTACTGTTAATTCTTTTTCACCCGGTAGCTTTCCAAACATTAAACATTCTTTGCAAACATTCTTGTGACTTTCAATAACTTCAACCCGCGATTGTTTAAAAGCCCTTCTAACACATTCTATATTTTTGTAGTTTTTTAAATATTTGATTAGATGTTTAGTGGATTTTCCAACTCCTGCTTCTGCAAATTCCTTGAATTTTTTATTTTCATCAACAAGTCCAATCCATACACTTGAATAACCTCTACTACTGCTTAATATTTTACATGCTTGCTGAATTAAATTCTTTTTATTTTTTTCTTTTGTAATAAGTTGATTAATATTACGAATTGCATGTAAAACCGTTTGTAAATGCTTGTTTTGTTTTTCAGATTCAGAGTTATTAATCGTTTCTTCTATATTTTTCTTTTTTGTAATATCTTGTATAGAGGCAATTAAATAATCGATGCTATTATTCGTTTTTTTCTCACACGAGATGGTTATATGAGTGTAAACAATATCACCGTTTTTTGAGCGAAAACACCTATCCATTTCATAAGTATTCAACTCACCTAAAAGAACAAGATTAAAGTTTTTAAGGCCAATTTGCAGATCATCAGGATGGATCATGTCACTCCATTTTTTACCATAAAATTCGTTTTCAGTATATCCTAACATCTTACACAATTTGCTATTTACTTTTATCCACTCATGAGTAGGAGAAATGATAGCCATTCCTATGTTGACAAGGTTGAAACATTTACTAAAATATTTATTATCATTATCAACTTCAATCGATTGTTTTTTCATTCTTATTTTTTTATTTCAAAACTTTAAAAATCAGAAGATTTAATTAAAGTATTATACATTATTGTTTAATGTATTAAAAAGATTTCCAAAATTAATAAAATTTTATAATAAAATTGTATTATTATAACATTTTCTTATTATAAATTTTAAAATTACATAGGATTTTATAATGATAGTTACAAATCCATATCAGATTATTGAATTTTGGTATATTTGCATTATCACTTAAAATATATATAGTTATTAAACTAAATATTTGTAAAACAAATAATTGTATGAAAAAGTCATTCTTCTTAAATTTTCACATAATTTCGATTTCAATGTTTGTTCTCTTATTATTTCATGGTTGTTCAAATGATCAGGAAAAAAAATCACACAAGGGAATAATAGCCGAAAAAGAGATTGTTAAAAGTGAAATAAAAATTGATCTTCCTCAAATTATTGAAAAAGATACATTAACAGCTATTACTCAGTACAATTCTACAAGTTACTTTATTTTCAAAGGTAAACCTATGGGCTATGAATATGAATTACTTGAACTTTTTTCAAAGAATCTGAATGTTGAACTGAATATTATTTTAACTGATAATCTTGATACTGCAATTTCATGGCTTGAGCGTGGAAAAGGTGATATTATTGCCCAGGCTCTTACAATAACCAAAGAAAGAAATAATATTCTGAATTTTTCTGACTATCATACTTTAACCCAACAAGTTCTTGTCCAGCGTAAGCCCGAAAATTGGAGAAAAATGACATTAGATAATATTGACAAACAACTTATTAGAGATCCTATTAATCTTATTAACAAAAAAGTTCATGTGAAAAAAAGCTCGCCTTACTATGAAAGGTTAAATAATCTTTCGGATGAAATTGGAGGTGATATCGCTATTACTCCGGTGAGTGAAAATCATGTTACCGAAAATTTAATAAAAATGGTCGTAGAAGGTGAAATTGATTATACAGTAGCTGATAAAAATATTGCTTTAGTTAATAAAACATATTATCCTATTCTCGATATTGAAACTGAAGTCAGTTTTTCGCAACGAATTGCATGGGCAGTTAGAAAAACGTCGCCCAAACTCCTTAATTCAATTAATAAATGGATTCAACAAATGCGCAAGACAACTGATTATTATGTTATTTATAATAAATATTTTAAAAACAGGAAAGCCGCAAAGCACCGTATGAAGAGCGAATATTTCTCTATTTCAGGTGGAAAAATCTCTGAATTTGATGAAATTATTAAAAAGCATTCTGCAAATATAGAATGGGATTGGCGGCTTATTGCTTCACAAATTTTTCAGGAATCAAGGTTTGATCCAAAAACAAAATCATGGGCCGGAGCAAAAGGATTAATGCAAATGATGCCCAAAACGGCTAAGCAGTTCGGTGTAACTAAATTATTTAACCCGGATGAAAATATTAAAGCCGGTACAATTTATTTGAATCATATAGCCGATCGTTTTGAGGATATTGAAAATCCTGATGAAAAAATCAAATTCATTTTAGCATCCTATAATGTCGGATATAATCATGTACATGATGCACAACGATTAGCAAAAAAGCATGGAGACGACCCAAGTGTATGGAACGAACATGTAAATAAATACATACTTCTTTTATCAAAACCTCAATATTATAACGATGATGTAGTTAAATTCGGTTATTGCCGAGGTAGTGAACCTTACAACTACGTAAAAGATATTTTAAAAAGACATGAGCAATATAAGCTGTTCATTAAAAAATAGGTAATGTTTTTATAAATCAAAATAATTAAAAAAATTCTGTTATAATGCCAAACTTAAAAGAAAAGCCCTGTTTAAAAGATTTTCAGAGTTATGTGAAAGAACTAGAAATCGAAAGAGGTTTTATTGATCAAACCACCCATGACAAATGTCTATTACTTGGCGAAGAAGTTGGCGAACTTTTTAAAGCCGTGCGAAAAGCCAATGGTTTAAAAATTGATAATAATTCAAATTTCAGCACAATAGCCGATGAACTTTCCGATATTTTAATATATACATGTGCAATTGCTAATAGAAATAAAATTGATCTTGAAAAGGCTTTTAGAGAAAAAGAGGAAAAAAACAAAAAAAGAAAATGGGTATGAATCATTTAGTTGCTAAATTTAAAATATATACAAATAGAACCAAATCAATTCAATAATAATTTCAATGCCAAAAGTTTTAAATGTCGAAATAAAGGCAAAATGCGCTAATCCTCAGGAAATAAGAAACGTTTTATTTTCTTTAAACGCAAAGTATGTAGGCCTCGATCATCAAATAGATACATATTTTAATGTAAATCAAGGACGTTTAAAACTCAGGGAAGGGAATATTGAGAACAATCTTATTCACTATGATCGTGAAAATGTCACCGGGCCCAAAACAAGCAATTGTCTTCTCTATAAATCAAATCCTGACTCATCTCTTAAAGAAATTCTTGTAAAAACGCTTGGAGTTTTCAGAATTATTGATAAAAAGCGGGAGATTTTTTTCGTTGATAATGTGAAAATTCATATCGATGAGGTTAAAGGATTGGGCTCTTTTATTGAAATTGAGGCAATTAGTGAAAACGAAAATTTTAGTAAAAAGCAACTTTTATCGCAATGCAATTATTTTATTGATATTTTTGAAATCAAAACCGGTGATTTGATTCCATATTCCTACAGCGACATGTGATTTTACTTTGATTATAAGAAAATCACATATTCTAAAATTAATTTTGATATAACCGTTGCGAAAATATTTATTTAAAGTTTTTAAGTTAGGAGTAAAATTTGGATACTTTCTTTTTTTATACATTCAATTTAATTAGAAAAATTCAAAAAAAATTCCAAAATTAGCTTCTTTCAATTACGGAAAGTTTCAGATATTTACAAATTAAAAAATTGTAATGAGATTTTGATTTGAATTGAAAATAAATAGAAATAATAATTCTTAATTAATAATAATAAACACATGAAAGCCAAAACATTTGTTGAGAAAATATTTGATGCCGAAAAAGGAAGCATCGTATTCAGAAAACCTGATATAATTTTAACGCATGATAACACTGCAAGCATAGCAGCCACTTTTAAGAAAATGGGAGGCGAAAAAGTTGCCGATCCCGATCAATTATTAATTGTTCTCGATCATAATGCGCCACCAACAAGTTCAAAACTTGCCAACCAATATCAAAAAATCAGAGATATTGTCAACGAGCAGGGAATAAAAAAGTTTCATGATGTTGGTAATGGTATTTGCCATCAGGTGATGTCGGAATATGCGAAACCCGGAATGATCATTGTTGGAAGCGACAGCCATACCTGCACAGCCGGAGCTTTTAATGCTTTTGCTGCCGGCATTGACCGTACCGAATCGGCAGGACTTTGGAAACAGGGCGAGACCTGGTTCAGGGTACCCGAAACAATTAAAATCACTCTGAAAGGAAGATTCAAGAAAGGTGTTTTTGCAAAAGACCTTTCATTATGGATAATTGGGATGATTAGTTCAAGTGGAGCTGATTATATGTCGATTGAGTATCATGGAGATGGAGTTAAAAATCTAACAATTGCCGAGAGAATGACAATTACAAATCTCGCCTCGGAAATGGGAGCAAAAAATGCTGTTTTTCCTTGTGATGAGGTTTTGGATGAATTTCTTGGTGAAAAAACTGAAGGTATTTGGGCTGATCCTGATGCTGAATATGTAAAGGAAATAGAGATAGATTTAAGTGAATTGTACCCATTAGTTGCTGCCCCTCACCATGTTGATAATGTTAAAGCATTATCTGAAGTACAAGGCATCAAACTTAACCAGGCATTAATTGGAACTTGCACCAATGGACGGCTTGAGGATTTGCGTGAAGCTGCAAAAGTCTTAAAAGGAAACAAATTGCCAAAAGATTTCCAAATGCTTATAATTCCTGCTTCAAAACAAATTTATCTTGAGGCAATGAAAGAAGGTTTGATAGAAATATTTATGGAGTCAGGAGCTAATGTTCTTGCAACATCCTGTGGCCCGTGCCTGGGAACCGGACAGGGAATTCCCGCTGATGGATATAATATTATTTCAACAGCAAATAGGAATTTCAAAGGAAGAATGGGAAATAAAGAATCAAGTGTTTATCTGGCATCGCCCGGAGCCGTTGCTTACTCAGCATTGAAGGGAGAAATTAGTGATCCGAGAGGAATAATTTCAAACGATAAATTTCCTTTTACAAAAGAACAAAGTAAAACCGTTGAAGTTAAAGAAAACGAAGACCGCTATGCAGATAAAACC
>CAYWXI010000093.1:0-7330 GCA_964462015.1 uncultured Bacteroidales bacterium | reverse complement strand
CAAATTCAAATTTTTAGTTTCGGATTTCGGGTTTCGGGTTTCGAGTTTCAGGTTTCGGGTTTCGAGTTTCATGTTTCGAGTTTCATGTTTCGGGTTTCTTATTTTTTGTCCACCTTCGTTAAAACTTCGGCAGATAAATTCCTTGTTTGTTGTTCTTTGTTTCTTGTTTCAAGTTTACTTTATCCAGAATCCAGAATCCAGTCACAACTTACATCTCCTTAAAAGGATTTGGCCCAATATCTTCAATAATTTCGACATAATCGTTTATAATTTCAGGTATTCTCTCATATTCATTAATTTCAAGGAATTCGGTTTTAAGGCGTTCGGGTTCAAGCATCATTTTTTCAAGGGTTTCGCTGATATTTTCTCCACGTGTTTCATTCAATTCGCTACCATGAATAAAATGACATTGATAATTATCGCCGGGTTTACAACCAATCATCAATATGCCATCAAAACCTTGCGAAAGTGCATCGGAAATCCAGACTTTATTTACAGAACCAATACATCTGACCGGGATTATCCTGACGTATGAACTGTAATTTAGACGATTGAAACCGGCCAAATCGAAAGCTGGATATGCATCATTTTCGCAAACAAAAACAAGTATTCTGGGTTTTTCTTCAAATTCGTCAGGGATGTTTACAGCTTTGATCATTGAAGATATACTGTTAATAGAGAAGTTGTTGAAACTTATTATTCTTTCAGGACAAGCACCCAAACAAATACCACAGCGACGACAACGGGCAGGGTTTGGTAAAGGAGTTCCTTTTTCGGTTTCATCATAAGCTCCGAAAGGACATTCTTCCGTACAGCGTTTGCAGTCGGTACATCTTTCAAGATAAAGTTCAGGAAAGGAACGATCACCTGATCGGGGGTGTACGGATTCACCTCGTTTGGTGGCTTCAATACACTGTATTGCTTTCATCGTGGCGCCACAGGCATCTTCAATACTTGCAGTAATATCCATTGGTGAACGTAATGAACCCGTAGCATAAATTCCTGTTCGGCGGGTTTCATAAGGAAAGCAAATAAAATGTGAATCCGGGAAATTATACTGTAAGGCCGGCAAACCTTTTCCCATTCTGTAATTTAAGTTCAATTCCTCGGAACCGGCGGGAGTCATTCCGGTTGCAAGTATTACAAGATCAACTTCCAACTGAATTTCTTCATTGAGTAGTGAATTATCAATTGTGATTAATAATTTTTCTCCATTTTCGGAAATAGATTTCACATCACCTTTAGTAAAGAAAACCCTGTTGTCGTTTTGAATTTCTTTATAAAAATTTTCGTAATGCCCTTGAGTTCTAATATCTTTATAAACAATAAATGCATTCGAATCAATATTTGCTTCACGAAGATATTTAATTTGTTTCAAGCTGGTTCCGCAACAATAATTTGAGCAATAGGGCAAATGTTCCTGATCACGGGAACCTGCACATTGAATAAATAAAGCACTTTTGACTTCTTTACCATCCGAAGGTTTTAATATCTTTCCTTTCGTAGCCAGAGTTTCCATTTCAAGATTTGTAATTACATTTCTGAAATTTCCGTATCCAAATTCAGATAGTTTGTTGGCTTCATAGGCTTTCCATCCTGTGGCCATTACTATTGCTCCGGTTTTTAATAAATTCTCACCTCCCTTTGTGTTCACTTTAATTAAAAATTCTCCGGGCTGTCCGCTTATTTCAATTATTTCGGTTGATTTTAAAACTTTAATTTTCGGATAGTTATCAATTTCTTTTATCTTTTCAAAAACAATTGGTTCTTCAGGGTTTTTAAAAGGGTAACGATAAGGAATTTGTTTATGCAACTTAGCCGAGTAGCCTCCAAGTTCATTTTCTTTCTCGATAAGAAAAACATTATATCCGGTTTTGGCAGCTTCAATTGCGGCAGTAATTCCAGTTATCCCGCCACCAACTACCAAAATATCAGAACAAAATTCCTGAATTAAATATGGAAGAGGTTGAAGTATTGAGTTAACTTTTGTAATTCCCATTCTAAGAATATCTTCGGCGAGCATTTGAGTGTCTTCATTGTTAGTATCATGCGGCCAAACTACTTGTTCCCTGAAATTCAATCGCTCAACAATAATATCCTCATTAAATGAAAAAGTTTTTGTGTTTTGCCGTGGTGAACAGGCTGTGATAACAATGGCTTTTGGTGATATTCCTTCAATGTCTTTATTTATCAGCTCTATCCCGTTTTTCGAACAAAGGTTTGGATGTTGTTTAAAGCAGGTGATCTGAAACTCCTTTTCAGAAATATCTTGAAGTGAATCAATGTTGATTGATTTTCCAATCTCGCAGCCTGAACAAATATAGATTAATGTTTTTATAATCATTGTACAAAGATATATGTTTCTATACATTTTTAAAGTTAAACTTTAAAAATGTATAGGAATTTAACTAAATATTAGTTTTCGGTAATACATTTTTTAACAAAACAATCACTTTGTTACCTTATATTAGTAAAGCTTATTTTAAAATATTATTTTTTTCCCTTGAAACTAATTTAATTTATCTCGACCTTTGCGGCAATTTAAAATGATTTTAAATAAAATTTAATATTAAAAATATACGGATATGAAAATGAAAAAGGGAGCATATACATTGTTAATTACTCCTTTCAACGAAGATCAAACTCTTGATGAAGAAGGTTTAAAACAAAATGTATTAAAACAGGTTGAGTCGGGTATTCATGGGATCGCACCATTAGGCGTAACGGGTGAAAACACCTTAATGACCGATTATGAAGTGAAAAGGGTAGTGGAAATTATTGTTGAAAATGCAAAGGGAAAAGCCAAAATTGTACCTGACACATGTGTAATGAGTTTATGGAAAGCAAGGGAAAGAGTTAAAATGTTTGCTGATTGTGGTGCTGATTATATTTCCGTATTCGCTCCGTTTTTTGTCCTTCCAAAGCCTGATGGTTTAATTGAGTTTTATGAAAAACTTGCCGATTATTCTGAATTACCAATTATTTTACATAATGCGAAAGGCAGGACGGGAATTGAGTTAACTCCTGAAATTACGGCCAAACTTGCAAAACATCCTAATATAATTGGAATTAAAGACGGAAATAAACAATTGGATCATCTGGCAAAGGTTGTCTATTTGACCAAAGATGATGATTTTGAAGTTTTCACAGGAAAAGACACTACTGCTTTTCCGTTTGTTGCATCAGGTGGAAGCGGAACTTTTACGGTTGCCGGTAATATTGTTCCGGAAATAATGAAACAAATGGTTGATTTTTCTCTTGAAGGAGAAAATGCGAAAGCCCGGGAAATTCATCATAAATATTATCGTCTTTTTGAAGCCTTGCGTTTTGAAACCAATCCGATGGCAGCAAAAATGGCATTGAACCTTTCAGGACAGCCCGCTGGCGGTTTAAGGCTTCCCTTAACTCCTTTAAGTGAGCAAAAAACAAAAGTTCTTAAAACCATTATGGAGGAAAACGGGTTGATCTAAATGTAAATCAGAATGAGGATGCAACCAGATTAGAAGGAAATCCATTAATTGGACGAATTGTTACAGAAATTAATGATAAAAAATTTTGCAAAATCCAAAATATGTACGTAATTTTGTACAAAAAACAAGATTAACATGATTACAACATCAATATCGGATTTTAGAAAAGACATTAAGAAATACCTTGATAGTGTTATTGATAATTTTGAAACTTTAATAATTAATCGGGGTAAGGACAAAGGAGTAGTAATAATTTCATTAGATGAATATAACGCTTTATGTTCGACACAACACGAACTCTCATCCAGGATTAACGAAAAAAGATTAGATTCGGCAATTCATAAATTTCAAAAGGATTTATCATTTCAAAAAGACCTCATTGAAGAATGAAATATGTTTTCGTTGATGAATCATGGGAAGATTACCTATATTGGCAAAAGGCCAATAAAAAGAATTTGAAAAGGATAAATGAGTTAATCAAGGATATTTCACGGAGTCCATTTTCCGGGATCGGAAAACCTGAACCTTTGAAACATAAGTATAAAGGTTTTTGGTCCCGAAGAATTGATGAAGAGCATCGACTAATTTACCAGGTAAAAGATGAAGAAATTCGGATAGTAAAGTGTAGATTTCATTATGATTAGAAACCAATAAGAAATGAATAAAATAAGATTAAGGGCTCCGGCAAGCAGCGCCAATGTTGGCCCGGGATATGACATATTTGCGATGGCATTACAAATGCCTTACGATGAAATAGAAATTGAATTGAAGGATTCAAATAAAATCACAATTGAAATTGTTAACGATACTCAAAATATACCTACCGATATTAATGATAATACTGCCGGATTAGCAGCTTTAGCTTTATTAGATAGATTTAATATCAAACAAGGAATCCACATTAGTATTATTAAAAATATGAAATCAGGAGGTGGAATGGGAACAACCGGAGCTTCGGCAGCTGCTTGTATTTTCGGATTAAATGAATTGTTGGGATTAAAACTTTCAGGTAATGAAATGATCGATCTGGCCCGTATGGGAGAGGTCGCTTCAGGTGGTTCGCCCCATGCTGATAATGTTGCAGCAGCTTTGCTCGGAGGTTTTGTTTTAGTTAAATCCTATAATCCTATTGATGTTTTAAAACTTGATCTACCTGATTTCCCTATCGCTTTGGCAGCAATCCGTAAAAGCCAGCGAACAACACGCGGTTTTATTACTTACGAAATTGGCCAGGAAAAATTAAAAGAACAAATGGCAAGATGTTCGAGGGTTATTCATGCTATTCATACCAAAGATATCGAGGAATTCGGTAAGGCCATTAGTGTTGATTACATTGCAGAACCTGTTCGTTCGGCTGCAATACCCGAATATAATTATGTTAAGAAAAGTGTATTAAATGCCGGAGCTTATGGTTTTAATGTCAGTGGTGGTGGTTCCTCGGTTTTTGCAATTTGCAACGAAAATAATATTGATGAAATTGCAACGGTAATGGAAAAAGGATTTGCCGGCAATCCTCATTTTGTTAAGGTTTATAAAACCAAAACAAGTAATAAAGGGGTTGAGAAAATATAAAACCATATAAGATATATCGCAGCTTCGCTGCAAACATAAAATAGAACACGAATGACACGGATTACGCAGGTTTACACGGATTTTTAAACAAGTTTAATACTTTGATTTAATATGTTTTACAATATAATAGTATATGAGAAAATATAAGAATTCTTATTTGTACTTATATGTCTTGTATTTTTAAAAATCTAATAATGAAACATTAATGAATACATTCACCACAAAAGATGTTGCCGATTATTATGATCAAACCATTAATCATTATAAGAATTGGTGGAAATTGAATGAAGTTTTGTCAATTCATTCGGGATTGTGGTATAATGATACTAAGTCGTTTAGTGAAGCTCTAATTAATGTTAACAAAAAAATGGCTGAAGTTTCAGATATTAAGGGCAGTCATCATGTATTGGACGCAGGTTGTGGAGTAGGAGGGGCAGCCTTTTATTTGGCAGATAATTTTGGATGTAGAGTAACCGGAATCACTTTAAGTAAAAAGCAACTGACAATTGCAAATAATGAACTACAAAAATCAAATTTGAAAAACTTAGTAAAATTTGAAATTCAGGATTTTACTAAAACAAATTTTGAAGATAATTCATTTGATGTTGTTTGGGCCTGTGAAAGTGTTTGTCATGCAAATCCAAAAAAAGCATTTGTTAAAGAAGTTTTTAGAATCTTAAAGCCCGGAGGAAAATTAATTTTGTGTGATTATTTTTTGACACATGACGGAGAAATAGACGAAAAATCATATATAAAAAATTGGGGAAACAAATGGGCTGTTACCAATTTCATTGCACTAAGTACTTTTTCGCAAACTTTAACTGAGAATGGATTTGAAGTGTTAGAAAAACTAAACATTACAAAAAATATTTCCCGGTCGGCGAAAAGATTATATTATTCTTATGTGTTTGGTATGATTCCTACTATCTTATATAATTTATTTCATAATACTTCAAGGTTTTCAAAAACACATTATCAGTCGGGATATTATCAATATAAGGCTCTTAAGAAAGAGCTGTGGGAATATCGAATATTTCTGGCGGAAAAGATTGTTGCATAAGATTTAAGGTTTCCAACCCCTTTTGGGATTCGAAACCTGAGTAATGGGTAACAACACACAGACACATTCTTTGCGTTTTTTGCGTTTCGTCTGCGTGCTTTGCATGAAACATTTTATCTTTTTTAATAAGTGTTTTTTCTTATCAACAAATATAAAAAATATTTCAATATCGCAGGTGTTTTTTATTGAAAAATGAGCAATGTTTCATAAAATGCTTATTGTTAGAGGGAACAAGCTGTGTCGGAGAAAAGAAATGCCCATTGTTTGTGGGAACAAAGCATACCGGAGAAAAGAAATGCCCAATGTTGGAGCTAACAATGCATGCCGGAGAAAAGAAATGCCCATTGTTGGAGCTAACAATGTATGCCGGAGAAAAGAATAGCCCATTGTTGGAACCAGCAATGCACACCGGAGAAAAGAAATGCCCGATGTAGGTGCTAACAAAGCATCCCTGACAAAAAAGTACTACATGGGTCTAAGCCCCCAAAGCTAAAATTGTCGGTGAATCAATAATAATTAATCAGTTATTTTTTTTGTAACGAAGCTATGCTAAGTTATTAGTTATTTCCCAAAATCTATATTTCATCCTGCTTTTTTTGTTTTTAATAAAAAATTTGTAATTTTGAATAGTTTCAAATGTAAGTAGTGTATAATAAAAAACCCAAAAACTATGAGCTCACACAAAGATGAATGTTGCCCAAAATTTGATCCGGTACCCTGGGATGAAAAAACCTTTGAATGGGAAGATAAAAAATTCATTAAGGATAAAGTATGTACATTGTTTTACATGCCAATGAATTTTGGAAAAGTAATGAAAAGGCTTGATAAAATTGTCAGAAATTCTGATGCTAATATTCCAGACTGGCTTTGTTTATCCGACCATACTTCAAAATGGAATATGGATGTTTATCTTGCTGTTGATAAGGAAATATCTGGTTCCAATAATGTTAATATCAGTGGGAAAGTAATTTCTAAAGTGTACGACGGCCCATTTAAGGAAACAGGAAAATGGTGCAAGGACTTTGAGAAATTTGTGCAAAGTAAAAATCTAAACATGAAAAAGATGTATATGTGGTACACAACCTGCCCTAAATGTGCAAAGAAATACGGGAAAAATTATGTTGTAATTCTTGCTTTGGTCTAAACTAAACCAGAACAAACCGGAAAGCGGGAATTTGTGATCTCACAATAGATGTCACTAATATTTGAATGATATACGTGTAAAACC
>CAYWXI010000092.1:0-7968 GCA_964462015.1 uncultured Bacteroidales bacterium | reverse complement strand
CTTGCTATTGCTTATAATATCTGGCAATATTTTCAGGCAACAAATGATAAAGATTTTATTGAAAAATACGGAGCTGAAATGTTTTTCGAAATTTGTCGGTTTTGGGCAGGAAAAGCAATTTATAATGAAACAACAGGCCGTTACGAAATTAAAAATGTAATGGGGCCTGACGAATTTCACGAAAAATATAAAAATGCAAAAGAAGGTGGATTATCAGATAATTCTTATACAAATATTATGCTTGTCTGGATGATCAGCACAGCTTTCGAAATTATTGAATTACTTGATAATAATGATATTCTTTTTGAAAAAATAAAACTTTCTAAAGAAGAACTTAATAAATGGAAAGATATAATTAATAAAATCAATCTGGTAATATCTGAGGATGGAATAATTTCACAATATGCCGGATACTTTGATTTAAAAGAGCTGGATTGGAATTCTTATCGCAAAAAATATGGCAACATCTACAGGATGGACAGGATTTTAAAGTCCGAAGGAAAATCGGCAGATGATTATAAAGTTGCCAAACAGGCAGATACCTTGATGGCCTTCTATAACTTAGAAAAGTCCGAAGTTGATAAAATTCTTAAAAACCTAAATTATTTACTTCCTGAAAACTATGTCGAAGAAAATCTAAAATATTATCTGCAAAGAACCTCTCATGGCTCAACCCTAAGCCGTGTTGTTCATGCCTATCTTGCAAACCTCATCGGAGATACAGAACTTAGCTGGAATTTATTTCATGATGCTTTAACAAGCGATTATAATGACATTCAGGGAGGAACAACCGGTGAAGGAATTCACACAGGTGTTATGGCAGGAACAATATTAATTACAATTATGTCTTATGCAGGATTGGACTTTAGATCGGGAGAAATTAAAATATCACCAAATTTACCGAAACACTGGCGAAAACTATCCTTTAATTTTCATTTGAAAGGAATTAAATATTGTTGTGAAATATCCGGTACTGACGTTGCATGCAAAGTTTGTGCAGACCAAACAGCCTATACAAATGAATGATAGAATAAAAATATTTCAATAATTTCCAATAAAATTTTACTTATGTTAGGAGATGTATTATTAATTTCAGAAAAGCATCAAACTGCTGCTAAAAAGATTCTTGAAAAAGTTTTAAAAGAAAAAAAAGAAAAATATATTGTTGCTATTTCCGGTGAGTCGGGATCAGGTAAAACAGAACTTGCTCATGTTCTGGCAAAAATGCTCCGAAAGGAGGATATTTTTGCAAAACCAATTCATATCGACAATTATTATAAAATTCATCCTCTTGAAAGAACCGCATGGAGAAAATGCCAGGGAATTGAAAATGCGGTCGGTTTGAGTGAATATGACTGGGATACAATTTATAAAAATATTGACGATTTTAAAAATAGTAAAAAATCAACAATGCCTTGCATTGATTTAGTTACTGAACAAGTTGACAGCCTGACTACCGAATTTGACGGAATTGATATGCTTATTATCGATGGTTTATATGCAATTAATACCGATGGAGTGGATTTGGGTGTTTTTATTGAATTAACATACCACGACACAAAAAAAGCACAAATTGTCCGAGGTAAGGAACCTCAAAACGAATATCGGATGAATGTTCTTGAAAGAGAACATCAGGTTGTTCAATCAATCAAACCTAAAGCCCGATTGTTGGTAACAAGGGATTATGATGTTGTTGAAGCTCAATAAGGTATTTTCTCCTTTTTTGTTACTTCGTAATTCTTTAATCAGTATTAATTATTAATAGATTATTGTTGTATGCAAGGCTATAAAGACGTATAAGAAACAATCCTTAAGATTTGACAATTTAAAAGACAAGATATTAAACGCATTTGTTGAAAATGAATACATCAAGTTTAAAGATACGTTTTAAAACCCTGTTGGCTTTTCTTTTAATAACTACTACAGTTTTTTCAGCAAGCTCACAAAATATTATTGATAGCTTGCAAAGTATAGTTAATAATGCCGGTATAGATTTATTGCATCCTGATAACTCAAATCTATTAAACAATTATGATTCTATTATCCGTTTTTACCAAAGAACAGAGAACTATGATTCATTAATAGTATATGAAAATAAAGTTGCGCAATTATTTTTAAGACAAAACGACCTAAGAAAGTATGTCAAAATAACGAACCAGATAGGATATTACTTTACATTGAAAGGGGAACATGACAAATCAGTCAAGATACTATTAGATAATTTACATTTTGTCAAAGAAAATGACCTGAACAGTGAACTGGGTGAAACATATATGTACCTGGGCTTTGGATATAGGCATTTTAACCAGGAAAAAGCTTTGGAACTCTTCACTCTTTGTCTTGAATATGAAACAGATACGCTCTCTGTATATTATAGTTCATCCTTAAATGAAATAGCCAACATTTATAATCTGTCAGGTAAATATGAAGAAGCTTTGGATTTTTATTTCCGTGCCCTTAAAATAAAGGAGGAAGCAGCACAAGGAGGATCACAGGGACAGGGAATTGTATTTTCATATAATGATATTTCATTAGTTTATCAAAATATGCATAATTATGATAAGGCAATTTTTTATATGAAGAAATGTGTTGAGTTAGCCGAAAACCGTACTAATATGCCGTCAAATTATTTGCTCTGTATTGTCTATACACATATTGCGGATCTCTATTCAGTAACCGGGCAATACAAAGAAGCAAAAGAATATTTACAAAAAGGTTTAATATTGGCCAAAGACCTTAATAATCATTATTTATTGGAAATAGTTCATAAAGGATATTATAATTATTATAAAGCAATTAATAAGCCGTTAAAAGCCCTTGAGAATTTTGAGATAGCTGTTTTGTATAAAGACTCTTTAAATAATAAGGAAGTAGCTAAAACAATCGCTGATCTGGACAAAAAATATCAAACAGAAAAAAAAGAAGCTGAAATAATAATCCTGAAGAAAGAAAATTATATAAGAGAATTGAGTCTTGCATTTATCCTTGTCTTATTAATTGTTATGGTAACAGCAGCTTTATTGATAATCAGGAAGCAAATAAAAATCAGAAGGACAGAAAAAACACTAAATGAAAAACTTAAAAAAGAGTTGGAATATAAGAAAAAGGAGGTCCTTAACTTTTCTACTTATGTAAAACAAAGAATTGCATTTACAACTGATATTATTACAAACCTGAAAAAAATCAAATCTGATACAAAAGAGGTCAAAGATGAAATCAATAAGGTTATTTCTTTTATTTCATTAAACTATCAAAACGAACAAAAAATTATTAATGAAGTGTACTCACAAATTGAAGATATTAACAAAGTGTTTTCGTACAGGATTAAGAAAAAGCACAATAATCTTACAAATGAAGATATCAGGTTATCATCTCTATTAATTCTTAATCTGACTTCAAAAGAAATTGCTGATATTCTTTTCATAAGCCCAAAAAGTGTAGAAATGAAACGCTACAGACTAAGAAAAAAAATAAAGCTTGGAAAAGACGATTCGCTTATTGATTATCTTTCCGGTATTTAGAGTTTGCCAACTTGTTTAGTTACTTGCTACTTATGTACAACTTTAATTAAATTTCCGTCCAAACACAATTTACACCCTACCATATCACACACAAATTTAGCAACATATAAAATGTAGAGGTGTGTGTAGAGTGTCTTTTTCTTAAATCTGCTTCAGCAGAAGCTATTTTTGCATTGATAATTTAATTAATAGTAATTATTAAATAAAAAAGTTATGGGTAAAAATAAAGCTATAACAATCGGAGGCTTAATTATAGGGAGTGCCATCATTTGGGGTGCAGTAATTGTTGGTAGTTCTTTTGCTTTGAAAGGAACGGATTGTTATCAAGAAATACAGAAAATATTATTCGGTGGTGTAATAACACATTTAATATTAATATGGGGGCCTATGAGCGCTATGTTTGCCAAAATGAAAAAAGAAAGAGAGAAAGAAGATAAGTAGTTTGACTAAATAATTCCAAATAACATAATGAAAGAGGGAATAATTAAAGATACATACGAAGTTGTAATAAAGGAAATACAAACTGTTATTACGGTATCATATATTCTGGCAGTTGGAATCGGAATGCTTTTTAACTTTAAGAAGTTCTATGAATTTGGAATAAATATATTCGACTATGCTGATGTATTTGATTTTTTGATTGCTCCTTTTTCAGATTATAGAATATTGGTATTTACAATTATCTCATTGACCCTTACATATTCCCTTTTTAAATTTGAATTGTTCTGGAAAAGAAAATTTCCGAAATCGTATTCTAAACAAAGCTTTGGGTTAGATAATAAGATTGGGTATAAATATTTTAGATATATTTCATTCTCAATTCTAGCTGTTCTAATCTTGAGTATTTCTGCTAACAAATTTGGAGTGATTTCAAAGGAGCAAATAATAAATCAGGCTTCAATTAAAATCAGATTTTCTGATAATGAGGTCAAAAAAGGGAAAATGATTGGAAAAACAAACGATGTAATTTTTTTATTGAAAGGAAAAAAAGTTGAGGTAATTCCCATAACATCATTGGTTAAAGAAATTGAAATAAATAATTGAAAATTGAAAGAAAAACTGTAATCATGATGAACAATGATGAAATTTTACGGAAACCTGCGATTAAATATGCCTGGTTAAGAGCACTGTTATTTATTATTGGCTTTCTAATTGTATCCACCATTATCCAAACTATCGGAATAATGATATTGATGGTAGTAAAAACGGATTTAAGAATAGAGGATGTTGATTCTTTTATGTCCAATTCAGAGAATTTCAACTACATATTACTATTGAGGTTCTTGGGTTTATTAGCTGCCCTCTTCTTGGTTTGGATTTTCAGGAAATTCATTGATCGTCGAACTGTTATGTCGTTAGGCTTATCTATAAAAAATAAAGGCAAAGATATGTTTGCCGGCTTTGGGTTGGGTTTTTCTCTCATTACAATAGGCTTTTTCATTCTTTACATTACGGGTTATCTAAAAGTTGTAGATATTGATTTTAATACGGAAACTATTTGGGGGACCTTTCTTTTCTTTGTTTTTGTAGCAATTCAGGAAGAAATTCTTTACCGAGGTTATATACTAAATAACCTTATGACATCTATGAATAAATATGTTGCACTTGCAATTTCAGCAGTTGTATTTGCCCTGATTCATGGAATAAATCCGAACATTTCAATTGTTGCAATAGTAAATCTAGTACTTGCCGGTTTTGTTTTGGGAATTTCATATATCCATACTAAAAATCTATGGTTACCAATCTTTTTTCACCTGAGTTGGAATTATTTTCTTGGGCCAATTTACGGTTTTGAAGTTAGCGGATTAGTGGTTAATACAACTATAATTCAAGAGGTAACGGGCAATACCTTAATTACAGGCGGTAAATTTGGATTTGAAGGATCTCTAATTTTAACTGCACTTTCAATAATTGTATTTTTTGCAATTGATAATTTCTTCAAAACACGTAGCCTTAAGGCAATTTAAGTATAGAATAATATATTCTAACAATTTATAAATCATAACAAATGGATAAAAAATCAATCAACTTTAAACACAAAATATTCCAATAGAATTGATAACAAACAGAATTTAAAACTTTAAACATGAAATCCAAATTATTGTTAGTATTGGTCATTGTTGCTTATTTTGGCAATATGACATTGAAAAGTCAGACGATAACTTCTGATGAAGCGAAAACTGTAGCAGTGAATTTTTACAATCAACAGGTAACTGTAGAAAGCAGCATTAAACTATCCGAAATTTCCATAGCACATATTTCTTTAATGAAAGCAAAAGAAATTGGTCTGTATTATATCATAAATATTAGAGAAAGTGGATTCGTAATTATCAGTGCACAAGAAATTGTTTACCCAGTATTGGCTTATTCAACTAAAAACCTTTTCATACCCACAGATATACCTGATCATGTTCAGGCTTTTTTGAAAGGATATGAAAAGCAAATAATCCATGCTGTTGAATCTGGGCTAAAAGGAGACAATAAAATTAAAGAAGCGTGGAATAGCCTGATTAAAGGTAATAGATTGAAAATTTCGAAAACGGGGGGTGTTGAGCCATTTACAACTTCTCTCTGGGGACAAGGAGTGCCTTACAATAATTACTGTCCGGAAGATCCTGCCGGCCCGGGTGGACATGTAGTAACCGGTTGCCCATCCACTGCTATGGCACAACTCATGTACTATTACAGATACCCTGAACAGGGAGTTGGCAGCAACAGTTACTACCAGGCCCCATATGATACAATCAGTGCTGAATTCGAAAACGCATTTTATGATTATAATGCAATGACAAACTTTAGTAACATGCGGAATTATGAAGAAGTTGCTGAATTAACTTTTCATGCAGGTGTTGCAATCAATACATTTTATGGGCCTGCTGTATCAGGCGTATTTAATATGCAAGTGGTTGTTGACGGGCTTGAAGATCATTTTGCATATTCTGAAGACGCTGAACTGATTTTTAAAACCGCTTACACACAAACCGAATGGGAGAATTTAATAATTGATAATCTGGAACAATCAATGCCTGTTATCTATTGTGCTGTTGACATGAGTGCAGGCGGAGGACATACCTGGATATTGGATGGATATGAAAATGATAATTATTTTCACATGAATTTTGGCTGGGAAGGAGCATTTGACGGATATTATTATTTGGACGATATTTCTGTCGGTGGATATACATTTGACGAGATGCACCAGATGGTGATTAATGTTTTTCCGGAAGATCCGTTATATCCTGGGGGATGTCCGGCTTCTAAAGATTTAATTGCCTTTGATGGGACATTCACTGATGGGAGTGGGCCATTTAATTATGAGGATAATGCATACTGCAGTTGGCTTATAAACCCTCAAACAGAAACCGATTCAGTATTATCAATTACCTTAAGTTTCGATAAATTTGATACAGAGCCTGATAATGATTATATTTCGATTTTTGATGTTTTGCCTGAGGGTAGCATGGAACTGATTGCTACTTTATCTGGTAATGAAATACCCGGGTCATATACTTCAACAGGAAACAAAATGCTGGTTACATTCACTACAAATGAAACAATTTCTAGTACAGGATGGGTAGCAAGCTATCATAGCAATATGCCTGAGTATTGTAACGGGCTGATGGAGATAACGGATGAATATGGTACTATCACTGATGGTAGCGGAAATTTCCACTACATCTCAAATTCCATATGCATGTGGCTGATCAAACCTAGTATAGCATCTTCTGTAACGGTAAACTGTTTATCCTTTGAAACAGAAGAAAATAATGACATTCTAAAATTCTATGATGGCAATGTGCTGATTGGCTGTTATTCCGGAAATAATATCCCTCCTCAAATAACTGCCGAAAGTGGTGAAATGTTCATAGCGTTTACTACAAATGGCAGTATCAATTTTGATGGATGGGAATTGGAGTATTATGCCGGGGGAGTAAATATTGAGGAAACAGTAATTACAGACTACACATTTAATATATTTCCAAATCCAGCTAACGGCATTGTTAATATTGAGTTTAATCATAAAACAACAGGCATTACCTCATTAGAAATACATAATGCTTTTGGGAAACTGATGCTCGAATATAAAATTGACGATGCTGAAGGGCCAGTTGAAATTGAAATCGACTGCTCATCTTTTCCTCCGGGCATATATATGGTTACAGTGAAAAATGAGTTACAAATTATTACAAGAAAGGTAGTTGTGAATTAATTGATTATGTAAGTATACTGTATCAGATTTGCAATCCCATGGCCTTGGGATTGCAAACCTCTTAACACCTATTTGCATGGTTTACTTTCCATGACCCTAATGCAAAGCAATAGACTTTTAGTGTTTTCAGAGTAGCTCTATTGTGGTGATTAAGAGCAAAATGTCTAAACAAACTCATTAGATTATAAGCAACCATTATAAACCTGAATGAAGCTTCTGTTGCCCAAAAATCTTGTA
>CAYWXI010000091.1:0-8115 GCA_964462015.1 uncultured Bacteroidales bacterium | reverse complement strand
TTTGGTAAATACTTAACGAGTATTTGTTTAAATTTGGTGCGAAACTTTAGTAATTTATATTTTCTACAAGGCCAGTAAATATTTTTTTTAATGAAAAAGATGTATATTTGAACCGAAATAAAAATAGTCCGATTAATAGGGATCTAGACCATAATTCTAAAAGATAAAGATAAAACCCCAAGTAGTGAGCAAGACAATAATTAGTAGTAATAAGTTAAATAAGTACTGATAAAAATTAAACAATTTATAATATGAAATATTTAAAATTAATTTCTATTATCTTAATATTTGTTGCTTGTAATCAACAAAGTAAAGAAGAAGAAAATAAAGATAATAATATTACATTTACTGAATTATATCCTTTAATTACAGATATTAGTATAGGTCCTTTCAATTGCGACGAAGAAATGGATGGTTGTAATTATTATCGTCTCTTAATTATCACTATAGAAATATATGATTGTATATATATTGAAAAAATAACGACTGATGAAGAGGCTTATAATAGAGAAATATCAAAAAGATATAAAGTTCCAACAAAACTTTTCACTAATTTCTCAACTGTGAGGACTATTAAAATATTAGAGTGGCTAAAATATGATGTTGTTAAGATTAAGGTTGATGAAAACATATTTATTCTTTACTTGAGTGAAGAATTATCTGGCCTTAATATTGAAAAACTATGATGACTATTTGAAATTGCCCCCCCCCTTACCTTAAAATTGTATCGTGTGGTTTGCAAAAAGTAGAAATTAAAATACATTATCTTTGTAAGTATGAGCCGAAATTAGTTTACAAACCGAGGATTATTTTTATAGTATGAGATTATAACGGACTAAATGGAATTATAAAAAATGTTATTTTTGTTAAATAAAACCACGATTCAATCGTGCGGTAACTGGGGGTACCAGATCAAGTGAATTATGGAACGATGAATTGACTGCAATTGTTATTTCTAATATTCACAAGATAAAATGAAAGCAATAAAAAAAATGAAAACTAAAGCATTTATTCTTTTATTAATATTATCATTTACAATCAGGGTAAGTGGCATGGAATTAAGCGATAGCGTGCATTATCAGTTTTTGAAATCAGATGATCTTAGCATAATCGAAAATTCTAATTATGAATTTTACATCATTAGAGGTGCAGCTCTGATTATAAATGATAGTATCGAATCAGGCTTAGAAAAACTCGCCGCAGGCTACAGGATTTATAATAAAAATAAACATATTAGCCGGATTGGGGGTTATGTTTTTGTTGAAATATTTTACTTCCTTGAAATGATCGAAAAAAATGATTTACCCAAGCAGGACAGAAAGGCAATAATTGAACTATTTAGAAAATTGTTTAATCCTGATGAAATAAAGAATAAGTTAAAAATTAAATTAGATAAGGAAAATAAAGATACTGAATTTTATTGCCGCTTAAAATTGTTTTGTTCATTATTAAACAGCAATGAAATTCTTGTAAACAAATATCTGAATAAATTATTAACCATCAATCCGTTTAGCCTTTCAGCAAATATTCTTCAAGGTATTCTGCATTACTATAAAGGAAATTATGAGAGAAGTAAGTATTATTTTTCAATAACAATTGATATTTTTCCTACATTTTCCTATGGGTTTTCTCATTTAGGTTTTTGTAATAAAAGGTTGAAACTACCCGAACTGGCAAAAAGCAATTTTAAAAAAGCGCTGGAGTATTATCCTGATTACCCTTACGCGTTGAACTATTTAGGTGATTTGTATTTGGATGAAGATAAATATGATACAGCAATAATTTATTTTAGAAAGGCAATTGAATTAGATGATGATTTTAGTTGGCCACTCAATAACATTGCCTACGTTTTTACAAAAATTAATGAAAATGACAGCGCAATAAAATATTTCAATAAGGCAGTATCAATTGACCCTGATTATACCTTGGCATATAAAAACAGAGGAAACTTATATTATGATTTAAATGAATATGAGAAGGCAATATTTGATTATTCTAAATGTATTAATTTGGATCCCTATAATAAATTCTTTTATTCATTCAGAGGCGATGCTTATTATTATAATAATGAACCTGATAAAGCTTTAACGGATTTTATCGAAGCTGTTGAGATTAATAGTTGTTTTCATTATGCTATAAAAAGAATAGGTGATTGTAAATTTGATAAAAAAGATTATGAAATGGCAATTGATTATTATAATCAGGCAATTTCTTTGAAACCTGGTTTTACTAATGCATTAAGCAAAAGAGGTGATTCTTATTACTACCTTGAAGATGATAAAAAGGCTTTAAAGGATTACAATGAATGTATCGAATTGGATTCTTTAAACCAATATTATTACAAAAGCAGGGGTAATGCTTATTTAAGAATGGGAAAGATTGATGATGCAATTAACGATTTTTCAATGGCGATTCAAATTGACAACAAATATGATTATGCTTTTAAAAAATTAGGCGATTGCTATTATCAAAAGAATGATTTTGTGAAAGCTAATGTGTGCTATGAAAATGCAATAATTCTTGATTCAGCTTATTATGAAGCGTATTTTAAAAAAGCAATGAGCTATTATGAAATGAAGAACTATAATTTAGCCACTTTATATTTACAACAAGCCATTAATATTAACCCGGATTTTGATTTGGCAATAGGCAAACTGGGATGGATTTATTATTGTATTGGTGATTTTGAAAAATGCATATTGTTCTCAAAACAAGTAATTAAAAAAAATGATGATGCGAATTATGCAAAATTTAATTTAGCATTAGCCAAATTAAGATTTGGAGAAGTGGAAGAATCCAAAAGATTATATAAATATTTTTCGATTGACAGAAAAAGCAAAAAGGAGGATATTAATATTGCAATCCAAAACTTAGAAGATTTGATTGAAAAAAATATTATGAAGGAAGATGCAAATTATATAATTAAAAAGATTTTGAAAGCAAAATATTAATCCAGTTGCAATTGAAATAATTATGGTTTTACTACGATATGATAACCAATACAACTTCTCGATTTCTGAAACTTTTTCGTATCTAAATAAATATCTCCCTGATTAGAAAGTCTTTCAGATGATTCAGGAAAATATTTCAATTTGAGATCAGCAGTTTTAATCGAATAACATACATTAAGGTGATGTTTATTTAAGTACTATAATGCAAACAATTTCAAGCTTCTTTCTTTGCGCCCCTTTGTGAAAACACTTTGTGCCCCTTAGTGGTTAATTTTTTTTACTTTATACATTGATATTTAGCCTTTTTTATACCACAAAGTCACTCAAAGTACATCACAATGTAGCACTAAGAAAAACCAAATAAACCAGACAGCGAAGCACAAAATCACCAATCACTAATCACAATTCACTCCCCTCAACCTCTTTCTTAATCAACTCTTCAATATTTCCAAGTTTTTCAAACGGAACAGAACTCAACATTTTGCTTAGGTCATCAATTTTTTTCCTGTTTTCCATCATTATATTTAACGGATGGTCCTTATATAATTCAGCATTGTCGTCCGGTTTCCATTCCATTAAATCATTTGGCGTACATTTCAATAAGATACAAAGCTTCTCAATAGTAGGAAGGTTAATACGCTTTACCTGATTATTCTTTATTCTTAATGCAAAAGCTTCATAAATTCCGGCCTGCCGTAAATATTTTATGGGCTTTTCAATTCTACGTTCTTTTAGAACCTTGTTAATATTATATTTCAGCATTTTTATAATTGTTTTTTTCAAAAGTAATAAAAAAAACTTTATTTCAGTATTAATACACGCTATATTGATTAAATAAAATGCTATATCGATTATTAAACATGTTATAATGATTATTAAAGACGTTATATTGGTTATAAAACACGCTATATTAGTTATAAAAGGCATTATATTAATCTAAAAACACGCTATATCAATATTATTTAACCTTATATTAATAGTAGTTTAAAGTGTGAACTTGTTTACCACAGAGAACCACAAAGCTCAAATAAGAGTTTCACCGAGAAAAAACCCAATAAAACCAAGCAGCGTAGCACAAAAATCACTAATAACTAATCTCTAATCATTAATCACTAATAACCACTTCGTTTAAGCACTTTCCCGCCTTTAGCTTTTATACTTTAGCCTTTAACCTTCTACTCCCCAATAATCTTAACCAAAACCCTTTTTCTTCTTTTTCCATCAAATTCGCCATAGAAAATTTGTTCCCATGGCCCGAAATCCAATTGGCCGTTGGTGATTGCTACAACAACTTCCCGGCCCATTATGGTTCGTTTCAAATGAGCATCGGCATTATCTTCATAACCATTATGCTGATATTGCGAATAAGGTTTTTCGGGAGCAAGTTTTTCCAACCATCTTTCATAATCGTTATGCAATCCGCTTTCATCATCATTAATAAAAACACTTGCAGTAATATGCATTGCATTAACCAGGCAAAGGCCTTCCTTGACACCACTTTCGTAAATACATTTTAAAACATCAGGTGTAATGTTGATCAATTCTCTTCTTGAATTTGTTGAGAACCATAATTCTTTTCTGTATGATTTCATTTTATTATTTTTTTTTGTATATTCGTCAATTAAAATATTAACAAAATTAAATAAAAATGAAAAACTTAACAATTTTATTTTCGATATTGATGGTAGTTACCATCATAATCATCTGATAATGCTCAATTCACAAACATGGTGGGGAGCAATGGATATGGGGCATATTTGCTTTACGACGTATGGAGGATCAACCTGGACTATCCAGGAAACAGATGAGGGAGGTTCATTCTTGGTTGGAATCGATGCCTGGGATAGCCAGTTGGCATTAGTTGTGGGAACATTGTCAGGATACCCACCGTATGGGCCAATCCTTAAAACCAGCAATGGGGGAACTTTATGGCAGACAAAGCATGAGTACAATACTTATTTAAATAAAGTTTCATTTATCAAGCAATAAAGTAACAGTGAATTGGGAAATAGAGGAAATAAGGGAAATAAAGGGTCAGCCTTTAGCTTATTCACTTTCTCTCATTCATAAAATAATAAACTTATGAAAAAATCAATTACACTTTCAGTAATAATTTATTTTGTATTATTTACTTGTTCTCTAATAGGACAGGAAATTCCTTTTAATACATATCCCGACTGGGAATCAAATGCAGATGGCCGGATATCAACCGGCCTGGGACTTGCCGACATTAATAATGACGGATGGAAAGATATTATTGTTGCCGATGGTAACGATATTTATCGTCAACATCTTGTGGTTTATTACAATCAGGGTGACGGAACTTTTCCTCAAAACCCTGATTGGGAATCTTCAGATATTGATTATCACGGGCATTTATCCTGTGGTGACATTGATAAAGACGGATGGATAGACGTGGCAGTTTCTGTTTATCTTGGAGAAGGTGGCTTCTCTGATCCCGGATATGTTAAAGTTTATTATAATAACAATGGTACTCTTGAAGCAACACCATCTTTTCAATCAGAACAATTTTATACTTTTAGCTGTGCTTTAGGCGATGCTGACGGTGATGGCGATCTTGATCTTGCTACAACTGCCGGAGAACCTTATGGTTCAATATTCGACCATGGAAAGATTTTTTATAATAATGACGGGGTTTTTAGTAATTCCGAGCAATGGAATTCCTCAATAACTATGGGGTCTCTTGATGTAGATTTTGCCGATATGGATGCAAACGGTTTTCTTGATGTTATCTTTTCATGCGAAGAAACACCAAATTATATTTATTTGGCCGATAATGAAGGAAATATTTCAGATGTTCCGGCATGGCAATCTTCCGAAAACGCAAATTATATTAATTCTCTTGATATTGGTTTTGTTAATAGCACGGTGTATCCTTCAATTAGTATGACCGGTAATAATCAATTAGGTGGAGACGGAAAAGTAAGATTATATGATTTCTTAAGTGGTGTACCTTCAACATCTTCAGCTTCATGGCAATCGCAATATTTTGGTTATGGATCGGGAATACTTCTTGCCGATGTTACAAATAATGGCGAGCTTGACCTCATCTATGGTGGTTGGTGGCTTCCGATGAAAATTGCTCTTAAGGACGGAAGTGGATTTCAAATGAATCCTTCCTACACCTCTTCGACAAGTTCGGTAGTTGAAGCTATTTTAATGGCTGATCTTGACAAAGAAATAATTATCCAAACTCAGGAAGTTTTTCAAATTGAGCAAGACAATATTTCAGTAATTTATTTGGAGAAACAGATTATTGAAAATATTATTTCTATTGAAAAAAATGGTATAATACTTAATTATGATGAATATACATCTGTTTCAAATAAAAACTGGATTTCATTTAATGAAAATCTTATCGTTAACGATGAAATTATTGTGAATTATGAATATAGCAATGATGGAGATATAGTTATTACAAATTGGGACAGTGGAAAAGGGAATTATATTTTTTATAATACAAACGAAGTCATACCCGGTACAATTACCATTAATTTAGAAACCGGTTTTCAGTTCATTTCTTCAAATATTATTCCAACTGATCCTGATATGATTGTTGTATTGGAGGATGTTTTGGGCGAAAATCTCGATTTTGTAAGAAACTCTCAGGGTGCGATGCTAAGAAAAATCGGGCCGAACTGGGTAAATAATATTGGAGACTGGATAGTGCAAGAAGGATATTTGGTAAAAATGTTTGCTAATGATTCATTTGAAATCGAAGGCGTAGCAGTTGATCTGGAAACTCCAATTCCTGTAGTTACAGGATTCCAATTTGTAAGTTATTTCCCTGAAACTCCCATGGATGCATTAATTGCTTTTGGTTCTATCATAGGTGATGATCTTGATTTTATCAGAGATTCACAAGGTGCAATGTTGCGTAAAATTGGTCCAAACTGGGTTAATGGTATTGGCGACGTAATGCCTGCCGAAGGTTATCTTGTTAAAATGTTTGCTGACGGTGAAATTATTTATCCTGCTGTGGCAAAATCAAGTGGAATAACTAAAGTTAAGCCTTCTCATTTAATTTTCGAAGGTGGTAATGCAGCCGGGCATGTTTATACAATGTATATTGATGGTTTAGAAATTAGTGATGAAGTAGCAGCTTTTAAGGGAGATATTATTCTCGGTTCCATGAAAGTAGCCTCAAGTAATGTTTTTGATAATGCTCTTGCAGTATTCAGTGAGTTAAATAACGCACAAGGGTATGTAGCCGGTGAACCAATCTCTTTAAAGGTTTGGTCAAATAATAATGTAATTGTTGCGGATTTCGAAATGGAATCAGTTTTTAATTCTTACGTATCTAATGTTTATCCGGGTAATGACGGTGAATTCAGCGTTGTTAGAATAATAAAAGGTTCTACACTTTCAGGTGAATTGCTTGTTTATCCAAATCCTGCAACTAATATGATAAATATTTCTTCACCAAAGCAGATCAACAATATATTTATTGTTAACGATGTTGGGCAATTAGTTTTCAAAAATGAAGTAAATAGTTCTAATTTTAGAATCAATACAGATAGATTTAAACCTGGTATATATATTATAAAGCTTGAAACAAGGAAAGGGATTGAACTGAAAAGGATTTCAATTCAATAAGCTTTATTTTTTAAATTTTTTTGATATTTAATACATTTTTCTTTGTTTTTTTAAATAATTGTTATATTTGTAGTGAATATGATTAGCTTAGTCCTGGTCATATTATAAAATGGAAAACCAAAGTATTATAATTTTATTTGTTGAAGAAGCACAATTATTTTACATATACATGCTTACCTCTCTACTTAAGCATGCCTTTTTTTTATAAAATTATTTAACAACTAAAATTTTAAAACGTATGAAAAAACTTACAAGCTTATTTATTTTGATGATTTTCGGATCATCAGTATTATTTGCTCAAATGACAACAAGAGAGCAAGTTGAAAGTCAGGGCAAGGTAACCATCACTGATGTTGATCCTGCCGCAAGAGTAAATTCACACAACACACCGTTCGTAACTGATGATCTTTTCGATCATCAATTTGATTTTATTTGCGGTGATGCTTCAGGTGAAGCAGGTATCGAAACCAATGGAGATTACATCTACACCTCAAAATGGAATGGTGATGGATTTTTCTGTTATGAAATGGATGGTACTTTCTTAGGT
>CAYWXI010000090.1:0-8274 GCA_964462015.1 uncultured Bacteroidales bacterium | reverse complement strand
AAAATGGAATGGTGATGGATTTTTCTGTTATGAAATGGATGGTACTTTCTTAGGTTGGTTTCCGGTAGCCGGCGAAGCTACCGTTAGAGACCTTGCTTATGATGGAACTTATTTCTATGGTGCTGCGGCAAACACTTCATTATTTGAAATGGATTTTCAGGGAGCATCAGGTACTTTGATCAGTACTTTATCTGCTGCTGTTGCTACAAGAGCTTGTGCTTATAATCCAGACTATGACGCTTTCTATGGAAACAACTGGAGCGATCCCATTACTCTTTATGATCGTTCGGGTGGTATTATTAATCAATTTAACTGTGGCGCATATTCAAGCTATTATGGATTTGCGTATGTAAGCCCTTCTGATGAAGGCCCATGGCTTTATGGTTTTGCTCAGTCAGGTGGTGCAAGCCAGTCTGTTATTGTTCAAATTAATCCTGAAACAGGTGTTGAAACAGGGATTACTTTTAATGCTATCGGATATAGTTCAACCGGAACCGGTATTGCAGGTGGCCTTGCTGCATTTGATACTTATGCACCAGGTTGGTGGACATTACTCGGAATTATCCAAAATGAAACTATTTTCGGTGTGGAAGGTGGCCCTTCAGGCCCTCCACCTGATTTTGACCTTGCATTAAAAAGTATAATTGAACCGAATACTGGTTTTGGGCTTGGTGTTGAAGACATTATTATCAAAGTTAAAAATCAGGGCCTTATTACACAAAGTAACTTTGATGTTCAATATCGTGTGGATGGTGGTTCATGGGTAGCAGAAACAATTGCAGGCCCGCTTGCACAAAATGAATCAATTGATTATACATTTACTACTCCTTTTGATTTTTCAGATTATGGTGAATATTTTATCGAAGCGGAAGTTATTCTCGCAGGTGATGAACATCCTGAAAATAACTTTGGTGATAAAACTATCGAAAATTTCGATCCTTTAGAATGGTGCGAATATTCAATCACTTTGTGGGATGATTATGGCGATGGCTGGAACGGTGGATATGTACAAATATTCGGCGATGGTGTTGAATATATCAATGCCACTTTAGCTTCCGGAGCAGGCCCTGAAACTTATGAATTTCTGGTGCAACATGGTGCATACATGACTGCAGTTTTCACTCCTGGAGGATGGCCTTATGAATGTTCTTATGTTGTTTATGATATGTTCGGTGATCCGATATTTTTAGATGGTATAGGTGGTGTTGAACCTACAGGTGGAGATATTGGTTTTGCTTCTTGTATTCCGCCTGATCTTGATACAGGTATAACTGAAATAATTTCTCCTTATAATGGAATAAATCTGGGCGATGAAGTTGTAACAGTTAATATTCAAAACTTTGGCCTGTTAGAGCTTATAGATCTCCCGGTTGGTTTTGCGGTTGATAATGGCAATATGATTATGGAAATTGTTCCGGGGCCAATCAGCTCAGGTAGTAATTTTGAATATACTTTTACTGCATTGGCAGATCTGAGTGAAAGCGGCCAACATAATATTGAAGTGTGTACATTTCTTGATGGAGATGAATATCCCGAAAATGATTGCCTGGGAAAGAACATTTATAATTTAATACAAATTAATAATCAAACATTTAATTTATCTACCGGTTATCAATTTATTTCATCATATATTAATCCTAATGATCCTGATATAACTGTAGTTATGGCAGATATTCTAAATGACAATCTTGATTTTGTTAGAAATTCACTGGGGCAAACATTGCGAAAAATAGGACCGAATTGGGTTAATGGAATCGGCGATTGGATTATTGAAGAAGGTTATCTTGTAAAAATGTTTAGCGAAGATTCTTTTACAATTGAAGGAGAATTAGTTGATCCTTCAACTCCTATTCCTTTATATTCCGGTTACCAGTTTGTAAGTTATTTACCCGCAACATCCATTGATGCCTTAGAAGCATTTGAATCTATTATGGGTGATAACCTTGATTTTATCAGAGACTCGCAGGGACAAATTTTACGTAAAATCGGGCCGAATTGGATAAATGGTATTGGTGACTGTAATCCGGGTGAAGGTTATTTAATAAAAATGTTTACCGATGATATTCTAATGTATCCATTTAGCTGTGGTAGTCCGTTCACTGATTCCCGTGATGGACAAATTTACAAAACAGTACAAATTGGTGATCAATGTTGGATGGCTGAAAATATGAATATCGGCACAATGATAAATGGTAGTGAGAATATGAGCGATGATGGTATCATTGAAAAATATTGCTATGATGATGTCTCAACCAATTGTGAAATATTTGGAGGTTTATATCAATGGAATGAAATGATGCAATATTCTATAACTCAAAGCATACAGGGTATATGTCCTGATGGTTGGCATTTACCTTCTGATACTGAATGGTTTGAGATGGAAAATTATCTTGACCCAAGTATTTCTCCAAATACATTTGGATGGAGAGGGATAGATTGTGGAGAACAATTACGTGAAGGTGGTTCATCAGGTTTTGAAGCATTATTAGCTGGAAAAAGAGAATGGAATACAGGTGTATTTTATTATCTTGGATTTAGAGCACATTTTTGGACATCAACAATAAATCCCGATAACAATGCACACAGCTGGTTCAGGCAGATTCATAATGACGAATCTCAGATTTATCGTAATGGAGCAAGTCATCTTTACGGGGTTTCAGTTCGTTGTTTAAGGGATGAGACAAGTGTTTCTTCTAAAAAAACGACCTCTATTTTAGATGATGAAATTTTTAAGAAACCAAAACATTCAAAAAAACATATTGTAAAAACTGATTATTTTACTTTTGAAGGAGGAAATCCTGCCGATCCGGTTTATACATTATATTTAGAAGGTTTGGAAATTGGTGATGAAGTAGCTGCCTATGATGGAGAACTTTTGATTGGTTCAATGAAAATTTCTTCGGAAAAGGAATTTAACAATGAACTTCCGGTATTTAGCACAACTGTTAATGGAAAAGGTTATGAAGCCGGTAAACCGATAATTTTGAAAATCTGGGACATTTCAACTCAATCATTAATTCCTTTTGAATACACCATGATTGATCCTTATAATGAAGCATATATGAACAACACTTATCCTGAAGAAGATGGATTATATAGTATAATAAAATTTTCAAAAGGTGTTAATTTTATTGAAAATGTCGAAGAATCCATTTCAATATTTCCAAATCCCTCCGAAGGAATATTTAATATCTCAATCGAAGGTGTGAGTGGAACAATTCAAGTGAAAGTGTTTGATGTTAAGGGTAATGATTATCGTTTGTTTGAAATTGAAAAGACAAGAAACTTAACAACACAACAACTTGACCTAAAAGAATTAAAGGAAGGAGTTTATTTTATAAGCTTTAGCAATAAAGACCTTAGGCAGGTTAAGAAAATTGTTATTCAATAAATTTTTAATTAAGGATACTATCTTTTTGAAAGATAGTATCCTTTGAAAAACCAGGAATTTTCTGATTTTTTAATACTTTTGCCTGGTATTGAAAGTCAATATTTTTTTATTATTAACATTACTTACTTCAATATAAAGTATGCTACAAAAAATATCCCTTATTATAAAATACTTTTATAAAAAAGTACTTCAAATAACCGGAATAATCAAATATCCTGATATTATTATTGAAGTTAGAAGGAAGTCATTAACATATTTGGGAAATGATGCATTATTTGATTTATACAAACAAGCATCACGAATAGAAAAAGATAATATTAATGGAATATTTATTGAAGCCGGTTGTGCTCTGGGTGGCTCTGCAATTGTTATTGCAGCGACAAAGTCAAAAAGTCGTCATTTTAATATTTATGATGTTTTTGATATGATCCCACCCCCTTCCGAAAAAGATGGCAATGATGTACAAAAACGATATGATGATATCATCGGCGGAAATTCAAAAGGAATAAATGGCAAGGAATATTATGGCTATCAGGATAATCTATATGAAAAAGTTATTGACACTTTTCAAAAATATAATAAACCTGTTGATGAAAACAATATTAATTTAATAAAAGGGCTCTTTCAGGACACAATAAATATTAAAGAAAATGTATCATTAGCTCATATTGATGGAGATTGGTATGAATCAGTAATAACATGTCTTGAACGCATAGAACCCCATTTAGTTGTTGGGGGAGTTTTGATTATTGATGATTATTATTGTTGGTCGGGATGTAAAAAAGCAGTTGATGAGTATTTTGCTAATAAAAAGAGCAAATTCCTTTTTAAAAAATATGAAAGATTACATATTATTAGAAAGAGTAAATGATAAATTATTGTTTTAAATTATTTTATTGAAAAATGGATCTTTCTAAGAGAGAAATTACAATTACTTCAGCAGTCCCAATAAATAATGGAGATGCCGCCCTGGTATTTTCGCTTGAAAATTCATTATTAGAAAACGATTTTATTACTAATATTTCTACATATCATTACGATTTAGTTAAAAACTTTTATCCTGAAAAAAATTTAATTAAAGAAATTACTGATTATTATTTTTTCAGGAAAGCTCCTCAATTAAAACCAATTGCTGTAAAACACTTTTTCCCTTTTATCAAAGGATATAAAGATTCTGTTGCAGTAATCTCTGCTCCTGGCGGCTATATTAACAGCTACTATGGTTTTCATCATATTTTAGAACTATTAAAAAAAGCAAAACAAGCAGGAAAAGCAACTGGCATTTATTCACAATCGGTTGGTCCTTTGAATAATAAAGACAGCGATCTACTGTTTAGGTACTCCCCTTTCATTGATCATATTTTTGTAAGAGATAGTTTCTCAGATAAACAGCTTAAAAAAATAAATTACCCCCCCAAAAAATATACTTTAGTTGAAGATGGGGCATTCTTAATCAAACCTGATTTTACGAATTCTATTAATAATAAAATTGCAATATCTGTTAGAGGATGGAAGCATGATAACAGAAACAAAGGTGCATATTTTAAATTAATTGCCTCTCTTGTAGAAAGTGCTGTGAATAATGGATTTGATGTAGATTTTATTTCTACTTGTCAAGGGGTTGAAGGTTATGTTGATGATTCAATAATGGCAAAAGAAATTTATTTGGAATTGCCAAAAAATATCAAATCAAAATGCTCAATTGATGATAATTACTACAATTATTCATCCTTTTTAAATAAACTTGGTGAATATAAAATTGTAATCGGGACCAGGCTTCACATGTGTATTTTGTCTTTATTAAAAGGAATTCCTGCATTTAATATTAGTTATGAAATTAAAGGTAAAGAATGTTATAAGTATTTGGGAATTCCGGAATTAAGCATTGATTATAATGAACAAAATGAAAATGCTTTAAAAAAATTTAATACATTTATGAACAATATAGATATATACAAAAATAAAATAAAATCTACAGTTGAAAAACAGCATGATAATGCCTCTCAACATTTTGATTTATTCTTAAGGAAATTGAAATTAATTGATTATTAAATCAATAATTTTTTGTTTACGTTTTTCAATTAAAAAATTATCAATTATTCTTTGCCTTGCTTTAACACCAAGTTCATACTCCGAATCAAGTGCTTTTCTTATTAATTCTGCTCCTTTTTCTGCTTTTTTCTCTTTTAAAACATATCCACAATCACCTATTCCATAAGGAATACCATTTGCTGAAGAACCAACCGGAATGCACTCACATAACATTGCCTCGCAAAGAGTATTTGGTAATCCTTCACTTAAAGAAAACTGGGCAAAGACCTTGTATTTTGATATATATTCTGGTAATTTTTCGTTTTGGATAAAGCCAATTAGATTAACGTTCGAACTGGCCAGACTTTTTGCATATTCCATCATTTCTCCTTTTAATCCTATAATAGTGAATTTAATGTCTGGCATTATTTGAGCAATTTCGATCAGAAAATCCAATCCTTTTCTTCTAAAAGTTTGAATATTGGGAGCACCGCCAATTGTTACCACACTTTTTTCTTTATCCTTCCCTGTGTAATTTCTCCATTTTGTTTCATCGTAACCTGTCATAACAACATGAAAACGGCCTTTTATTCTTTTTACAAAACTCCTGACTCCTGTGGGAAGTCCTTTCCCTGTTGGATCAGCATAGTAATTAATTCCTTCAACTAAAGTCTGGTCAACCGGAACTATTAAATCTGCAAATTTAAATGATGTTTTGGCACAAAAGCTTCTCAGATCCTTTTTCAAAAAAACCCCAAAATTTATTTGTGGAACAGCAACAGCATCATATCCCCCAACTATTATTATATTTTTTTTTCTATAAACTTTCCCAAATAACATTGGTAAAAATGAATGATAATCGGAAAACCAACAATAAATCACATCAAATTTTTTGATATTTAGTAATAAATACAAAAATTGCTTTACAAATTCATATACAAAAAGAAATATTTTTTTTGATGAAATAAATCTATAATTTGTTAAATCAAACTCCAAACTTAAAATCTTATCATCCTCCCTAACAAAAGTCGAATAATCCAAATAAAACAAACAAACTCTTTTCTTTCTCACAATAAAACAATTAGCTTCTCAATTTATCCTTAATAATATTCCAATATACCTCAACCCTCGAATTAATATCCGGTGATAATTTCAAAAAATAGACGGGTAAGGAATAAAGGATCAACATCGAAACACTTCTTACTAAAATATCAATTACATAATTATCAAAACGGGGAATTACGGCTCCAATGAAATAAACCAATACTCCAATTAAAATAATCAAAACAAATTTGAGGTTGTAAGGTTGCATTTTATATTTTACAAGCAACAACAAGTATCTGCACGAAACAAAAACCAGGGCAGACGCCATTGAAGCAATTGCTGCTCCCGTCATTCCCCAAATCGGAATAAAAATCAAATTCGTTATAATAAGTAAAACAAGAAGAAATAACATAAACCAAGTCAGATACCTGTATTCCTTAGAAGTAACGATAATTGCACCGCTTACTCCGGCAAGCATATCAAATAAATTAGCCAGCCCTATGAACAATATAACATATTTGCCCGGTTCATATTCTTTTGGAAGTATTTCAAAAACATTATCAATATTTGCCCAAATACCAATAAAGATCAATAAACCAAAAAGAAACTGGTTCAGGCAACTTTTCTTATAAATATCATCAATTATTTTTAAATCATTGTCTTTCCATGCATCAGCAAGAACTGCTGAGGAGATTTTTTTTAATGCTCTTGACGGAATAATTATTAATGTCCCGAAAAAGAAAGTAATTCCATAAACTCCTGTTGAAGATAAATCCAATAATTGGTTTACCATAATGCTGTCGATATTCAGAATTGCTATGTTTGAAAAACCTACAATTATTCCGAAAAAGCTAACGCTAAACATAGATCGTTTTAAATCTTTAGAAATAAAATCCAGCTGTGGTTTTAAGCTGATTTCTTTTTCATAAATCAGAAATATGGTAATTAAAATTACAGGAATTGCATAACAACAAACATATAATAAAACGAATGTCGGGAAATTTATGTAATTAAAAAAGAATAATAAAAGTGAGGATAAAATAAATATTCGTTGCACAAAATCCTTTAATGCCGTCCCGATAATAGCATTAAATAACACTTTGTAATAATTATCGAGCATATAAAAAAAGGCTGTGCACAAAATCATAGGAATTATATAATAAACATATTTTGTGAGAAGCAGATTTTCGCTTCCTCCGCTTTGTTCCAAAACCGAGTCTTTAAGTATAAAAAACAAAATCAGGGAAACAATTACACCTATTGAAGTAATAATTAAGGCAATAAAAAAGAAACCATTATGATTTTTCTGTTTATCTCTGAAAAAAGTAAATAACCTTGTAGTAACACTATTAAATCCCAAACCGGCTAGTTGTGCGAATAAAACCGAATAAGAAACTATCAATTTTATTACACCGTTTTCATCGGTTGATAAAGCTCTTGGGAGTAATATGCCGGTAATTATAAAGCCCAACAATACACCAAGATATGAATACATTGCACCTTTTATTGTTTGCCTTCTAATTACTCCCATTACAATAACTTGAATAATTTTTTATGCAAGATTATAATAATTATTTCAATTATTCTAATTATTAATAATACTTTTGCTCTATTAAAATACAATTTAAATTAGTAATTAATGACTGATAAATTGTTAAATATCTGTTTTATTGGCGCCGGCTCAATAGGTACATCTCTTGGAAATATTCTTTCTATTAAAAAAAATCTGAAAACAACCTTATTTTCAATTGAGGAAGATGTTGTGGAATCAATTAATTCTAAAAGCATTAATATTAAATATTTCCCAA
>CAYWXI010000089.1:0-8597 GCA_964462015.1 uncultured Bacteroidales bacterium | reverse complement strand
CAGTCGTTTTGTGTTTTTAGGTGGCAGGTGCTTATAATAACTATTTTCCAATACAAAACTTCATAAAAATCGAATCCAAAATTTCATTTGTTGTGATCTCACCTGTGATTTCACCGAGATGATGCAATACTTCCCTGATATCGATACTTATCAAATCGGTTGGAATTTCATTTTTGAAGCCTTCTTCAATGTTTTTTATTGCCAAAAGAGATTTTGATAAAGCTTCGTAATGCCTGATATTTGAAACAAGGGTTTTATCAGAAATGTTTTCAATGTTAACTGATTTTACCAGGCTTTCCGAGATAAGATTTATGTTTTCTTTTCTTTTTGCCGAGATATAAATAGTTTCCAGTTCCACTAAATCTTTAAAACCGTGTGGTGTTTCTATCAGGTTGTCGGTTTTGTTTCCTATTAATACAAATTTTTTATTCTTGTTATTGATGTGTTCCTTAAAGTCGTTCAGGTTTTCAATAACTTCTTCGGGTGTATCCCTGCTAATATCAAATAGGTATAAAATAACTGAAGCCTGATTGATTTTTTCATAAGTACGCTCAATTCCTATACTCTCTATTTTATTTTTTGCACTTCTAAGTCCTGCTGTATCAATAAATCTAAACGAAACTCCATCAATTATAATTGTATCTTCAATGGCATCACGGGTTGTTCCGGGTATCTCCGAAACTATTGCTTTTTCTTCGTTGAGCAAAGCATTAAGCAGGGTGGATTTTCCAACATTCGGTTTTCCGATAATTGCAACCGGAATACCACTTTTTAAAACATTTCCAACCGAAAAAGAATCAGTAAGTTTTTTCAATTCTTTTTCAATAGTTTTTAGCAAATTCATTAATTGTTTTCTTTCGGCAAACTCAAGGTCTTCTTCACTGAAGTCTAACTCGAGTTCAATTAATGAAGCAAATTCTACTAATTTAGCTCTTAATTCTTTGATCTTTTTTGAAAATCCTCCTCTCATTTGATCAATCGCCAGGTCGTGTGAGGCTTTAGAATTTGAAGCTATTAAATCGGCTACGGCTTCTGATTGCGATAAATCAAACCTGGCATTTAAAAACCCTCTTAATGTAAACTCGCCCGGTTTAGCATGTCTTGCCCCGTTTTTTATCAGCAATTCCAGAATTTTTTGTTGAATATAAGTTGATCCGTGACAACTTATTTCAACTGAATCCTCACCGGTGTATGAATTTGGTGCTTTGAAAACACTTACTAAAACTTCGTCGAGAATAGAATTGTTATCTCCAATTGTACCAAAATGAATGCTATGTGAGTCTGTTTGAGAAAGTAGCAGGCTTTTTTTTCGGGGTGAAAACATCTTTTCACAAATTTTGAAAGTTTCCGGCCCCGAAACCCTAATAACCGCTATCGCTCCAATTCCCGGCGATGTTGCAATAGCACAGATTGTGTCGGTGTTTATCATTTTTGATGTTTTTTAATAAAGTAAATTTAGCTCTTTATTAAGTTTAATTTTACAAAAATAATATTCTTTTTAAAATACAAAACAATAATAAATCTCTGTGGTTCTTTGTGTCTCCTTTGTCCCCCTTTGTGAAATAGCTATTACACAGAGCTTCACAAAGAACACTCAAAGTTACACAAAGAAATTTCGGCTGAAACCGGATGCTTCAAAACATTGATATGGATCGCTGAATGATATTCGTATTCTTTTTATCAAATTTATTATTAATCACTAATAACAACCCCACCCCCATGCAATTCCTTTTTTATTTTCGCATTCTATCATTCTCTCATTCTCCCATTCTCTCATTAATTTTTATGGAAAATGAAAATAATTTCCCTCATTATTTTAAAAGATTATATCTTTGAATTTTTATTACAAAAAGAGTTAAAAAAATATTTATGAGTATTCTTGTTAATAAAGATTCAAAGGTAATTGTTCAGGGCTTCACCGGCAATGAAGGTACTTTTCATTCAACACAAATGATTGATTACGGAACCAATATCGTTGGTGGAGTTACACCCGGAAAAGGTGGAACATTTCATCTCGACAGGCCGGTTTTTAATACTGTTCATGAGGCAATGCAAAAAACAAATGCAAACGTTTCGGTAATTTTCGTACCGCGTCATTCGGCAGCTGATGCAATAATTGAGTCTGTATTTGCTGAAGTTGAATTAATTATTTGTATAACCGAAGGTATCCCGGTCAAAGACATGATACCAATTAAGGCACTGCTTAAAGAGAAAAAATCACGCTTAATTGGCCCTAACTGCCCCGGAATAATAACTCCCGGCGAGGCCAAAGTTGGAATTATGCCCGGATACATTCATACTCCAGGCTCAATTGGAATTGTTTCGCGTTCAGGAACACTTACCTATGAGGCCGTTGATCAGCTTACAAAAATTGGCCTTGGGCAAAGTTCAGCCATTGGTATAGGTGGAGATCCAATAATAGGTACAAGCACTCTTGATGCCGTTAAGTTATTTATGGATGACGATAAAACTGAAGCAATTGTAATAATTGGTGAAATTGGCGGAAGAATGGAAGGCGATGCTGCGAGATGGATAAAGCAAAACGGGACAAAACCTGTTGTTAGTTTCATTGCAGGAGCAACAGCTCCCAAAGGCCGTACAATGGGACATGCAGGAGCTATTATTGGAGGGAAAAGTGATACGGCTCAGGCTAAAAAACAAATAATGCGTGAATCAGGTGTTCATGTAGTTGACTCACCCGCTGATATTGCCAAAAAAGTAGCCGAAGTAATTAAAAAATAAATCACTCTTAATATATAATCGGATGAATTACATTTTATTTGATAATTTTAGAAGAAATAATTTACTTCCTTTAACTTACACACGACCTGTTTCTGAGATACGCATAGGGATTTTAACAATTCGTGAAAAATGGGAAAAATATTTGGGTAAAAAAACTTCTACACTTACCGAAGATTATCTTCGAAAAAAATATCCTGTTGTAAAAGAAGAAAATAATATCCTAATCAATGCTTCAATTTGCCCAAATGAACAATTAATTAATGATATTAAGGCTTTAAAACCGAATGAAGTTTTAGTTGCTGCCGATGAATTTATTATTGCTCTCCATCTTGAAGCCGAAGAACTTGAGAAAGTTGAAGATGGAAATACCAAAGGATATAAGGAGATTGAATCTAAGTCTGATTTTCTTAAGATAAATGAAATATGGGATATTTTTACATTAAATGACCAGGCAATAATTGATGATTTTGAATTAATTACAAAAGGTCGCAAATCGCTTGAACCCTGTAATGCCTGTACTATAATTGGAGATGGGGGTCTTTTTATTGAAGAAGGAGCTAAAATTTGGCAGGCCACAATTAACACAACAACCGGCCCTGTTTACATTGGAAAAAATGCCGAAATAATGGAGGGGAGTCTTATCCGTGGACCTTTTGCAATGTGCGAAAATTCTGTTTTAAAAATGGGTGCTAAAATTTACGGAGCTACAACCTTAGGCCCTTATGTAAAAGTAGGAGGGGAGGTAAACAATTGCGTTTTCTTTGGGTATTCAAATAAAGCGCACGATGGATTCTTAGGACAATCGGTAATTGGCGAATGGTGTAACATGGGTGCCGCAACTAATAACACAAACTTGAAAAATAATTATAAAGAGATCAGATTATATAATTATCCGCAACAATCATTTATTCCTACAGATTTGCAATTTTGCGGCCTGATAATGGGTGATCACTCAAAATGTGCAGTTAATACAATGTTTAATACAGGAACTGTTGTCGGAGTCAGTGCAAGTGTTTTTGGTTCGGGATTTCCGCGAAATTTCATACCATCGTTTTCATGGGGAGGCAAAGCAGGATATTCAAAATACGATATTAATAAAGCCATTGAAGTTGCAAAATTGGTTTATAAAAGAAGGAGCCTTGATTTTGATGAAATTGAACAGGATATTTTAAAATCGGTTTTTGATATAACGTATAATAATTTTTAAGGGTTTTAAATATTAGAAATTGGAGTTTCTTCCTAATTTCCAATTTCCAATTTCGAATTTCATTTATAATCATACTCCTGTGTGTTTAAAACCAATCATGGATGTTTTATATGTTTATTATTCTTAACATTAATCTTTTCGATTTATTTATTTTTATTCTTCTAAAATCAATTCGTAAAATTTTTATCAACAAAAATTATTGAATTTATTTATCTTTGAGAAATTAATTTAGAAATAATTATTGAGTTACGTGAATTTGACATTTTCTTATATATTGAATTTGAGAAATATAACAAAATAAGTTTGATAAAAATTCGAAATAATTAGCTGATATAAATGAGAAATACAATATTGATTTTAGTGGTTTTGTTTTTTCAAACGAATTTAATGTTTTCTCAAATTGCTGATTTCAAATGCGACACTGTGTATTTGCGTGATTCAACTACTTTAATAAGCACTTCAATCAGCGAAGATGAGATTATAAGTTTCGATTGGGATTTGAATGCAGATGGGGAATTTGATAATGCATCAGGTGATACTGTTAAATATGTATTTCCGGAATGGGGTGAAAATACAGCCGGATTACGAATTTTGACAAAAACAGGTAGCTCTAATGCTATTTATAAACAAGTATATGTATATTATCGGCCTGATGTTACTTTTGCTGATTTCAAAAGCGACACCGTATGTTATAAAGATTCAACAACTTTGGTAAGCACCTCAGTTAGTGAAGATGAGATTATAAGTTTCGATTGGGACTTGAATGCAGATGGGAAATTTGATGATGCATCGGGCGATTCCATTAAATATGTTTTACCAAAATCGGGTGAAAATGCCGTCGGGTTGCGAATTATTACGAAAACCGGAACATCAAAAGCTATTTATGAACAGGTAAAGGTAGATTATCTCCCCAGGCCTAATTTTAATTGGGATCATCCTTGCGAATCAGAAGAAACTTATTTTTTTAATGCATCAACAATAAAAGAAGGTATTATAACTGATTATAAATGGGATTTCGGTGATGTTTCAGAAGAAGTTTATGAAGAAAATCCAATACATATTTTTAATTTTGTAAGCACTTTTGACGTTAAACTTGCCTTAACCTCAAATATAGGTTGTAAAGATTCAATCTACAAAGGAGTGTTAATTCACGCTATTCCGGTTATTAATATTGAATTTTCGGGTGATACAACTTTTTTTAAAGGCGACAGTCTTATGATGAGGGTTTATGGCAGTTATGATAGTGTTGTTTGGTCAAACGGCATGAAACGTAATCGTATTTATGTTAAAACCAGTGGTGTTTATACTGTAACAGCTTATTCTAAAGGCTGTTTTAAATCGAGGTCAATTAATGTTTTGGTTAAAGAAAGAGCACCATTAAAAGCAATGAATATTATCACTCCAAATGGAGATGGTTATAACGATAAATGGGAAATATTTGAAATTGGCCAATATCATCCTTGTCAGGTAACAATTTTCAATAGATATGGAGCTCCTGTTTTTGCGAGTTTTTACTATAAAAACGATTGGGATGCAAACTTAGAAGGAAAGCCCTTGCCTGAAGGAACTTATTATTATTTAATAATAACCGGTACAATGGAGGAATTTACCGGTGCAATTAACGTAATAAGATAACAGCTTGTTTTATGATTAGATCACCTAAGATATTTATTATAGCTGCTTTATTATTAACGAATTATTGCTTTGCTCAACAATTACCGATAAATAATCAATATATGGTTAATCCATATTCATTATCACCTTCATTTGCAGGTTTAACCAACAGCCCTGAATTAGTTGCTGATTTTCGTAAAGATTGGACAGGAATTCTCGGTGCACCTAAAACAAGCTATGTTTCTTTTTTCGCACCTGTAAACGAAAGAGTTTGGCTTGGTGGTAGTATAATTAATGATCAAACAGACATGATTTCAAATATTTCTGCAAATTTTTCATATACTTATCATCTTACTGCCTGGGAAGAACATAACTTTTCGTTTAGCTTATGGTGTAGTATCTATCATTCGGTAGTTGATCTGACGAATGTAATAGTTAAAGATCAAAATGATCCTGTAATTTCCGGTAAACAAAAACTTATCGGTACATCTTTGAATGCCGGGACAAGTATTTTATATAATTATAACAATCTTTATACAGGAATTGTTCTGCCAACTTTAATATCAAAACACACAATTATTGATAAAGAAGATAACAACCGATTTTTAGTAAAAGACAGATCACTGATTTTTCATGTTTCAAGTACTCTTGATCTTGATAATTTTTGGTATTTCGATCCATATTTTATATATCGTACAATTAAGAATTCACCTTCGGTTTTCGATATTGCCTTTTTAATTAGAAATGATGAGAAATATTGGTTTGGAGCATTATTAAGAAAAGGTGGTATTTTCGGAGTAAATTTCGGTGCAACTCTTGCCGAAAGCCTGATATTGAATTATTCATATGAGTTTTCTACAAAGGGAATGTTAAATAAATCATCAGGAACTCACGAGTTTTCAATAGGCTATTATCTCTATTTTCAACCAAAAGAACCAAAATCCCGAAAATGGAGATCAAGGTATCCTTATATTATTGATTAAGAAATCATAAAGCTGTATATGGCTTCAATTAATCTAAATTAAATCTGAAATCGTTAATCATTAATAGGTATTTGATACTCAAAAAAAATATTAGAATTCATAATTTCAGAGCTTAGTATTTTATATGATTCTATTATAATAAAACGCAAGTTTAGTTTAATTACATTAACGCTAAATGGAGTATTGGAGTGATGGAATAATGGGAAGGTATCATAAAATTAGGCAATTACTATTTCCAAAATTCCACTACTTCATTACTCCAAATAAACTTTTTAAACATCTCATTTGGCTAATGATTTTTTAAAACATCAAAACTACTGAGTCCTTAATTTGTGCAAGGATTTTTAAATAAAAAACTTGCAAGAAATACAAATTTATTACACACTCAAATTATTTACAAAACTACTCTATCAGGAATTTCATCATTTTCAAAATGTTTATCAATCCAGCCCGAAACAACATTTTCGCGATTATCAAACTGTTTTACATAAGGTTTAATGTCGAGTAAGGGTGTTCGGTCCAGCATATCCACCTCAGTAAAATAAACTTTGTTTATAATTATATTTTTGATTTTAACAATTGACATTCCAATATGATTTGGCCTGTTTGGGCTTCTGACTGCAAAAATTCCATGTTTCTTGTTTTCAAGAAATGGTTTGGAAATCAAATTTTCCTTTTCCGATCTATCGAAATAATAAAGAAGAATTGCATGACTGAAAGCATCCAGGTCTTTCAATCCTTCGCAATATTCCTCATTTAACTCTAAAAAACCTTCGACTTTATTTTTGAAAATGCCTTGAATTGGAATATCCTTAGGAATTTTATAAGGAGTATGAATAATTCCAATTGGTTTGATTGAAATGTTTTGCATTGTAAAATTATTTTTTATTAATTGTATTTAGATTGTTTCTCCCAATAAACTTACAATATGTGAGAGCTGTGATTCGATAAATTATATGTTCGAATTTTGTATAAGGTGCATAAACAATTACCATCCAAACCAAAACCAAATGCACAAAATAAATATGATAAGCCAATGTCCAGCTATCGAATCTTGCAATTTCAACCAACAATCCTGAGATAACGAGTAAATAAAGGGAGATTAAGAAAATCCAATCGAAATAATTGCTGTTTCCGGAAAGTTCTTTGTCGGTTAATCTTTTAAAGATCATTATCGAAAGCCCTGCAAAAAGTGAAACTGCTGCAATGTTTCCGGCTATTTTAACAGGATTAAAAAATGACAAAGGATATTCGAAAAACAATACCGAAATTATTGCGAAAAAGGTTACGAACAATAATGTTATAAAGCCATAGAAAACCATAAAATGAGTCGAAAATTTGTAATTATTACTTTGGCATTTATTAAATTTTTGATGTGATAAAATTTCTTTGAAAGCATCAATAAAACTCTTAAAAATATTATTTTTTGTTTCTTTGAGAGGCATATTTTTTTTCATATCCTTCCAAAAACATTTAATGCTAAAAATAATCCCAACAAAACTTAATATCACCAATACTGAAAATGAAATATTAAGCTGCATATGTGGAAAAAATTTCGAATAAACAATTTCTCCTGACGGTATTTGCAATCCGTTAATAAAATAAATAATCCCAAGGATAATTAATGCCGGTATAAAAATAATAAAAGGAAGGTTTTGAATTTTACTTAAAAATGAAGCAATAAACTTTGGTTTTGAATAATTTAAATAGCTCATAAACCTTAATGAGGAAAGCACATCCCCTGGCTTAACCCCACGTGGGCAATAAGTTGAACAATCGCCGCATTGATGACATAGCCAGATATCCGGATCGCTGAGAAGCTTTTCTTTCAAACCCCAGCCTGCCCAAACCATTTCTTTTCTCGGAAAAGGATTTTCTTCAGGTGAAAGTTTGCAAATTACCGAGCATGTCCCGCATTGCATACATTGCTTTAGCGGAGCACCACTATCCTTTGAAAGCTTTTCAATAAAATTTATATCAGGTTCAATTAATTTCACAAATTCAAATTTTTAGTTTCGGATTTCGGGTTTCGGGTTTCGAGTTTCAGGTTT
>CAYWXI010000088.1:0-10228 GCA_964462015.1 uncultured Bacteroidales bacterium | reverse complement strand
TACGTCATAAAAGGAATTCCAATCCTGAAAGGATTGAACGTGAATAGCCCTACACAGCTTGTCCCGAGAATCGGGAGAGTGTAGGGTACAAGCAAATATTATTAAAAAACCCTGAAAGGGTTTAACAACAAAGCTTTATCATGAGTACATATACACAAATTCTCTATCAGGTAGTTTTTGCAACAAAAAATAATGAAAAAACTATGATAGAATCAGGCCAAGAAAAACTTTATAGATTTATTTGGGGGATTTTAAAAAATAAAAAATGTCATTTGTATAGAATTGGAGGAGTAAATGATCATTTACATATCATAACACATTTACATCCAACGGTGGCTGTAGCACCTTTAGTAAAAGATATAAAACTTGCTTCATCCGATTTTATAAAATCTGAAAATATTTTTCCTAATTTCAAATATTGGCAAGACGGATATGGGGCCTTTACTTATTCAATTTCCGCAAAGGATAACTTAATTGAGTATGTAAAAAGCCAGAAGAACCACCATGAAAAAATAAGCTTCAGAGAAGAATATATATGTTTGTTAAGGGAGCATGGGATTGAGTTTGACGAAAAGTATCTATTTTAATATGTTAAACCCCGTTGGGGTTTTTTGTTTCATTTTCATACTCTTACCATAGGTTTCACCTATGGCTATTCACGTTTAAACCACTTCGTGGTTTATTTTGAAAATATTATGTTACTCTATTCAAATTTGTGTTTAGTGAATAAAATTTCCCGTATTCCTATTATGAGAAAGCGTATTACTCAGAGAAAACTCATTTCTATCACCTCAAAATAAATTTTAGCCGATTTTCTATTTTAAAAATGTTGATGTTTTTTTTATTTGCAACTAATTTTTAACAAAAAGTGTCTGTATATTAGCATAAAGTAAATAATAAAAAAGTAAAAATCATGAAGAATCATTATTCGCTATTAATCACCTTATTAATTGCATTTTTTGCTGTTAATTTGCAGGCACAATTAGTTAATGTAAACCCTGATAAAGATGGAGAGCCATGGATAGCAGGTGGTTTACGACAACTTACTGGGGAAGATATGGAAATGTTAAATGCCCTGCCTGCCCTAACAACTCCACTTTCACTACAAAACAGAGAACTCCCCGATATGATTGATAATAGCGAACAAGCATATTTTCGATCGGTTTTTAGTCAGGAGGGTGGCAGTTGTGGCCAGGCCAGTGGAATTGGATATAATTTTACATATGAGATTGATTACATAAGGGATATCCATGCAAATACTAACGAAAATACTTATCCTACGCATTATACATGGAATTTTTTGAATAATGGCAATGGCGGTGGTTCATGGTATTTTGATGGTTGGCAAATAATTAAAGCAAACGGATGCCCGAATATTGCTGATTATGGCGGGCATTTTGCTTATGGCGGCCCAACTCGCTGGATGAGCGGATATGATGAGTATTTTAATGGTATGGCCAACCGCATATATAAGATTTATTCAATAGATGTTAGCACAGCTGAAGGCCTTAACACTTATAAACAATGGTGTTACGATCATCTAAATGGTTCTGATGTTGGAGGTGTAACTTGTTTTGCTGCCGGTGTTTCCGATGTATTTAATTTAACAACACTTCCTTTTGGAACCCCCGAAGGAGGCAAATCAGTTATAACTAAATGGGGTACTAATGTTAACCATGCAATGACCTTTGTTGGATATAACGATTCTATAAGATATGATTTTAATAATGATGGGTTTTATACTAATGATCAGGATATTAATGAAGACGGAGAAATTGACATGAAAGACTGGGAAATCGGTGGTGTAAAAATGGTTAATAGTTGGGGGCTGTCTTTTGGAGACTATGGAAAATCTTATGTTATGTACAAGCTTTTGGCCGAAACTGTCGATGACGGTGGAATCTGGGGTAATATATTACATGTAATTGATGCAAAACCTGAATATTTTCCAATACTCACCCTTAAAGCTACAATAAAACATACTTCACGAAACAAAATTAAAATCCTTGCAGGTGTGTCAAATGATCTTATGTCTGAAAAGCCGCAAACTGTAAAAGAATACCCAATGTTTTCTTACCAGGGAGGAGATTATTATATGCAGGGAGGATATTCGCAGGCTGATAAAACTATTGAAATCGGCCTGGACATAACTTCATTACTTAGTGAAATTAATAGCGGCGATGAAGCACGATATTTTCTTCAAATTGTTGAGCAGTACCAATTTAATTCCGGTGAAGGTGAAATAATTTCTTTTTCCATAATTGATTATTCCAATGGTGTGGAAGAAGTGGTCTGCCAACAGCAAAACATCCCAATTAATAATAATGACACAACTTATTTATTTGTTAACAAAGAAGTGGTTTTTGATAAAGTTGAAATAACAGATAATTCACTTCCGCAGGCCATTCTAAATGAACCTTATTCTTATCAGCTTTCAGCAGAGGGCGGTACCCAACCATATATCTGGGATATTGTAATTGATTATAATGAGGAAATTTCTACAGAAACATTCCCCGAAATATCCGATGAACAACTTATCCCCACTGATAATGACGACGGATATGTTTCAAAAGAAATTGAATTCGATTTCCCGTTTTACGGTACGATATACAATAAATTGACTTTGCTTACTGATGGTGCAATTGTTTTTGAAGAAAATTTTACTTCGATACGGAATACTCAAAACATTATTTCAAATCGCTCTATTGCCGCATATTGTGCTGATTTGATGATATATCCATCACAGGGCGATGGTATTTGGTATTCCGGTGACGAAAATTCAGCTACTTTCCGATGGAGAACATCAAAATATGATGAACCACAGGTTGATATTGATATTGCAGTTGAATTGTTTGCTAACGGTGAGATACATTTTTATTATAATGATGGAATTACTCCGCTTACTGACTGGGCTGCAGGAATTTCTAACGGAGGTGGAAGCAGTTACCTGATTCCGGCAATTTCAGGATCAGTAAATATTCCTGCAGATTATCATACAATGTTGACAGGTAGTGATTTTCCTTATACAATGACTCTTACGCAAGATGGAGTTTTTAGCGGAATAATATCCGAAACAGGAAAATCGTGGGATATTACTTTCAAAACTACTGACTATTCAGATATTTATGCAACTAAAACATTGATTTTTACTACTGAATCTGTGGGTACTGATGATATTTTAACAAACAATTCATTGCCATTAATTCAAAATATACCAAATCCATTCAGAACTCATACAACAATTGCTTTTGAACTTGAACAAAAATCGAATATTAGCGTTGAAATTTTCAATGTAAATGGAGTAAAGATCAATTCTCTGTTAAAGAATGAGAGCTATGAAAAAGGCAAATATTCAATAGTTTGGAATGCTGAAAATGAAAATGGTACTAAAATAGTTCCCGGGATTTATTATTGTAAACTGGTTATTGGAAAAAAACATTTTGTAAAAAAGATGATTTTTATTGGTAATTAATCGGGCTTCTATAGCTCAGAATTTGATTATATTATCTTTCAAATATTTAGATAAAATATTTTTCGATTAAATAGTTCGAAAAGAAAAACTTTATGGAATTTTGAATCAAAGCTCCAATTATTAATCTTGTTTTGAATATTATATGAGGAATTATTACTAAAATAGTCTGCTATTATAATCAACCAGAAAGTGTTAATTTTCTTTTTTTGATATAAAAGTATTTTATCATTTTTTAATTTTATAGTATGTTGAAGGTTTTCTTTTGAAAATTCACAATTCATATATTCCGACCTGTTTTTCCATATTGAGATTTCAACGTCCGGATGATGAATTATCTGAATCCACTTAATTTGTTTTGGCAGGCCGGTGTTTTCAATCTTCAGACAAAAATATGAACTAAAATTACAATCTTTTGTGTTTTGATAAACTATCTGAGCTAATTCTTTTGCAAACAAATCAATCTGACTATTGTTGATAATAAAAGAATTAGAGAAAAATACTGCCAGATAGAATTTGTGCTTGAAATTCGATTCATAAGTTTGTCTGGCTTTCTCAAGAATTTTATTTTCATAACCCCTGACAATTTTATTACCATATTTATTATTGTCGGGAATTTTATTCGTCAGTTTTGTTAATTCAATTCCTATTTTCTTTTTTGGATTTAAATATATAACAAAATCAGGTGATTCAGTTTTTAATAATTTGGTTTTTGGAAAATCAGGAAGTTCTTTACTGAAATACTTAAGAATATAATTTTCTTCATCAATTTTTCTTATTGAGTTCATTTTTAGGATTATTCATTATTCTATTGCAGTACTTCAAAAATTTACTACGGTAAAAGTAGTAATAAAAATTTACTCCAAATCCAAATATGTCTTAATTATTTTTACATATTCTTCAAATGCTGAAATCCCTTTTGGTGTTATTTTGCAAATTGTTTTCGGATAATTACCACTAAAGGTTTTAATTATTTCTATATACTCAGCCTCTTTAAGTTTTTTTAATTGATGGCTCATATTTCCCTGGGTTGTATTGCATTGTTGTTTCAAATAATTAAAATCAGCTTGTTTGACTTTAATCAATGACAAAACAATAGCCAACCTAACCTGAGTGTTTAAAACCGGATCAAGATCTTTATACATTTCGACTTACTTTTTTGAATTCTTTAATAAATAACCAGGAATAAGATAACCAAAAATGATAGCAATTGCATTAAGAATTAATTGTTCTGGCCCTCTGAAGTATAATGTAACTATTGAAAATATCGCGAAAATAATTCCACCGAAAATCAATGGCTTAAATTTCATAGTTAAGCCAGAAACCATTGTTCCAATTCCGGCAAGTAGTAAAACACCCGGAGCCGGCCAAAACTCTAATTTAATAGAAATAAAAAGCATAAAAATAAAGGAAACTCCCAGTACAATCCACAGATGTTTAATGAAATTTCCTAAATATGTTTCTGTTTGCATTTTCCGTCCCAATTTGATCGAATAAATGATTGTTATAATTGCACCAAATAACATTAATACCGGCCAGGGCAAATAACTCATCTCAAATTCTGTGAATTCGATTAAAATGTACTGGAAAAGACTTGCTCCGGCAACAAGCCAACCCCAGATAAGGTAATAAAAACTTTGGTATTTAAAGTTTTCTTTTGTTTTTGCAATTGTTTCTGCAATAAGCTCTAAGCTTTCTTTCGGATTTAATTCTTTTTGTGTTTTCATTTTTATTTGTTTTAATAATAGATTAATTAACATTGCAAAGATAATGTTGTTTGTATTACAAACCTAAATATTCTAAAAAAAAATTAATTATTTTGAATATTTTTTTCAAAACTTTAACCTGAAATAATATATTACTTTGATTGCTAAAGTGTTCTCGAGGGATTTTATAAATGATTTTTTTAATTTGTTATTGTTCGTTCCCAGATAATGATAGCTTATGGGAAATAGCGATAGATATCTTTTCTATGCAATGCTCTTTCTAAAGTTACCGTATTATTTTCCATTTTGAGGCCAATTCTATATTGACCAAAACGAGCCTTGTAATATTTGCGATATCCTTTTATTTGTTCTATGATCCCAATTTCAAATATTGAATTAGATTCTGGGAGTTCTTTGAATACTAAATCTTCCATTCTTGATCTTATCCCGGAAGGAATCTTTGAAAGTTCTTTCAGGAAGCTTTTTCGATATTCTATCTTCATTGCGCCTTTTTCAATTGATCATAATACGCTTTTGCCTCATTAACACCAAGAATATCTTCACTTTCATTCTCTTTCATCAACTGGACCAAAGCATAGTTTTCTAAGATTTCTTCCAACTTTTCAAAAGTTTTAATGGGAATCTGAACAGCTATTTTTCTGTTTTGTTCATCAACAATATATTGCCTGGTGATTGTTTTCATTATTCCTCTATTTACTTGATCGAAATTTATTCATAAATAAAACCAATATCCTACAAAGTTAGTAAAATATTATCCTGAAAAAATAATTTTTCTGAAAATTTTTCGGTGATTCCATTTTGGAAAATAATTTATGCCTTTGTTAGTTTACTATTCTTACTTCTTCTTTTTTTTTAGAATTCCTTTCGCTTCCAGTTTTTTATATCCTTGCCATGCAGGGCACCAACTGCCATGGAATGCTGAATTCATTATTTTAAAAAAAGTACTATCAGGATGTTTTCTTGCACAAATACAAAAAGGACAAATCTGGCAAACACGTCCAAATATTTTATGTATAACATTCATTTTTTTATCTCCTATTTTGAGGTTGATATTTTTAGATGTAGTTTGTATCAAATCTTTGTTTTTGAAAAGGATAACCTTTGCCGGGATAACAATAGGGAGAATTGATAACACAAGGCCTATTATATTCCAGTTCATCCATTCGTGGACAATAATGCAAAAAATTGGTGCTGTCATAACAATGATTAACAGAGTTCACCAGGACCATTTTTCAGCATTTCTATAAGCTCCTAGAGTTATACCGATTATTGCTACGGCGTTAAGAATAAACAGAACGCCCTTGTCTAAATCTCCTGTTCTAATCATATCAACACTTACAAAAATGCGAAACAATGCCATGATTATCATTAGAATGCATGCAATTTTGATTGCTTTTGACATTTTACCCTCCTTTGTTTTTATTTAAATTATTCTTATTCATTTGGAATGAATTTTACACTCTAAATTTCTGAATAATAAATATAAACTGCAAGAAAATTTTATATAAATATTTTGCAAAAGCAATGAAGCCTACTGAATATTTATGGCTTTATGGTTGTTAAAGTGTTAAAATAAAATAGTCACGAAATCTCTATGGCTAATAGATTGCACATAGAAACAGATTTTTCAGACATAGAATTTACAGGTTCAGGATATCAGAACTTGATTTTGACTAAAATTTAAACCCAATCATTAAATCCAGAGTATTTAACAGGCTTTTATCATTCATAGCATAAATTTGATTAGTTGAATTCAGTGCTTTACAATATTTTATTTGAACAATTTTGTTCCCAAGTTCATATTCTACACCAAAAGAGATGCCGGCAAACACTTTAGTTGTTCCGGGTTCTGCAAGCCTATATTTAAAATCAACATCATCAGGGCAATATAAAGAATCCTCCGAATAAATAAAATCTAATCTTGGCTCGTTTCTAAAAGGAGCAGATAAAAATGGGCCAAAAGATATATTTATATTTGATTTAGAAAAGTCAAATAATTTAATTTCTGGCATCAAAGAAAATTCAATATACCTATTTGAAACATCAATATTATAATATCCGATTTCGAGTAATTCATAATCAGTAACACAAACTCTTTGTTCACGTAATAAAAATGCCCGTGATTTGAAAAATATCTCCCAGTTAATTGAAAATTTATTAGAAAAATGATAAGACCTTGTTACCCCTATAAAAGCTGTGGGTCTTAAACTATATTTCTCATAATTCGTAAAAGTAATATTTGTACCAAATTTAAGCAACCATTTATCTGCTTTATGTTTTTTTCCGGTCATTAATGAAATGAGTTCATAACTTATCAAAGGTATAATAGATGCTCCAAATACAGTCATTTGGTGTACATTATACGCTGAAGCACTAAGATATACTGCAACCAATGAGCTGGAAGAAAAGATTAGTACCTTTCCTAATACTGACATTTTTTTATTTGTTTTTTCCTCAGGATTTAATGATTGTATTTCGTTATTTTCAACATTATTCACTTCATTGTTTACCCTATTGATCTGTGCCGGTGTAAGATTCGGGAACATCATGAGTATAATCAATCCTGTTAATATTATTTTCATGTTTGTAAGTTTTAAATGAGCGTTTAAGTTGGTTTATCTTCCGCATAATCGGATTATTTTAATTCAGGTTCAAATATGCAACTTTTTCATTAGAAAAGCTAATTCAGTATGTAGTTTGCTTAACATTTTTTATAGTTAGTTTATTGCTACAAATCTCAGTATTAAAACTTAATTAACCGATATTAGATGAAAAGCTCTATTGAACTAATCTCCCAATATCTCCATTTTATCCTCTTTGTTTGGAACCATGCAAAGAAATTCAAATGCTTCGTCTCCTATTGTTTCATACCAATGCGGAACACCTGCAGGAATTAAAACTATGTTATTTTTCTTTACATTAAATGTTTTTCCTCCAATTCCTATTCTTGCTTGCCCTTTTATTACAAATTGCTCGTGCTCAACTGTATTTGTATGTTCGGGAATTCTTCCTCCCGGTTCAATTATAAATCTTCTCATTGCAAAATTTGGGCCTTCATCTCCACTGATCAAAACCTGAAAGTATGTATTTTTAGCAACGTTTACTTTTTCTTTTATTATTACATCTGTATTTTTTATCGACATCATATTTTCTTTAGTATTAGTTTATTAGATTTGATTTAAAAATATTATTCCTTAACAAATATCATTAAAATAAATGAAATATCCAAGAAAAAATGAAAAATAATTTATAACTTTTTTAGTTTACATTAATGTTATTATAAAAAAAGGTTCTTTTATGAGAATGTTAAGCTTGCAGACAATTATTCTTTTATTTTTTATTTCAATTAATGGGTTTTCTCTGGCAAATAGGGAAGGGTATGAAATAAAAATCAATATTAAAGGAATTTCTGATAGCGTTTGTTATTTAGGTAATTATTACGGTGATAAAACTATTATAGTTGATACAACCAAAGTGAGTAAATCAGGTCGATTTGTTTTTGAGGATAAAACTTCTCTGCCTCAGGGAATATATTTTGTTGTTGGAGAAAATAAGAACCAGTATTTTGAATTTATTATTGATAGAAAACAGAAGTTTAAAATTATTACTGATACCTCCAACATCGTAGAAAAAATGCGATTTGCAGGATCGCCTCAAAATACTTTATTTTATGATTACATCAGATTTAATAAGCAGAAATATTTGGAATTAAATGTATTAAAGGATTCTTTAGCTGAAAACAAGGGTGATTCAACTATAATAAAAAAAATACAATCAATTAATAATGAAGTTGGTGAATACAAAGAAAATGTAATTAATGAACAACCTGATTCCTTTATATCTGCTGTTTTCAGAGCAATGAAAGATACAGAAATTCCGGATGCAATTAATTATGAAAATGATAAAGAAAATCAGGAATTTTCATATAATTATTATAAAAATCATTATTGGGATAATATTGAGTTAAGGAATGATAACTTGATTAGAACCCCTATTTTTCATCGAAAGCTTGATAATTATTTTTCGAAAGTTTTGATACAACACCCTGATACAATTATTCGGGAAATAGCTAAACTAACTGATAAAACAATTGAAGGTACAGAAATTTACGAATATATAATTTGGTATGTAACGAATTCATCGGAAAGATCAAAAATTATGGGTTTTGATAAGATTTTTGTATATATGGTTGACAATTATTATTTAAAGAACAAATTAAAGAATACAAATCCTGCTGTACTAAAAAACTTGGCTAAAAGAGCTTCCGCGATTAAACCTACCATTCTTGGACATAATGCCGGTAATTTAATTTTGATAGACACCTCAGGAGCTTTCTTTTCATTATATGAAATTAATTCTGAATATACTGTGGTAATTTTTTGGGATCAGGAATGCGGAACATGCAAAAGGGAAATTTTAGATTTGAAATCCTTATACGAGAAAAATAAGCCGGATTTTAAAGTTTTTGCAGTATGTGTGGATACAAATCTTGTTACCTGGCGAAAATTCGTTAATGAGAATAATTTGAATTGGATAAATGTAAATGGTACCCGAAGTTTGAGCGGTGATTATCAAAAATTATATGATATTTATAGTACACCTGTGATTTATTTACTTGATAAAAAGAAAAAAATAATTGCTAAAAGATTGGATACGAAACAGCTTGAAGGTTTTTTAAATAATTATGGTCAGAATAAATAATCTAAATTTTAAACAAAAAAACACGAATTATAGAATTAATAATCCAACCTGGATAAATTAGAATAATTCGGACACAGATTAACACAGATATTGTTTTTCATCGGATTTAGCGGATTAATCGGATTTTTTCTTTTCGCTATGCGAAAAGTTATCTGCTTAATCCCTGCCTTGCCGGCAGGCAGGTGTTTAATCCGATGATTTTATATAAATTCTTCTTGAGAGATGCCATCTGGTCTTTTGTTTTTGTATGAAAAATCACTAGTGTCCATTAAAAAATAAATATCGTTCTTTGAAATTATTGACAATCTATATTTTACGGGTGTTTTAGCTA
>CAYWXI010000087.1:5512-10512 GCA_964462015.1 uncultured Bacteroidales bacterium | reverse complement strand
ACAAGTTGAAATATATGGAGTTTGATCTTGGGTCATGCGATGTTGAAAACAGGAATTTGTGTCAATCGGTTATGGTTATGATGCCGGTGCAGTAGGGTGGTTAGGGTTATGTTAAGAAATCCCTGGCTATAGATATGAGCAAGCTGTTTCTTTACCTTAACCTATTGACCAAACCGGCTTCCTGACCTTAACCTTTTCACTACTCGATTATAACTTCTTAAAACACATATTATATTTATCAATTCTTTTATAACATGCATTCATAAACTGGTTGATAAGGTTTATTAATTTCTTATTTCCACAATGTTTATCCTCAGCAACGGCAATAATTTTTGAATATTCCGACAAGAATGATTTTGCGCCTTCTAAAACATCCGGCTCCATTCCCTCAACATCAATTTTTATCAGAAATTTATCTTCTTTTTTAAAATCTAAATCTTTATAAACAGAATCGAAAGGTTTAATATTAATATTGCAATTCTTTTTTTCGTCAGGTTTTGAAATAACATGTGAAGCTCCAGTGTTTAGTGAGTTGAAAACAAATTCTTTTTCACAATTTATTTTCCCTAATCCAAAGTTAAAAATTTTCACCTTTTCTTGTAAGTTGTTTAGTTCAATATTCTTAGAGAGTGCCTGGAAGTTTTCTTGAGATGGTTCAAAGGCAAAACATTTCAAACCTTTATGGCCCAATAAAATTGAATAAGTTCCGATGTTAGCTCCAATATCAAGAAAAACCGTAGAGTTTTTATGATTTCTGAGTAAAAATTTTTTAACATTCCATTCATAAGCATGATTGGCAAAAAGAAAATCCATAGTGTTTTTTCGACATAAAAAATTACCACTGGTAGTTTTAATAATTTTATCTAGGCTATTTGTTTTCTTTGTAAAAGAAAATTTGATAGCAGTTATCAGGAAATAGAATTGTCGATTTTTTATAAAATCATAAAAATAACGAAAAGGAGTAATTGGATTTCTCATCCTATTAAATTAAATGTAAATTTAAAAAACTTACTTTATTCTTTCCCACTTTTTTGTTTCGGAATTATATTGTTTAAGAACTTTGGCAGGATTACCACCGACAACTGAATATGGTGGTACGTTTTTAGTTACTACACTTCCGGCAGCCACAACGGAATGTTTCCCGATAGTAATTCCTGCAACAACAACAGCATTTGCACCAATCCAGACTTCATCTTCAACATTTATGGCAGATGTAGTTACGCTTTGATTTTCGGGTGGGAGATTTACATCTTCATAACCATGATTTAATCCGGAAAGAACTATGTTTTGGGCAAAAATGCAATCATTTCCAATATTTATGGGGCCAATAACAACATTTGCTATTCCAATTTTTGATCTGTCACCAATAATAACATCGCCCACACCATTATTAATAGTGCAGGAACCCTCAATAATTGAGTTCCTTCCTATGTAAAATTTATTAAAAGGAAGTACATCCATTCGTGCACTCCGCCTGATAACTGTTTGTTTTCCTTTTTTATGGATGAAAGGATTTAGAAATAACCTTACCCAAAGCCTCGGCCTTGCTTGGTTTTTAGGCATTAATAATAATAATGAAAGTTTTTTTAGCCTTGGATTATTTTTTATTTTTTCGACAAATCCCATATTTACATTATTTATTTATGTGCGACATTTTTTTAACAATATTGAAGCAAATAACCACGAAATAAATTAATAAATATTATTTTTCAACTTCTTCTATTGCTTTATAAATTTCTTTTACATTATTTTCCCAGGTATGGCTTCTGGCAAACTTTTCTCTTTTATCTTCTTTTTCTTTAGTATTTTCTTCTAAAGCTCTTTGAGTAAATTCAAGATATTCTTCTTTGCTGGTTGCAAGATAGGTGTAATCGGCGAAAACACTCATTGCTATTGTTTTTGTTGCAACAGTTGCTTTTCCCATTGCTAAATATTCGTCAATTTTTCGGGGATAATTTCCTATTGTTACCTCATTTAGTATTTGAGGATTGAGTGCAACATCAAATTGAGCCAAATATTTTGGTAATTCGTCCATGTTTTTACTGCCCAAAAAGTAAACATTACTTAATGAGTGAAGTTCACTTGCTTTAAAACTATCATCTTCAGGCCCGACAAGAACGAGGCTCCAATCGGGTCTGTTTTTTGCAAGATGAACCAAAACATCTATATCAAGTCTAAGTGAAAATAAAACACCGATATAACCGATAATTGGTTTTTTAATATCTTTAATATCTTCGGGTATTTCTTTTATTAACTTATTATCAAAAAGTGAGGTGTCGCAGCCCTGTCCAACATAAAACGAATTTTTATTGAATTTTCGTCCATAATCAGCCAGATAAGTTGAATTTGCAACCACAAGGTCGGACTTTGCCATTAACGCACCTTCCATTCTGGCACCATGTTTTTTCCAGAAGTCCACAAATATCATATTATCGCGAGTATAATAAATATACATAGAAGGCTTGAGATGTTCCTTTAAATAAAAACTGCGATACATATCGCTATCGTTAAAAAGAATATAATCTTTGAAACCCAGCCTGTCAATAGCTGATTTAATTTGCTTTGCAAATCGTTTATTATTGATTTTATTCAGATAATCAAATAAACATTTATTGCCCAACTGGCTGATTGACTCAAGAATTGTGCGTGGAAAAAGATTCCAAAAATTATCTTGAACTTTAACAAGATCATCTTCTTTTCCTTTTAAAATTTTCTTGCGTTTTTCCATACGTGGCTCACCTTTTTCTCTAATTTTCGAAAACCTGTCAACAGGATAATTAATATATAATACCCTGTTGTGTTTTGAGATTTCAAAAGCAAGATTAATGCAATTGCTCCCTATTGCACTGTCTAGTGCCTGAAGTCCTACGATAATAAAGTCTCTGTTTTTAATCATCTTTATTGATTTTTTTTTATAAAACAATAATTTCAAATTTTCCTTCGACTGCTAATTTATGCTTTTTTTTTTAATCCTTAATATTAAATAGAATAAAAATTTACCAGCCTTCATACAGTTTAATGATTTTATTATATTTGCATTTACGCTTTAAGTGAATAAATTAGAAAAAAAATTGTATTATGGGAAAGTATGTTCAATATGGATGCGGCCAAATTGCTCCTGATGGATGGATTAATTTCGATGTTTCTCCAACTTTAAGGCTTCAAAAAATCCCATTGTTAAGGCTGATTTTGAAACCTTATTTTGATGTAAAATTCCCAAAAAATGCAAAATACGGAAATATCGTTAAAGGACTTCCGGGTATTTCAGAAAACTCATGCGATGCTGTTTTTAGCTCACATGTTCTTGAACATATTTCACTTAATTCATGTCGCATTGCGTTGAAAAATACATTTAAGATAATAAAACCCGGCGGAGTTTTTCGGGTTATTATACCTGATCTTTGGCCATGTGTTGAAAAATATATAAAAGAATACGAACAAAATGATGTGAATGCAAGCATCAATTTTATTAATTGCACCATGATGGGGACTGAAAAACGCTTATATGGTTTTAAAGCTATGTTGAAAGCTAATTTTGGAAGTGAAGCGCATTTGTGGATGTGGGATAAATATTCTTTTGCCGAAGAAATTAAAAAAGCAGGATTTAAAAATGTAAAACCTTATAGCTTCTTCGATAAAAAAGATAAAATGTTTGATCTTGTTGAAGAGGAAGAACGCTTTAAAGATTCGCTTGCTTTTGAGGCCATTAAATAGAAATTGAGAATTGAGAATTATGGGGTACCCAAATTAATATTCAAGACAATGATAAATCTAAAATCATAAATCACTCTGCCTTTTTCAATAACTCCAATAATATTTTTTCAAGTTTTTCGGCACGTTTTTCCCATGAATTATTTTTTGCGAAATTAATTCTTTGCATTTGTTTTTGTTTGGAATCGTTTTTTAATTCTTCACGAATTCTTTCAAGGAAAATATCCGGTTTATTAGTAGAAAAAACAATGTCATCAAATTCAGGTAGGAGCGCAAATTTGGTCATAACAACAGGGAGGCCTGCAGCAAGATATTCGTTAATTTTCATTGGATACATATTTCGAATCACGTCGAGGCGGCGAAATGGGATCAGTCCAATATCCATTCGGGCAGCAAATTCCGGCAATTTCTCAGGAACCTGAGGCCCGTGGATTTCAACATTAGAGAATTCCGATAGCATGTGCATTGCTTCCATGTTTTCGTTTCTACCAACAATAAGAAAATCAAGATCAGGAGAATTCAGAAGTAAGTATTTCACCAAATCAATATCAAAACGATAGTCAATGCTTCCAATAAAACCGATAACTTTTTTCTTACGAGGATATTTTGATTTAATTTGATACGCTTTATTGAAAAGATAAAAATCGGCGGCATTTTCAACAATAAAATTATTCTTGCTCAACGAACTTCTGTTTTCGGCTAAAGCTTTGGATGTGGAGATAACACCATTAACTTTATTAATATACTCATCTTCAACTATTCCTACATGATCTTTACTGGTTGGAGCCAGACGCATTTCATCCCAACAGAAATATACCTCTAATTTTGCATTAAATTGTCCATTGAGAAAAATTCCTACAAAAGGATTCCAGCTATTAATTATTATGGGACGAGTAATTTTTAACTTTTTTATTGCCTGACGAATATTTTTCTTCAATAAAAACGCATTAAATCGTAGAATTGCTCTGTAAAACTTCCCATCATGTTTTATCCGGTTAAAGGGAATTGCCGGATAGGGAGTGAGAACATTTACGTTTGCACCGTTTCGGGTTTCAATATTTCTGATTCTTTTGCACAGTCCGAAAACCCTAAAAATACTGAATCCCCCTTTGTTTTTAAATAACCTGAGAATAATGTCTTTAATTGTGTTCTGGCGGTCGATATATAAAACATTGTTTTTTTTTGCAACTTCAGAAAGTAGTTCAACAGCCGGATTCATATAAATATTTTCCCAATCTCTGTCAGATATACATATAATATTCTCGCTTTTCAATTCCATTTGGAATTTT
>CAYWXI010000087.1:0-5412 GCA_964462015.1 uncultured Bacteroidales bacterium | reverse complement strand
ATCTCTGTCAGATATACATATAATATTCTCGCTTTTCAATTCCATTTGGAATTTTAAATTTTATTACAGCAATATTTTTAATTTCATTTGGTGTGCTAATTTAATAAATTTTATAATTCATTAGATTTTTTTAATTTCATTATTGATTTTAATTATTTTTACAATTTAAAATTATACCATATGAAATCTTTTATAAAATACATTTATTATATTATTGTTGCTTGTATAATAATTGGAATGTTATTTCAGCAATCATTAAATAAACAATTGTTTAATTATTCATACTCTTATTTTATAATAATAATTATTGTTGCGATTATCCTACTGCTTATTCCTGTTATTATCAGATATTTGATCAGGAAAATAGGCAGTAAGAATTTGTTGTTTTCTGTTATTCCAACACTTGTAATTTTATTGATTCTTTATTTCTTTTTTCATTACAGGTATTATTATCAATTAGAAAACCCTGTTCGTGAATTTGATCCTTTTTTACAGGCACCACCCCCTCAATTTGATGTTAATATTGAAAAAGATACAAATGAGTTTAGAATAATTGCACTTGGAGGTTCAACGACAAGGTGTAACAGACTGGAAGAACAATATCGTTATCCACAAGTTTTAGAAGATATTTTAAGCGAGGCATATCCTTCAAGAAAAATTACGGTCTTAAATGCCGGAATGGATTGGTACACAACCCAGCATTCATTGATAAATTATATTACTTATTGTAGTGACTTTAATCCTGATATGGTTGTTGTAATGCATTCTATAAATGATATTTACAGGTCTTTTGAGTCACCTTTTTTCTCAATGGGTGAATTTAACGACAGGTATAGTAATTTTTATGGCCCGGCAATTAACGGAGCCCGGCCTCCTGCACCCGAAACATTTGAAAAAAACTTATTGAAACAGGTTTATTATTCAATTATGAATTTGACTGACTCAACAGCTTCAAAGTCAAAAGAGTTTTTAAGTCAAATAAATGGATCGGAAGAAGATATTCCCTTCGAGAAATATAGGTCATATAAACCCTATCAAAAATATTTTTCAAAATTATTTCATTATTTATACAGCGATAGTGTTGAGTGCGTGTTGGTTTTACAACCGTCAATTTATAAAAAGACTATGACTCAGGCTGAGTATGATCGTCTTTGGTTTGGTAAACTGGATTGTTATGAGGATGGTGTTTATCCCTCGCCAGCTTCATTAGCCGAGGCTATGAACAAATATAATTCTGCAGCAAAGGCAATCGCAATTGAAAATAATATTGAGGTAGTTGATGGTGCGACAAATGTTCCAAAAACCTTAGATTATTTTACCGACGATGTACATTATACTAATATTGGAGCAGCAAAGTTGGCCGAATTGGTTGCGGAACAAATAATTAATAGCGGGGTAATAGAAAGAAAGGTAAAAAATAATTAATGACAAAAAAAGACTTATAAACTTTTTTGTTGTTCTTGTTCTTTTTCCTTCAGCAGATCGTACAAGATTTTGTTTAATTTCCCGGCACGTTTTTCCCACGAATTGTTTTTAGCAAAATTTATCCTTTGCAATTGTTTCTTTTCAGAATCGGTTTTGATCTCATCGCGTATCCGATCAAGAAAAATTTCAGGTTTGTTGGTTGAGAAAACCATACCGTCAAGTCCGGTTAAATTTGCAAAGTTGGTCATCACAACCGGTAATCCGGCAGCAAGATATTCATGAATTTTTATTGGATACATGCTTCGGATAACTTCAAGGCGACGAAAAGGAATAATGCCGATATCCATCTGAGCAGCAAAATCAGGAAGTTTTTCGGGAATTTGAGGACCGTAAATTTTAACGTTTGAAAATTTCGATAAAATATTTACTGCTTCCTTGTTTTCATTTCTACCAACAATAATGTAATTAAACTCAGGGGAATTTTTAACAAGATATTTCATTAAATCAGTATCAAAACGATAGTCAATGCTTCCGATGTATCCAATAGTTTTTTGCTTATGAGTAAAGTTCGATTTGATTTTATATGCTTTGTTAAAAAGTTTAAAATCGGCGGCATTTTCAATTACAAAATTATTTTTGCTAAGTGAACGTCTGTTTTCGGCTAGTGTTTTTGATGTTGAAATTACTGCATCAACTTTTTTAACATATTCGTCTTCAATTATACCTACATGGGATTTGTAATATGGGGCCAGACGCATTTCGTCCCAGCAAAAATACACTTCCAATTTCTTATTGATTTCGCCATTTAGAAAAATGCAAACAAAAGGATTCCAACTATTGATTAATATAGGGTGAGAAAATTTTAATTGTTTTATTGCTTTTTTTAAATTTTTCTTTAGTAAGAAAGCATTAAACTTTAGGATTAACCTATATATCTTTCCATCATTATGTACCCAATTTGAAGGTGTAGAGGGATATGGAGTGAGAATATTTAACTTTGCGCCATTTCGGGTTTCAACACTTCTGATTCTATTGCAAAATCCAAATATTCTGTGCCCTTTGACACTAACCTTATTTTTAAATAAATTGGAGAATATATATTTTATTGTATGTTGGCGGTCGACGTACAGAATATTATTGCTTTTAGCAGTTTCCGAGAGTAATTCAATAACGGAATTCATATAAACATTCTGCCAGTCACAGTCAGATATACAAATTATATTTTCGTTTTTTAATTCCATCAAAAAGTTTGATTTTTCATTCGACTGCTAATTTATAACATTTTATGAATTTATAGATTTTTAATTGCATAATTATTGACTTTAATTATTATTAAATATAAAATGTCTTATATGAAATAATACATTTATTATATTATTGTTGCATGCATAATAATTGGAATGTTATTTCAACAGTAATCAAATGGACAATTGTTTAATTATTCATATATTTATTTGGAATTATTAATTTTTCTGCACATGAACATAATGTAGAGTTGTTAAAACAGCTCCAGAGTCAGTAAGACCAGGGAAATTAGAAACAAATATTAAGTTTTCTTTATTTGTTTTAAATGGCCCTTAGGATTAGTATATGAAAACTTCTTTTTAAGTTTTAGAAAAGGTTTTTCAATTAGATAATAGGAAAACATAGCCATCAAAAAAAGGAATATAAGATTTTGAGGAAATTTCGTTATCCAATATTTACTCCCGCTGATAAAAATTTGCTGCCATAAATATAAACTATAAGACAACAATCCAATATAATTCAATACCGGTAGATTTAGCATTTTAAACCATGCTTTTTGCGGCCCAAATATAGAATACATCATTATCAATGAAATTAATAAATTAGCAATTGTACCATGAGTAAGACCTAAAGGCGTAAAAATAAAGCTAAAACCTAAATGTATTTTATCTGCGATTAAAGGGAAATATCTTAAGGAAAATAATATCAAAAAGGAAATGATAAAAACTTTAGACCAATGCGGAGTAATAATTTTTAGAATATCTTTTTTATATAATGCAAATAAACACCCCATTGCAATTGCATCTATTCTTGTAAATATTGATAAATCATTGAACAAAACTGTGGGATAAAAATAAGCGAATGTTCTAATAATTGGAACTAAAATTATTAGGATAACAGGTGTCCACTTTCTGATTTTAACGCCGCTTTTAAACAATAGTGGCCAAAAAAGGTAAAAATGTTCTTCAATGCTTAACGACCATGCATGAGCTGTAACCCAATCTGAATACCAATTGAAATATTTGGTATAAGTTATTGCAGTCAACCAAGATGATTTTTCTATATGGATAAAGTTAAAAAGCTGAAGAATAAAATATACCAGTAATAGAAAATAATATGCCGGAAAAATTCTTAACGTACGTCTTATGTAGAAGTTTTTTAATGAAATAGTTTTCCATTGCATTTCTTCCTTCAATAGTAGAGAAGTAATTAGAAAACCAGAAATAACAAAAAAAACATTTACGCCTAGATGTCCGTCACTTAAAAATGATGTTATGGGTGATAACCATTTGAATTCTGCGATACCATGAAATATCTGGTTTTTGATACTTAAATGATGAATAATGACAAAAATTATGCTTATTGCCCTTAAACCATTTAAACTAGGGTATTTTAATTTCTCTATTTTATTCATTGTGTCATTTTATTCGTAAACTTGCTACTAATTGTTTATAAAAGCAGAGTAAACTATAAAATTTGTTCAATTTCTCTAAATAGGGTTTTTAATGTTCAAGTTTTCGTGTTATTATGTTGTTCTTTATTTTTCACTTCTGGAAAAATTATTTTCCTTGTAAACTTCTTCGTAAAGTTTAAGTACATTTTCGGACATAGTTCGCCACGAAAACTTTTTAACTTGTTCAAAGCCTTTTTCTCTAAGCTCATTACAAAGTTTTTTGTCACTTAAAAGTTTAAAAATACCTTCGGTAATTTCTTCAGGCTTATGAGGATCAATTATCAGTGCAGCATTACCCGAAACCTCCGGCATTGATGAAGTATTTGAGGTAATCACCGGAGTACCACAACCCATTGCTTCGAGCATTGGTATTCCAAAGCTCTCACGCAATGAAGGATATAAAAATATTGTACAAAGTTGATAAATTGCCGGAAGGTCAGTGTTAACAATATAACCGGTCAGCTGAATATGATTTATTAAATCTTTATCTCCAATATCTGATAAAATGCTATTTAGTTCATTTTTATCATAATCAAGCATTATTAAAGGTATCTTTTTATCGCTTTTAGCAATAAATTTTGAAAAAGCTTCTAATGCTCCTTTTGTGTTTTCTTTGGGTCGGTATTCCCGAAGAAGAAAAAGAATTCATCCGGGAGTTTATATTTCTCTTTAACTCTTTTGAGCTCTGTTTTATCAGTTACAGGTTTAAAGTGTTCTCCAACACCATTATAAATTGCAACTAACCTGTTATCATTTTCAGGTAGCTTGAAAAAATTTCTAATTCGGTTTTTCTCAAAATTAGAAACTGTGATAATTCTTTCACTCGATTTAACAATTCTCGGAACAACATATCGTCGGTACATATTTCCAAATTTTTGATACCATGTTCCTGCTTTCGTGAGTAAACTAATGTGTTCAAGATAAATAATATCATGAAGTGTTACAATTAGCGGAATTTTTGTTTTCAAAGGAGCTGTATTGCTTGTACAATGCAGAATCTCACAACCTTCTTTTCGGGCAGCTTTTGGAAGACTGCATTGCTCCCAAATGGGGAAAGACCTACCTTTCAACTTGACGATCTTGAAGTTTTCTGTTTCTTTTATGCATTGATCATCAACATCAGGTTTGATAAATAAAACATATTCATTTTTTTTGTCGATTTTCTGAAGGTTGTTAATCAATTCCAAAGCAACAACATCCATCCCATGCTTTTTCGTTCTAAATAAGCGTTGTCCTTCAATTCCTATTTTCATGTTTATGAACTTCTTTAATTATTATTTTCTTTCCTG
>CAYWXI010000086.1:0-10527 GCA_964462015.1 uncultured Bacteroidales bacterium | reverse complement strand
TGTGTGTACAGATTGTTGTATTTTATCTTCATATTAGAATAAGGTAATAAGGTTATGAAATGTGATTGTTACCATAAGGCTACTAAGGTTTAAAACAAAGTTCCATACGGACTTACTTCGTTTCGTAAGGTTTTTTTATTTCATGTGAGTTAATTTGATCCTAAAAACCACAAAGTAGAAATTATTTCCAATACATCAGCCTCTCAAAATAAATTTTAACCAAAAAATTATAAAAGTTTTGAATATCTGCCTTTGTTGAAATGGTTTAGTGCAGGAAGGCCTAAAGTTTTATTCTGTCACAGGACAATTCTTTACTTCCGGCTATATTGTCAGTTCCGGCAACAGGTATTTATTTTCTCCGGCATGCCCTGCCAACTCCAACAATAAGCAATTTTTTTTACCGGAGCACTTCGGCAGAGCTGTCAGGGGGTATTTCTTTTCTCCGGCATGCATTGTCAGCCTCAACAAAGGGAAATTCTTATTTTCGGTGCATTTCGGCAGGCCTGTCAATGGGCAATTCTTTTCTCCGGGACGCTTCGGCAGGACTGTCAGAGGGCATTTCTTTTCTCCGGCATAGGTTGTTCTCCTTAATAATAAGCAAATTATGAATTTTTAGCTATTTTTGATAAAAATGATTTTTAATCACCCTTTCTGTTTGAATTTGACTGCCGGTTTTCAATCGAATAAAGTAAGCACCGGGTTTAACCTCCTTTCCGTTTTTACACGTACCGTTCCACTTTAATTTATATTTTCCGGGTGAATATATCTTATTTGTTATTGATTTTATATACGCTTATTATACTAATTTTCGCTAATTTTTCTCTGCGTTAATCTGTGAAAATTTAATCGGTGTTATCTGTGTTTAATTTTTTTTACCACAGATTATCACAGATTAATACACAGATTTTTTCTGCCTTCTTATTAGTGGGAGATTAATTTTATTTTTTAATTACTTTAATGTTTTTCATAACTTTTTTGTTTTCTGATAAACAAACAAAGTAAATCCCCGGAGTAACTTCCTTTCCGTTTTTACACTTACCATTCCACTTCATGTTATACTTTCCGGGTGAATATATTTTATTTGTTATTGTATTAATATGCTTTCCGTTTATATCGTATATTGATAAATCAACAGAGTTTTGTTTAGTAGTTGAGAATTCAAAATTTAAATATTCTGAAAATGGATTTGGGTAACATAGTAAGCTTTGAGTTTGTTGTTGTGGACCTGGTGTTTCATTAATGCCAACTGGATCTTCAACAAAATTTCCTTTACCATCGTTAAAAAATATATTTACATTGGCCGGTAGCGGGGCTCCCCAACCACGAATAGTAACAATATCATTATATCCGTTACCGTCAAAGTCGGCACAATATGACTTGCGTAAACTTTCACCATAATTTTCCATCGGGATAAACTGTGGTTCGGACAATTGGAAATCTCCGAGGTTATAGAAAATAATTAAGTCGGTATTAATAAAATTATGGAATAAAATATCCGGTAAGCTATCATTATTAAAATCTGATATTTCAAAATATCCGTTACTGAGAGGTTGAAAAACAAAAGGTTTATAATTTATGAAAGTATTATTTCCTGCGTTTTCATAATATTTTATTTTAGTATAATCAGAAGGGTATAGTGGATATGAAGCTAAAATATCATTCATCCCATTATTATTAAAATCGCTTATTTCATTATTTCCAATAAATTCGGTTGATAAGATTGACAGTTGAAATCCATCAGGATAACTGAAATATACTTCTGTGTTATACCCTGTAATAACAATATCCTCACGTCCGTCATTATTAAGATCACCGCAGGAAATATCTATTGGCCCAAAACTTAAATCATAGTATTCCGGTTCGGAGAAATTTCCTGTTCCGTCGTTATATAGAATGCCCCAAAATTTATCGCTATTTGAAATTACAACAATATCATAATGGCCATCCCCATTAATATCTCCATAATTAATATATTGAAATACAGATGACGTATTTAAGCTAAAATCCACATAATTATTAAATTCTCCTTCCTCATTATAATAAACACGGATATACTTTTCAAGGACACCAGATATGAGATCAGAATAAAATGCCACAATATCAGGATAATTATCATTATTTATTTTTATTGCAAAAATGTTTTCCTGGTATCCGCAAAAGGATTTTGATGTATCAGAAATACTAAAATTTCCATTATGGTTATTCTTTAATATTGAAATTGTTTTGTTTGTGGCTTCCCAGGCTGTTAAATGTCCTATTACCATATCAATGTCATTGTCTAAATTCAAATCACTTGCGAATACAGAATGAGCTTTTTTTGGAACATTATATTCACTTCTGTTATCGCCTGTTGTAAAGGCTAATAATAAAATACTTATAATAATTAGTAATGTTCGTTTCATGGTTTTATTTTTTAATATTTTTATTCATATTTTAAAATCAATATTTCAATATTAAAATTAAACTATGCCTTGTAAAAGCAATATTGCCACATTACAGGGCATTTAATAATACATCTATTGTTAAGTTTTTATAAGAGAGGGCTCTCTTTAATTAATCCATTATTTAATTATATGAGGAAATAAAAACCTGACATTTCCGTATTTTTAAGTACATTGGGTGTCTTTTAGTCTTCAAAGTTAAAATTATTTTTTAAATAATCATATATGAACATTTGATTATTCATGGATTGAAAATTCTTTTATTCGATCCTCTAATATTAACCTTTAAAAAAAGTATCATGCCAAATTATTGTGTAAATAGAAATCCTCGACAAACCGGAGAACATGAGGTACATAATTTAGACGCATCCTGTTCTTACTTACCAGATTATTCAAATTGGTTAGACTTAGGATGGCATTTAGATTGTCATAGTGCAGTTAAAAAAGCAAAAGAGCATTATAGTAATGTAGATGGTTGTTATCATTGTTGCTTTGACTGCCATACAAGATAAAATCATTTAAGTTTGTATCACTGAATTCATCACCTCATCAGTATCTTTAAATGCCAATTGGAAGTGTCAATGAGTATGATAGAACTTCAGTTCTTCATAGTCTTTTCGTTTAATAGAGCAGGAATTGATAAAGGAAATTACTGGCCGGGAAAATAGAATTTGTGTATTGAAAAAATATTTATATTTGAAGAAATTAAAAAAACAGTAATTTGACAATGAAAAAGCTTTCAATCATAATAATTCTATTTGTTACATCTTCCATTTTACCGGCTCAAAACATTGAAGACCTATCCTTTGGTACTGATACTACTTTTGAAGCAATGTCATGGAATATTGAGTGGTTTCCCAAAAGCGGTCAAACTACCGCTAATTATGTAAGCCAGATAATTGAAGCTCTGGATATAGATCTGGTGGCAATACAGGAAGTTGACGATACAATTTTATTCAGACAAATGGTAGAGGGTATTGATGGTTATGAGGCGTATTTCAAGTCATCATGGTTTGCTGGCCTGGCTTACATTTATAAAACCGAAGCAATTGAGATAAATGATATTTATGAAATTTACACAACTGAACCTTACTGGAGGCCATTCCCCCGGTCGCCAATGGTGATGGAATTGAGTTTTATGAATGAGAACTTTATTGTAATAAACAATCATTTTAAATGCTGTGGAGACGGTATTCTTGATCCTTATAACGGATGGGATGAGGAGACAAGACGATTAGATGCAAGCAATTTGATAAAGCAATATATTGATTCTAATTTCCCAAACGAGAGAGTAATTGTATTGGGCGACCTTAATGATATTCTGACCGATTATCCTGTTAATAACGTATTTCAGTCATTTTTTGATGATGAAGCCAATTATATGTTTGCCGATATGAATATTGCATTGGGAAACAGCTCAAACTGGTCATACCCCACCTGGCCTTCACATCTCGATCATATTCTTATTACTAATGAAATGTTTGATGAATTTGGAAATTCCGGCTCAGATATTGAATGTATTAGAATAGATGAATATCTTGCCGGTGGTTGGTGGGCATATGAATCAAAAATATCCGACCACCGTCCGGTTGCAATAAAAATTAAACCTGATTGGGGTGCCGGGATTAATGAAATACACACAAGTGTAGGGATTTTTTATAATTATCCTAATCCATTTAATAACATTACAAATATCTTTTTTGATCCGGTAGGAGGGAAGGCAGAAATTGAAATATATAATACAACAGGCCAAAAAGTGTATTCTGTAAATATCCCCAAAGGACAATCCTCGGTAATCTGGAATGCGGAAAGTTTTCCTAATGGAATTTATTTTTCAAAACTTATTACAAATAGAAAAGTAATTGGTGTATCAAAAATGCTAATTGCAAGGACTAATTAATGGGTCCGGTCTAAAAACTCATTTCACGCAAAGACCGGAAAGTTTTAACGCAAAGACCGCAATATATGTGTATTTATAATCAATGCTTTGCGTGCTTTGCGATTCGTCTGCGAACTTTGCGTGAACCATTTTTAACCCTTATTAGACTGGACTCATTAATAATAGCCGATAATACGCTAATAATTATTATATGTTAATTTAATTATCCATCGCCAGCTCAATTTCCTTTTGTTTATTTAACATCATTTCCATTAATTCCATTGCTGATATTTCTCCTTTTGTTTTCAATAAATCTCTCGGAGTTTCATCACCACTTTCAAATACTAATGATTCGGCTCCGAATTTATCGAAGAAATAGCTTAACGAACTAATTTTAGCATCGTATTGCCTGGGTTGTATGTTTGCTATGTAATCAGGAATGTTTTGACTCATTGAATCAATCATTTCAGTAACTAATCCAGGCATATTGCCCGTAAATTCGGGATCTATAGTATAGTAAATATCTTCCCAGGTTGAATGAAAATCAACTCCAAAATAAAACTTACCTCCTGTAGCTGCAACTTTATTTTCCATAAAGTTTTTAACAACCTTAGTTTCTGCCTGGTTAAATTCTTCCCAGTCTCTGTTTAAATCAATCCCTCCCGAATTATGTCGCCAATGGCCGTTATCCACACCATCAGGATTAACAAGTGGAATTACATAAGTGTTAAAAGCTTGTCTGAATTTATTAGCAGTTTCAGTATCACCATTTATTGTTTCAACAAATGATTTCATTGTCAGATAACCGCTAACTTCAGGTGGATGTTGTCTTGATAATACGATGATCATTTTTTCATCGTCACTATTCCCGATCTTAAGCATATTCACAGGCCTTCCTTCGCGGCTTTTTCCAATTTCAGTTTTATATGCAAACGGCTTTGTGGCCAGTTCATCAATCCATTTGTTTACGTGTTTCGATGTAATAAGTTCCTGTGCTGAAATCCATATTGTATCAGGGCCAATTGAAAGTTGCATAGTTATAAAATCCGGTAATAGTCTCTCGTTCTTTAATCCCGATACTTTCCCTTCATAATAATTCAACGGATCAAGATTATTCCAGTTTAGTCCGTCATAGCTCAATTTTGGATAATATCTATGTTTCACTCCAAGCAAATAGGTTAGTTTTATAAAAACTTCCTGCGTCGTATCCGACCAGATTTTAAAAGCATACCAGGGGCTGGGATTTATGGGAGTGTTCTCGGGGGTTATAAGTGCAGTGATTGTATCATTTGCATATACAATACCATTTAACCTCGCACCGGCAAAATCATTTGAACAATAAATCCCGTTTCCTAAATCAAAGGTTTTTTTCACTTGCAGTTGCACCGGCAGGGCTTGAGTATTGACTTTTTGAATATAATCCTGTCCTCCCCATCTTGAGTTTAAATTACAAGTCCATAAAAAAGGAATTATTATAAGAAAAAACCAGGTTCTGTTATTTTTAATAAAATTCATTTCAATTAAATGTTTGGTGGATTTTTTTTCCAATGCTTATGACAGGAAAATGTATCGATTTTATTTAATAGAACTATGATCCGCAAGTGTATTGATAAGTTCTCTGCAACCTCCGTTTTTTATAAATTCGGAATGTTCATCGATTGTTTTGAATTTGCGTTCACATATTTTTGAACATTCCATTTCGTAAGAAGTTTTTTCCAGGAATACGTTTAATATTTTTTCTGCAACCGGATCGCTTAAGGCAGTTTTCATAGTTTTTTTTCTAATCCTGATGAGAGCATTCATCCAAATTGCAGCAGCAAGAGCTCCACAGCCATTACCACTCAAACCAAGCCCTCCAGCAAATCCTGCAACCATAATCATTTCTTTTTCACTGCCTCCCATCATTTTTATGACTTCAGAAGCGCAGCTAACCGGCATTTTATCAATTTCATTTTGCTCGTCTGATAATCCTTCAATTGCTGCCTGAATGGCTTCAGGAGCCCATTTTCCCGCAAGATTAAAGCAGTCATAGAATTTCCCTGTAAAAAAATACTTTGCAATACTAAATTTATTTGACCATTTACAACTTGTTATTTCTTCACACTCAATACAATTTGTTCTGTTTTTAAATGATTCCATAATTTGTTGTGTTGCTGTTATAGCAGTTGCGATGGCTCGGCTCGGGTGATTATTCCTGCGGAATGATTCTGTACCGACAGCCATTGAGGCTCCCCAAAGCATTCCGCATTGATAGCCCTGTTGAAGTATTCCTCCGGCTAAGAGATCAATTGCACGTTCCTCTTCATCCAGATTATTTCCAAATTCCCTGTTCAATAAATAAAAAAATGTCCGGGAACATGTTCCTTTTTTCAGGAATACTCTTTTGGTTTTTAGTTTTATTGTTTTTGATTTTATCAGTTTCATATAGTTTATTCAATAATTTTATATTGCTTATTAAGAATATGTTCCCATTTCAAAAGTAGCAAATACTCCTGCCGGTATCTTGCAAATTTAAATAAAATATATTCGGCAGGCACCGAAAACGATACTTATGTGTTGTGCCGTCGTGAATTATTTTGTCTTTCTAAATTTCTTTCGATATTCTTTATCCATTTTCTCAGTCGCATACTGTATAATCAATCTACCGCATTGGTCTTTCCATTTTAACAGAAATTCTTCAATCTCTTCAGGATAAATTTTCCATAATCCCCGTAATAGTGTGCCAATTCCTTTTTTTAAACATACTTAGAATCATCCAACATTAATGGTTCAATTAATGGTAATGCGATTTCAGGTTTCAAATCCTTTTTGATCAATTCAACAAGTGTCACCGGAACAGCCCTTCTTTTCCATTCCGAATTTGATTTTGTCCACTCTTTTAGTTTTTCAAACTCTATTACCCTGTCTATTAAAAAACTTGAAAGAACTAACATGCAAAGCACATCTGTATTGGCCCAGTTAGAAATTCCGATGTCAAACCAGTTACCAATTCTATCAAATGTCGATTCAGTATAGTTTGCCTGTTCGGATTTTAAGAAACTTATGGCAAAAGAAATTTCCTCGTATTTCCCGATTTGAATCAACTTATCACCGAGTTCGAGGTAATTGTCAATTGTCATTTCTTTTTTCCATTCAGTAATCCAGAAATCCCTTTGTGCTTCATATACTTTTTGATCAATTCCGTATCCATCAAAACCCTCCTTGAAGTATCTGGAATACTTATCAATATTGGATTGCTTTGAGTTATTAATGCAAAAATCCCGAATTTCCTTTAATTTTTCGTCAATCATATTTTAATTTATTAGTTTTTGAAGGTTTCCTTGTAAGCAGAACAACAACTTTGAGTATAAGAATAGTAGCAGATTGCGGAAGTAGAAACTTTCAATTTACTACCAATTTTTATGAGGGCTACAATGTTCATATTTACTACTTACTCGGCTATTATTTTCATACATTGATATGCATTGTTGTTTTAACATATTAAAGTTACAAAATCAATTAATTGATCTCCAAATTCTTATTTCCCATAAATTATTACTTCAAAGGATGATATGAACGTATTATTTTATTTACCAATTTTTCATACTCTTTATGTGTGACATAGTTTTGACGATCAAAAGTATTTGTGCGATGAATAAAAACCATATTTAGTTTGGGTATCACCATAATGGTATGTCCTGCCCATCCTGATGTTTTATAGGTACCATATTTTTTTAGGCTTCCGTCAATTTTAATATCCCATTTGAAACCAACTCCATTACCCCAGCCATAAGAATAGATAGTAGTAGCTTTTTTAATCCAATCCTGCGGAATGATCTGCTTGTCTTTCCATTTACCATTGTTCAGATAGAGTAAACCAAATCGGGCCATATCATTTGCGCTCATAACAAGGGGATATCCCGGGTGGTTTGTTTTTTTTGGGTCGTGAGTATAACGACCATCTGACACATCAAAATCTTCCATTTGGATAGGAGTGGCTATGAGTCTATGGAACTCTTCAAATATCTTTGTCCGGGTTTCTTGTTCAAAAATAACACCCAATACATTGTAGTCCCAATTGTTATAATACCAAAACTCACCAGGCTTATGACTTTGTCTGGCGGGTCTTAACTTTTCCATCTCTCGGGATTCATTGGCCGCAGGATGATAAATACCCGATTTACTTTTCAATAAATCTAATATTTTTGCTTGCTTCTCCATTTCTGATAAGCTATCCCTATCGTTTATTCCTAATTCACCAATTGTTTTTTTCAGATCAATATTTCCCTCGTATTCATGTATCCCAAACATAGAAAAGAGAAAACTTTTTCGAATGGAGTGAACCCAATATTTTTCCTTCACATCACCCCAGGCTACAACTACAGCACCATTGTGTATCAGGATTGCAGCGGCAGAACCAATTTTGTCATAGTATTTCTTAGCTCTGATTAATCCCTTTTCTGACCAACCTTCATTGTAGATATCATGATAACGGGACCATGTTGTATCAGGAAAACCATTAAATATCTCTTTATTAAATATTTTGTAGTTATAAGAATTACTTATATCTACCGTTTGGGATTCACAGGAAATAAACGTACTTAAAGAAATAAGAATTATCACTATTCTTTTTAAAAGTGAGAAAAATAACTGTGTTTTAAATTTTGTCATTTTCCGACCGTTTTAATTAGTTTATTATAATTGGGCATATCGGTTTGGTGTATGTGTTACAGTCTGTATGTTTATTTCATATATCATAAAATTCTTCTGCATTTTTAATCATAATTCGTTCAGCAAGTCTAAAGGCTTCTTTTTCTGAAATCCATTTATCATATATTAAGTCTGAGAGTGCTTTAGCAATTCCTTTTCTTGCTAAAATCGAATGTCCTACTAAATTCTCAATAAATAAATCGTCTCCGCCAAATACAAACAATTTATTGATTGGTGCACTCACAATATACTTTTTTAAAAATTCAATTGCTGAAATTGGATTTATTGCCCATGCCCAACACATATCAATATATGCATTTGAATAATGCTTTGCTAAAGAAATCATTGGCTCGTAATATGGGTAGGCGATATGGAAAAATACAAATTTTGTATCAGGGCTTAGCTTACATAAATTGGCACAATCAGATGGATTATACATTATATGTCCTAAATTCATAAAGTTATTCATGGCTTGGTGACCTGTATGAAGTCTTACTGGCAAATCATTTTGAGTTGCTAATTCAACAACGTACCAAAACAGGTAATCCTTAAGTTGCTTTTCTTCCAATTTCGTTAACTCTTTTCCAGTTAATTTATTAGAAAAGATTGGTTCAGCTATTCCAATTTCTGTTTTACTAAAATCAAGTCGTCTAAAATATGCATTTCCAATTTTAACACCGGCTGCCTTTGAGGAGTAGCGACTAAACCACCAGTTAATGATTTCTAACCAATCGTTGAGGTTTGAAACTTTTGGTAAAATACCTAAATTGTATTGCTCAATTTCTATGCTAATCATCCCATTTGCGGCAATATCCTGATACAAAATATCTGGCATTTCAGTATCTTTAAATGGTCTGCCCGGAGGATTAACAATACAATTTTTAATATTCGATTTTTTTAGAATTTCACGATAAAATCCTTTCTTCCTAAAAGCTTTGTACTTTGCATTAATTTCAGGAATGGAATTATTCTCTATTTCAGATATATTATATAATTCACTAATTGTATTTTGAATAACCTGTCCGTATCCTGTGTTTTTTACAAAATTCCAATATGGTTTAATCATTTTCCATTTATCTATGGAATCGAATTCAGGTGATGAAATAGAGTCAACAACAGTTTTTGGCATTCCTGCTGATACAAAATCGAATTTAGAATACAATCCTAATATCGTTGTCCAATCATCACATTGGATATAAGGTTTTAGGCAATTTAACCTTTCAGATTCATCAATTAGATGTTCATGTGTATCGATTAATTGTGTACTTTGAATTTTTCTGTATATCGTATCAAGCTGACTATCCATATTTTAACTTAATTATTTGTTGAATGTCTTTTTAATATCGGCTGTAACGGTTGGCAAGTATGGCACGTGGCCGTTTCTTTGCAGGATAGGCGGTAAGATGTTTTTCATGTCAAAATCATACCTTTAAATTTAAATCCCTTGTCAGTTTTAGTAAATATACTAAAGTTTCGCATCTATTCAATATCTTAAAAATTAACAAAATAAAAATTAAA
>CAYWXI010000085.1:0-10614 GCA_964462015.1 uncultured Bacteroidales bacterium | reverse complement strand
ATTTAGAAACTAAAATTTCAAATGCATTTGCCGAAAGTTTAACATTTAATTCTGTTCCGCTAAATGTAAATTCCGAATTGAAATTTGCTTTGAAATTTGTTTTTTCAAATCTCTCAGGGATTTTAATACTAATTGATTTTTCTTTATTGCTATTATTAAAAATTACAACAGAAATATTGGTAAAATAGGTTCTTGCGTATGCATAAATCATATCAGAAACAAATAATGTTTCAAAATCCCCAAAGATAAATTCCAAATTATTTTTTCTGGTTTTAATTAATTTAGTTGCAATATCTTTTACCCTTATCTCTTCTTTCTTAAGATTATCGAAACGCATCATTCTTCGATTGTCAGGATCATTTCCACCCGGATCGCCAATTTCATCACCGAAATAAATAACCGGAATTCCCGGAATTGTCATCAGGAAGGCTGTCAGACTTGAAAGTTTCTTATACCCCACCGGATTTCCAACACCAATTTCTCTCGTCCAACCGGCAAGCTTGCTGTCTTCATTAAATGAAAGGTCACCACCAGCAAGAGAAATAAATCTGGGACGGTCTTGATTTCCTGTTATATAACCCATTAGATTATGATTTCCATAATACTTGAAGCTTTCTTCAAGAGAGGTATTTAATCTGTTGAATGATTCACTATCACGGGCAAATACTGCAATTGCATCATCATAAACATTAAAATCGAATTGTGCATTCAGCTCACCTGAATTCACATAACTGCTAATTAATTCAGAATTTCCGTAAGTTTCACCAATTTGATAAAGGATTTTATCATCTGGTATCATTATTCGGTTTTTCAATTTTTTGGTTAATGTTCTCCAAAAAACCTCGGGAATATGCTTGGTTGCATCGTGACGGAAGCCGTCAAGATTATATTCTTCTATCCAAAAAACAGCCGAATCAGTAAGCATTTCAACTACTTCCGGTTTTGAAAGATCTAAAGTCGGGAGAAAGACATCAAACCAGGTAGTCAACCGATGTTCGTCCCATTTCTCGGTGTTTAAAGAACCATCAGGGAGGTAAAGATTTGTTGCCCAATCGTTATGCTTCTGATAAACCGGATGTTCCTGATGAACATGATTCGCTACAAAATCCAATAAAACATTCAAACCGTGTTCGTGAGCAGTTTCAACTAATTCTTTTAATTCGTCGGAAGTTCCGTATCTATAGTCGATTTTTGTAAATGAAACCGGCCAGTACCCATGATAGCCTGAGAATTTTGTACGTGGTTCGGGCCATAAACCAAAAGCCCCTTTTGGATTTTGAACAAGTGGTGAAATCCAAATTGTATTAATTCCAAGATCATTAAAGTAGCCATCTTTAATTTTTTGAGTTATCCCAATAATATCTCCACCCAGATAATTTGCCTGAGGAAGAATTTCCGGGTCATCGACAGGCTCATCATTTTCTGGATTTCCATTATTAAACCTGTCAACGAAAGCATTGTACAAAATATTTGAATGATGATCGAAACGATTTAGTGTTTCGGCTTTCAAAATAACTTTTCCATTTATTAAGGGAATTAAAATGTCATTTGAAGCACCATTTTCATTAAAAGCCCAAACCCGAATATATGATCGTTCTAATTTTTTGGCCTGTTCAGGAATATTAATAAAAACAATGTTATCACTGATATTATAAAACCTTGAAGGAAGTTTGAAATTCTGCCAAAAAATCATGAACTCTTCGACTTGATTTTTATATCCGATTTTCACCTTTCTTTTTAAAACTTTTTCGGTAAACAAAATTGGAGTTTTATCAATATTTTTTCCGCCTACAGTTAACAAAGAATTGAAACCTCCAACATTATTATCAATTGAATCGGGATTATTGGGATCAAGTTTCCAGTTCCCATCCACTACAATTTGATATTGATAAGTTCCGGGATTTAGTAAAATTTCTGTTTGCCAAATTCCTCCAGCATGATTCATATTACCAACATCTGGGTTCCAGCCATTCATTTCACCGGCTAATTGAACGGTTTTATAATTTTTACCTTGGGGATCAAAAGACAATTTTACTTTTTCCTTTTCAGATTTTTTTGCCAACAATGAATATGGAACACCTTTTATCCAACAACTAATGACTGTCAGTTTTGGCAGATCATTATTAGAAATGATAGTAAGTGTTTCATTATTATTCGACAGGCTTATGTTTTTATTTTTACAACATGTTACCGAATCAATTATTTCAACATTATTGAAAAAATCATTAAGAAAAACAATTGTTGTGTCAATATTTAAATCAATAGGACTTGCTAATCCAAATATCTCCGATCCGGAATATTTTAAATTAAATTTATTGCTGTTACAACCGAAAAGGATAATTGCAATTATTATTATTGGGAAAATACGTTTCATAATAAAATGTTTTATAGTGTAAAGTCAATTTTAAGGAGAGAATATCTTTTTTCTAATATTAGCATTATTTACAAATTAATTATTAAATAAAATAAGATTATTTCACTATTAAAGGGATTGGCTGAAAGCCAAAGATATCTTAACATGGGGCAACGCCCTATGATGTAATATCAAAGTACATCTTTTTCGCCCTGAAAGGGCATTATAATCAATCCCATAAATATTGTTCATTGTATTCAATATTATATTCTTGAAGAAATTTTAATACTTCTTCTTTATAGGTTAATGTTTTATGATGTTTTTTCTGATTAGTAATATAATTCACAACAGTATCTTTTTTTGAACTACTAACGGAAAAACCTGCATACCCATTTTGCCAGGCGAAATGTTGATATGAAATACCTTTTGTTTTAATCCATCTACTGCTATTACGCTTAATATCTTCAATAAATTTTGATAGAGCAAGGGTTTTAGGAAGAGTAGAAAAAATGTGCACATGATCAGCCATACCATTTATTATGAATGGAATGCCACCAATTCCTTTAATAGTACCCCCCATATAAGCAAATAATTCTGCTTCAATTACAGGTTTAATAAATGGAAAATGCTTTTTGGTGCTAAAAACAATATGAGTATATAATTGAGCTAATGATTGTGCCATATTGTTGATATTTTGCCCTTTCAGGGCGAAATTAATATATTTTCATTTACATAGGGCGTTGCCCTATGCTAAGTTATTAAAAGCCTTTCAGGCTATTCAATAAAAAACATGTCAAGTTACTTTACATTTTTATAAAACAAATCTATAAAAAATAATAAAAGAATGTAATTTCTGTTTAACAATCCCCATAAAATGAATTTAAACTGTTTAAATTTCTGACATAATTTGTTACATATTAACCGCTAATAACGAAAAAATTTTTGCGTCACTTTGCGGCCTTTGCGGTTTATTTTTTTATAAGTTCAATAATCATAGCAGACTTAGCCGGAATAATAATTTCATTTAAGTTTTCAAGTTTTTCGCCTGAAATGATTTCTTCACCTGAATTAAATCCTGACAAATTTTCAGCAAATCTTTCAGTTGTAAAGGTCTGCTCATTATCCGAATTATTTAAAATCACCATAATCGATTCATCTTCATTATACCTAAAGTAAACATAAACACCGTTTTCGGGAATAAAATGTTTCAATTTCCCGGTGTGGATAACCTCTTTGTTTTTTCTCCAATTCAGTAAATTGCTAAGATAATCGAAGGCTTCATTTTGTTCATTTGTTCTTCCTTCTTTAGTAAATGCATTGGTTTTATCACCATCCCATCCGCCGGGAAAATCTTTTCTTATGTCGCCATGACCACGGTTTTCGTGCCCTGTCATCAGAATTTCTGTACCATAATATATTTCAGGAATTCCGCGGGTTGTGGTTAGAAAAGCCATCGCAAGTTTATATTTATCAAGGCTTTCACCAACTTTTGTATAAAAACGATCCCCATCATGATTATCAGGAAAAACCACTAAATTATTAGGTTTTCCATATAAAAAATCCTTGCCTAAAGCATCATATAATTTTACGACACCATCATTCCAATTATCTCTTTCATTAAATGCTGCACTCATTGCATACATTAAAGGAAAATCAAATACATTTCCAAGATACGACTTGTACCCATCACGATTGTTGGCATCTTCCTGCCAGTAAGCAACATTAGCCGGGTCAGGTAACCACGACTCTCCGACAACATTGAAACCGGGATACTCAAAAAGAATTCGTTTCATCCATTTTGCCATAAATTCTTTATATGAATAAGGATAAGTATCCATTCGAATGCCATCAAGATCAGCGTATTCTATCCACCAGATACTATTCTGGATAAGATAATTTGCAAGAAATTTATTATTCTGATTTAAATCGGCCATTGTCAAATCAAACCATCCTTTTTGCATTTTATCTTTATCGAATTCAGAGGCATACGGATCGGTTACTGTACCACCCCTATAGTTTGAACGTGTAAATTCGGGCCATTGATTGTACCAATCATTCATTGGCAGATCATTAGCCCACCAGTAACCCGTTCCACAATGATTAAAAACCATATCCATAATTACCTTAATATCTGTTTTATGGGCATTTTTCACAAGATTTACATAATCATTGTTGCTTCCAAAGCGAGGATCAATTTTATAAAAATCGGTAATTGCATATCCGTGATAAGAATATTTCGGCATATTATTTTCAAAAACCGGATTTATCCAAATTGCTGAAATTCCTAAATCATGCAGGTAGTTTAAATGATCATCAATTCCTTTTAAGTCACCACCATGTCGGCCGTTAGGATCGTTTCTGTCAAAATTTTCTTTCATTCCCGAAACATTATCATTTGAATTATCGCCGTTTGCAAAACGATCGGGCATAAGTAAATAAATTACATCAGAGGAATTAAATCCCTGGCGTTCTTCCGAATATTGTCTTCGTTTTTTTAATTCATAATTATATGTTTGAACACTTTTCTTTCCTTTCATGAAATTAATTTCAAAATTTCCAGGAGCTACCTCTTTCGAAATTTCAAGATTTAGAAAAAGATAATTTGGATTTTCAACCGAAATGCTTTCCTTAAGTTTTACATCCGGATAATTTATTACTGGCTTTGTTTCCGAAATATTTTTTCCATAAACCATTAGTTGAAGTTTATTACATTTCATGCCTGACCACCAAAACGGAGGTTCAACTTTTTCTAATGTAATCTCTGCAGCTTGCGAAAAATTCAGCAAAAAGAAAGCTGAAACAAACACAAGGATTTTTAAAAGTAAATTTGTTTTTCTCATAATTGTTTTAATTTTTTGGTTTATAAAAATACAGTATTTTTTCGAATTTAAGATTAAAGAATTTAATAAAATTGCAATTTTGTTTAATTGCTAAATTGTTGTAAAATAACGACTTAACCATATAACATTTTTAAATGTAATTTGATTAAGGAAAATTATTTACGATTATATTGATATTTTGCTTTTTAGCCATGATTTTCAACAATTTCTTCAAATATTTCCACAGCGTCTTTTACAAATTTTGGGCAAAGTTGCCTTGTAAGATCATTGGTTTTAATAAATTCGTTTTCACTTTCAATACCAAAATTGTATCCAAGAAGTTCTTTGCATTTCAGAAATTTATTTCTTTTTTTGAATTCATCTAAGAAATTATTTGTCTGTTTTTCGGTTTTCTCGATTGCAACCTGATCATCAGCTTTTATCCTTCCATATTTTAGACCAATAAGCATTATTGCACCGGAAACGGCCCCACAAATTTCACCCATCTTATTTATTCCTCCACCAAAGGCACTGGAAAGCAGCAAAGCTGTATTTCTATTTAAATCTAATTGTTCACAATAAACAGATAATACTGACTGGCAACAATTGAATCCCTTTTCAAATTCTTGTTCAGCTTTTATAATTTCATTCATTCTTTATATTTCTTTTAAAATTACAGCCCAATTCCCTTTTATGTTAAGTGAAATCAAACCTTTATCAGTATTAACTTTCTCATTATTTAAAATATCCAAAACATTTGCATGAGAATTAATATTCAATTCTACTTCATGCTTTTTGCTATCATTATTAAGAACAATAATAATTGTATTATCTTTATAAGTCCTTGAGAATGCATATGTTTTGTTGTTGTTGGTTTTCAGGGACTTAAAATCTCCCATTTGCAAAGCAGGATTTGAATTTCTGATATTTATCAATTTTTTATAATGATCTTTCAAATCGTTGTTTACCTTAACTTTATTACTATTTTTTCTTTTCTCTCCATTTGGTAAATATGTTTCATCATCATAAGTGATTTCTTCCCAGATCATTGGTTTACGGCAACATGGATCATTCGCACCCCACATTCCAACTTCATCGCCGTAATAAATCATTGGAGCTCCCGCATAAGTCATTTGAAAAACAACCATAAATTTAAGAATTTCATAATCTTTAGCTGAAGGTTTTTTTGTATTATACATATGATTTCTTGCTTTTGAGTCATTAAAATACGGCTCCCAATCAAGAAAATTTGCAATGCCTGAATTTAAAATCCTGGAACCGGGCCGGTCGGTATCATGGCTGCCTAACAGATTTTGTGATTCTAACATTGCATTTACAGGAAAAGCAGTTCTCAAACTTTTCAGTAAAGAATCAAATTCATGGGTTTTCAAATTTTTGTTAATAAAATACTCGCTACAAATAAATTGGAAGTTATAATTCATTACACCATCAAATTCATCTCCCAGCAAATATGGAAGAATTTTTAGTGTTGAGTCAATAATTTCAGCAGTAATATATGCTTCTGAATTTATTTTTTTCACATGTTTTCGCCAGTCTTTCCAAAAAGGGTGAGCAACACAATAAGCTACATCCAGTCTCCAGCCATCAATTCCTTTGCTTGTATTTCCATTTCCTTCAGGATCCATCCATCTTTCTGTAATGTCGAAAATATATTTTTTTGGACCGGCAACAAGCCCATTGCTATCTTCACGCAATTCGGGCATATCTTTTATTCCCCACCAACCTTCATATTCAAGTTTTGTGTTTTTTATCGTATCATCCCATGTTTTTATTGTAAACCAATCCTTAAACCTTGAATTTTGCTGATTTTTCATCACATCCTGAATCGCGAAATTATTGTAACCCACATGATTAAAAACACCATCGAAAATAATTTTCATTCCACGTTTATGAACTTCTTCTATCAATTTCAATGCTAATGAATCAGCCGAAGTCCATTTCCAGGTTGAAGGATCATCAGGGGTTTCATTTTCAATAATTATTTTATCTCCTTCAGGATCCGGCCCAAAAGTCGGATCAATATGATGATAGTAAGCAATATCGTATTTGTGATGTGAAGGGGCTACAAAAACCGGATTAAGATAGAGAGCCTTAATTCCAAGGTCATTCAGGTAATCAAGTTTATTTATAATTCCCTGAAGGTCTCCACCATAACGACGACGGGTAGTATTGTACCAAATATCTTCGCCGGTTTCTTTCTCATAAGGTTGAAGTTCATACCAGTCAGAATTCCATGGATGAACTTGCCAGGGTTCAATTAATTCGTGTGGCCAGCAACCTTTTTGATCAGTTAATTTCGGGTCGTTGGTGGTATCACCATTACAAAATCTATCCGGAAAAATCTGGTACCAAACAACTTGTTTTGACCAGTCTGAAAAATTGGATTTATTTTTGTCCTTATTATCTGTTTTTCTTTCAGGATTTTCAGAACAGGAAATTAATAAAACCAGAAAAAATAAATAATAGATAAAATTAGATTTCATTGAAAGAATTTAGATAATTAAAAATCAAGACAAATGTAAACAAAAATGACGATTTTTTCATTGATAAATATCTTAGAATTGTAGAAAAAAACCAACATTTATTTATTGCTTTCGGACCAATATATACAAGGAATAAATACAGGGATTTAACAAAATTTTCTTTTGAAAAAAAATATATACAATTATGAAAATTTGAGTATTACAATTCAAACATAAATTGTAATTTTGTAGCTCAAAAACAGTGTGATAAAAATATGGATAAAGAAAAAATTTTATATGATTGCTGGAATGAATTGTATCCAGATATATCAGCTGATAAACTTGAAGAATTCATTAAGGAATTATCAATAATAAAGTCAGGTATAAAACTCGAACCACATGAATCTGAATGGTATAAAGATGCTATTGTTTACTCGGTTTATGTTGATTTATTTAATAAAAATTTTCAGGGTATTGAGGAAAAACTCGATTACTTAAGCGATTTAGGTGTCAATTGCTTATGGCTTTTACCAATTCTTGATTCACCAATGAGGGATGCAGGTTTTGATATTAGCGATTACAGAAAAATTCGTCCCGAAATTCTTGGAGTATCAGCATCAACAGAGAATGAAAAAAAGAAAGCGGTTTTTACCAAATTTCTAGAAAGTGCTCATAAAAAAGGAATAAAAGTAATTTTCGATATTGCTTTAAACCACACCTCCGATCAACATTCCTGGTTTATTGAGTCAAGAAAGAGCGAAGATAATCCCTATCGAAATTATTATATTTGGAACAAAAACACAGATTTATATAAAGAAACACGTTTGTTGTTCGAAGGAATGGAACCAAGCAATTGGGAAAAAGATGGTGATTGGTATTATTTCCATAGGTTTTTTAGTTTTCAACCTGATTTAAATTACAAGAATCCTGATGTTTTAATTGAAATGACCCGAAACATTCTTTATTGGCTTAAGATAGGAGTTGATGGTTTCAGGGCAGATGCCATACCATATCTTTGGAAAGAAAATGGTACAGCATGTGAAAACCTATCTCAAAATCATGTTATTGTACGATTTTTTAGAGCAGTTCTGGATTTTATAAGGCCAAATACTTTATTATTGGCCGAGGCGTGTCAAAAACCAAAAGAAGTTGTAAAATATTTTGGAAATAACGACGAATGTAATGCAGGTTATCATTTTCCGCTAATGCCTCAAATGTTTAAGGCTATTGCCATGCAAAATAAAAAACCAATATTACATACTCTCAGCCCGAAAGTAACCCCAGAAATTCCAAAGGATGCTCAATGGTTAACATTTTTGAGATGCCATGATGAATTAAGCCTTGAATTGGTTTATGTTAGCGAAGATGACAGAAAATATATCCATGAGAATTATTGTAAAGATCCAAAATGGGACTTTCGTTTGGGGCAAGGAATTTCAGCGCGTTTGGCTGAGTTATTTGATCGTGATGAACAAAAAATTGCACTTGCATATTCAATAATGCTTACTTTGCCCGGAACACCGGTTGTTTATTACGGCGATGAATTTGGGAAACTTAATGATGACATTTATTATAAAGAAATGATAAAAATGACCGGAAAAGACGACACAAGGTTTTTGGTCAGGGGAAAAATTGATTGGGAAAAATTAAAAAATAACATGGAAAATCCCGATAGTTTTTCTTACAAGGTTTTTGATAAATTATCTACTCAAATAAAAACACGAAAAAAATATAAATGCTTCGGAAGAGGGAAAATTGAATGGATCAGTATATTTGATGATAAAGAAAAGCCTGTTAATGAAATATTATCATATTTTAGAATTTATAAAAACGAAAAGTTATTGATCATAAACAATTTGTCTTCTGATAAAAAGATAATAAACATTTCCGAATTAATAAATACTAATGATAAAAGAGATATTTTGGGTCAGGTAATGGGTTTCACAAAAAACAATAAACAACTTACTATCAACCCTTATAATTATTTGTGGTTAAAAGATAATGAATGACTTACATTGATTAATAGATAGACGGAAGACCGAAGTTCTAAGATAGTGCTTCCGACTTCGGTCTTCCGTCTTCCAACTATATATAAAACAAAATGTTGTAAACAACTAAACAGAAAAAACACATCCACTTATGTCAAAATATAAATTCGATGCCGTAATATTTGATCTCGACGGTGTAATTACTAAAACAGCTCTTGTGCATTCACGTGCCTGGAAAAAAATGTTTGATGATTATTTAATAGAAAGAGAAGAAAAATTTGGAGAAGAATTTAAGGAATTCACACATGCAGGTGATTATCTGACCTATGTTGACGGAAAGCCAAGATACAAAGGTGTTGAATCATTTTTGTTATCCCGTGGAATTGAACTTATTTATGGCGATCCCTCTGACGAATTTGAAACAGAAACTATTTGTGGTATCGGCAATAGGAAAAATTTTGCTTTTAACGAAATTTTAAGAATTGAAGGTGTTGAAGTTTATAATTCAACAGTTAACTTAATAAAAAAACTGAAAGCCGAAAAAATCAAAGTAGGTGTTGCCTCCTCAAGTAAAAATTGTGAAGCCGTTTTGAAAGCTGCCGGTTTATTGGATTTAATGGAAACACGTGTTGATGGCGTAGTTTCTGCAGAGATTGGACTTCATGGAAAACCCGAACCTGATATTTTTACCACCGCCTGCGACAACCTTGGTGTTGATTATGACAGAGCTGTTGTAGTTGAAGATGCTGTTTCGGGAGTTCAGGCAGGAGAGAAGGGAAATTTTGGATTGGTTCTTGGAATTGCAAGAGAAAACAACGAAAAAGAACTTAAAAAAAATGGTGCTGACATTGTAGTTAAAGATATTGCCGAGATCGGATTTAAAGGTATTGTTGACTGGTTTGAAAACGGATTGGAGAAAGATAGTTGGCAAATAAGCTACGATGATTACGATCCTGAAAAAGAGCGATCGA
>CAYWXI010000084.1:0-10750 GCA_964462015.1 uncultured Bacteroidales bacterium | reverse complement strand
ATTTGTGATCTCACAATAGATGTCACTAATATTTGAATGATATACGTGTAAAACCGAAACCTGAAACCCGAAACCCGAAACGATACCCAATATAAACAACATAGCCTGTCCCGATTTCTGGTCTGAAATAAGTTTCTGAATTACTATTTCATCCTGTTTTTTCCATCGTTCATCGAATAAAATTGGATTTTCCCGGTTACAGTATTTTCTTTGCTGATTATTAATTTAAAAAACAAATATTATGAAATCAAAAAAGAGAATTGCGTTTGTGATCGGGATCATATTTATGATCGGTGGTTGTATTCCTTCCTTACATCCTTTATATACCAAGGATGATTGTGTGTTCGACTCCAACTTGCTTGGTGAATGGGAAGATAAGAATAGCAGTAATACATGGAATTTTACAAAGCTTGATGATGATTCATATAATCTTGCTTTGGTTGAGGATAGTGTTTTGTCAAACTTTTATATCCATTTAGTTAAGCTTGGCGATGACCTGTTTATTGATTTTTTTCCAAATGGGGATGATGTAGAGTGTGAAGTAAATGATTTCTTTCTTATTCATGAAATATATGTTCATAGTTTTGGTAAGATAAAAATTAACAAAAACGAAGTTGAAATTTCATTATTCGATTATGACTGGATCGAAACATTATTTGAGCAAAACAAGATCAGAATACCTCATGAAGTGTTAAAGTATCCTTATGATAATGATGATCGAATTTTGCTGACAGCTTCCACAGAAGAATTGCAGGCTTTTGTAAAGAAATATGCCGATGATGAAAATGCTTTTGTTGAACCAACTATACTTATGAGGAAAAAAGAGTGATGGAGAGAGGGAGAAGCTGAGAGACAGAGAGATAGGGAGTTGAAGAGATGGATAGGAAATCCAAAACTTGCCTGCACACAGTAGCTTTAGTTAAGAAGGAAAACAAAAAACAAGGAACAAAAAACAAGAAACAAAGAACCTGAAACCCGAAACCCGTTCTAATTTAGAGTCTATCCATAAACACTAATTATTTTTATTTACTTTTACTGTTATATTTTGTTTGTAAAAAGAAAATAAAGAAAACAAATGTCCATAAAAAATAAATACTTAATTCGTATTGCACAGCATCTTGCATTCTGGACTTTATCTTTTTACATCTTGCTAAATATGTTTTCTTTATCAGACCGAGTTGTCAAAATAGATTTAATTTATACTTCTGTTTTTCATGTAAGTTTAATCGTTGGGGTTTATCTTAATCTTTTAATATTAATTCCGTTTTTCCTTAGCAAAAAGAAATATGTTTTGTTTTCCGTTTTATTAATCATTGATATTTTGTTCTCAACGGGTTTAAATATCCTTATCTTAGATAAGTTGATGGAAGTTGTTTTTCCGGGCTATTATTTCATTTCCTACTACGACTTTTTTGATATAATGAAGTTTCAGATAGTTTATATTTTTCTTACTTCATTATTAAAATTGTCGAAAGGCTGGTTTAGTTTATTGGAGTCGCAAAATAAATTAATGCAGTTGCAAAAAGAAAAGATAGCAACTGAATTAAAAGCCTTGAAAGCACAAATAAATCCTCATTTTCTGTTTAACAGCCTGAATAATATTTATTCACTTTCGTTAAAAAAATCGACTTTAGCGCCCGAAATAGTTCTAAAGCTTTCCTCGATAATGAGATATATGTTGTATGAAACCACCGGGGAGTTTGTTTTGCTGAAAAAGGAACTCAATATTATTAGTGATTATGTGGAGTTGCAGCGAATAAGATCGGATGGGAAGGCGAAAATTGAATTATTGATAAAAGGCCATGCGGCCGATTATAAAATTGCCCCGCTTTTATTTATTCCTTTTATTGAAAATGCTTTTAAACACGGTGTTAAAGCTTCGCTTGATGCTTCATTTGTGAATATAAATATTGAAATTGGTGAGAATAATATTACTTTTTTGTCTGAAAATAATAAAGGAGAAATTGATGAAACCGAAGCCAAAGATTATAATGGAATAGGGCTGGAAAATGTTAAGAAAAGGCTGGAACTGATTTATAAAGATAGGTATTCTTTGGAAATTATTGACCAAGATGATAGATTTGTTGTGAAATTAGAATTGGATTTTATATGAAATTAGAAATTGGAAATTCAAGAGCAACCTAATTTCCAATTTCTAATTTCGACATCAGGATAAAGTAAGATGTAATTAGTTAAAATTGTAGAAGCTATAAAATATAAAAACATGAAATGCATCATAGTCGATGATGAACCCTTGTCGCAGGAAGTGGTCGAACGATACGTTAATGATTTTCCGCGCTTAGAATTAATTGCTACCTGCTCCAACGCTATTGATGCAATCGAAGTAATACAAAACCAAAGTATTGACCTGATCTTTTTGGATATTAATATGCCCAAACTTTCGGGGATAAATTTCTTAAAATCGTTGGATAATCCTCCTTTGGTGATTTTTACGACAGCCTATCCCGAATATGCCGTTCAGGGTTTTGAGCTTGATGTTGTCGATTATTTATTAAAACCTTTCTCATTCGACAGGTTTTTGAAAGCTGTAAATAAAGCAATTATAAAATTAAATGTTCTCAACGAAGAAAAACCTATAAACGCCGGCAACAGCAACGAGCAAAACTATTTGTTAATAAAAGCCGATAAAAAGATTTACAAAACTAATTATGACGATATCTTGTATTTTCAATCCTGCGGCGATTATGTAAAAATTTTTACTGTGGAAAAAACTTTAGTAAGTAATAAAACTTTAAAGGACATTTACTCGGAATTACCTGAACATCTTTTTGCAAGAATTCATAAATCGTATATAATTCCTTTGAAACGAATTAGTTTTATTGAAGGAAACCTTGTTTATATCAAGAAAGAATCTTTACCGATAGGTTTGTCGTATAAAGAAGATTTATTGGTAAAATTGAAAAAAGGGGGTAAATAGAAAAATTGACATTTATATAATAATAAAAAAAATCAGTATCTTTGTTTCAAAAAGTAATTAAAATGCATACTATAAGACTTAGGATAAACGAAAAAATATTTCAAAATTTTATTTGGCTTTTAGGTAGATTTAGCAATGAAGAAATTCAGATTATTCAGGAAGATGATCAATTTAGATCAACTCAGGATTTTCTTAAGAATGAACTATATAAATTAGAAAAAGGAGAAGAAGAGTTATTTGATTTGAATGATATTGATAGGGAATTGGAAAGAACCATTAAAAATTATGAAAATTAAATTTACTAAATCATTTAAAGACAAACTAAATTCCCAGATTGAATATATAGCTAACGACAAACCGAAAGCAGCGAGGAAATTCAAAAATGATTTACTTTTAAAGGTAAGCAAAATACCTGAAATGCCTTATATGTATCGAAAATCAATATTCTTTGAAGACGATTATATAAGAGAATTAATATTTAAAGGTTATATTGTTGTATTTAGAATTAACAGAGAGAAAAGTCTGATAGAAGTTTTTGGATTTACAAAATTCCAAGATAATCCATTCGAATATGAATAGTAAGTTCAACCATAAGAAAATTACTTACTGGGGAATAATAGGATGCGGGAAAGTAACTGAAATAAAAAGTGGCCCTGCATATCAGCAAGTCAATGGTTTCAGACTTTTAGCTGTAATGAGAAGGAATTTGGATTTAGCAAAAAATTATGCCGAAAGACATGGTGTTCAAAAATATTATAATAATGCTGAAAGTTTAATAAACGATAATGAAATTGATGCTATTTATATTGCAACACCTCCCGACAGCCATCTATATTATGCTTTAAAAGTTGCAGAAGCCGGAAAAATTTGTTGTATTGAAAAACCGATGGCAACAAACTACCGGCAAGCTGTGCAAATTTGCAATGCTTTTGATGAGAAAAATATTCCTTTGTTTGTTGCATATTACAGGCGTTCGCTACCAAGGTTTGAAAAAATAAAATCATGGATCGACGAGGGAAAAATCGGTAATATTCGTCATATAAACTGGCATCTTTTTAAACCTGCAAGCAAAATTGATCTTTCAAAAAAATATAATTGGCGTACAGATCCCGAAATTGCTTATGGAGGATATTTTGATGATTTAGCAAGTCATGGCCTCGATTTATTTATATATATCCTTGGAAACATTAAGGAAGCTACCGGAATAGCCGTAAACCAACAAGGATTGTATGCCGCAAAAGATGCCGTTACCGGATGCTGGACGCACAAAACTGGCGTAACAGGTTCGGGGACTTGGAATTTTGGCTCATATAAACAAAAAGATAAAGTTGAAATATTTGGGAGCAAAGGCAAAATAACTTTCTCTGTGTTCGAAAATAATCCTGTTGAATTAAGCAGCAGTAATGAAAATCTTTCAATCATTATCGATAATCCGGTCAATATTCAATTCCATCATGTTCAGAACATAAAAGAACATCTGGCCGGTAATTTAATCCATCCTTCAAGTGGTACAAGCGGTTCACATACATCCTGGGTTATGGATAAAATATTAGGCCGAATTTATGTCTGAATTTAATACTTTGCCCAGTATTACTTATGACTGCTTTTTAGAAGGATCGTGCTTTTCAAACTTCAATTCCGGTAATACTATCATGATTTCAGTTTCCATATCTTCTTTTTGCCACATAACTACGTAATTTACTTCCGAACCTGTAAGCTGATACCCTTTTGTTTCATATTCATTAATTTTTTCTTTGAAGCTATTGGAAAATTTTAAAACACTGTTTCCTTTTATATCTGTACAACCATCATTGATTACTTTTAATTCATCACCGCTTTTAAGTTTTGAAATGAAATATTGTCTTGAAATAAAATAGTCTAACCAAATATCCTTGTGCGAAAGATGTAATACCAAAAGGTTTGTAGGTTTGTATGAAATATTATCAAATTTTAGTTCAATGCTTTGACAAGAGATATTATCCAGATAATTACCATTCAAATGAATAGTCAGGTTTTGTTTTGCTCTGGTCATTGCAACATACAGTTGTCTTTTTTTTTCGTCATTATTGGGAATAAATCCATCAAGCAATAAAAATACGTTGTCAAATTCTTTACCCTTAGCTTTATGTATAGTTGAAACAAATAATGTCTCTCCATTTGTGCTTATAAAATCTTCAAGCTTGGATTCTTTGACAAAAATCTCAAAGTCAGACTGGTATTTCTTTTTGGGATTACTTAATTCAAAATCTTTAATCAGATTAATACAAATATCTATTTTTGTACTATCCTTGAATGTACTCCATAGTTTTCTTTTTGCTGCTTTCCAATTATCGTCGCTTATTATATATTTATCTTCTCCAAAATTGAGCTGTTCAATAAAATATCGCACCTCCAATAAATTATATAAACTAAATCCTTCATTGGTTTGAATTAATTTTGCAGGAAATCCTTTATTAAGCAACAATCCTGTTACCTGCAAGGATTCAGAGTTCGTTTGTGTTAGAACACAAGTTGTTCCAATGAGTTCTGATGATACAATATTGCTAACAGCAGGCTCTATTAAGTTTACAGATGAATACTTTACAAGTCTTACTAAACCTGTTTCACTTGTTCGGGCAACAATTGATGTTTTTTTAAGTCGATGATCTATTTTCTCTACAAACTGATTAGTGAATTCTACAAGATTAAGTTTACTTCGGTAATTTTCAATAAGTTCAAATTTTTTAGCTTTTTTTTGAGAAATAAATTGTTCCAGGTATTTAGAGCTTGCCCCTCTAAACTCATATATGTTTTGGTCATCATCACCAACAGCAATTACTCTCATTTCTTCGTTGTACTCCATTAATGTTTTGATTAACTCAAACTCGTGAGTATCCATGTCTTGCGCCTCATCAATAACCAAAACGGTTTTAGTTACCCGATTTGGTTCGATATCCTTATTTTTAATTTTCTCAACGGTCTTATTAATGATTGTGGGAGATTTCTCAATAGAGCCGACTTTCCCAAGTAAGTCAAAACAATATGAGTGAAAGGTTTTTATTTCAATATAGCCGGCAGCATTTCCAATTAGCTCAAATAAGCGTTTTTTAAATTCTGTTGCTGCTGCCCGCGAAAAAGTCACCATTAATAATTGTTCATGTTTTACATCTTCCATCAATAATAATGAAGCAAGCTTATGCACTAATATTCTTGTTTTTCCACTACCCGGACCTGCAGCTACAGCAATATATTGCGAAAAATTGTCTTTGATTATATTTAATTGAGAAGGTGATAGTTCGCCAAAAAGTTGCCTGAATTTTGCAGGAGTAAGGTTTCTTTTAATTTCATTTTGCCTGCTACCTTTAAAATATTTTCTCAAAAAGGAAGTGTAGTTTAACTGAAAATAATCTTCAACAAACTGCAATGCTTCTTTATAATCATTAATCATTTTTTTTGCATATTCACCAACTATATGAATTTGCTGTATTTTGTTTTCATAAAATTGTTTTAGTTTCTTATAATCCTCAGTTTTGTATCTTTTCTTATCGTCTTGCTCTAATCGTTCAATAGTCAATCTATTATATACAACAAGAAAACCACCTTCAATTTTTATAGCATCAATTCTGGATAAGTAAAACAAAGCATCTTCAATATCGGCAATTGTAATTTTGATTTTAAAAAGAGAGTCGGTTTTTTCATATTCATTTTTTAATTCATGAACTGAAAATTCTACTAAAACTTGTTCCTTATTAGAGTCGGTGGGTGATAAGTTTTCATTGCTTTTTAAGTATAAGAGATCAACAATAAAACAAGCCAATTCGTGTCGCTTTTCTAACTTATCATTTAGCTCAGATTCAGAGTAGTTTGATAAGATTGTAAGGTGATTCTTCGAGTAGTCGTGTTGCTTTCTTTTCAGCCAGTTTTTAATTACCCAAAAGTTAATAATTGTTTTTATTTTGTTAGGTGAAACATCTGTACATCCGTTTTTCTCCGCCATTTCGTTTAATTCCTTTATATGAAATGATCTCTCTTGTTCCTCAAATTGTGATAACAGGAATTTCTCTATTTTACTAAAAGAATGTACAATGCTAAGAGAACGATTTTTGTTTTCACCTCTTTTAATATAGGCAGTTAAATCTTTTGTATCAGATAAAATTTTCTCTTCCCGCAATAAGTTAACTACATTGATCACTTCTTCCTTAACAATCCCAAGATGGTCTGAAATGTAGTCTATTCTTGATTCGGCAGCTTCATCAGTTGCTTGTTTTCTGCTTCTGCTGGAGAATAATTTCTTAATAATGCGGACAGCCTGTTGTTTTTGCTTCTCATTAAATATTTCCGACAGTTTTATTTTTTCAATTGCTTCTTGCGCATTTTTCGAAAGAATACTGTTGGCAAAAATCCGGGGCATATTCTGTCCTCGTTTAAGGTATCCTGCCTCTTCCAAAGCCGAAATGGCAGTTGTAACTCTGGTTTCAATTTCTACTACATTATCATCCCAGCCTGCTTTTCGTGCAATTTCCAATGCCGAGTTGGAAACTTTCGATCTAAATCGGGTAATATCCTTTATTGCTTTCCATATCTGTTGAATTTCTTTAATATTCAACTTGGTTTGATTTAGTAGAATAAAATGTTTACTCAAATCTTCTTCATTGAAAAGGACAAAGCAGTCGGCAGTAATATTATCATCTCTACCTGCTCGGCCGGCTTCCTGAACATAGTTTTCCAGCGAGTCCGACAGCTCGTAATGTATAACCATACCAACATCTTTTTTGTCAACTCCCATTCCAAAGGCAGAGGTTGCTACAATTATATCAACATCGCCACGAATAAAGGCATCCTGATTATCCGATTTTTCCTGTTTCTCCATTTTTCCATGAAAGGGCTTTGCCAAATACCCATCGCCCGAAAGCCTTTCTGCTATTTGATAAGCTCTTCTGGTTCGGGAAACATAAATAATCGTAGGACACTGTTTTCCATCAATCAGGTTGCGTAATGTATTGTACTTATCTTCTTCGTTATCTTTTGGTATTACCTTATAACTTAAATTTGTTCGCGATGCATTTGAACTAAAGGTTTCTAATTGCAGTGATAGTTTGTCCTGAAAATAGTCTTTTATATCCTGAATTACGTTTTGCTTTGCAGTAGCTGTGAAACAGGAAACAGGTATGCGGTTTTCCGGATTTTTCTTTTCCTGTAATTCCCTAATAAAATCGCCAATATAAAGATAATCAACTCTAAAATCCTGTCCCCATGAAGAAAAGCAATGTGCCTCATCTATTACAAACCGCACTACATTTCGTCCAAGCAAAAGGCGTTCTATTGATTTTGATCTAAGTGATTCCGGTGAAATATAAAGGATTGAAGCTGCCCCATTTTCAACTCTTTCAAAAGATTTCGCTCTTTCAATCGGATCAAGCAAACCATTAATTGTTACCGCTTCGGTTATATTTGATTTTTCCAAATTATCAACCTGATCTTTCATTAATGATTGAAGCGGAGAAATAATAACTGTGAGCCCTTTTACATTCTCGCCACTCATTAAAGCCGGTACTTGAAAGCTTATTGACTTACCCCCTCCGGTTGGAAATACAGCTAAAATCGATTTATTGTTAATTGCCGCATTAACAGCCTCCTCCTGTAATGTTTTTCCCTCAAATGTTCTGTATGAGTTGAAGCCAAAGTACTTTTTTAATCCTATATTTGAGTCAAGCGATTTATTACAAAAAGAGCAACCATTAATACAAGGATTATTTCTTAACAGAAACATAACCCTTTCTACATCGGGATAATTCTTAATTACCCATGGGGGCGTTATTGAATTTCGACTATTAGAATTTATTAATGCTAAACAATAGGCTAATTCTATAGGATTATCTCTTATAAGCTTACCTATCTTAACATTTTGACAAATTCTATCAAAAAAACGTTTTCGGATCACATCACCAATTTTATATTCAAATAATGAATAATCAACAAAATCGAAGAAAGCAAAAAACTCCTTTTGATCTCTTAGCAAGGCAAAATATATTTGTTTTAATTCATGGTAAATTTCCCTGAATGCCGAAACTTCATCGTGAAAAAGTTCTTTTGCTTTAATAGCATCATTCAAAGGATTATTTATTTCATCGGTTTGAAGTTTGTCATCCTTAAGTAGTGCATGATATGGTTTTGTTGGAAATAACAAGGGAGATAAGAATAATGTATCGATTGTTTTAATTCCTGACACATCCTGTTTTATGACTTTTTCAATATATGGTAAGTCATGTTTAATGATATTGTGTCCGCAGACATAGTCATTCTGTTTTATGAAATCCAGAAGTTCGGTGGTTGAATTTGAATGAAACCGCAATCCTTTATCAGTAATACCTCCTGTGTCAAGTATTTGCTTGCTTTTAACGTCTATTTCCGTATCTATGAAAGCTATGTTCTTCATTAATTCTAATTCGAGCTATTATAATATGTATAGCTTTACTTGCATTGCATGTGCCCCAGCTATAAATTTTATGAGTAGTGGCAGATTGTGACACACATTCTTATCATACCTCCATTTGGTTTTAGCTTGATACAGGTAAATATCATATTTGCAGTTTTATTAAAAAAAATATTTACATGACAAATTTAGAAAAAATCTTATAGGAATGCGTCTTATTGGTATTACTCTAAATGAACTTCCGGATTTTAATTATTTAGAAGCATAAGCAAAACCTCAAATTCCCATAGTATAACAAGCAGCTCTCTTGAGGTTTAGCCCAATTCACCTGCCTAAGTCTTGCACGACGGACAGGCAAGATTTAAAACTTGTGGCATTGTCTTTTTTCTGTTTAATTTCTAAAAGCAAGAAGATTTAAGCTTTCTTCTTGCTTTTTTTGTTTGCTGGTTGAGCTTTGAATCCTGAAATGTTAGCAAACGTTTATGGTTCTGTAATCTCAATTTTATTCGTTTTTATTGAGTATTTATAATACTTTCCAGTTGCAGTACACAACACCATAAATTCTTCCATATCACATAATTCTCCATATAATCGAAATGTGCAAATGTCAGTTGCTGTTATATATGGTGTTGTTTTTAAATGTGAGTGGATAGCGGAAATTACTTTTTCGCCATTAGGTCCTTTTGATTGAGCAGGAATCATTCTTGAATGGAATTTTTTCCATTTTTTAATATTTCCATTTATATCTGTATTGAAAAGGTAGTCATTTCCAAATGGTATAATTCCTGATTCAGTTGTTCCCATTAAGATATAAAGTTTAAACCCTGCCTGTTCCTTGATAAGAACAAAATTTGGATTAAAACCTTGTGGAATGCCAACATCGTATTTACTATCTGATAATTGATTTATAATTTTAATTTTTATATCTAGTAATTCTTGCTCAGTATTATTCAATTTCGAGGTTTCAAAATTTGTTTCAATCGGACTATTTAGATCTGAGTTGACAAAGCTATATTTTGCTATTCTTTGTTTTTGAGACTTATCAATGAATGCAACAGAAAGAGTGTTATTTGAGTGATAAACAACATAGCCACCATATTTCTTTTTTAATTTTTTATCTGCCATTAATAAATCCGATGAATTCCATACTGCTTTTTCATAGTTATAAAGCAAATCTGCTTCTTTTACTATTGAGTCAAGCTTAAATGGCAAGTTTTCTTCCTGTGAAAATGCATTAAAAGCAATTGTTGCAAAGTAAAGTAAAATCGTAATTATTCTCATCTTTTGTATATATTTTGTTGAAATAAACCCTTTCATAGCTGGCTAATTTAGGAAAAATATTAAAGCTCATAACGTTAAACTAAAAATTTATCATTATGTCAAATCTTTATATCTTTAGG
>CAYWXI010000083.1:0-12273 GCA_964462015.1 uncultured Bacteroidales bacterium | reverse complement strand
AATTTACTTTCCAAATTCCCAATATAACATAAGCAAGTGAGCCGCAGACCAGCTAAAATGTAAAGCTCGTAAATGCTTTCCAGTATGAGGATCATAGTTTTCGTAAATGGCTCCACTACTGTTTATTCCTTCTAATCTGTCGAAGACATTTTGTGTTAACGTATCCGCTTCGGTTTTATAATCGTATTTGCGTAAACCGGAAATTGCAAAATATGTTTGGTCAAGCCAGATCGGGCCTCTCCAATAACTATCATTTGAATATTCAGGATCATCGGCTGAGAGAGTTGGAAATGGAATGAAGGTTGAGAATTTTGCCGTATTGAACAATATTTTCACTACTTGTTCAACCTGACCTTTCGATGCAATTTCTGTCCAAAGCGGAATAAAACCTTCAGGCCCTTCAATTCTGATAAAACTTTTATCCGGTATTGTTTTATCGAAAAAATATCCCGATTTCTCACAAAAAAAGTAAGCCGCAACATTTGGATCGGTAATTTTAATAGCATTAAAATCAATTTCCGCAATTATTGAAAGCTCTTTCAGAAGACTGTATTCCAAAGCCAAATAAGAATTCAAATCGACCGACTCCTGGTTAAAACTCCATGCTGAATCATTATTTTTAAGCATCACGGCCTCATCAAAACGAACTGCATTATCCATTCCGCTTTCCCATTTAGCTGCTTCAAGAGTTCCATCAACTGAACCAAATTCACAAAATCCATTTTTATCGTGATCACGATTTTCGTACCACCAATTATAATACTTTTCCAATTTAGGATACATTTCTTTCACAAAAGCCGTATCGGAGGTCTGCTTAAAAATTTCCTTCAAAGCCCAGGCAGCAAGCGGAGGTTTTGTGTCGCGCGGGTTATTTTCCGACTTATCAGCAAAAATACAATCTATTACCATACCGTTTTCGTTCTGATAATCAAACATAGCACGCATTTGATCTTTAGCAAGTTCAGGTGCAAAATGAGCTAATGCAACAGCATGTTTCCATGAATCCCATGCCCAAAAACCGACAAAATAATAAACCGAATGAGAAGGAATAACACCATCATGAAATAAATCACCTTTTGCCGATCGCCAATTCGAGATCAGTGTCATAAGGCTTTTCACGGCAATTTTATCAAATTTTTCAGGCATATCTTCCCGCAAAACAGACTTAAGATATTTATTCCAGCGCTTTGTATTTTCAGTGAAAAAACTTTCTGAATTTTTCATTGAAATTTCAAGTTCTTTCTTTGACTTTAAATACTCTCCTGTATTATTGAAATATGAAATCCCAATAACATCATTACTTTCAGCGAAAGCAAAATATGAGTTGTCATCTTTGTTGATATTAATTTTAGTATTCTCAGGGAAATTAATAACAATCAGACTTTTATTTGGACGTTCAGCAATCAGAGTATTGTTCTTTGAAGAAACTTCAACATTTTCATAAAAAAAATTTCCCTGCCATTTAATATTAAAACTATTTGGAATATTTATTTCAGATTTTAACAGGGCGGTATTTTTTGAAATAAAAATAAGTTCTTGTTTTACAGAGCAAGAATCTCCAGAAAATGATTGGGTGAGCTTTCCCGGATAATATAAAGTTGTATCAGGAATTAACTCTACGGGAAGATTTGAGTTGGGTTTTGTAATAATTAAATTTGCAACAGAGCTGCTTGACCATGAATAAGTATCGAAACAAAAAGGGCCACAAAATCCAATAAAAGAATTTTGTTTTTCGGGAATAGTGAAACCAATCCATGAACCGAGGTCAGTAAAACATCCATCCATACCTCTTTCAATTTCAGGTTTAAACTCAATGTCTAAAAGATTAGGATAAAATTCTGCTTCGTATTTATTTATCGGGGTTTGTTGATTACAGGAAATTAAAATTCCAATTATCGAAAATAAAATTATATATTTCTTCATTAAAGTTTTCTTAAATTTATTAACTAAGTACAAATAGTTTTTATTCAATCAAAGCTTCTATTTTATATCTTAAACCTTTGGCTTCTGTAAGATATGCTTTAACAGAGCCAACAAGTATTTTTGCTTCGGTAATAATCGGAATTTTATTTTTATCGTCGGTTACCCAAACAATTAAATCCTCACCTTTATTAAAAATTGTCCCCTCAACAAGCATTGCTTTGAACTTTATACAATTATATAATTTCCCATCAATATTTTCGACTACTTCCTTATTTATATATCTGATATATAGATTATAAATCTCATTATCAATTATCATTGAAACAGGAATTGTATCACCAAATGAATAATGCGAAAAATCAATATTTCGAGTATAATAAATTGCACTTAAAACATCGAAAGTGCATTCATCTAAGCCAAGAGTATCAATCTGATATTTTTTATTAGAATTTTCAGTGAAAGTGTAAATCTTATCTTTTGAATGATCGAAAAGATATTTATTATGAACCTGATATGCATTTTCGTAAGTGCAACGAACAAACTTAAAAGGCTTAATACCAACAACATCAACAAAAGACTCAAAAGAATCTCTGACTTTAAAAATCCAATCGTATCTGGTTAAAGACCTTCCTGAACTTATGAAATGATAAAAGGTTTTTCCATTTTTTTCCAAACTATCAACTTCAAATATTACTTTCCCGGCATCAACCCAAATAAATCCCCAGTTATAAGCAACTTTATAAGAAATCTTTTCACCTGCCAAAAAAGTAGTATTCGTAGTAAAACACTGACTGTTTACAATATTTGCAAGTAAAATAAAAAAGAATAAAATTATAATTTTCTTCAAAAAACAAAAAATCAATTATTAAAGTATCGCACCAAAATTATAAAAATAACTCGAAAGTATTTGCAGAAGTTTATAACTCTACAAATGAATAAAACATTAAAAAAAACTCGGGAAAGATATTTAGAGTAATATCATTTATGTCCTAATCATCATTTTAAAAGTAGGAATTATTTATTTTTTTTATTACTATTTTTATGTTCTAATATTTTATTTGTTTTGCAAAAAAGGAGTGGTCCCCAAAATCCCATTTTTTATTTTTTTTACTTTAATATCTAAATGAAATTTTTATATTTGTAGGAAATAAAAAATAATTTTGGACTGGAAAATTTAAATAATTAAAAACGGGCAAATAAGAAATAAATACTCAATGCGCTATAACCCAACGGGCGGATATACGTAATAGGGGTTTGGTTATCTCGGACTTGAACAACATTATGGAGAAAACAAAACCAGCAGCCAGGTTAACGGAAGACCTATTTTATAAAAACGCAAAGAGTAATTGATTGGTAAGAACTGGTAAAAAGCTGACAACAAGCAAAATGAATATTAATGAGCGCTATTTGTTTAATTAAATATACTTTAAATGAAATCTTTTAACAAATCCAATTTTCTAAATTTTGAGACGGTTGACATTAAAACGCAAATACGAGGAATGACAGGCATTTCTTGTAAGGTTCTGTCAGTCCTGCTTTTGTTTTCCATATCAGCCTGTGACCCCCACAGTAAGATGGCGGAATTGAATCTGACCTATATTGGTGAAGCTAAAGGTCCGAACGTATGTCTAACCTATTTTCTGCAGGGACCTGAGCAGGGAGAGACGGTTGTTCTGCTTCCGGGCATGGGTCGCGGGGCGGACGAATTCCGTGAATTCGCTGCTGCCCTGAATAAGGCCGGGTATCGTACCGTAGCGATACAGCCACGAGGCATCGGCAGAAGCGGCCCGATCCTCACTGAGCCTACATATGATCAATTTGCAGACGATGTGGCACTCGTCCTGAGGGATATTCCAGGGGGAATTGCCGGAGGGAGAGCACACGTGCTCGGTTATGAATTTGGGAATCGTATCGCCAGGATGTATGCCGTAAAATATCCGGAACACGTTAAATCACTCGTTCTCCTTGCCTGCGGGGGACAAAATGTCTCTCCTTCGCAGTCCGACACTAATGTTTCGTCAACCACTCAGAGCAGTACTGACGCCTTAACAAAAGAGGTATCGGGCACTAAGGTTACTGCAGCCCACCCCCCGGCTGTAACAGAGAAGATAGATTGCTTCTTCCGTGATCTCGCTGCGAATACGGTGGAAACGGATCCTCAGGATGTCACTCTATCCGGTATGACAGCTGCTTTTGCCTACTGGCTTTCGCCATCCGAACGAGAGCCCTATGTCAAAAATGCTTTCTTCGCTCCCATGTCCCAGGTTCCCTATTACTGGATTACGGGATGGTATCGGGATACAGGCTGGATGCAAGAGGGGATGGATGTATCACACTCATCAACATCAGCGGATTGGGTGAGCGGTGGCAGTGCGCCCATGTTGATTCTTAATGCTGAATATGACGTCGCAGCACCTGTAGAGAATGCCACCTATATGAAGGAAACATACCCGGACAGGGTTACCATGGTTAAGGTACCCGATGCCGGGCACGCCATGCTGGCGGAGCAATCCGCGTTTATTATTGATCATGTGATCTCATATCTTGGCCAGTATCCAATCGTCAGGTAAGTTGCAAATCACCAGGAGCTGCCCTGCTAATAAACCAAATTATGTTTCTCAAAGATGTTATTAACAATCCTTTATACTATTCTAATCCTCATAAGTCTCGTTTGAAATGAGACTTAGGAGGACGAGAAAAAACAGGTAAATTCCCCGATGCTCTGCGACGGAAATATGGGTCCGGGTTTCTATCCTGGGTTGTAATACCATTTATTATCGAATATCCCTGCCTTCCGCAGGCAAGCAATGAAGATTTAAGATTGGAATGATGAATGAAATAATCTCATATCTCCTTTAAAAAAAGCGCCCCCAAAACCCCACCCTTTTTATTTTTCTTACTTTTATATCCAAATAAAATTTCTATATTTGTAAGGCATTAAAATAAATAAATCATGAAAAAAACATTGATTGTATTTTTAATCGCATCAGTTTTAACCGGATGTAATATTTCTCAACAAAAACCATCTGATTCAAAGGAAACTAAAACAGATGTCATGAGGACAAGAGTATCAGTAAACCATGAATGGGGAACACTCAGGAATGTTATAATTGGTAGGATGATAGCTGAAAATCTTATCATACCGGAATTAACTGATGAAATGAAGAAAGAAGTAAACTATATTCCAAAAGAAGTCATTGAAAAGTTAAGCAATTATACCGGTAAAAGATTTGCTGAAGTATTCCCTGACTTTGCTAACCCATTGGAAAAGCAGGTTGAACACTTTGCTCAACTTGTCTCCGAAAAAGGAATAATTGTACATCGCAATGAAAATCTTCCTGTATCAGCTAAAACGGGTGATTATTATTTTGGATTACAGCTCTACACAAGAGATCCAATTTTAGTTATAGGAAACAAAGTAATAATAACAAATCTTAAAAGTCTCTGGAGAAGGGTTGAACGCATGGCATTGAAAGAAGTACTTGCTGATATTGAAAAAAACTACGAAGCTGAAATTATTTATATGCCGGAACTAAAAGAGGGCTATCATCCTGATAACGTTTATTTAGAAGGTGGAGATGTATTGCTAAACGGCTATGAAATTTATGTAGGAAATTCAGGGCATGCCTCAAACAATAAGGGGATTGAATGGCTCAAAGAAACATTAGGGCCGGATTATAAAGTTCATGAAATCAAACTTAGAGAGGATGTATTACATCTGGATTGTTCAATGATGTTACTCAACGAACATCTTGGAGTAAAATGCAATGAATTTATTTTATCAGAACTTCCGGCAAATCTTGAAAGTCGTGAATGGGTAATTGCCACAGCAGAAGAGGCTCGGGTAATGGGCACTAATGCTTGTATATTAGATTCAAATACTATTATTATGGATGATTTCCACCCAAGAATTGCAAATGAGTTGAGGAAAAGGAAGCATAAAGTTATTGAAATTCCATATGATGCAGGAAAGGAATTTGGAGGTGGATTAAGGTGTTCACACCATCCTTTGATACGGGAAAGTACTTTAAAGTAAAAACGTGACACAATATTTTGTGTTAAAAAAAGTAGCCCTAAAAACCCCATTTTTTTATTTCCTGCTTAATTATTTAAATAAAATTTCTATATTTGTGAAAAATAATGAAGAAATATACACTCAATACGCTATTGCACAACGGGCGGATATACGCTATAGGGGTGTGGTTATTTCGGAGTTCAGTGGATAATCATGAATAATAAAACATTAATGTAATGGGTGGTGAAGGTACAATGGCTGGAATGATTACAAGCATTAGATATAATCGTTCTTTGCTATCCAGAAATAGAAAAAAGAAGCATGATGCTTTTAAAAATCTTAAAGAGTCTTCAAAATCTAATACAACAGATTCTCAATATAATAGACCTTCACTTGAAGAAATACGGAAAAATAAAGCTGTACTATTAAGGCGAAAAAAGAAAGAAAACATAAGAGCTATTTTGGTATTAGTAATTTTATCAGTAGTAACCTTAACTTTGTTTTACATTATATTTAATCTATATTTATGAATCATAAAAACTAACCACAATAAATAGGACTCCAAATCCTATCCAAAACCCAGCAAAGCCCATATTTAACCACATCCCATCTTGCCAAACACCCAAAACCATCTCCCCCCCCAACCCATTTCTTCATATAAAATAAAAACCAGCAGCCCTAAAAGCCCGCTTTTTTATTTTTTTTCTTTAATATCTAAATAAAAATTTTATATTTGTGGGGAATATCTAATAATTTAAAACTGGAAAATTTTAATATTTAAACGAACGAATAAGAAATAAACACAATTAATGCGATATAAGCCAATGGAATGTACGCAATAGGGGAGTTTTTTTTTGGAATTAGGTTTTATTAAAAACAGAACTATGAAAACTAAATCGGCAAAGACAATATTGATAATTGTATTTTCAATAATCAATAACTGGATTTTTTCACAGACTGCAAACCAACCTGAAATAAATGTAGTTTATGGCGACAAACACATTTTTACAATTGAAACGCCGACTAACTGGATAAATGATAAAGAATCCGCTCAAAAAGTTGGATTAGTTTGTTTTTTTTATCCAATTACAGAAATTAATAAAACCCATTTGAATTATTGCTATGTAAATGGGATTGATAAAACAATATCAGATGAAAATCTTGATGACTTTATAAAAGGTGATTTAGAAAAATTTCGCAAAAAGTACCCTGACTTAACATTTGAAAAAGTACCGGTCGAGATCACAGGTGGAATAAGAAATGGAGTATTATATTCGTTTTCAAATTTAACTGATAGATTTAAAGAAGAGGTTTTATACTCAGAGACCGACGATTCGTTCATTATATTTTCATTTTCAGTAGAAACTGATGAAGACTATGAAAAATATCAACCGATTTTTGATGAATTTGTTTCATCATGTAATTATCGTGGAAATAATCCACAGCCTTTTTTAGATCATTTGAAAAAGCAAAGACAGAATTAACAAAGCCTTGCTGAGCGGAGCTTGCAACTCCACTCTCAATAAAAAATAATTTTCTACATTATATTTTAGATTAATATCTTTATGAAATTTGATGTCTGTTTTTATCAAACAAAAGAACAATCAGCCCCGCAGTTTAGCGGAGAAAATTCAGGTAAATGATTAATAAAGAAACAAGGATGTTTGAATGCACTCAAATTTCAATTTTCAAAGAGCAGATTTACAAACTCCGCTCAAGTGGGATATCCGGAAGCTTTTGGAAGGCTTAAAAAAGCCTGAAAGAACTTATCTTTCAGGCTTTTTTTTTACAATTTAATCATTCACTCATTCTATCATTCACTCATTTCTTTTTTTTATCGAAGACAGGTAAACAATCGTGTGCTAATCCTTAATGCAACGAACACTATAAGCTTTCATCCTGTTGTCGTCGACGCGAAATATTACATTGTCGTTATTGGTCATTCGTCGGCGAATAGCGCATAAACTATCCATCACAGTAGAAGACCAAAAGAAAGCATAGAATTTAATATGGTAGAAATCCATAGTGATAAAGTTAACGAGATGACCTCCGGGAAGGGCAGTAAATCCACTTTCATTAGTAGCGCCTGTATTTGGTGACAGCCAATGTGTTGTGCCGGTTTCTTTCATTTTTCCACCTGCTACAATTGCTCCTCCAAGCAAATTAGCCATGATTGTCCATTCACCATCTGTTGGTAAATGCCAACCACTTGGGCAAATACCTTGCTCTCCAGCCGTTGTACTATATTCCATCATTTCGTTCCATTGGTATAAACCGCCATATTCATTGCAATTTGCAGGATCATTATCATAACAGTATTTTTCAATAACTCCATTATCTGTCATATCATCTTTTCCTTTTATCATATTACCTACATTCAGGTTTTCTTTAAACCAGCATTGGTGGCCAATTAATACTGTATTATAAACTTGTCCTTCATAAGCTACAGTTGGTGTTCCGGGGCATGGGTCACCGCCATCATCTTTGTTTTCATCTTTTTTACATCCCATGTAAATTGAAAACGCCAATAAAATAATAGCAAGCAGATAATTTTTTTTCATAATATTAAATTATGCTTATGTTTTTCTTATAAAATCTTTTCTAAATAATGAATACAAATATACATTTTTTCTATAACTTTTTAACAATTTCTCACAAAAACCAAACAAAAAAAAACAAGCAACAGTCCTTAAAACTATTACTTGCTTTTTGTAGCGAGACCGAGAATTGAACTCGGGACCTCCGGGTTATGAATCCGACGCTCTAACCAACTGAGCTACCTCGCCGTGATTTTTGAGTTTGCAAAAGTAAAATTTTTTTAAAATTATCAATAATAAAATTCCTTTTTTTGATAATTTATTTTAACAACTCCAAACTTATTGAAATTGCTAAATTGTTTTATTGTTAAATTGTTATTATGCAACAATATAACCATACGAAGCGAAGCAAGTCCGTATGGATAGCCATATAACAATTTATCCATTGACAATCATTTATTAACATAGGCTTGCGATTTAATTCTTCAAAGTTCCAATTTTAGTGAGTTCAGAATACACCTTGGCTGTTAGAAATATATTGCTCAATGGGAAGCAATAAATTTGTAGCCGTAAGCAATGAAGTTGTAGCCGGTAGGAGCACGATTATAGCCGGTAGGAACACGATTGCAGTCGGTAGGAATACGATTGTAGCCGGTAGGAACACGATTGTAAGCGGTAGGAATACGATTGTAGCCGGTAGGAGCACGATTGTGGCAGGTAGGAACACGATTGTAAGCGGTAGGAATACGATTGTTGCCGGTAGGAACACGATTGTAGCCCGTAGGAACACGATTGTAAGCGGTAGGAATACGATTGTTGCCGGTAGGAACACGATTGTAGCCCGGAAAAATGCATTTGCAAGCTGAAGAAATCAAGCTTATGCCCTGGAAAAAGAAAGCAATATCCTGAATACAGTCAAAAAAATTATGTTTGGGGCACTATTTCAGTAAGTTACACTGAGGGGCGCGAAGTTTTACAAAGAAAAACTCCATTTTTATAAGCTTCGAATCTATTGAAATCGCAAAACATCAAATTGTTTTACAACAATATAGCAATATAACAATTTGACAATCATTGAAAGTTGTAAAAATATCATATAAATATGACTACCGGTAAAAAAATAATTTTTCAAAACTTAAACCAATCAACAATTTTCCCGGTTTTGTCAATGGGTTCATTTACATGACGATATTCATTATTATGAATGTTATAAATATAATCTTTACTCCATTCCAGATGGTTTTCTGCAATTTGTTTTATTGCATCAAAAACAAAATAAGCTTCATCCGTAGTCATTGTAGGATGTAACGAAACTCTAATCCATCCTGGTTTATGAGACAGATCACCTGAAATTACCTTTTCACTGATCTCATGCGATTGGTCATAGCTTAAATCAAGTAAATAATGCCCATAAGTTCCGGCACAGGCACAACCTCCCCTGACCTGAACTCCAAACCTGTCGTTGAGTATTTTTACGATCAGATTAAAATGTATGTTTTCTATAAAAAATGAAACTATTCCCAATCTTTCCTCCGAATTGTCAGCGAGAATTTTCATGCCGGGAATTTTTCTAAGTTCTTTAAAAGCAATTTTTACTAGTTCTTCTTCCTTTTTCCTGATATTTTCAACACCCATCCTATTTTTTACTTCAATACTAAGTGCCGTTCTGATTGCCTGAAGAAATCCGGGTGTGCCGCCATCTTCACGAATTTCAATATCATCAATATATTTATATTCTCCCCAGGGGTTTGTCCAATCAACAGTACCTCCACCCGGATTATCAGGGACATCGCAATGATATAATGATGAATCGAAAATCATTACACCTGAAGAACCGGGCCCGCCAAGAAATTTATGAGGTGAAAAGAAAACACAATCGAGTTTTTCCAATGGATCTTTGGGATGCATGTCAATTTTAACATAAGGTGCGGAAGCTGCATAATCAATAAAACAAACTCCGCCATTCTCATGCATAATTTTTGCTAATTGATGAACAGGTGTTTCTATTCCGGTTACATTTGAACAGGCTGTAAATGAGCCGATTTTAAATTTCCGGTTTTCATATTTTTTCAACTTTTCCCGTAAATCATCCATATCAACAAGCAATTCTTTTGTGGGCTCAATTTGTACAAGCTCAGCATCAGTTTCAAACCATGATGTATGATTTGAATGATGTTCCATATGAGTGATAAAAACTACCGGAATATCTTCTTCTTTTCTTTTCTTAATTGATTCGCAATCAGATGAGCCACGAAGCCCCAAAAGTCTTTGCATTTTGTTAATTACGGTTGTCATTCCTGTGCCTGCAGTAATAATTACATCATTTTCATCAGCATTTACATGCTTTTTAATATACTCAAGAGCATAATGATATGCCTTAGTCATTAAAGTTCCTGTTTCACTGGTTTCAGTATGAGTATTTCCTACATAAGGACCAATTATTTTTGTAATTTTTTCTTCAATCGGAGCATATAATCTTCCGCTGGCTATCCAATCGGCATAAATCATTTTTTTCTTACCGTATGGTGTTTCAAAAATCACGTCGTTGCCAATAATGCTTTCCTTAAAGTATTTAAAATGATTTTCCATAGTATTCAAAGAGTAATTATTAATATGTTAAAATAAAATTATAATTTATATAAAAAAAAATCCACACAAAATTAAACATTAATCTTTTCGCGGGGATGGAATTATAAGAAATAGATTAATTGCCATTGGAAATTTGAATCAACTCAACTTCGAGATCTCCGCTTTCGGGATAAATACTTATCCAATTATTGTCAATTGAAAACCAATTATATTGATTTCCAATTCTAATTATAAAATCATTAGTTTGGTTATTTTCAGGAACTTTTAAGACAAAACCTCCGTTCTTGGCTTCATTTCGTCCATAATTCATAATAATTTTGAATTCTGATTTTCCAAGGTTTTTTGCCTTTAGAAGTATATAATTATTTTTTCTGTCTTTTCGAAAAACAGGTTCAAAAGAGAATTTTTTTACAGAATTATTTATAATTTCCGTGTCAGCATTGCAAACCTCAACAATTGCATTATCAATAATTATTTTTGTGATTTTTTCAATCATTTCAGTCGGATATTTAGATTGGGGATCAATTTCTTGAGCTATTTTATAACTTTCTATGGCATTATCAAAAATTCTTGATGTAAAAAAATGATCAGCTTTGGCAATTTCATTTTTGTATTCTTTAAGAATTAATAAACGGTTTTCCAATTGAATATCCTCAATTTTCTTAATCATCGGACTTATATAGGATTTATTTGGCAGGATATTTTGTGCTTTTTGGTATTCCGTTTTAGCATCTTCATACTTTTTTAAATCAAAATATTTATCTCCCTGAGAAACAAGATCATTATATTTGGTTTCTTTTTCTTTCTGTTCAATGATTGCATAAGATTCAACAATTTTATCATCTGCATAATTATCGTTAGGCTTTATTTTTAAAGCATTCTGATACTCAAGAATTGCATTTGCATAATTCGTGCTATAAAATAATTTATCAGCCTGATCAATAGTTTTTTGATAATTTTCTTCAATAATTTGTTGCTTTGCCAGAATACTATTTATCTCTGAAATTTTGTCTTTTGGATATTGTTCCTCAGAGTTTAAATTCAAAGCATTTTGATATTCATTCAAAGCATTCTCAAAATTATTTTGAGCAAAGGAATTATCGGCAGCAGCGATTGCCTTTTCATAATTTTCAAGAGTGGTTTTTTGATCTGCCAAAATTGAATTAATTTCAGTGATCCTGTCTTTTGGGTATTGTTCTTCAGATTTGA
>CAYWXI010000082.1:10916-13192 GCA_964462015.1 uncultured Bacteroidales bacterium | reverse complement strand
CTTCAATTCCTATTTTCATGTTTATGAACTTCTTTAATTATTATTTTCTTTCCTGCGATAAATTTTGATGTAAATATATGAAAAAAAATAAAGATAATTGTTAAAATAAATATATTATGAATAATTCTTACTAAATTTCATTTTCACCGGTATGTTTTGTTCTTGTGAATTCTTTTTTTGCGTTCCTGACTTTTAAAAGTGAAAGGAACATTAAAATAAATCCTTTTGGAAGTGTTGCCAGGGCAGTAATTGTTTTTATATTATAAAATTTCAAAGGTATTGAGAGGAAAAATGCAAGGATGCATCCTCCTAAGGTAATTAACCAGGCTATTACAAAGTCAAAATTATTAAAAAGTAATGAGAGAATATTTATAATTACCAGAGTACCTAATAAAAGTATTCGGGGTGGTTGTGCAAATTGAATGATCTTTTCAAAATAATCGAAATTTCCATTTGCAATTAAATGTTTGAGAGATGGAAATAGATCGCGTTTAAAATAATGAATTTGTGCTGATAACCATTTTTCACGCTGAGAGGAGAAAACTTCGGCATGTTGAACTTTTTCGTCAAAAACATATGCATTCTCCAAATAATCGATTTTATAGTTATTTCTTAATATTTTCAATTCAATTTCTTTATCAAAGCCTGCAACTATATCAATAGTATTCATCAGATTTTTAAAAAATTTATATTCAAATGCCATCCCCGAACCAATTATAGCCGAGGAGAAACCCAGTACTCTGTGTCCCTTTCTAAAAATATGATTATTGATCTCTTCACTAACGGCATCGAGGATTGCAAAAGGAGTATTAATGTTTTTTGCTGTACGGTGGCCTTGCAAAGCAATAAATTTGGCGGAAAAATGGTTGTTGATTTTATATAGAAAATCTTTTTCCATTATATTATCAGCATCAAGAATTAGGGCAAAATCATAATCTTCAGACAATTGATCCATTGCTTTGTTTAATGCTTTAGATTTAGTGCTTAATTTAAAGGAAACTTCAATTAAAATAACATGTTGGTTTTTTAGTTCCTCCATTGTTTCGTTTTTCAATGAATCAGCAATTACAATTACATCGAAAAATTCTTTGGGATAGTTTTGTTGCAAAGCATCAGTGGCAGATTCTAAAATCACGCTATCTTCTTTATAAGCAGGGATTAAAATTGCAAATTTTCTGTCCTTATCAAAGCTTGCAGGTTTTGGTTTATATCGGAACAATCCGCCAATTGCGAAAATCAGAATATATAAAGTTGCTAAAGACAAATAGATAAAAAATATTGCCTGAATCAGATTTAATATTTGAGAAATTGCTTCCATAATAAATAAGTTTATATTATTATAAAACAGGGTTTTCGAAAATTTCTTTAGACGATATGTTTTTAATATTCCATATAATTCCTTTATAAAAAGCTTTTAATAAATCAAATCTCCTTTTTAAAATAAAACTAATTGTGTTTTTAGGAACTGCTATTAAAATCATGTAAATAATACTGATATAAAATTCTTTGCCTTGAACATTTCTACGCAAAAATACAATTCGGTTCCTGGTTTGATAAAATATTTTTAAAGGGCTTTGTTTTCCGGTAGCAATCGACTCTTTATGAAAGATCAATGAGTTGTGAATATAAAATATTTTATATCCTGCTTCTTTTATTCGGTAGCACCAATCCGCTTCTTCATAATATAAAAAATAAGCATACGACATCATTCCGACTTTTTTGATTACTTCAATTGGTACCATCATTGCTGCTCCGTGAGCGTAAGCTGTTTTGCGATCTTCTTCGTATTGTCCATTATCTTTTTCAGCAAAACCGATTGCACGATTTCTCATAGTTCGTAGATTATAGGGAGTAGCACCTGCATATTGAATAGTGTCGGGCGTATGAAAATACCGTATTTTGGGGCTAACAGCACCTATTGTCGGGTCAGCTTCCATTTTATCGACCAAAGGTTCAAGAAAGTCTTTAGTTACAACAGTATCATTATTAAGCAGTAAAACATATTTTCCGCGAGCTTTCATTATTCCGTAATTATTTCCGGCTGCAAACCCGTAATTTATTGGACTTGGTGTCATTATAACATTAGGGAATCTGGACTTAATATCAAAAGGCGAGTCATCAGGTGAATCATTATCAACAACAATTATTTCGATATTCGGGTAAGTCATTTTATTAATTGATTCAATTAGATCGCATGTTACTTCAGAATGATTGTAGTTAACAGTAATTATTGAAACTAATGGACGAATACGTTTGTGTTTAGAAATTAACATTTT
>CAYWXI010000082.1:0-10816 GCA_964462015.1 uncultured Bacteroidales bacterium | reverse complement strand
TTATTTGTAGTATGCGAATGAGTAGTGTGTATAAATTTTTTACTTGCTCCTTTAATTCTGAGTAATGACAAAAACATCATTAAAAAACCCTTAGGTAATGCTAAAATTGCCATGATCAGGTCCTTATTATAAAATTTCCGTGGAATTGAGAAAATAAGTGTAATAATTGTAAATCCAAATAAAATTAACCAATTCAAGGGAGATAAATAAAATAGTGAATCAATAAAAGTTAGTTTTAAAATATAAGTTAATCCTGAAAGTAATACAAAAATTGATAATAGTCCGAGTAAAATTATCCTCGGAGGTTGTATCATTTGCAGGACTTTATCGAAGAAATCAATATTTCCTTTAATAATGAGATCTTTCAACCCCGAGAAAAAATAATCTTTAAAATAGCTTAATTGAGCTGCAATCCAGCGACGCCTTTGGTTAACAAATACATCGGATTTTTGCGTTTTTTCGTCAAAAACCAAGGCATCCTCGCAATAATCGATTACATATTTCTGCTTCAACAGTTTCATTTCAACTTCTTTATCCTCACCCACTGAGTCAATGGTTTTCATTGTATCTTTAAAAAGCTTGTATTCAAGAGCCATTCCTGAGCCAATCAAAGCTGAAGATAAACCCAAAACTCTGTGTCCTTTTCTGAAAACATGATTGTTAATTTCCTCACTGATTGCATCGAGTATTGCAAACGGAGTATTAGTATTTTTTGCCAGCCTATGGCCCTGAACAGCAACAAAACCATTATCGAAAGATTTGTTAAGTTTTTCGATAACATCGCTTTGCATAATATTATCGGCATCAAGAATGAGTGCAACATCGTAATCATCTCCAATGACTTCCATTGTTTTGTTGAGAGCTTTTGATTTTTTACTGATCTCAAAACTTACAACGTTAACAGTAATTGGGAGTTTTCGCAATGCTTCGAGTGTTGATTCCTCAAACGAATCAGCAATAACTATTACTTCATAATATTCTTTCGGATAATTTTGATTTAAGGCATCTTTAGCAACTTCAACAATAACCGAATCTTCTTTATAACCTGGTATTAATACTGCAAATTTTCGCAATTTGCTGTTTTTAACCGGTTTCTGTTTATATTTAAATAAGCCTGCAAATCCGAAAATAAAAATATAGGCAGTAGCGAATGTTAAAAATACAAATATTGTAATTTCAAAAACATGAATAAGAATTCTAACTATTTCCATAATCATCAAATTTAGTTTAATTTACTGTAATTTAGGACTTTTTTTTATACCTTTATAATGTGTGAAATTCCAAATCATAGCTTTGAAAAATGCCATTAATAAATCGAATCGACCTTTTAGAATATATTCAATACTGATTCGTGGAATTGTTATAATGTACATATATAAAAGGCTAATAAATAATGTAATTCCTTTTCGATTTCGTCGTGCAAAAAGAACTCTGTTTCTTGTGATATAATAGATTTGTAGAGGGCTGTCTTTTACGGTTGATATTGATTCTTTGTGGAGTACACAAGATTTTCCCTGGTAATAAATTTTATACCCTGCTTGTTTGATTCTGTAGGCCCAATCATGTTCTTCGTAATAAAGAAAAAATATATCGTCCATAAGACCAACTTCTTTAATAACTTTCATAGGAACTAACATTGCTGCTCCGAAGATTGAATCTGTTTCATGAGTTATGTCAAACTGTCCTGTATCTTTTTCACCAAAACCTACAGCTAATGTTCTGATTGTATATGGTTTCATAGGTGTAAAACCTGCAAATTGAAAAGTATCGGGTTTATCGAAAAATTTTATTTTAGGGCTCACCATTCCAACAGAGGAATCGTTTTCAAGTAAGTCAACCATAGGTTCCAGGAAATCAACCGGAACTTCAGTGTAGTTGTTAATAAATAACAAATATTTACCTTTTGCTTCCCGAATGGCAATGTTATTTCCCCCGGCAAAGCCCAAATTCTCTTTACTTATAATCAAATTAATATCGGGATATTTTTCCTTCATTATTTCCGGAGTATCATTTGGTGAACCATTATCAACAACAATTATCTCAATATTTTTATATGTAATATGCTGAATAGAAGCTAAAAATTCGCAAGTAACTTTTGATTGATTGTAATTAACAGTGATAATTGATACTAAAGGGTATCTCATTTGTTCATATTTTTATAGTTTACACATATTTAGTTGATTGCATTTTTGGAAATTTGAAATCAGAAATTCAGGGGAATGCAAATTTCCAATTTCAAGTTTCATTAGTTGATTTATTTCCATTTTATATTTAAATTTTCATAATTAATAAAAAATCCTATTTTATTTATTTACAAATTGATTAGAAAAAATGCTTTTTTTAGGAATTGCCGATAACAATTTATTTGTATGTGAAATTTCATCATCAAGCTCTCTTGCCATAAACAGATAGGACCATCCCATATACATAATTATTCCGGTTGGTATTTGACCCAATACTCCGTTTCCATAGCTCGAAGCCATTATACCAACAAAACCGGCTATTATTGCATTTAGTTTTCCTATCAACTCTTTATTCTTTATTTTAAACATTACAATATACGAAGATTTTATTAAAATGTATGACATGAAAAATAAGTGTAATAAAAGACCGACTACACCTTGTTCTGCCCAGATTTGAACATACCAGCTATCTGTAGCTATTTGAGACAGAAAGCCATGGGGCGAGAAACGTTCTCCCCATAAACCCGCACTACCTATTCCACCTCCAAACATTCTCGTAGCTAAGTAGGCTTTTAATATTCTTTGATTAGCCAATCGTACTTGTAGTGAAGCATCTTCTTCAGGATTAAACGCCGTACGCATACGCTGAATTTGATAATTACTTTGACCAATTGTTGTGAATTTAAAGAAAATAAACATAAAAACTAAAAGTATCCCTCCCATAATCATAACTCTTATGTTTTTTCGCAGAATAATATAAATTGCAAAACCCAACATCGGTACAATCATAGCTCCTCTGGTTCCTGAGATCATCATACCCCAAAATCCGGTAATTGCCATGATTCCAAAGAATATTTTATCACGCATTGATTTGCTGGTTGATGCTATTATTGTCCCGACAACTCCGGCATGAGCCTGAGCTGCCCCAAACTGCCCGGCGTCGCTATAAAATGAAAACACCCTTAATTGCCCCCATAATACATGTGTAACACCTCCAATTTCATCAAGCCATCTTTGCTCAGCAAAATCAACCCCTACATATAGTTGCATCATGCCTTTCAATGTGCCAATAATAGAAAGCATCCCCCATAGATACAGATAAAGATTGAAATATTTATATTTGTTAAACATTAGAATAACTAAAGGGATTGTTAATAAAGGGTATAAAGACATACCACGCATAGCATAAAACCATGCTTGTTTACTTAGTGCTTCAGGATTTATAAATTGAAATAGAGCATAAAGGAACCATATTAACATAAATAAAACTAAGTCAATTCTTATTCTTTTATAATCAAGTTTCTTGTAAAAATGTTTAAAAAACAACGCAAGGTAAGAAATTACCAATAATCCATCGATGCTCAATCCAAGGGGTACACCACGAATATATCTGGTCAAACCGATTGCAAAAAATGACATAAAAAGTAGTGATATTAAGGGAACCTCAGATATTACAAAAAATCTGTTTAAATAGATTAAGATTAGTGGGATAGCAGTAATCATAATTGCTGTAAAGAGGCCTCCTTTTGCAATAATTATTCCGCTTATTATTGCAATAAGAATGAGTATTGCGTAAGCAATTGGATTGTTTAATTTTAATGAACCAGGCCTATTTAATATATCATCAAGCATTTAATTCCAATAATCAATTTTGCATAAAAATAATAAAAAATCATTAATTGCATAAATGTTTTATGATAAATAGAGTTGTTTAGGATTTGAAATTTTTTAATAATCCTCTGTAAAATCTCCAACCATAAATAAATATATTTTTTATTTTAATAGGAATTTCTTTGTTTAAAAAACGGAAACCAAAAAATAATCCTACTAAAGTAGTTAGAATAGTTACAGTTGCAACAAATAATAGAATAGTTGTAACTTCCCATTGTGGAAATATTTTGTGCAAAACAAAAACTGCAATTAAATCGCCAATGATATTTGCAAGCGCCATAAAAACTACTTTATAAAAATTTTGTCTTGGTTTATTAATGCTGTCAAGAGTAACTCCGGTAAATTTATCAATTGAAATTAATAATCCATAAATTAAAAACACTCTGAAAATATTTGCTGCTTCAAGATATTCTTTGCCCCCAAGTATGATAACAAATTGCTCGGCAAAAATGAAGCAAAAAGTAACGATTCCGAATATTAAAAATGTTACAGCTCCCGAATAAGTGTAAAATAAATTCTTTACTTCTTCATTATCATTATCAAGGCTTGCTTTCGAGATTTTTGGAAATGCAGTTGCAACAAAACTTCTTAAGGGAACTTCAATTAGCTCGATAAGTTTTAAAGGAATAGCAAATAAAGCTACACCGGCAGTTCCCAAAAAAGGGCTTAATCCGATAATAACATGATCGGAACTTTTCAAAAGGTTGCTTCCTATTAAAGTTCCCGTGGTATATTTGCCAAAGTTAAGGATCAATTTATTTGTGGTTTTATTTGCATGAAAAATATATGAGATACCATCCCATTTCTTAATCAAACAAATAATTGAAGTTATGAGGTTTATTGAGAGGTGTGCAATAACTATTGTTGTAATTCCATAGTGTAGCCAGAAAAAATTTATAGCTAAAAAAATAATAAATCCACCTGTGTTGAAGGTACTAAGGAAAAGCATTCTGTCGAATTTTTGTCCGGCCTGCAAGATTGTTAATGCATTATTGAAAGGAAGATTTATGATGGAAAGTACCGGATACCAAATAAAAAATAATGAGAATCCGGATTGATCAATTTGTTCAGTAAAAATTAATTGTAATCCCCAAACAACAATTACAATTGCTAAGGTTGCCAATAACCCAATAAACCAATTTGAGCCGATTAATTTTTTTCTTTCATCATCTTTAGCTCCCGATAAAAATCTGATTATCGCAATCTTGGTGATTCCAAAGCGAAACATCTCAATAAAACTTGTACCGGTTAGGAATAATATCCATTCGCCAAATGAATCCTTTGATAAACTTCGGGTCAGAATAATAATCCCTAAAACCCCAAAGGCAGCAACTAATCCATTACTGGCTAATGATAGAAAGTTATTTTCTTTTGCAAGCCTTTTAATTAAGTTTATCAATTTAAATTAGTTTTAGTGTGTTAAACTTTATTTTCCTTTGATCGTGAAAATGAAAGATATTTTTTAAGGTTTTTATATCTGTTTTGTTTTTCCCTGCTTGGAATTCCATTAATGATTGTTTCCAAAACAAAAAGTTCTGTTTGATTAAGAATAACTACCGGATCATCGCTTGACACTTCTTTCATGGTATCAAGTGCCATAATATCCGCTTTTTGCCATTTGTTGTTTGCTTTAACACAAAGTATTGAAACATCAAAAGATTTCATTAACTCAAGAGGGTATGAGTGATATATAATTGCAGGAATTTCTACAAATATATAATCATATTCAAAATTATGTTGACGAAGATATTTTGTATTTACTAATTCATTGAAATCTTTGATTTCACTAAAATTATTTCTTATATTATAATATATGTAATTATCGTTAGCATCATTATTTTGATTATTTGCATTGTCAAAAGAATAATTCAGATATAATACTTTTTCACCATAATTAGTGAATTTATTTATTATTTTTTTTGTAAGAAGTGTTTTGCCGACTTCCTGTTTTGTGCTGAAAATAAGTATCAAATATGGTTTTTCCATTGAGTAAACCATATTCTGATTGATTTTAAGCTTTATGTTTTGAGCAATTATTTCAATAAGCCTGTTTTCGATAAAACCAAAATCAATTGTATCATTTTTTGATGAAATTTTTGGATATGCACCGGCAAGTCTGAGTTTCGTCAATTTTTCAGCCCTTTCAGGGGTTTTAATTGTTGAATCGAAATATTCAAGTATTATTATTAAAGCAGCAACTAAAACAAACCCAAAAATTGCAGCAACCATAATAAGTAATTTGGTTTTTGTTGAATTTGGGGTTATTGGGAAATATGGTTCATCTACAACCTTAAGATTTGAAGACATTTCAAGATTTTGTTGCCGCATTTTAGCAAGGTTCAGACTATGCAAAAGTTCAAGATAAGATTGTTCAGCAACACTAATTTCACGTTCAATGCGGGTTAACATCGCTCCGAGAGGGGCAAATATTCTATAGGTTACGAGGAAATCATTTTTTCGTTTTGCTAATACTTTTAAACTTGCCTTTGCTTCTTCGTATGCGATAACATGCTTGAGCCATTCGTCTAAAAGAGTTTTTATTGGAATACCCTGAGTTGTATGAGTATATAAATATAATTGATTTGTGTAAATTTGTAATTCATCTTTTATCGCATCAGATTCCTTATGTAAATTATCTAATTTATTTTCCAGCATCGGATTTTCTTCATCATATATCTCAGCAATTAAAATTCTTTCCGCAACTTTTTGTAATTTATCACGTTGCTCGGTTATTTCTTTTGATTTCAGATATATACTGTCCCGATTTGCTAAGCCTCTTTCGACTTCGTCTAATGAAGCCGCGGCAGACTCAAGTCGTATTTGTTCGTTTTGATAAAACACATCAAGGTCTTCCTTTCTGGCTGCAATATATTTACTTTGCTCGTAATAATTAATAATATTATTTTTTTGATTGAATTTCAGTAATCGGTTTTCGGCATCATTCAAACGTTCATTAGCAAGTCTTACTTGTTCTTCAAAATATTTTACAACAGCATCGGTTTGTGTTTCTTTTAATAATTTGTAGTTTTCGATAAATGCATCAATCAGAATTTTTAAGGTTTGCTGACAAATTCCCGGATCATCAGTTGTATAGGTAACTCTGATTAAATCACTGTTTTGAACCCTGAATACCTGCACGCTTTGTATCGCTGCAATACTATAATGTCGATGGGTATAATGTAACAACTGATAGACGAAATTTGAATCGCTTGAGAGATAAAATGATGTGAAATTTTTAACTGTTTGATCAAAATCTTCTGGTCTTACTCCAGGAGGTATTATTGGATCTTTAATGAAAACTTGTTGCTCGGTATATTTTGATATGTCTTCAACAACTTCCTGAGCAGTAATATTTTTTGATCCGGAAATTGTTCTTCCTTCACCAGTTTCACTATTCAATTCCTTGCTATATTGTTCAGGAGTTTTATTATAAGTTTGTATGACCTGATCATTTTGTTTGATCCGTAAAATTGTACCAACAGGGAGAGATTGTGTTGTAATATTGTTGAGGGCTTTTAATTCATCGACTGATATTTCATATTTATTAGCAATTGAAAAAAAGGTCTCACCTGCTTTTACTGTATGTGTAATATAATTTTTTGTGTTATTATTAAAAGAATTATCATATTTCCCGACAATTAAATGTTGACCCGGCGATATGGTAGTTGATTGTAAATGATTTATTCTCATTAATTCCCCGATTGACTTTCCATATCTGCTTGAAAGTTGCCCTAAGGTTTCGCCCGCCCTGACAATATGATACATATTGTTATCAGTACTTTCCCTTATTTCATTATTTATAGTTTTTTTATCAAGCCCTAAATCTGTATCTTTATTTTTATCATCAGGTTCAGTATCAATAGTTCCACTACTTTCTTTTTCTCTTCTAGCAATATTTTTCTTCTTAGATATCTCTCTTTCAAGTCCTTTGATTTCTTTTTCGAGAACTTTGATTTCCTGTTCTTTCTCTCTTTGCAAGCCTGTTTTACCATTTTTTACTACAAGATCCTTAACAAACTTTGGAACAATTCTTTGAAGAGCATAATAATTATCTTCAGAAATATATTGCGGATTATATCCTTCTAAAGAAAGGTCTTGTGTAAAAAGTATAATTGAAGTTTGCTCAAGAGTTTGACGGGATTTCAACATATTGATCATATTGTCGAATTGCATATTCGTACCAAAATAATCGAGGGTTCGTGTTCCGGTTGTTTCAATGGAATACCCCGTTGCTATACCTGTATAAACTACGGCTTCTGTAGTATAGTTCTTTTTTTTATTGCGGGTAAATAGATATACCGTGAATGCAAGTACAAGGGGTACAATAATTAAAAGTAATATATGTCGTTTAAGTAACTGTATTAATTGGTATATATCCATTCTTTACTTTATCACATTTATTAAATTAAACCGTACTCCGACAAGCTCTTGCAATAAATCGTATGCCATATAGAGTTCATAAATCCTGTCCTGGAATTCAACAGCTCTTATCATTTGAATATCTTTTAATCGTGTTAACTCAGATATTGTTATATCCCCATTAAGATATTCTCTTTCTGCCATTTGCATTTGTAATAATGCATACTGTTGAAATTCATTAACTATTCGTAATAATTTTTGAAATTGAACTAATCTGTTGTATTGTAATATTACATCTTTTCTAATCTCTAATTCTTCTACTTTTCTTTGGGCTAAAGTTCCCTCAATAATCCTTTTTGATTTATTTATTTCGTTATTTCTATTAATGATATCAATTGCTGGCATTCTAATATATGCTGAAACCGCAAAAACAGTTCGAATGGAAGTTGAAAGTACGAAATTGGGCTGAATGTTTTCAATTTTATCTTCAAAGAAGTAATTGCCATATTGAAGGTAACTTTCAACACCAAAATCTTTTGTCCAATTTCTCCTGGATGATTTTAAATCACAATAGTTGACACCTAATTCGGCATTAGAAAGTTTTATTTTTGGTGAAAACTCTATTGCCATTTCAATTAATGCTTCTAAAGGAGGGATTTTTTCGGTAATATCATCTATTAAAGGGTTGTAATACATCGAACTATCAACCTGTTGTGCAGTAACTTCTTGTGCATTAACACACAATGAACTACATAATAATATTAAAGTTAGAAGTGTGAGTTTTAATATATGTATTTTAAAAAGTTGCATTAATTAATAATTTTTTTACAAAAAGTTTTTAAAAAGCCGAAAAGCTACAATTTTTTTTTTGTTTAGATCATGAGAAGTATTTATTTTTATTAAATTTTTATTAACAATTATTGTTTCTGATTCAATGTTATTTATTTAAGCCTTTAACTATTATTTGAAAAAAATGTTTAAACATTTTCTTTTTGAAAAACAGCAGGAATTGTTTTTAAAATTAGTATGATATCACCAATGAATGAATTTTTGTCAGCATATGCATTATCTAATTCTTTTCTTTCTTCTTCCGACATTTCTCCTCTTCCTCGTTTTTCAACCTGCCATTTTCCAGTAATTCCGGCAGGGGCTTTGAAACGTTTACTCCATTTGTCTGAAGTAATTAGTTCAGCCTCATATAGTGGAAGTGGCCGATTCCCGACTATTGACATGTCACCTTTTAAAACATTGATTAATTGTGGGAGTTCATCAATACTTAAGTTTCTGATGAATTGACCTATCTTAGTAATTCTTGGATCATCCTTAATCTTAATAAAAGCACTTTTTGAACCCATTCTTTTTAATTTAAAGTACTGTGTCTCACAAATTATCCTGCCTTCAATATGAAGAATTGGAGAACAAGGTTTTCCTGATTTTTCACATTCAGGGCATTTTTCATCAAGCTTAATATCTTCATCTACAATTTCCTCTGATTGATATAGATTCAGATGTTCGATTTCTTTGAGCATTTTATCAGCATCTGTTGACATTGAGCGAAACTTATAAAAATCAAAAATTTTATATCCCGTACCTACTCTTTGTGAAATATAATATACTTTTCCTTTTGATTCGAGACGAATTAATAAGGCAATGAGTAGGAGCAAGGGAGATAAAATAATGAGAATTGTACCTGAAACAATTATATCAAATGCTCTTTTAAAAAAAGGCATTTTATATTCTTTGCTTACTTTAGTTTCTATTGCAGGTTTAGTTGTTCGTGTCCTGAATTCCTTTAAAAACATGACCCTATTGTAAATATTGGCAATATTAAGTGGTGCAATATAAAAATCATCAATTTTTGCTTTAATTGCTTTTTCTTTAGTTTCATTCGAAAATTCATGTGCGATCAGAAAAAATATAATATTATTGAATTTATTATTCGAGAAAAGCAACTTATGAATTTCAAATCCTTTCATTCCGGGAAGATTATTTTCACATAAAACCACATCAAATTGCTTGTTTTCAAGCAAAGAAATGGCTTTAAGACCGTTTTCGGCTGAAACAAATTCAAATTTATCGGGTTCGTTTACAAACTGATCTATTATTGCATTATCTGAACCAATATATAAAACTTTAAGTTTAGTAAGCTCTTGATTTTCCATAAGATAATCAATTGGTGACTATAATTATTTTCTTGATAACAATAACTCAATTCTTATTGATAATTCTTCAGGATTAAAAGGTTTTACAATATAATCATTTGCCCCAAGCTTAAGGCATTTGACTTTTTCCGAGCTACTTTCAATACCGGATAGCATAATCATTGGAATGTCTTTGAAGAAGCCACTTGCTCTGACATTTTTAATAAATTCATAACCATCAAGGTTAGGCATTTGAATATCTGCAACAATCAAATCAGGTAAGTTACCTTCTTCCATCCAGGTTAATGCATCTAAACCGTCGTTTTTTGTCACAACATCATATTCTTTTTTTAGAAAATTTTCTAAGAGAATCCTAATGCTTAATTCATCGTCGATTACAAGGATTTTTTTCTTCATCTTATCTTTTTAATTTTAGATTTATTAATTTTTATTTAAAATTTT
>CAYWXI010000081.1:0-13458 GCA_964462015.1 uncultured Bacteroidales bacterium | reverse complement strand
CAATGAAATATTAATGAAATGTTATTTAAGCTATCCCGAAGGGATTTAGTTCAACTCTAAGTATAAGAAATACGAGTTTGAAAGATTCTTTATTTGTGTCTGAAATAAAATATTATAATTCGAAAGGTGATTTTGTTAGAAATTATATTGATAAAATGATTTTTCTAAGGCCTATGGAAACCATTGAACTTATCGTTGAAGAAAAAGATATCAGCGGAGGTATGGGGGCGAATTTTATAATTCAATGGGGCTCAAAAACCGAAAATCTAAATCCGCTTTTTCAGGGCATAATGATTGGAACCAGCAATCAACAGGGGATTTCATTTATTACAAATGGGGTAGTGATTTCGGAATGATTTATTCTGGTTTTTAAAAAGTGTATTTTATTGAATAAAAATAATTAAAATGTAATGCATTATGAATAAAAAAATGGCAAACAGAGAATTAACATCTTTAATCATATTAATTCTAATATTCTTTTCATTGGAACTTTACTCACAAAAAAAAGAAATCGGGTTTAATATTGGTTTTGGAAAGACAACGGTCGATGAATACAAGAGTGAATTTGTTCTACCCTTTGATAAAGAATTCGCTGACTATTTAAGGCTTGGATTTTGTTATTACTATACCCCAAAGGATGCATTTTTAACACTTAAAACCGGATTAGACTTTGATCATAAAGGAAAAGATGACCTAAAACTAACATACTTACGTTCACCACTTGGAATTGATATTAATTTTGGTAAAAAAGTTCAATTCATTTTAGGTGGGGGGCTTTTTGTTAGTTACCTGTTAGCCTATGATGGAATATCAAATGAATCTGATTTTGAAGATTCAAAAAGAAGATTTCAATTTGGTCAGTATGGCAATATTGGGTTCGGTATTCAAATATTCCCGAAATACAACTTAAGTTTAAAATATCAATATAGTACGGACATTAAAAAAATGTATGAGTATAGAAGAACCTCGCCTAGTGGAATTCCATATAAATTGGACATAAAAAATAGTGACGGATTTCTAATATTGTCTATGAAGTACAAATTAATAAAACAATAAATATTTTTAATATGAATTATAGACTGTATTTAACTCTATGGATAATGCTACTATTTCAAAATCTTTCTTTAGGTCAAGAAAATCAATTAATATTCTATGAGTTTATCAAGGATGATAGCGTAATGATGTTTTTTAATGAGAGAAATAGATTTACAGAAAAAAAATGTGCTGACTATATACGTTATATCAAGATTAATAATAAAGGATACATGGATGGTTGTTTTGAAGATTTAAATCATGAAAACAGACTATTGGGTAAGGGAAATTATGTTAATGGGAATAAGGAGGGATATTTTGAAATATTCTATTCCAATGGTAATATTAAATGCAGAGGACACTACTCAAACAATATACCAATTGGAAAATGGGAATATTTTTATGAGAATGGATCGCCCGAAAGAACTATTAAAATAAATGAAACAGAAATTTTATTAATACAATTTTTTGACAAAAAGGGAAGTCTTAAAGTGAATGAAGGTAATGGCAATTTTAAAGGCTATGTAGCAGGAAACTCAATTATTGCAAAAGGAAAAATTGTAAACGGGAAACCTAATGGCAAATGGACTTCAACAATGAATAAAAATACAATTCATTATAAAGAAAAGTTTGAAAACGGGAAGTTAATGAGTGGAGTTTTTACAAATGCGATGCTCGGAGGTAATAGTGAATATAATCATCAATCATTTTTGAATAAATTTTTTCTTCCAAATTACATAAGCTCTCTTGAAAACTATAGCCCTCAAAAATGTGAAGACTCAGTTATGTATATTTCTGAAAAATACTCATTTGACATTAATAAATTTAATTCATTCTTGCGTGTGAAAATAGATAAAATTATAGAGAATGATTTTATTATAGGAAATGGATCAGATTATTCAATAGGTGATTATTATTTATCAATTCAGTTTTCAGTAGATAAAGAAGGAATAGCTGAGGATTTCGTTTTATTAACAGGTTGGGGGCAAAAGTTTTTTAGCTCGATCAAATCTACAATAGGAATGTTTACTAAATTTAATCCAAATGCGAAAACAATGTTCTTTCATCTAAAACTACATATTCCGGGAGGAAATATTTATCAGTATAACTTTAAATTTTCTAATAATAGATCGTTTTAATTTACAAAACTTTGACGACACGCTTACTTTGACCCGTTTTTACGTCCAGTTGACATTTTTAGCCAAATTTAGCCAATCTATCTCAACAGAATATTTTTCAAAATTATCCTCATCGCAAAAAAGGAAAAGCAATATTTAATAAAGATCCTGTAACCCTGCATCTTCTCGGAATTCATGGAAGTATTCCTGCCGATTATCTCAGCTGCATGGAAATAATTCAAAAATTCTATACCGAAATCTTAAACGACGTAACTTTGCAGCAGCGTTTTGCCGCAATAAAAATTACCCTTGATGATTTAACCAAAGCAAATAATGTAGCCGCAGAGGTTGTTTTAAATCGTTTTGAATATGTACGCGAAAAAGGCGAATCGCAGGATGCTACCGAACAAAAAACCAGTGCATTAAAAGTTATAGACGATTGGGTGGACGATTTCTACGATATTGCCGCAATTGCCTTCGAAGACAATCCGCAATTACTCGAAGTACTCGGCGTTTTTGTCAGGAGTTGATCCGTTGTAATAACATCTTTCCGAAGCTAATATTGAAGTACACAAATTTAATAGCATTGAACAGCCCTGATAGTAGTACTTGCGGGTATTTTATTATCATCACAAATAATTAAATTTATATTTTTGCAATTGAATTACTCAAATAAATGTCAAGTTTAGATTGCCTGATGAGAATAAGATTTATTAACAATTGGGTTATTATAAACAAAGGAAAAGAATAAGAAAAAGAAAACCTGAATTATTTCATAATAGAAAAAAGAAAGAATGAAAAATGCATTTATAATTTTTGTTTTGACAATACTTGTAGCCTGTACTAATATATCAATTCATCGGGAAGGATCAATTGAATCGGCAGATGCTGCTTATAATCAACTTGATTTAGAACAATCGAGAATGATTTTGAATGCAATGCTTGAAGATGATTCTTTGAATAATGAAAACAAATGTAAAGTATTGCAAAGATTAGCACTTCAGGACTGGAAATATTTAAAAAACTTCGAATTAGCTAAAAATCGTTTAATGACTGCTGATTCAATCGGTGTTTCAAAATCAAAAACCTGGAACACATTAAGCCGAATTGAAAGAGAAGCCGGGAATTATCAAAATGCAATAGCAGCTTCCGAAAATGCAGAAAAATATGCAGAATCAGATTCTGAGAAGATTAACGCAAAACTGGAATATGCACAGACTGTTTATGATTTGTCCTTAAATAATATTAGCAATGATATTCATATAGATACTGTCTTACTTGCTAAAACTTCCGGTATTTTAGTGGAAATTTTAGAATTAAATATGGGCTCTCCGAAACCTTCTAAAATATTACTTGGGATTTCATTACTTCAAAACAATGGAGCAAATGTAATTAAGGCCTGGAAATCTTATTTTCATATACAGGATATTAAAGATGTAAATTCATATTTAGCAATTGCAGCTAATAATTTAAATGAAGTTTGTGAAAATTGGAATGGCGAACCACTTCTTCAGGAAAACCGGGAGAAGCTAATTTTGGCGCTTGCAACTTCAAGGTTTTATGAGTATGCCGGCGATTATGCTCTATGCAATTCTATCGAAAAAAACTACAGTCAGGCTATTAAAGACTTTCTAACTTATTCGAAATATCTAAAAACCATTAAAAAAGAGACAAACGAATATTATCGATTAATAGCAATTGGAGAGGAACGTGAAAGAGATTACAAAAAATGGCTAGAAAATACGCGAAAAGAACTTTGGCAGAATCTCTCCTTTTTATCAACCAAAGAATATAGTGAAACTAACTTTTTGGATGAAACACACAAACACTTTGGAGCAAAAGGATTTACCGGTAGTACGGGTAATTATAGTGGTTATGTTTTATGTTTGGGACACATCGTAAATCAGGAAAAAGCATTAGTAGAACAATACGGTTATAAACCTGAATTTACATTAACACAAGTTGATATGATGACCTCAAATGGCTATTCAAGTTGGTTTTGGGAAGATATGGCCTCTGGTGGATGGGCAACAAAAAATGAAATCATTCGTGTAAGAGAAGTTTACCTTAACGGTCCTTTTGATGCATGGAGATCAATAACTGACTCCATAGAACGACAAAAGACCGAAACTTTGATTAATGAATTTCTTAATCAGGCTAAATCCGATGACATTTACAGGGGCTCAGCAGCTTTAGTAATCAAATTGAGATTTGATGCCTTATATGATCTATATAACAAACTCTATTCGGAAGGATTACGAGAAAATGAACTTAAGCTTGCATTCTTATCAAAATTTGAACGATATAGACTGGAAGCTTCATTAATAGCTCATGAAGGAAGACACAGTATAGAAAAGAAATATCTGCCCAAGAAGTTTAAAAACTGGTCAATGGCAGAGAGAGAATTTCATGCAAAATTGTCGCAAATTGTTTTTGCTACAGAACCAAGATTGGAATTATACGGAATGCTTAATGATTTTGGTGAATCAGGCCATGGCCTGGCGAATAAAAAAATCGCTGATGTTGCAATTGACTGGATTGGAAAAAACAATAAGCAGATTAATGGTTTCTCCTCTGATAAATCCTTGTTTTCTCAATTGTATCTTTTAACAAATGAACAAATAAAGGAATGCTATAGATCTGCAGACCCGTTATTTGTATCGCAACAAAACAGGAATTAATAAGCCCGTATGATTAAAAAATGAAGAGAGTCAATTGTTCGAAAGAATCAGACAATTGAGAAAGCAATCAGCAGATGGGAAACTTTATAAATTCGCGTATTCGCGGCTTTTTATACCTGTCACATGATTTACAAAGGCCTTAAAATCTCAATAAGGATAAACCAAAGTACCCTCACCATTCATCTTTACAAGATATCCTTCACCGGGCATTGCATCACCAAGTCCGTTAACCCAGTTGGGCCCGATTTTTCTTAAAGTCTGTCCCTGCGAATTTCTTATAAAATCAAGATTTTCATCTAAAATGCTTTCAAAAGCCAGCAATGCGTCCATCTGATCAGCCGGAAAGTAACTTATGAACTGAAAACCGAATTCAAGCTCAACGGGAGTTTGAGGGTCAATTGCCATCCCCTGAATTATAAATGAATCAGCATTGAACATTTTGAAGAGGTAACCTTCCTCCACTTCCCAGTTCCCGATATTGTTAACCCAGTTGGGCCCAATCTTTCTTATCATTGCTCCGTTTGAATTTCTGACAAAATCAAGATTATCGTTTAAAATATCACTTAATAAGATCAACATATCAGGTTCATCAGGTATAAGATTTGATGAAACAAACTGAAATCCTGCTTCTAAAAACACATCTTGAGCTTGTGAGGGATTATTTTCAATTGTGAAGGCATTCTCGGCTACGAGCAATCCATCTTCCGTATTATACACATTCATATCCCATAGCCCTGTTGGAGCTGAATCAGGTAAGGAAAACTCTGCCTCTATCAATTGATCGTTCACAACATTGATCTCTAAAGGATAAATTGTTTCGGAAGCCTGTGATAACCAAATGTCATCATCGCCACAAAGAGTGAAATTAGTATTTTCACCGCTTATTGAAATTGTAAGTAATTCTCCCTGCAATCCGCTTGAGGGTTCAACGGAAGTGATTTCAGGATTTGCCTCAAACACCAGCCCGAGATTATCGACAAATAATTTTGAACCTGCAACCGGATTTAGTTGAGCCGACGACAGAATTAAAATATTCATGGTATCGGGTTCCTCGCTTGAGAAATAAATAATATCGGATGTAAATTCAGTCCATGATGAAACCGAATTAGTAACAATTTTTGCACCTGTACCGATTGTGTCGGGGTTGCCACCCGGATTATGTTTTAATAATATTATAGCCATCATTGCCTGATCACCTGAGCTAGGGGAATATTTAAAATTACCTGTAAATTGCGAGGGCCTTTCCGTAAAAGGTACCCCGCCTGTAATAGAATATTCCTGAGTTGCAATATTTACATCAAAATCGCCTAATGTCAAAAAGCCGGGGATTGGTCCTACGAAAATAATATTTTTTGATTCCAGTTTAGCCGAATAATTTCCGCTGTAGCTGTCGGTTGATTTGCTAACGGTAATCACACCTAATGCTGACGTAAAAGGGTTTGGTGTATTCCAGTCAATAGGTTCTTCGTACGAACTTATTGTTTCCCAATTCTCAAAATCATTATTCGGGATTTGGTTTTGGGCAAATATCCTGCCTTGAAAAAGCATTATTAATAGAAATAACGAAATAAACCTGATCATTTTTTTCATAATAATATTATTAAAGTTTTAAAAATATTTTGCAAGTTATGAAATTTAAAAGAACCTGAGTGTTTTTTTATCAACATTAATGACCTGTATAAAAAGGGTAAAAAATGATTCACGCAAAGTTCGCAGACGAATCGCAAAGCACGCAAAACATTGATTATAAAAATACATATTTTGCGGTCTTCGCGATAAATCTTACCTGTCTTTGCGTGAAATGAGTTTTTTAACCGGACTCATTATTAGATAAACAAAATAATTCATTTCAATGTTACTCATAAGCATTTGATTAATGGCCATGACTATTTGTTTAAGGCATTACCATATTTGTTTAATAGTTTTCAGCGTTTGTTTGATGACTTACCGGATTTGTATGCTTATTTACCGGGTTTGTTTAATGATTTTCCGTATTTGCATGATAGTTTACCGTATTTGTTTACTAATTTACCGAATTTGTTTAATGATTTACCACGTTTGTATGGTGATTTACCATATTTGTTTAGTGCTCGCCCATGTTTTTATTATCAAATCAATATGGATTTCTTTCAGTAATCAAAATTCCTTGCTCAGTATTCGATATTATTTTTTTAATAAACAAGAACTCCTGCTCCATTCATCTTTATTAAATACCCTTCTCCCGGAATGCAATCTCCAATACCGTTGATCCAGTTTGGGCCTATTTTTCTAATCATGCTTCCGTTGGAGTTTCTGATATATTCAAGATTTTCGTTTAATATTGATGAAAAAGCTTCAAGAGCATCCTTAGTAACTTCAGGTAAATATGCCACAAATTGAAAACCGATCTCTAAATTTATAGGACTTTGAGGGTCGATTATTTGCCCTTGCACTGTGAAGCTTTCATTTTCTTGCATTTTAAATAAATAACCTTCGGTGGGTACCCAATTGCCAATATTGTTTACCCAGTTTGGCCCGATTTTCTGTAAAGTCTGCCCCTGCGAATTTCTAACAAAGACAAGATTTTCATTTAGAATTTCTTCTAAAACTACTAACATATCCGAATTATTGGGAATAATGTGAGAAGAAACGAATTGAAAGGCCGAAGCAAGTGTTATTGTTTGTGTTTGATTGCCCAAATAATCGTTACTGAAAAATGCGCCTCCATCCGTACAACAAAAAATTGCTATGCTGCTCATCCAGGGATTACATTTTATTTTATTAATTTGAAGATTGTCAAGGCCCTCGTTAAGGAATTGCAAATTTGAGGTTTCGGGATTGTACATGGCTATGCCTTCTTCAACACCTCCGGGATTTTCGTCCCATCCAACAAAAAGATTGTTCAATACGTCAAAACCGAGAGTATTCATGTTTGGCGACCAAAATTCTACTTCCCATGTATAACCGTTATCATTTGAACTCCATAAGCCTGATGACCATGATTCGTCGGGGAAAATACCATAAAGTTTTCCGTTATTATCATATTTCAGATCACTTATCATTGAAGGATATGCCGAATTTGCTTCCCATGTCATTCCTCCGTCAGTAGAAAAGTAAACCCATTCGCCATCACAAACCGCAAGATTATTTTCATAATAATCCATCGACAACCATGTGCTATTATTAAATGATTCTATTATTGTCCATTCCATTCCATTGTCTGATGTCATTAACCCACCCTCATAACCAACAAAATACTTTTGGATACTCTCAATAAATATTACAAATTTGGGATAATAACACCACTCCAAAACTGTAAATTGATGGGTTGTGAAATTGAAAAGATAGACTCCGTCGGAATAACTACCTCCGCTTAAGATCAGCATTACATTTTCATAATCATATGGAATAGCACTCATTACAGGTAATCCGTAAGAATATTCTACCCAATTGCTTGTTGAATCCTGAATATATATACCGGTAGATGTACAAATAACATTTTGCCCGGAAGTATAACTCACAAAACAAACATCGTTTGTTTGAATACCTGTAGGGCCGAATTCATACCACTCAGAAAAACCCAAAAAGGGAATTAAAAATAAGAAAAGAATCAATAGTTTTTTCATAATAACCTCCGTTTTATTATAATATGTTAATTTTCTCCCGAAAGCTGGATTTGTCTTTATTTTTGAATTTAAGGATTTTTCATGTTAAGTTCCATAAGAAAACCTGGTTTAATTACAATTTTCAAATATACGATAAAAATCCTTGTTATACAATTTTTTCCTAAATGGATGTAATCAATATTAAAAAATGATTTATCTTTACTAAAAAAATCAAATGAAAAACTTTTTTTTCACCTTTTTTGTTTTGGTTCTGATATTTAAATTTTCATATAACCAAAATGTAAACGGAATAATTGTTTCCGATTCGAATAATCTGATAATTGTAAAGCTTTGGGGGACACATCAGGAAAGAGGATTTGCATATGGGTATCTTTTAGGTGATAAGATCACGGATATTGTGAACGGGTATATTTTACCTGTTTTCGGAAGCCATATTGATGAAGCCCGGGATATTATTATTAAAGGAGAAGACCTTATTATTGATTCTATTTATTTTGAGGAGTCAAAGGCTCTGATTGCCGGAATGGATTCGGCAGGTACTAATACTTCCGGAATTGATTACATTGACGGGCTGGTTTATAATTCCTTTCTTGATTTGATGAAATTGCTTGATATTTATGCCGATACCTTAGGTTGTTCCAGCCTTATGGATTGGGGCGATGCTACGGCAGGTACCAACTTAGATGGTAAATCAGTTATTTCCAGACATCTTGATTGGGCACCTTACAATGCCTTGATAAATAATCAGGTGATGGCAATTCATCTTCCGTCAGAGCTTGACGAACAAGCCTGGATAATGATAGGTTTTGCAGGGCAAATGAGTGTTTTATCAGGTTTAAATAGCGAGGTATCGGTTTTTCAACACATGATGAGTGATTTTACCAGGAGTACGAATCACAATATGGGATATGAACCTATTTGGATTACTTTAAGAAAAGCTATTGAAAAAAAGGATTTTAATAATCACGGGGTTAATAACACACAAGATGTTAGGGATGCAATAGCTCAAAATACCAATGGATTTGCCGACGGGTATATTGTTGCTGCACTTGCCCCTTCATCAGCAGGCGCTGATAGTTTAACGGCGCTTGTGGCTGAGCTTGCACCACAGGCTCCTTTCCTGACTTTCAGAAGTAATTCCTATCCGGATAATATTCCCGGTGATAATCTTTATGCTGCTAATTATGAGATAAGGAGAAATAATCATCAACATTATTGTTCAAGATATAATAGTGTAATAAATGCGATAGGAGAGGGTATAAATATTGGTTCTCTTGAAAACTGGAATATTATGCGGGATCATTCAAATTCATATTCTTCTAATTTGCAATTTATGCAGGTCATTCCAGAATCAGGGATTTTAAATCTTTCTGTTTATCATGATGGAGAACCTGCATATCAGCATGAGCCTGTTTCTTATGATCTGTATGAGTTGTTTTCACCAATTTCTGCAATTGATCAATTAGAACATAATTTTAATTTACCAAAGATAATGCTTATTCCTAATCCTGCTCAATCGGTTTTAAAAATTCAAGCTGATTTTGACTTATCTGATTCAGAATATTCGATTTATAATGTGATTGGAGAAAGAATAAGTATGGGCCAACTTAGTAAATCAAATAATCAAATTTCAATTAGATGTTTGAAGGATGGATTATACTTTCTTAAACTTAACTATTCTACTAACACAATATGTAGTAAATTTATTAAACGATCTCTTTGAAATAAATTTTATTATTTTTGTATATAATTCTCAAATATAAAAACCGTAGAAGAAATCAGCGAAAAACCTGCCTTGTCGGCAGACAGGTCAGCGTAATAGGAAGGAAAAAATTATAACACATGAAAAGAACATTTGGTTTTATAATATTTATTATATTTTCTAGTCTGGTATTAACAGCTCAAAATCAAAATAAAATTGATAGCCTGAACATTCTATTGCAAAATGATGATGAAACTACTTTGTCAACTGAAGAAGCGAAGAAGATATACCTTCAATTAGCTAGATTGTATTGGGCCAATTCTCCTGAAAAAGTTCTTGAATCGTATCGATCTGCATTGCTTTTAGCACAGGAACAAAACAATAACACCGATGAAGCAAGTATTTATAAAAGTATAGGAACCACATATCTTTTAAAGATAAATAATTACGAAGAAGCGATTAACTATTACACAAAAGCTCTTAATTTATATTTAGAACTAAACGATACTAATAATGTGGCAGCTTGTTATAATAATATTGGAGTTACTTACAACAAATTGGGAAAATATGATTTAGCTATTCAAAGCTACCTAAAACAAAAAAAATTAAATGAGGATATTAAATATCAAAAAGGTATTTCTTTTGCAAATAATAATATTGGAAATATTTATCATAATATTAAAGAAGACACTATTGCTTTAAAATATTATAAAGAAGCATTAATAATATCACGTCAAATTCATGATACGGCCTTTATGGCTAAGATTTTTATTAATTTTGGAGCAGCTTATCAGGATTTAGATAGTATTCCTCTTGCATTACAGTACAACGATACGGCTTTAAAACTGAATGAAAAGATTAATAACAAACAAGATGTTGCTAAAATTTTGAGTAATTTAGGTTATCTGTATAAAAAAACAGATGATAATTTAACAGCCTTGGAATATTATGAAAGAGCATTGAAGATAAATGAAGAAATTCAAAATAAAGAAAATTTAGCATCAGTATTATTTAATATTGGTGCTCTTTATTATGATTTGGAGGAAGATAATAAGGCGTATAATCATTTAATTCGTGCCTTAGATATTGCAAAGGCTATTGATTCAAAAAAAGTTATTAAAGATATTTACAATAGCCTTTATGACTTATATAATAAGCAGAAAGATTGGGAAAATGCATTGGACTATTATATTAAACATGTAGAGATCAAAGATACTATTTTATCCGAAGATAGCCGCGATCGGATTCAGGATGCAGAAACAAAATATGAAACTGAAAAAATAGAGCGGCAGCTTATTGAAGAGAAATTAGAATCGGAAAAAAAAGATTCTGCGTTACGAACCCAAAGGATTCTGATTTTTGCAGCATTTTTTATTCTCTTATTAATTATCACTTTCTCTGCATTATTATTACGTCAATTCAATTTGAAAAAGAAAGCAAATATCTTACTTGCAAAACAGAACGTTGAAATAAATATACAAAAGGAAGAAATCTTCAGACAGGCACGTAAACTCGAGATAACAAACCATGAATTAGAGAAACTTTCAATTGTTGCAAGTGAAACAGATAATGCTATTGTCATAGCTAAGCCAAATGGAAATATTGAATGGGTTAACGACGGATTTACAAGGTTGTATGGATATAATCTTGAAGAATATAAAAAAACAAAGGATTCAAACTTATTTAAATCAAGTTCTCATTCGGAAATATCAAAACTTTTCAACCATGCTGCCAGTTTGAAGGAATCTGTAATGTATTTATCTCAATTTATTAATAAATTTGGGAAAACTATCTGGACCCAAACAACTTTAACCCCAATTTTCGGAAAGAATAATAAAGTAAGGCAAATTATAGCAATCGACTCTGATATTACTCAACTTAAACATGTTGAAGAACAATTGGTTTTAGCAAAAAACGAGGCAGTTAAGGCAAATAATGTAAAAAGCGAGTTCCTGGCAAATATGAGCCATGAAATACGAACCCCAATGAATGCAGTCCTCGGATTCGCCGATTTGCTAAGCACAATAATTTCAGATCACAAACAAAAATCCTACGTTGATTCAATTAAATCGAGTGGAAAAAGCCTTCTGACACTAATTAATGATATTCTCGACCTCTCAAAAATTGAAGCCGGCAAACTTGAAATTCAATATGCACCATTAAACTTAAAACCTGTTCTATTGGAAATAGAGCAAATTTTCTCAATTAAAATCTTACAAAAAGGCCTTGATTTTATTTCTGAAATTGACCCTGATTTTCCAAAGAGCCTAATCTTAAGTGAGGTAAGGTTGCGTCAGGTTTTATTTAATATTATCGGGAATGCTATAAAATTCACAGAAACCGGTTTTATAAAATTAAAGTGCAAAATAATTGGAGAATCTGATGATAAGACTAAGATCGATTTGCTTTTATCTGTTGAAGATACGGGAATCGGAGTTCCAAAAGCTCAACATGAACGAATATTCAAGTCTTTTGAGCAACAAGACGGGCAGGATGAAAAGAAGTTTGGTGGTACCGGTTTGGGCCTGGCAATTTCCAAAAGGCTTGTAAATTTGATGGGGGGTGAGATTATCCTGAAAAGTGAAGAAGGTAAAGGTAGTACCTTTGAAATACTGTTGCACAACGTTATTGTATCGCATGAAAAAACCGATGATAAAGTTGAAAAATCATTTGACTACGAAAACATTCAATTTGAAGCTGCTACTATACTTATTGCTGACGATAATCATACAAACAGGAATTTAATAAAAGAAATTTTCGAAAGAACCCCAATTAAAACAATATTTGCCGAAGATGGTCAGGCAGCAATTATTACAGCCCGTGTAAATAAACCCGATTTGATTTTGATGGATATCAGAATGCCTGTTATGGATGGATTTGAGGCTGTTAAAATGATCAGGAATGATAAATTTCTAAAGAATATTCCGGTAATTGCACTGACAGCTTCAATCTTAGGAAGTAGCAAGGAAGCAATTAAAAAAATGGGATTTGACTCTTATATTATGAAACCGACATTAATCTCTGAACTTTTTTATGAAGTATGTAATTTCCTGAAATACAAAAGAACTGAAGTTGATGAAGAAGTTCAAAGTTCTGAATCTGATTTTGTTCTTCCGGGAAATGTTAAAGAAAATTTTGCTGACATAATTAATACTCTGGAGAAGGAATTTCTTGATGAATGGAAAACAGTTAAGAAAAATCATTTTGTGCATGAAATAATAGACTTTGGAACAAGAATAAAAGAATTTGGTACCAATTATGCCTTTGATTTCCTCGAAAATTACGGTAATAATTTAGTTTTATTTGCAAAAAGTTTTGAT
>CAYWXI010000080.1:8950-16370 GCA_964462015.1 uncultured Bacteroidales bacterium | reverse complement strand
TAATAAAATAAAAAAAAAAATATTTAGTTGTATGGTTTGTATGAGGGGGGGGGGGGGGGAGCTGTGGGGGTAGTATTCAGTATATCAGTATTATAGAAACATGCTTGATTTTGTCCGGTAAAATAAATGAATGGATTAAAAATTAACCCAATTAACATTATATCTAATAAAACCTGAAACATAAGTTTCGTATTTTTTTCAGTATTTTCCTAAAAATTAGCAATCGAACTACAAATATATAAAAATTAATTAAAAAGCAAGAAAAATCTTCAATTTATTTCTAAATTTACGCCTTTTTGAAAATAATTTTAAATAAAAACATAATTTAATGAAAACTAAATTTTTACACACTTTCCTGATTTTATTTCTTATCGGTTTTATAATAAATTCCTGCAAAAATAGCTCATTACAAAAGGACAAAATTTACAAATTAACTTCAACCGAAAAAGCAAATAACTGGCAACTTTTATTCGATGGAAAAACCACAAAAGGCTGGCGAAATTTTAAGAAAGATAAAGTTTCTGACGGGTGGATTGTTCAGGATGGAAACCTGATAGCTCTCGGTAAAGGAGGTGATCTTGGTGGCGATATTATAACCGACAGGGAATTTGATGATTTTGAATTAAAGCTTGAATGGAAAATATCGGAAGGAGGAAACAGCGGTATTTTTTATCATGTTTTGGAAGATGGCTTCCCAACTGTCTATGCTTCCGGACCGGAATATCAGTTACTTGATAATATCGGATTTCCTCACAAACTTGAGGACTGGCAAATGGCAGCCGCTAATTATGCAATGCATCCGGCTTCAAATGTAAAGCTCAAACCAATTGACCAATATAATTCTACAAGAATTATTGTAAATGGTAGTCATGTTGAGCACTGGCTTAATGGTGTGAAAGTCCTTGAGTTTGAACAATGGACAGATGATTGGAAAAATAAAGTCGGGGCTTGTAAATGGAAAGATCATCCGGGTTATGGAATGGCAAAAAAAGGCCATATCGGGCTACAGGACCATGGCGATACAGTTTGGTTTAGAAATATAAAGATTCGGGAAATAAAAAATAAAACACATTCAATTTTTAATGGAAAAAATCTTGATGGATGGAAAATTTATGGTACGGAAAAATGGTATGTCGAGAATGGTGATCTGATTTGTGAAAGTGGATCTGAAAAAAAATACGGTTACCTTGCAACAGAAAAGAAATATAAAAACTTTATCTTGAATCTTCAATTTAAACAAGAAGCTGATGGAAACAGCGGGGTGTTTTTTCATTCAAAAATTGAAGGAACCAAAATAAGTGGCTGGCAGGTTGAAGTAGCTCCAAAAGGCTCCGGTACAGGGGGCATTTACGAATCGTACGGAAGAGGCTGGTTAATTCAAATCCCTGAAGAAAAGGAAGAAATTCTCAAACCCTCAGAGTGGAATCAAATGAAAATTCTCGTAATTAACGACCATGTGATTACATGGTTAAACGGTGTGGAAATGATTGATCTCCGGGATGAAAAAATTGGTGAAGTTAACGGTTCAATAGCTCTGCAAATTCATTCGGGTGGAGGAATTAAAGTCAGATGGAGAAATTTGATGATAAATGAAATTGGAAATTAGAAATTAGAAATAAGGCCATCCCGAATGCTTGGGACTAATTTCTAATTTCAAACCATGAATATTACAAAATTATATAAGAAAGTTTAAAAACACATGAAAGTGACAAAAAGTAGCCCCGTCCTTTAGGTCGGGGTTAAATAGAATGGCGAAAATAGTTTTGGCGGGGTTTTCGATGGCGCAGCCGAAAACCATGACAAAACGGAAAGCTTAGGCAGTCAGTTAGAAACAAAAATATTAACATATGAAAAATACAATAAAATATTCAAATACCCAATTAAGTATGCTTGTGGTTTTACGAGTAACGATAGGATGGCATTTTTTATACGAAGGATTTGTAAAGCTACTCAATCCCAACTGGTCGAGTGTTGGGTATTTACTGGATTCAGAAGGATTTTTATCAGGTTTTTTTGAATCTATTGCTTCAAATCCTAATGCTTTGGCTGTTGCTGACTTCCTGAATATGTGGGGATTGATTGCAATTGGCTTAGGTTTAATGCTCGGATGTCTGACACGCATTGCAATAATTTCGGGAATAACTTTATTAGCGTTTTACTATTTATCACATCCACCATTCATTGGCTTTAAATATGCCATGCCCACTGAGGGAAGCTATTTGATTGTTAATAAAATATTAATAGAATTATTTGCTTTGGTTGTTTTGTACCTGTTTCCAAGTAGCCGACAAATTGGGTTGGACAGGTTTATTTTTAGGACAAAATCTAATGATTGAATGCTAAATTAATTATCACATTAAATCATTAACACCTTCAATCATGTAACCTAATGTATCAGTATAGAAAAAAATTGTAGTATATTTACATCAAAATTTCAAAATAAAAGATGTCAGAAAATATTGAAAATAAAAATAATCACGAAGCGGAAAAAGGTGGTAAATATAATCGACGGGAAGTATTGAAAGGCCTGGCAACAGTTCCTGTTGTAGGAGCATTCTTCTATGGATTATACAAAAAAAAACAATACGACAAATTCCTTAAAAACAGCATACTTGAAGAAATAAAAATCAGTGGTGAAGCCCCTGTGATGCCAAATACAGCACCGGATAGCAAGCAGATTCGTCTGGGTTTAATAGGGTTTGGAAATCGAGGGCCATCTTTAGCACGTTCCGCAGGTTTTGCTCATCCCGAATATATTGATTCATTGCAAAAATCAGCAATGGAAAACAATAATGACAAACGATATCATGATTACCTGGAACAGGAAAACCTGAATGTTGTGGTTAATGGAGTCTGCGACGTTTTTGATATTCATGCTGAAAATGCTCAAAAAGCTGCAGCTAATATTAATCGTGAAGGTTCAGGTGGAAAAATGACTACTATGCCTAAAAGATACAGGACATATAAGGAACTTCTTGCTGCTGATGATATCGATGCTGTGATTATCGCTACTCCCGATCATTGGCACGGTCCCATGACCATAGCGGCTGCCAATGCAGGCAAACATGTTTACTGCGAAAAACCCCTAACATGGACTGTTCCCGAAACTTACGAAGTTGTAAAAGCTGTTAAGGAAAACAATATAGTTTTTCAACTTGGGCACCAGGGCCGTCAGACCGAAAGTTATTTCAAAGCCAAAGAGGCCGTTGAAAAGAATTTACTCGGAAAAATCAATTTAATCGAAGTTACAACAAACCGCAACGACCCTAACGGAGCATGGGTTTACCCCATTAATCCCGAAGCAAATCCGAAAACAATCGACTGGCAACAATTTATCGGACAAGCACCTCAACATGAATTTAGCCTTGAACGATTTTTCAGGTGGAGATGTTGGTGGGATTATAGCACCGGTTTATCAGGTGATTTGCTAACTCATGAATATGATGCGATGAACCAAATTCTTAATCTCGGTATTCCTGACTCAGCAGTTTCCTCAGGTGGAATATATTATTTTAAAGATGGCCGTACGGTTCCCGATGTTTTACACACTGTCTTTGAATATCCCGAAAAGGATTTAACTATGATGTACAGTGCAACTCTGGCAAGCAATAAACGCCGCGGCAGAGTGATAATGGGACATGATGCCTACATGGAATTAGGTAGTACAATGAATATTTATGCCGATCGCGGTTCCGATCGTTACAGAGAAAAAATCGATCAGGGAGTAATTGACCCGAATTTACCAATATATTCTTTTGTGCCGGGAAGAAAAGATGTTGATGCTGTTACTTCTCCAACCGAACAATATTTTGCCGGACGTGGTTTATTATATACTTATCGCGGAGGCAAACGGGTTAATACCACCCATTTGCATATTAAAGAATGGCTTGAAACAATTCGAGGAAATCAACAGGCAAGTTGTAATATTGATGAAGCTTTCGAAGAAGCAATTACAGCTCATATGGGCACAAAAGCCTATAAAGAAAACAGAAAAGTGTATTGGGATGCAGACAAACAACAAATCATATAAATCAGTAAAAAATGCAAAGACGAAATTTTATTAAAACTTCAGGTGCTTTTGTAGTTGCCGGTTTAATGTTTCCCTCTTCAGCTTGTTCCTTCACAAAAACAAAATATATAGGTTTACAATTATATACTATCCGTGATGAGGTACATAAAAATATTGAGGTTGCATTAGATAAGCTGGCCAAAATAGGATATAATTCGGTTGAAGCTGCCGGATATAATGAAGGCAAATTTTATGGGTACAAGCCAAAGGATTTTAAAAAACTTATTCAAAACTATGGAATGATCCTTCCAAGTACTCATACTAATTTTGAAGTCGGCCAGGCCGATGTTGTTATTGAAGATACTTGCGAGGCCGGAATTTCATATCTGGTTATACCATGGTTACATCCCGATAGAAGGAAAAGCATTGATTCTTATAAAAAACTTGCCGAAGATTTTAATATTATCGGTGAAAAATGTAAAAAATCAGGAATCCAATTTGCATATCATAATCATGACTTTGAATTTGAAACTATTGACGGACAAATACCTTATGATGTATTATTAAACAATACAGATGATGAACTTGTAAAAATGCAACTCGATTTATATTGGATCAAAAAAGGAGGATATGATCCGATTAGATATTTTGAAAATTATCCAGGCAGGTTTGAACTATGGCATGTAAAAGACATGGATAATACAGCAGAACGGAAAAATATTGAAACAGGCCGGGGAATTATTGATTTCAAAAGTATTTTTGAATATAAAAAACTTGCCGGTATGAAATATTTTTTCATTGAACTGGATAATTGTATTTTGCCTCCTTATGAATGTGTAAAAGTAAGTTATGATTATATGAAAAGTATAATTTAAAAGTCGAAAAATTATGAGTGAAATTATTAAAGTCGGCCTTGTTGGTTTTGGAATGTCGGGGCAATTATTTCATGCTCCTTTCATTGATGTCAATGAGAATTTTGAATTAATAAAAGTTGTTGAAAGGCATAGTGATAATTCGCCGGAATATTATCCCGACGTTGAAGTTGTAAGATCAATTGATGAACTTCTTTTGGATAAAGAAATTCAATTGATTGTTATCACAACTCCAAATATTTATCATTACGAACAAACAAAAAAAGCATTACTTGCCGGAAAGCATGTTGTTATTGAAAAACCTTTTACTCCGACAGTAAAAGAGGCTCAGGAATTAATTGATTTATCGCTTGAGCAAAATCGACAAATCTTTGTTTATCAAAACCGCAGGTGGGATGGAGATTTTCTGACCATTCAAAAATTGCTACAAACTGATTTATTGGGAAATTTACTTGAATATGAAGCTCATTTCGACAGATATACTCCCATACTTAACAAAAAACCATGGAAAGAAGCCGATGAACCTGCAGGAGGAAATTTGTACGACCTGGGGACTCACCTTATCGATCAGGCTGTTTGTTTGTTCGGTTTACCAAAATCAGTTTGGGCCGATATCAGAACTCAACGTGAAGGGAGCAAAGTTGATGATGCTTTTGAAGTAGTTTTAAATTATCCCGATCTAAAAGTAACACTAAAAGCAGGAATGATGGTTCGGGAAGAAGGCCCCCGATATATTTTAAACGGAACTAAAGGATCGTTTGTAAAATATGGGATCGATCCTCAGGAGGAAGATTTAGATAATGGATTTTCGCCTGATAACGCCGGCTGGGGAGAAGATTTCCCCGAACAATATGGATTTTTAAATACCGAAATTGATGGATTGGTTTTTAAAGGTAATATTAAAACCATACCAGGTTCTTATCAAAAATTCTACGAAAATGTTTTTGATGTATTATATAATAATGATGAAATAGCAATAAAACCCAAAGAAGCCCGTGATGTGATAAGGATAATTGAACTGGCTTTTGAAAGTGATCGCTTGGGGAAAGTATTACAGTTTAATGATTGAATGAAACTATAAATTGGAAATTGGGTCTTCTCCTGAATTTCTATTTTCTAATTTCCAATTTCTTTTTTAATAAAAAATGTAATAAAAACATAAACACATGGAAAATATGAAAAACAAGAAAAATACAATTTCACGCCGTAAGTTTATCGGTAATGTGGCAACTGCCGCAGCCGGCATAACAATTTTACCAAGTTTTACTGTAGGAGGACCGGGTCGTTTCTCTCCAAGTGACAAGTTAAATATTGCAGGCATTGGAGTTGGTGGTGTAGGAGCATCAAATATCAAAAAAATGAGCAACCAGAATATTGTTGCTTTATGTGATGTCGATTGGGATTATGCAGCAGGTACTTTTAAATCATACCCTAATGCAAAAAAGTATAAAGATTATCGAAAGATGTTTGATGAAATGGGGAATCAGATTGATGCAGTGGTAATTGCCACTCCCGATCACACACATGCCATTGCCACTACCGCTGCAATGAGAATGGGCAAACATGTTTATGTTCAAAAACCATTAACTCACACAGTTTATGAATCAAGAGTTCTGCGTGAACTGGCCAACGAAACAAAAGTTGCAACCCAGATGGGTAACCAGGGAAATTCGGGTGAAGGAATTCGTAAAACCTGTGAATGGCTTTGGGACGGTGCAATTGGTGAAGTAACAGAAGTTCATGCATGGACAAACCGCCCAATCTGGCCACAAGGACTGGAACGTCCGGAGGAAACACCTTCGCTTCCCCCCACACTTGATTGGGATCTTTTCATCGGGCCTGCCCAATGGCGGCCCTACCATCCTTCTTATACTCCGTGGAACTGGCGTGCCTGGTGGGATTTTGGTACCGGTGCTCTCGGCGATATGGCATGTCATATCATGGATCCTGTTTTTATGGCACTTCAATTAGGCTATCCCTCGGCAGTTCAAGGTAGTTCAACACAAGTTAATACTGAGAGTGCTCCACATTCCTCTACCATTTATTATGAATTCCCTGAACGTAAGAAACATAAAAAATTGAAAATGCCACCCGTTTCACTTACCTGGTATGATGGCGGATTGCTACCCAAACGACCGGAAGAACTAAAAGACGGACAAATTATGGGTGATTCATCGGGAGGTGTAATTTTTGTAGGGACAAAAGGTAAACTCATGTGTGGTTGTTACGGAAGGAACCCCATCTTATTACCTGAAGAATTGAACAATGATTATAAAAGACCTGAACCAAGTATGCGACGAATCCCGGAAGCAATGAGCGGCGGCCACGAGATGGATTGGGTACGGGCCTGCAAAGAAAGCCCCGAAAACAGAATCGAAACAAGTTCTTGTTTTAATTATTCCGGCCCTCTGAATGAAATGGTTGTAATGGGAAACCTTGCTATTCGTTTGCAGGATCTTAAACGTAAATTATTATGGGATGGTGAAAATATGAAAATTACAAATCTTAGTGATGATGATGAAATCAGGGTGGTTACTAC
>CAYWXI010000080.1:0-8850 GCA_964462015.1 uncultured Bacteroidales bacterium | reverse complement strand
TTCAAATACATGAAAACAACAAAATACATATTAATTTTTTTAATAATTACAGCAATGATTTCTTGTAAATCAACCGGAAAAATATCAAAAACAAAAATTACTAAAGCAAAAGCAGAAATTAATAAACTCAGCCAAGCAGAAATTGATGACGGATGGGTTTTATTATTTGATGGAGAAAGCAATAAAGGTTTCCGTGGATATAATAAAGGTTCATTCCCCGAAAAGGGCTGGGAAGTTGTTGACGGAACTTTGCATTGTATTGGATCAGGCAAAGGAGAAGCCGGTGGCGGCGGTGGCGATATTATTATTGATAAAAAGTATAAAAACTTTGAAATCTCACTGGAATGGAAAATTTCAGAAGGAGGAAACTCCGGTATTTTTTATCTTGCCCAAGAAGTCGAAGGACAACCAATTTATAAATCTTCTCCCGAAATGCAGGTTTTGGATAATGCAAAACATCCGGATGCCCGACTTGGTAAAGACGGAAATCGTCAGGCAGGTGCTTTATATGATTTAATCCCTGCCGTTCCTCAAAATGCAAAACAAGCAGGTGAATGGAATCATGTGAAAATACTGGTTTATAGAGGAACAGTGATTCATTGGATGAATGGAGAAAATGTTGTGGAATACCACCTCTGGACACCTGAATGGAAAGAAATGTGTGCCAACAGCAAATTCAAAGATTGGGACGATTTTATAAATACTGCTGAAGAAGGTTATATCGGCCTTCAGGATCATGGTGATGATGTCTGGTATAGAAATATTAAAATTAAAGAATTGTAATTTTCTATAGTTTATATTTCTAAATCTTAATAAATTATTATCCGGATTGGAATATTGTTAAATTGCTATATTGCAGAAATTATACAATATAGCAATTTATAACCCAATTTCAAATACACCAATATACCGTTACTCCATATAAAATCTTTTTACCAATCTGTTTTATAACCAACCACTCTGTTTTCGAAAAATGTTGGTATTATTAATAGATTTTTTTGTGGAATATATTCAAAATCGGCACTAAAATATCCGGTATTTTCTGTATGAAAAATAAGTTCAATTTCTCCAGTATCTTTAACTCTGTAAATTTTTCCTTTCCAAAGCGAAACAATATAATTTCCATCATTATCAACTCTAATTCCATCAATAAAACCTTCGGGAAAAGCCGCAACATTAGTAATCTTTTTTGTTTCAATGTCAACCGCTTTAAGCCTTGAATCGCCACTATTACCGATTAAAATTTTATTTTTATGAAAATACATTACATTGGGGTCCTCAACATCAGGATAACTTAAAAATTCTTCAGCTTCATTATTTGTCACTTTCCAGATTACATTCTTACGTGAATCCGAAATAAAAATATTTCCATTATTATCAGCAGCAATATCATTTGGAAAAGCTGAACCGGGCAAATCTATTCTTTCAATTATTTCCCCATCATCTAAATTAATAATAGCTATACTTTGCCTTTCTACAACATATAATTCATCATTTATTATAGTCATACCAAGTGGATTATTTAAATCACTTATCCAATCCTTTTCAATAATTCCTCCATCCATGGAAAGCTTTGATAATGATTGAGAAATCTGCGGATTCCCCACTGCAAACTGATCGAAGTTACTTACATAAAGAAAATCTCTCTCAGGATCATATAAAACAGATTCGGAAGTAGCAAATTCTTTTGCAGTTTCCCATTCTTTTGTAATGCCATCTTCAAAATAAACTTCATTACCATTCTGAAACATAAAACCCCAGCCACCGAAGCTTTCAGCAACCATGATGAGTAATTCATTATCTCCTTTTTTCAGTGGAAGAAAAACAGCATCATTCAAACCTATAATACCAAGAAATGATGGATCACGTTGCTGATACCCACTGTTTCCAAAACAAAGAGCTTTTTGATTTAAAAAAACAGAAATTGCATCACTGTAACCGTAGCGGTACTCCATTAAAGTGTCTTCTTCAACATTGATGATTGTTCTGGCAAATATCATATCCGGAGCCCTGCCAAGCCTGCCAACATATTTTCCAATATCAACTAATCCAAACTCATCAGCTTCAACTTTTCGCCAAATAATATCGGTAATTCCCTGTTGTTCGGGTGTTTTATCAAATTTCACATCCATAGCATTATATGCCTGTGAAATTTCCCAATTTTTTATCATCCCGACAGGAATATCTTTAACGGCCGGCTCTCCAAAATCCAAATCATCATCAGGATAATAAGTAAAGTTAGAAAAATAGGCTGTTCCGTTTGCCTGCCCTGCTACACCTATTGTTCCGGTACTTCTCCCATGCTTTAATTCATTTATTTCGAGAGCAGGTTTTTTTTCATCATTTATGAATATTCTCGCCCTGTCGTCTTTTATTTCCATTTTTACATGTATCCACTCATTTTCGGGCAAAGTTATTCCAGCTGTATAACCCGTACCATTGCATAATTGCCATTCGTTGATACCATTCATTGAGGGTGAATATTGTAAGGCGTCGGGGTACAAGCCTGCCCGGTGAGGCCGGATATAAAAATGCTCAAAATCATTTCTCGATTGAATCCTGAACCTTATGCCCGGATAAGAACGCTGGCCGTTTAAAGCGATGTCAAATTCAATAACGCCATTCTCAAATTCTACATCTTTGAGAAATGCTGTTCCGTTAAAACTCTTTCGTCCAAGATATTCGGAAGTTTCACCGTAAACTTTTTGCCACCGGTCAGAGTCGAAGTCAATGATTTCCTGTGTGTAAACCGAGATTACACAAAACAATATTATCATTATTAAAGTAAATGATTTTTTCATTATTAATAGATTTTGTTAAACATTTAAACTATATCTCTTTTATTATGTATAGGGTTTATTTAAGTACTTACATATCATCTTCCAATACTATACCAAATATTTTTTCACCTGAAACACAGACTTTAAAACACCTTTTATTAGTATTACCGAACGGATACGAACATATATTGCACGTTTTTGAACAAAAAACAATATGTTTTTCATTTCTTGCAAATATATATTTCAAGAAATGCTGTTTCTTTTGCTATTTTTGCATGATTTTTTTGATTTGTGCAATCTTGCTTTTAAACTGACACAAATCGAAAATGCAAAAAATGAAATACAAAACTCTTGAAATATCAAAACTCTTATTAATTTGGCATTCAAAAAGTTTATGCATTTTAGTTTATCTGAAAGTATATGGTTTTTAGCAGTAGTTTATTTCTATTATATTTTTTTCCGGCATTTCTGATACTTTATTATTTATCAGGAAAAAAATTAAAAAACATCACTGCATTAATTGCAAGTATTTTCTTTTACGCATGGGGAGCACCTGATTTTATTTTTATAGTTTTTGGTTCAATTATAATTGATTTCTATTTAATTAGAAAATTACATAATTCAAACTCAAGAAAAATCAGGCGAACGCTTTTATCCCTTTCCGTAATTCTTAATATCGGATTGCTTGCTTATTTTAAGTACGCTAATTTTTTTATTGAAAACGTGAATGAGGTTTGTTCATCCCTGGGATACAGTGGTGTTAGCTGGATAAACATTGCACTTCCCATCGGAATTTCATTTTTTTCTTTTCAAAAAGTTACATATTCTGTCGATGTTTACCGCAAAGTTCATACACCTTTAAAAAAAATCACCGATTATGCTCTTTACATTCTAATGTTCCCGCAACTTATTGCAGGGCCCATTGTCAGATTTAATGAAATTGCCGACCAAATTGAAGATCGTTCGGCAAATGAAACCATTGATAACCGTCTGACAGGATTTTTTCGTTTTATTATCGGACTTTCAAAAAAGGTTTTAATTGCAAATGTTTTGGGGAAAGAGGTTGACCAAATTTTCGCTTTAACTGAAATTGAACTAACATCTTATCTTGCATGGATGGGAGTTATTGCCTATACTTTCCAGATTTATTTTGATTTTTCGGGTTATTCCGATATGGCAATCGGGATCGGGAGGATGATAGGTTTTAAATTCCCTGAAAATTTCAATAATCCGTATATCTCACAAAGTATTACCGAATTTTGGCGAAGGTGGCATATTACTCTTGGCCGTTGGATGAAAGATTATCTTTACATCCCTTTGGGAGGAAATAAAGTCAGCCCGAAACGATTGTATTTTAATCTCTGGTTAGTTTTTCTGATTTCAGGGCTATGGCACGGAGCGGCGTGGAATTTCGTCATTTGGGGTGCATTTCATGGCTTTTTTCTCATCGCCGACAGAGTGTTTCTGTTAAAAATCTATTCAAAAATCGGAAAAACCCTAAGCATAATTATCACTTTTTTTATTACAATGATTGGATGGGTTTTGTTTAGAGCTGATAATTTACACGAAACCGGTGTTTTTTTAAAGAAAATGTTTTCTTTCGATTTCAGCACAACTCCTTATTATTTAAGTGAGAAATTTTTTATCGTCCTGGTTTTTGCGATATTCTTCTCGTTTTGGGGAGTTTTCAAAAAAATTGAAATCTTCCAAAATAGTTTGTTTTTTGCAAAGAAAAAAGATCTAAGCATTATTATGATGAGTGCTTTTGCAATAATATTTCTGATTTTAAGCATTGCATCCATCACCTCATCTGATTTTAATCCTTTTATTTATTTCAGGTTTTGATATGAATAAATTAAAACATATAATATTCATTTTAATAATTTTAATATTGGTTTTTCCGGTATTACAAAAACAATTTGAAATATTTAAAATCCTGCCACTAAAAGGTGCATTCACAAATACCGTGAAACCAAAATTATCAACATCTTCCTGGTTTAACGGTTCATTTCAAAATAATTATAATGACTATCTTGAGGAAAACATCGGGTTTAGAAGCTTGCTGGTGAGGATTAACAATCAAATTGATTACAGCATTTTCAATAAGGCAAACGCAAACAGAATAATTGTCGGGAAAAATTGTCAGATGTTTGATGAACGATATATTGATGCGTATTTTGGTATTAATTATTTATGGGATGACTTTTACCTGGAAAAACTTCGGAAATTAAAATGCATTCAGGATACTTTAAAAAAAATAAATATTGATTTAATAGTTATTTACGAACCCCAAAAAGCAAGAATAATTAATGATGCAATTCCAGATAGATATTTTAAATTCCCGAAAAAGAAATCATCCTACGAATATATTATTGAAAAATCCGATAGTTTAAATATTGATTACATTGATTTTAACACTTATTTTGAAAAAGTCAATGACACAACTTCCATCCCACTTTATCCTGAATATGGAATTCATTGGAATTCATATTGTGTTTGTCTTACAGTCGATTCACTAATAAAATATATGGAAAAACTTCGAAATATTGAGCTCCCCGATTTTGTTTGGGATACCATAGAATATTCCGGAAGGCTAAGAAATCAGGATTATGACATTGGAGAGTCAATGAATTTATTATGGGAAACTGATCATTTGGAAATGCCATATCCGGAAATTAAAATTGAAAATCTTCCGGATTCCTTAAAACCAAAAGTATTAATTGTTGCCGACAGTTATTATTTTAATATTTTATATGAGCATATTCCAAATAAAATTTTTAATAATGAATTTTGGTATTATAACAAAACAAGGTATCTGAACGGAATAAAACAAGATAACAAAGTAGAGGATTTAAAACTTCAGGAGGAGATTGAAAATAAAGATTTTATTCTGTTTATGACAACTGACCTAACTCATTATGATTTTGGTTGGAGTTTTATTGAAAATGCTTATGATGTTTATTTCCCAAATGATAAAGAAAGCAAATTTTACAAAACTTTTAGGAGTGTTCTTAGTGACAGGAATATAATGAAAGAAATTAAGAATGAAGAAAAACACTCAAAAACAGGAATTAGAAACTTAGTAAACGAGTATTCTGAACATATTTTTTCAATGAGATACGATAAAAACGAATTGGATAAACCTGATTTTATAAAATATGTTGAAATTTCAATACGAAACTCTGAAGATTGGTTATTAAATTGCAAAGAAAAAGCAAAAAAGAAAAATATTCCATTAGATGAAATGATTCATTTGGATGCTGTTTGGATGTATGAACAACATTTGAAGAAAAAGTAAATTTCATCGGTTTAAAAATTGAACCATATAAGCCATATAAGAAAATATAAGAAAAAATGGATGTTTCATATTTTTAGGGTGTGAGACAAATTTCTTAATTTTATTTACTAATTCTACTTTCTCTTCAAAATCTTCACCCCACCCGCTTTCTTTCCATTTATCATTATCACTGCAATATAAGTTCCCTGCTTTACTATTTGGTTTTGGTCATTGTTGCCTTCCCATGTCAGGCTGAATTCTCCTTTTGAGACTTTGGCGTTCATAAGGCTTTTTACTTTTTTGCCGTTTATATCGTAAATAATTACCTGTACATTGCCGCCATGCAAAAGCTTGAATGCAATAAATGTGTGATAATAAAACGGATTGGGGTAAACAATTATCTTATTATCATCTGTGTTTTGAGGATTTAAATCATTAATACCTGATGTATTATCAAATTCATAAGCACCCATATCTATTCTGCCACCCGATATTCTCGGCTTGCCTGCAAGGTCTGTAGAAGGCAAAAGTATTGTATCTGCATAGTTTAATGTTACAAAATAATACAAAGTATCTTTTTCACTAAAAATAAAGGGTGGTTCCATACCCTTCTCATACATTGGAGTACCGGCATTTATGCAAGGTGAATCTTCCTGTAATGAATAAGGAAATGCCGAGGCCGTATCCCATAGCGGATCTTCATTTATATTGCCATCAAGCCAATTTAGTGTGTGATTACTTTGCCATTTTTTTACTCCGGTCTCACCACCCTCAATATTTGAGTAACAAACATTGGATGTTACGGGATAAGAAGAACCTGAAGAGTAGCCAAGTGATAATTCATATAATGAATCTCCATAAAGTATAGAGTTATAAATATTTAATTCAGCACCATCATCTACTACAATTGCAGCACCTTCCACCCCATCAACAACATTGTTACCAATTGTGGAATTAATTAAATTAACAAAGGCATGGTTTCCTATACCTAAACCAACTACAGATCCCGGAGGCCAGATTGGCTCAGGGTAATTAAGGTTTTCAGTGATTTGAATATTTGTAGCTTTTCCGGTATAGGTATTTGGAGTTGATAATGATCCAGCGATTATCATGCCACCTCCAGGTCCTGCATTGAAATTAATACCAGGCCCATTATTTTGTATTAAACAATTTTTAATTTCAAAAATTCTTGGAGTTTCTATCCAATTAATAAGCCGAAAAGCACTGGTACCTTTATTATTTAATAATAAAGTTCTTGAAACATAAATACTATCAATATATCCTCCATTAATACCTGAACCACTTTTCCCAATACAATTAAAAATTTTAATGTTTTCAAAATTTAAGTTGCTGTTTTCAATTAAATAAACTCCTCCTTCAATATTTCCGGAAAGAGTATAGTCTCCAAAACCATTAATAAATGAAAGGTTTTTAACTGAATAGCTCTGTGTTAAATTATTGCCTCTAAAAAGATATGAAATAGAATCTGCATTAAGTATTGTACTATCGCGGCTTTCTCCTATTAAATTAATATAACTCCTTGCATTAAGCGGAAATCGTTCACCACTTAGATTTGGTGAATAAACACCATCGGCGAGAAAAATATTTCGATTACAGGTTGTATCGGGAAGTATTTTCTTATATGCATAAGCTATTGTTTTTAATGGTTCTTCAGGGGATAAGCCTGAATTATTATTGTTTCCCATAAGTGGGTTTACATATACATCATTTTTCACAACATCAATTTTTGAGTGTTGTATATTTACTGTAAAATTATTTACAGGATTACTAAATTCATCTGTTGAAAGGATAAAGTGATAATCGGGATTTAAAACCGTAAAAGTATCTAATATTATTTCTAATACCGGACAAAATATATTTGTTTTTATATCCGAACCCTTACTTGAATAATTTAGATAAATACTATTCTTATTTATAGTATCAAAGCAAATTACTGTATTATTAATAAGAGCTATGCCTCCTCCAATTCTAAAACCCCAATTATAAGCTATTAAAGAGCCAATTAAAGTAATATTGGAGTTTGTACAATAAATTCCACCACCATAATGGGCAAAATTTTCTTTAATTATGCAAAACTTAATTACAATTGAAGAGTTTTTAATATAAAGGCCACCCCCAATCATATCTTCTGTATATCCTGTTCCATTTTGTATTGTAAATCCGCATAAAACTGTACCCTCATCCTCACCCGACATCATTCTTACGCAACTTCCGTTTTGATTGCCGTCAATTATTGTGTTATTTACGTAGCTTTTATCCTGTGTTGTAAGATATAGGCTTGCCAAAATAATTTCCTTTCCGCCATATAAAATATTTTCGAAATATATTCCGGGATATACCAGTACCGTATCTCCGTCAACGGAGGCATTAATTCCTTCTTGTATTGTGGTGAAATCGCCTGTTCCGTCTTGCTTTACGGTGATTATTTGGGAGAATAATGTGTGGGAGATTAATAAGAATATTATCAGGGTAATGGTTTGGGTTATTGGGGTTTGTGGTTTCATGGTTTTGTTTTTTAATTCGTGCATTCGTGGCATTCGTTTCTTTCTTTTACCTCACCCCCCGGCCCCCTCTCCTACGAATAGGAGAGGGGGAGAGTGAGACTCTCTTAATGTCGATTTCTATTTTCCAATTTCAATTCCTTATTATTTATTCGCGCATTCGCGGCTATTTTCCTTTTCGACATTTGGTGAATTTATTTAATCTTTACGATTTTACCGCTTATTACTTCCTCATTTCCGCAGTTTATCCTATAAAAATAAACTCCTTCTT
>CAYWXI010000079.1:0-17513 GCA_964462015.1 uncultured Bacteroidales bacterium | reverse complement strand
TATAAACCAATTCATCATCGGCAAACATTTTAATAAGATAACCTTCACCAGGTATTGCATCACCAATCCCATTTACCCAATTAGGCCCGATTTTTCTTAACATTTCACCATTTGAATTTCTTATGTATTCTAAATTATCGCCCAGAATTCCATCAAACGCATATAAAGCATCAATAGCATCGGCTGGAAGATAACTTACAAATTGATAGCCTGCAACCAAATCAATTGGTGTTGAAGCTGCAATTTCTACACCGGAGAACTCAAGATTTTCAGAACCGAACATTTTAAATAAATACCCTTCCGTAGAAATCCAATCACCAATTCCATTCACCCAGTTTGGCCCTATTTTTCTTAAAGTTTCTCCATTTGAGTTTCTGACAAAATCAAGATTATCATTCAAAATATCTTGTAAGACAATCAACATATCAGTATTCTCAGGTTCGATTCTGCTTGATACAAACTGATATCCCGAAGTCAATTGAATATCTTGCGAACTTCCGTTACCTGTAACATTTATTGAACTTTCATACCTGAAATAATTACTTTTTGTAGCAACAACATCAATTACAGTTCCTCCAGTTTGCGGGATTATTTGAATAATTTCAGGGGAATTTTGAACCTCTCCCCTACCAATAATTTCACCGGCAACCGAAAAGCAAATAAATGTACCCTCTTCTGCAGAAATAGAAATATTATCAGCTCCTTCAGGGATTGTTTCTTCATTAACAACAGTAAGTGTTTGGGGTATTTCAGTGTAAATCACTGAAAAAACATCACCAAAATGGTGGAATAGGTTGTAGGTTACTTTTTTATTTGATGTATTAAAAGGCCAGGTTGATTGAGACAGTAAATGCTTTGCAGCAAAATTTGCAAAAGCGGTATATTTGTAATTTGAAATAATGTATGGAGGAAGGTCGGGCATAAAGTCTCCCCAGAGAAAATCAATCACAAACCAACCATACCAGTCAGTTATAAAAGAATAAGTAACTTCGGAGGGGGCAATAACACTTAGTGCACCAGAATTCTCCCCATTATATGAATAACGATGAAATTTTTCAGCAAAGCATTCCTGAGAGGAATTGAACTTTCCTGTTAAACAATCTATCGAAAGAACAAAAACCGGATCCTCATTAGTCAATCCATTTATATCAGCTGTTGTATATGACGGAAGTGCCCAACCGTTTATATTTCCATGGGACTTTTGAATAATCATGAATGCACCTTGATTGATAGCTTCATTTATTAAACTGGCATTTCCACCTGTCCATCCTCCTAATTCGGCTGGTGTTTCAGGAATGTAACCAAGCCCGTTCGGCCCGAGATATTCTACAAGCGGCAAATATTCGGCATTTGTAGTCCAGGGATCAACAGATGGATCACCCGACATAATCTCATTTATTCTTACCGGCTCTTTATTTAAAATATTTTTCCAAAAGCCTCCAATAGCTTCTATATAAAGTTGATTGATTGTGGGGGTACTAAAAGCAACTGATGTAACCGGATTTTGATAAAAATTTAAAGAAACCGGAGGAGATGATTCGTATTCGATAAACTTATTTATCATAATTTCCAATTCAGTTTGGTTTGTGGCACAAATTCTTGAAATCACCATTTCAGGTAAATCATCCCCATCAACATCTGCAAACATATTATCTGCAACACAATAACCATTGAAAACGGGTGAGATAATAGAATTTTCGGAATTTGTTCCATAATCACCTAATAAAAGTACTCCAATAGGTGAAATATCCCAGCCTGTATAAGCATTGTTTAAAAAATCTTCAATTTCATTAACAGAGTTACCTCCAATTTCTTCGAGAGTAAAAACCTCTGTAATGATCCCTTGTTTATTCCGGAAGTTTTTTATTTCATTTGCCCATTGAACAAAATAATCGGCATTAGGTGAAATTATTATGTATTCACAACCGGTTTCATCCGAATTGATAGATCCTTTGTTGTAAGCAATCTTATTCTCAGAAAAAATATCAGAGGATTGAGTAAAAGCTAAAACAATTACTATGAGTAATTTTATAGTTTTTGTTTTAATGAAATTTGTTTTTTTTGACATGGCTAAATATTTTTTTTATCAATAATGAAAAGCAAATATACTATTATTTACTGAATATTAAAAAATATAGGATATTTTAATAAAATTTTTTCTTTTTAATGAGTTTTTAAATTTTCGAATAAATAATTATTTAAGTTAAACTTTATGATCTGTAACTTATTCACACAATACAACGTCATAAAAATAAAAATGAAAAATAAACCTAAATTTTAAAAATATGAAAATCGTATCTGTACTTGCAACATTATTAATTACAACAATTTTATTTGGTATAGAGCCAATTAAAGCCCAATCGGATGAAGGAATGATCTATGGAAAAGTAACCACTATTGACAATAACACCTATCAGGGTGCAATTCGCTGGGGAAGTGAAGAAGTTTTTTGGTTCGATTATTTTAATTCGACAAAACTTTCAAACGAAAACCTGAAATATCTTTCAAGAAGAGATAAAGATATTCTTGACAGGAGTTCAAACAGAGGAAGAAGAGAATCATTTTGGTTCTTTAATATTGACGTTTATAATAGTAATTACGACTACAATCACACATTTGTGTGTCAATTTGGTGAGATAAAAAGCCTTGAAATATTAAGACGTGAAAGAATTCAGCTTGTTTTGAAAAATGACAATATTGTCAATCTTGAAGGTGGTTCAAATGATATTGGAGCCAAAGTTAAAATTTATGATGAAGAACTTGGTAAAATTGACTTGAATTGGTCGCGGATTGAAAAAGTTGAATTTTTCCCCACTCCGGAAAAACTTGAATACTCATTCGGAAAACCAATTTACGGTACGGTATTCAGTTCTGAAGGCGAATTTACAGGATATATTCAATGGGATAATGATGAACGACTTACAACAGGTAAATTAGATGGTGATAATAGAGATGGCGACTATTCAATCGAATTTGGAAAAATCAAATCAATTGAGAAAACAGGCAGAGGTTGTGATATAACTTTAAAATCGGGACGTGAGATTTATCTCACCGGCAGTAATGATGTGAACAGTGGAAATCGTGGAGTTATTGTTAATGTCCCGGATTTTGGCCGTATGGAAATTGAATGGGATGAATTTGATAAAGTTGTTTTTGATGACAATGAAAAGTATTTCGGTGTTGCTTATGATGAATTCCCTGAGCCACTTCCACTTGCCGGTACAGTTACAACCATCGACGATGAATCAATTTCGGGGATGATAGTTTTTGATCTTGATGAAGCCTTCGATTATGAAATCTTACAAGGAGAATATAATGACATAGAGTTTAATATCCCTTTCAGAAATATTAAAAAAATAATTCCTAAAAATTATAATTACTCAAAAATAGAATTAAGAAACGGTCAAAAACTCTTACTCGGCGACAGCCATGATGTAACTGATAGCAACCAGGGAGCTTTGATTTTCATTGATAATGATAATCAGGTTTATGTGCCATGGGAAAACATAGAGGAAATTAATTTTCGGTAGAAATTTGATCGTAGTATTTCAATAATTTTTTCTGTTTTTTCCAAAACTGAATTAAAGTAATCAAGGCTTCACTTTGAAGGAAGCCTTGATTACTTTTCCCAATTTCCATATTTTAAAATTTCAGACAACCAATTTTAGTCGTTCTGTTAAGTTTTTTTCTATTTTTATCAAAAAAAATTGAATGCCACTTAATATTGATATTTATAAAACATATTTTAATCTCGGTATTAAAATCTATTTGATTAATGGATATCGCAATCGCATATTAATTAACGAATTAAATTCATTTTTAAAACAATCTGATCTAACTTTATCCTCAAAACACATCTCACGAATTTCATTCTATACCATACAAAGCTGTATAACAAACTCCTGGTTTTCAAAATTAAGGGGAACAACCCTATCAAATGAAGAAATTCAAAGAGGATTATATTTAGGTGCTTTTACTCCCATTTATGATGATTTAATGGACTCTTCCGGTCTTACTCATTCAGAATTAGTTAGTTTTATTGAAAACGGAAAAGAAAAATCATCAGTTTCATTTTTATTACTCCAATATCTTTTTAATAAATTAAATAAGAACACAAAAGACTTTCATTTGTTTGAGCATTATTTTAAAATTGCCGGCGAAGCTCAAACAGAAAGCCTTAAACAAATAAATGAAGAAAAACTCACAAATAGTGAATTAAGAAAAATATCCTACGATAAGGGCGGTTATTTTACTTTGTTATACAGGTCAGTTTTAAATAATCCATTAATTGTAAACGAGGAAAAAGCAATCTATTCTTTAGGAAATATACTTCAATTAACAAATGATATTTTTGACGCTCATAAAGATTATCACAACAAGCAGCAAACATTAGTAAATTATTCACAAAGTATAAATGATTTGAATAATGAATTTTTGGAACTTACAGATAGCACAATCAAACAATTTTGCAATTTAGCTTATCCGTCAAAAAATATCAAATCAGCTTTAAATGAAATTATCCCAATAATTGCACGCGGTATTGTTTGCCTGGATCAGTTTCTAAAACTTCAGGAAAATAATAATGGGATTTTCGAGATTGAAAAATTCTCAAGAAAAGAACTTATTTGTGATATGGAAAAAATTAAAAATATTAAAAAGTGTATTAAATATTCCATTCTATATAAATCAAAAATTTCAAAATTTATTGAATAACAAAATTTTCCAGAATAATGAAACCGGTAAAAGAAGTAACAGATCCACAGATTATAAAATTTAAATACGGCTATTGTGGAATCTGCTGCGAAAAATGTTTTGCTTTCAAAAATGGAAAAATAAGTAATCACAGCAAAAAACTAAAAGACTATTTAGGTAATTTTGATATTTATGCAAAACGATTTATCAAGCTGTTGAATGAACCTAAATTTGAAAAATATCTTGATTTTAAATTGATGTTGGATTTTTTTTCAGAAGTAAACTGCGAAGGTTGCAGAAAAACAGAATGTCATCTTTATGACAATTGCCAGGTGAGAAACTGTATTAAAAACAGAAAAATTGACTTCTGTTTTCAATGCACTGAATTCCCTTGCAAAAATACAGGCTTCGATGAACATTTAGAGCAAAGGTGGAGAAAAATCAATGAAAGAATGAAAGAAATCGGATTAGAAAAATTCCATTCTGAAACTAAAAACATATCAAGATATTGAAATGAAAACACACAGAACTATTTTGAAAATAGTAGCACTTTTTTTTATTTTTGGTGGAATTGTGCGACTATTTGCCAATGAAACAGTGTTTTCTGTTTTTGGGATGAATAATCTTTGGACCAACCATGATTATTTCAATTATATTTACCGAGTTTTAGGCGCTTTTGTGATTCTAACAGGATTAATAATTTATACGATTTCAAGAGATATTAACAAAAGTTTAAATATTCTTAATACAGTTAAATGGGGCATTTTTTTTACTGGACTCACCATGTTAATTTCAGGATTAATTGTAAACCTGCCTATCATATTTTATCTCCCCGATTTTTTATTTTGCTTTTTGATTTCAATTCTTTTTCAAATAATTATAAATAAAAGAAATAAACCTTTAAGCCATTAAATTCTTTTCAATGTCAGAACTACATAATCATGGTATTAGCGAAAACGCCGAAAAGAAAATCGGATTATCAATTTTCCTAAATATCCTAATAACTGTATCTCAAATTATAGGGGGTTTAGTTTCAGGAAGTATGGCATTATTGAGTGATGCATTGCATAATCTAAGCGATGTAATTTCGTTGATAATTAGTTATGTGGCTAATAAATTATCAAAACGAAAATACACTATCAAACAAACATTCGGTTATAAACGTGCCGAAATTATTGCTGCATTCATAAATACAGCAATTCTTTTTGCGGTCGCTATATTTCTTATAAATGAGGCAATTGTCCGTATTCAGGAACCAAGTGAAATAAAATCAGGTATTGTGATAATTTTAGCAATTTCAAGTATTATCATTAATTCAATTTGTGTTTTGCTTTTGCAAAGGGATGCTAAAGGAAGCCTGAATATCAAATCATCCTATCTTCACTTGTTATCCGATGTAGTAACTTCATTTGCAGTTTTACTGGGTGGTTTGGCTATGAAATATTTTTCTATCTTCTATCTTGATAGTATAATCACTATCATCATTGCAATTTACCTTATATTTTCAAGTTGGAAAATATTTATTAAATCTATCAAAGTTTTAATGCAATTTACACCGGAAAACATTCAAACAGAAGACATTTGTAAACAAATCTCAATGATTGAAGGAATAAAAAACATACATCATATTCATATTTGGCAACTTAATGATAATGAAATACATTTCGAAAGTCATGTTGACCTTTCAGAAAATTTCAACATTCTGGATTTTGAAGGAATATTGAAAGAAATCGGAGATATTTTAAAGCAAAACGGAATTAATCATTTCAATATTCAACCTGAGTTTCAAACAGATGATGATAAAAATTTAATTACTAAAATTTAATATTGTGGGAAATATGTGTATCAGCAAACCTTTATTTCCCTTTACCCCAAATAGCAATATTTGCTATCTTGCAACAAAATATGAATTATTAATTAATATAAAACATGAAAGCCTTTAAAGCCTACGATATTAGAGGAGTTTACAATAAAGATTTCACAAAAGAAGATGTTTACAAAATCGGATTTTTGTTACCAAAACTATTAAAAACCAAAAAAGTTCTAATCGGCCGTGATGTTCGTTTATCATCCGATGAAATTTTCTTATACCTGTCAAACGGTATTACCGATAGTGGTGCAGATGTTTATGATGCCGGGCTTGCAACTACTCCAATGATTTATTGGTCAACAGCTTATTTTGGTTTCGAAGCTTCTGCGATGATAACAGCCTCTCACAACTCAAAAGAATACAATGGATTAAAAATCTCGGGAAAGGATGCATTACCCATTGGTTATGACACAGGTTTAAAAGATATTGAAGATAAACTAAGCGATCCTGTAATTCTTAATAACTCAAAAGGAAAACTTATTAATTTCAATGCACGGGATAAATATATTGAGTTTCTAAGCAAATATTTATCCAATATTTCGAATTTAAAAATTGCTATCGATTGTTCAAATGGAATGGCCTCACTTTTTGTTAAAAACTTATTCGGAGATAAACCAATTTATATTAATGAAATAGCTAACGGAAATTTTCCCGGTCATGATCCTAATCCACTATATGAAAGAAACCAGTTACAATTAAAAGAATTAGTAAAAAATGAAAAATGTGATGTAGGCGTAATTTTCGATGGTGATGCTGACAGGGTTATGTTTATTGATGAAAAAGGTGATTTTATTTCACCTGATTTAATGATTGCTGTTTTAGCTCATTATTTTCTTGATGAAAAAGGATTAAAAGGAAATGTTTTGCAAGATATAAGAACCTCTAAATCTGTTGGTAATTATATTGAAAAATTTGGAAGTAAAATGCATACATGGAGAGTTGGGCGAGCCTACGCTGCATTAAAACTACGTGAAATTGATGGAATATTCGGTGGTGAACTTGCCGGACATTACTATTTTCGGGACTTCTATTATTCCGATTCAGGTATAATGGCATGCTTGATAATTCTTGGAATTCTTAATAAAATAAAGAAAAAAAACACAAAAGTTTCTGAGCTTATTAGCACGATATCTAAATATGCTAATTCGGGTGAGATAAATTTCAAAATCGAAAACAAAAACGAAGCAATGGTGGCTGTAAAAGATTATTTTCTGAATAAAGAAAAGGTTTTGGAAATGTTTGATTTTGATGGCTACAGACTTGAATTTAAAGACTGGTGGTTTAACATCAGGCCTTCAAATACTGAACCTTACCTGCGTTTTCTTGCTGAAGCAAAAAACAAAAAATTGTTAAATGAAAAAGTAACAAAAGTTAAAGAAATTGTAAATTCATTTCATTAGAAAATACAAATCTACAACTTAGTACTTATATTATTTATTTTTGTGTCTAAAATTATTATGAAAAATTTAATATCATAATAAAAAATATTTAAACCATAAAATGAAAGACGATATTACCATTATCTGGGATTGGAATGGAACTTTATTGAATGATATTGATATTTGTGTCGATTCTATAAACATTCTTCTCAAACAACGTAATCACAAAACTTTATCCATTGAGAAATATCGCGATATTTTCACTTTTCCGGTTAAAGATTATTATGTGAAAGCAGGTTTTGATTTCCAAAAGGAACCATTTGATGAAGTTGCAATTGAGTTTATTGATCTATACCGGGAAAAAATTCTGAAAGCCGGCCTGTTTTCAAAAGCAAAACACATTCTTGAATTTTTTAAAGAAAAAAAATTCAAACAAATTATTCTCTCGGCAATGGAAAAAAATTTCTTATTACAATCTGTTAAACAAAATAATATTGAACATTATTTTGATACTATTGCCGGAATTAATAATCATCATGCTGCTTCCAAGCTTGACTTGGCTCATTATCTTATTTCAAAAGAAAATATCAACGCAAAGAATTGTTTTTTAATCGGTGACACCCTTCATGACTTTGAAGTAGCTGAGAAAATTGCCTGTAAATGTATTTTGGTAGCTTCAGGTCATCAGTCTTTAAAAAAATTATCGAAGGCAAATTGTCAGATTGTAAACAATTTACATGATGTGAAAAGCTTATTTTAGTAAGTTTTAAACAACTTATTGATTTTTTTTATATTTTAGTGATCCTTAAATTTGAATTAAATTGATTAATATGAAAGAGTTGCCAGATAGAGTTAAAAACAAATTTCTTTTTATTTTGATATGTTTGATTTTACTTAATTCTTGTACAAAGAAAACTTACGATAAAATATATCCAACGCTTTCCGACGGCAGATACGACAGTGAATTCCCATATAGAAATTGTTCAGAGCAATTAGAAGAAATTTCAAAAACGGTGAAAAAACTCAATTGTCTGGTTTTTTACGAAAACTATTTATTTTCAGAAGATAAGAAAATTACAAGATCAAATTTTAAGCCTGATAATCTAAAAAAGGATGCAATTCTTGCCGAAATTACAAACGAATCCGTTTTAGGAACAGCTACAATAATTTATTATGATAAAGAAAGAATTGCGTTCCTGACATGTAACCATATTATTGATTTTCCTGATACGATTTTTTCATTTTATAATAATAATTCTTCCAAAGATAAGTACATTTCAGGTGTTTCAATAAAGGCAAAACAGATGAATCATATCAGAGGAATACCTGAAGGCGAAGATCTGGAGATTCTGGCAATAGACAAAAAGAATGATATTGCTTTTCTTGGAAAAAAAATAAATCAAACAAATGAAAACATTCCTTTTTTCAATTATCCATGCGGAGAATCGAATAATTTGGAATGGGGAAGCTTTGTGTATATTATTGGATATCCAATGGGATTCCAGATGATCACGAGAGGAATTGTAAGTAATCCCGATAAAATTAAATCAGGTTCATTTTTAATTGATGCAGTATTTAACCGTGGTTTTAGCGGGGGACTGGTTTTGGGAATCAAAGATGGAGTCCCAAATTTTGAGCTTGTCGGGATGGCAAAATCAGTTCCTTATAAAATGGAAAATATTTTAATCCCTGAAAAAGAAAGTGAAAACTTTGAATATGATTCTTATTCAACATACAAAGGAAATATTTATGTTAAATCAAAAAAAAATATTTCTTATGGTATTACTAACTCTGTCACAATTGAGACTATAAAGAAGTTTTTCAAAGCAAATAAAAATGAATTAGAAAAGAAAGGATATAATTTTGAATCGTTTTTTAAATAATTTTTTAATATTATTTTAAACAATATTAAAAACATTCAAACATTTTACTATTTTCGCAACGATGAGGAAAAAATTCAAAACAGAAAAAGCAGAAAATTTTGAAAGTTATAGAATAAATCTTTCAAAAAGAATCTTTGATATAGTGTTTGCTTCAATTTGTCTGATAGTTTTATTTCCTTTCCTAATAATTGTGGCAATTTTAATTCGCATTGAATCAAAAGGCCCTGTTTTTTATATTTCAGATCGTGTTGGTACCGGTTACGAGATTTTCAGGTTTTATAAATTTCGATCAATGTATTTAGGTTCGGAAAAAAGATTTGGCGAACTTTCTAAATTTAATCAATACCTGATTCACGAATACAAAAAAAATAAAGATAATTCTGATAATAGTACTTGCCCCGAATGTAATAAACTCGATTATCCTTGTTCGCCTATTTTATATATCGATGGAAATCAAATTTGCGAAAATTTTTACCTTGAAAAGAAAAAATTACATTCCAAAAAAACCACATTTTATAAAATAAAGAACGATCCGAGAATTACAAAAATCGGAAAATTCATACGAAATATAAACTTTGACGAATTACCTCAGTTACTAAATGTTATTAAGGGAGATATGTCGATTGTAGGAAACAGGCCCTTACCTCTTTATGAAGCAGAAATGCTTACTACTGATCAATGGGCACTACGATTTTTAGCTCCTGCCGGAATAACAGGTCTGTGGCAGATACATCTGTCGGATGAAGATATTATTTCAGAAGAAGAACGAAAGAATTTGGATAATCAATATGTATTAACATCATCCTTCTGGGGTGACGTAAAAATTATCTTTAAAACGATCCCTGTTCTTTTCAAAAATACTAATATGTAAGAGGGAAAGATAAAACTGTCATATTATTATATTCTTATACAGCTAAATCACTAAATTGCAATAAAAGAACCATATATAAATTTAGTATTGGCACATAATTATTAACAAAAGGTTGCAGTTTAATTTTTCAATACTATATTCTTAATGAGTTCAGAATTTCGTTAGTAGATTAAAAATTTTTTATCGAGGCAACTATTTTTATTGCAAGCTGTCATATATTATAAGATTCATTTTTTATTAATAAATAAATAAACAACATGAAAAAACAAAAACTTATTATTTTCTTAATTCTTATGTTTTTTGGTAGTTATACTTTTGCACAGACTATCACAAAAACTGTAAACTTCAATATGCCTGAAATCAAAACCGATAAGGATGGATATTCAAGCATACTTTATAAAAATGCAAAAAACTATGGAAATGAAGGTAATCCAAAAATTCCTCATTTCAGTGTAAGCATGTTATTACCACAAGGATGCGAAATTTCTAATATTAAAATTGTTTCACAAACTTATTATCCCGGTATTGACGGAATATCAATTCAACCGGCCGTCAGGCAATTTCCTTTATCAATGATGCCTGATGAAGGTGAATATAAAGTTATTCCAAATCAGGAAATCTACTCTTCAAATCAAGCTTATCCGGCAGATATTTTGGAAAGCATTAATACACATTTTCTTTCAGGGCATGCTATAGGTTCATTCTCAGTTTGTCCTATTAGTTTTATTCCTGCAGCTATGCATGTTGATTTCTTAGAAGAAATTGTATTTGAAATTACTTTTACATCTTCATCAAATGCAGTTGATGCACAAAGATTCTTAAGAAATTCAACTATTATTAAAAACCGTATAGAGAAAATTGTTGACAATCCTGAAAAATTAGGCGAATATTCTTATAACACGACTATAGATGATGATGATGAAAGCGACATTTTATTAATAACCAAGAACGACTTTGTTTCAGCCTTTGAACCATATCTGGATTTCAAGGAATCAACAGGTTTTGCTTGTAGTGTTAAAACAGTTGAAGATATTTATTCTGAATATTCGGGACAGGATGATCAGGAAAAGATCAGAAATTGTATTATCGATTATTATGAATATTTCGGTATAAGTTATGTTATATTGGGTGGTGATGGCGATGGTGATAATACAGCAGGTCAAATAATTCCTCATAGAGGCTTTTATAATGTAGCATGGGGAACAACAGACGACGATATTGCTGCTGACCTTTATTATTCTAACCTTGATGGAAACTGGAATGCCGATGGTGATAACAAATGGGGTGAAATTGGGGAAGAAGATTTCTATTCTGAAGTTGCAATAGGAAGAATTTGCGCTGATAATACCACAAAAATTCAAAACCACATAAATAAACTTGAATTATATCAGGACGCACCTGTTGTTGATGATATTGAAAAGGCATTATTTCTTGGAGAATTATTATGGAACGATCCGACCTGGGGTGGTGACTACAAAGATGAAGTTGCCGATGGTAGCTCAAATCATGGTTATACAACAGTTGGATTATCAGACAATATTACTTGTACAAAGTTATACGAAAAAATCGCAAGCTGGAGCAAACAAGATGTTTTCTATCAGGCAAGTACAGTTGGTGTTAACTTAAGAAACCATCTCGGACATTCAAATGTTAACTATAATATGTTAATGTACAATCCTGATTTAACCACTTCAAATTTTCAAAACGATGGAATATCACGTGGTTTTATGATCGGTTATTCACAAGGTTGCTACAATGGTGCTTTTGATAACCGTGGAGTTTATGGTTACGAAGAGGATTGTTTTTCTGAAATTATTACAACATTAGAAACAGCCGATGTTGCTACTATTGGAAATACAAGATACGGATGGGGACAACATTCTAGTACTGATGGAGCCTCTCAATATTTTGATCGTCAATTTTATGATGCAATTTTCGGAGAAGATATCACTCAAATCGGATGGACAAATGCCGACTCAAAAGAAGATAATGTTCCTTTTATCGACGGTGAGGCTATCAGATGGTGTTATTACCAATTAACTTTATTCGGTGATCCTTCTATGGATATCTGGACAGCAATCCCCACCGATTTTGCAGCAACCTATCCTGCTAGTATTCCAATAGGATCGAGTCAGGTATCAGTACAAACAGCTGTACCTTTTGCAAGGGTTGCATTAGTACAAAACGGCGAATTAATTGGCCGTGGAGTAGCTGACGAAACCGGAAATATAATCGTAAATACATTCTCGCCAATAATTGACCCTACTCCAATTTCAATTTCAATTATAGGGCATAATAAAAACAGACACCAGGGAACTATCGTTATTGTTTCCGACGAACCTTACGTAATATTTGATTCAAAAATACTTAATGATAATGCCGGTAATGGAAATGGAATGCTTGATTATAACGAAAGTGTTCTTTTATCAGTAGGATTGAAAAATGTCGGTAACCAACCTACTAGTGATGTTGTTGCTACGATGACAAGCGAAAACATGTATGTTTCAATTATTGATAATACTGAAACTTATGGAGATTTTGATCCTGAAGAAGTAATATTTATTGATGATGCCTTTGCTTTTTCAGTTTCAGCAGCTGTACCTGATGGCGAGGCTATTTTATTTAAAATAACCGCCGAAAGCGGAGAAACTGCATGGGAAAGCTATTTTTCAATTATAGCTCATGCACCTGAATTAAACTTTGTTGATTTCGAAATTCTCGGTAACGGAAAAATTGACCCGGGTGAAACCACTGAAATTTCATTAAGTGTAGATAACAGCGGATCATCTGATGCTTTCGATGTTGTGGCCGAACTTATTACTTCAAGTCAATATATGACAATTAATAGCGATCCTCAATCTCTGGGAACTCTTGCCCCTGAGGATTTAGGTGAAGTTATTTTTAGTGTTACTGCTGCTGCAAATACTCCTGCGGGTCAAATGGTTGATTTTATCGTGGATATTTCTGCATCGCTTGGAATTACTGCAAATGGTGAATTTACTGTAATTGTAGGCCAAATTCCTGTTCTTATTCTCGATTTTGACGAAAATAACAATTCAGCCAATTATATGCAGGCTGCCATTAACGAAATTGGTGTAAGTTGTGAAGTAATGACTACAATGCCGACTGATCTAAATCTGTATTCTTCAATATTTATTTGCCTCGGAATATATAGCAATAACCATGTTTTAACTTCGGGTGAAGGTACTATCCTGGCTGATTACCTGAATAATGGAGGAAAGCTTTATATGGAAGGTGGAGACACATGGTATTATGATTCTCAAACCAGTGTTCATTCAATGTTTAATATCGATGGTCAAGCTGACGGCTCAGGCGACATGGGAACAGTTACCGGACAAAGTGGAACCTTCACCGAAGGAATGAGTTTTAATTACTCAGGTGATAATAGCTGGATGGATCATATTGGTGCAAATTCACCTGCCGTCCTGATCTTTGAAAATCAATCACCAAATTACGGTTGTGCAGTAGCTTATGATGCCGGAGATTATAAAACTATCGGTGCATCCTTCGAGTTTGGTGGCCTTGACGATGGAAGCTCTACAAAACTTGACCTTATGACCGAATATATTAACTTCTTCGACTTATTACCTGCTACAGGAGAAACGCAAACCATTGAATTAACTTCAGGTTACCAGTTTATTTCTTCAAGAATTGATGTTGAAAATCCTGATATGCTCATTGTTTTACAAGATATATTAAACGATAATCTTGATTACGTTAGAAATTCTAATGGTGAAGTATTAAGAAAAATTGGCCCGAATTGGGTTAATAGCATTGGCGATTGGTTAACAACTGAAGGCTATCTCTTTAAAATGCTTGGATCTGAAGTTCTAAATATTGAGGGAGAAGTTGTTAATCCTACGACTCCTATCAATCTTTATACAGGTTATCAATTTGTAAGTTATTTGCCTGATACTCCCATTGATGCAATTGCAGCTTTCGAGAATATCTTAAATGATAATCTGGATTATGTCAGAAATTCAAATGGTGAAATGCTACGAAAAATCGGGCCAAACTGGGTGAATGGTTTAGGTTTCCTCGAACCCGGAGAAGGTTATCTGATTAAAATGTTTGCTGACGACCAATTGGTTTATAATGGTGCTACCGATGGTGTTAAAAACACATATGTACCAAAAGTATTGAATCATTTCAAATTTGAAGGTGGTAATGCAGCCGATCCGGTTTATACCATTTACGTTTCAGGTTTGAATATTGGTGATGAAGTAGCTGTTTACGACGGCGATAAAATGGTTGGTGCAAGTGTAGTTATTTCCGAAAACACTCTTGAAAACTCTGTTCCTATATTCAGTGTATTAACTGATGGCTTAGGTTATGAAGGCAATAATGAAATGATTTTGAAAGTTTGGGACGTAAAATACCAGACAACAGTTTCTGCAACTTATACTTTCGATAATAATTATGATCAGGTTTTCAACCAGACAAATTTCCCTGAAACTGATGGCCAATTCAGCGTATTAAATGTAACAAAAGGAAGCCTTGGTATGATAGAAAATACAACTCTTGAAGTTGATATCTATCCAAATCCTGCTACAGAACTCTTAAACGTTGTTTCCGAAAATTCAATTAAACGAATCACAATATTGAATTTCATCGGTCAAACAATGTTTGAAAGTGAAGTAAATAATACTAATACAGTAATTAATACTTCGAACTATCAGCCCGGTGTTTATATCATCAGGGTTGAAACAACCGAGGGTTTAAAAACTGAAAAGGTAACTATAAAATAGTTTTAATTAATTAATAATTACTAAAGGCTGTTTCTTTTTAGGAGCAGCCTTTTTTGGTAAATTCCAACATGTTATTAGATTCAGAACATATAAAATAAATCGCAACCATATGCTAATAAATAAGTGCCAATAGTTAAGTCTGCATATTCCGAAACGGCTACGTGCATTAAGTTTGATATATGGCTAACGTTAAATCACAATCCAGAAGTCTCGGGTTAACCATACAACTATTTAGAAAACCAAATCATACAAATTTACGATTTTGTGAAAACCAATCATCTAAACACTTACATAGATATTGAATATTCAAAGTTTTCGCACCCTTTACTGCGTTTGAATTTATTACACCTGCCTTTAACTAAATTAAATTTAATTGCTAAATAGAGATCAAAACCGGTAAAATCGTTAATTCCAAAATAGCTAAGCAAATTATCGCTACCTAATGAAAGGAAATTATATCTTATTGAAAATCCAAGTCTGGGATATTTATAATCAAATAAAGAAACCGGAATATTAATTTCAATATTACTTTTTTCGTATCTTGGTGTAAGAAATATTTGGCTTGGCCTTCTGATTCCGATTTTATTTATTTTAAACGGTATTATTGCCGTTGCATTAAAATACCAATATTTAAAATAATGATAATCAAACTGCAAACTAAATGCCGAAGGTAAAAATATCGAAAATTCATTAGCTCTTAATGAGGCACTCGGGTCGTTATAGAATACCTTACTCAAAGTTTTAATGAACTGATGAACATTATTAACAGATGTAGTATCAATATTTCTCCAATCGACACTAACATTATCATAAATGTGTATCTCGGCTTTTTCGGTAAATTTTATTTGTCCGATATCAATAAATGACAAGCCTATTTTATAGAGATAATCTTCATATTCCTTTTCACAATTTTTCTTATTCTTTTGATCTGATTGGCCATATTCTTTTTTCTGATAACTAATCCCAAAATCGAAACCCCAACCTGTACCTTTAAACAATTTCCCATCATCAGGAAAAACATTATTCGAATAATTAATTGGAACGGAAAATCCTAATTCTGCATTAAGATTATAAATATCGACAAGGCTATCATTAATAATTTCATATTTCAAATTATCGATACTCGCATAAACTCCTTCATATCCAAGCAATCTTTTAATCGTAACTCCTGCATCCCAACGGTTTCGATTATACTTTTTCAAATTCATTGCAAAACTCAAACCGAATTCTGCCCAGGCCATTGATGTCACCTTTATGTTACTATTTTCAAATTGTTGATTATGCAAAGGTTTGTATTTAAAACCTTCGTAAATTAATGTAGCTAAATCAATTGGTAGATTTTCGACTGAGTTAATCACCCTCGCTGAATTATAAAAAGCAAATGCAAAATTATTAGAGCTATACATTATTGAAGGGCCATTTATTCTTTGTTGAGAAAAAATTTCTTTAGTATCTGAGTTTCTATACATTTTAAGAATCCAGCCATTATTTCCATATTCCTTATAAGTATGGTTTTTGTTAAGAAAATCTACAAAGCTATAATCCTCTTTTGGGAAGTATAAATAATTGTTTTGAAAAAAAACATCAGCCGACATAATGTTTACATCTAAATAAACCTTTAAGTCAATCATTAATGCAGGATTGATAAAGATGCTATTCACTCCGGCATAATTCCCTGTTATAACTCCGTTCATTTCCTGCCCCTTGCAAACATTTAACAGAACAACAAGGAGTATTATTAGTATTTTTTTCATATATGCAATAACTCACTTAGAAAATAATAATTGAAAAATTTTAATAGTAGTGAGCTATCAAAACAAAATTAAAATATTTTTTCAAACAAATGAAGTTGGCTAAAATTTATTTTGAGGTGCTGATGTATTGGAAATAATTTCTACTTTGTGGTTTTTAGGATCAAATTAACTCACATGAAATAAAAAAACCTTATTTTTGTTTTTAAACCTTAGTAGCCTTATGGTAACAATCACATTTCTTAACCTTATTACCTTATTCTAATATGAAGATAAAATACAACAATCTGTACACACA
>CAYWXI010000078.1:0-18407 GCA_964462015.1 uncultured Bacteroidales bacterium | reverse complement strand
GATAAATGTCATATAGTAAATATATATATAAATACATTTATAAAATTATTTTTGCATTTTAAAAAATGGGAAAACTCTAGTTACAAAATAATATAGAAAATAAAAACAATGAAACGATTTTTAATACTTGGTGGAGGAACTGCCGGGACAATGATGGCAAACAAGCTTAGAAAAGCTTTAGATCGGGATGAATGGGAAATCAGTATTGTTGATAAGCATAAAACTCATTATTATCAACCGGGATTTTTGTTTATTCCTTTTGGAATTTATTCAAAAAAGGATGTTCAAAAACCTAAAAGTGATTTTTTTCCGGCTGGTGTAAAGGTTATCTATTCAGATATTGACAGGGTTGATGGTGAAAATAACAAGGTTTTTCTTGATGGAGGGCGTGTGCTTCAGTATGATTTTCTGATAATTGCAACCGGTGCACAAACCAATATTGATGAAACTCCCGGCTTGAATGATAAATTATGGAAAAAAAGCATTTTCGACTTTTATACTGTCGAAGGAGCTGTTGCATTGCATAATTTTTTCAAAACCTGGGAGGGAGGCAAATTGGTAATGGCAATATCCGAAATACCATTCAAATGTCCGGTTGCTCCAATAGAATTTATTTGTCTTGCTGACGCTTATTTCACAAAAAAAGGCATTCGCGATAAAGTTGAACTTACTTTAGTAACACCCATGTCAGGTGCGTTTACTAAACCGGTTGCAACTAAAATGTTAAGCGAACTACTTTCAGAAAAGAATATTAAAGTAATACCTGATTTTTATATTGAACGCATTGATAATGAAAATAAAACTCTTGTTTCATATGATGAAATGGAAGTACCTTTCGATGCTTTAGCTATTGTTCCTGTTAATATGGGCGACGAAATGGTGGCTCGAAGTGGTTTGGGCGATGATATGAATTTCATACCAACAAATATGCACACTTTGCAATCGGATAAGTATGAAAACATTTTTATACTTGGTGATGCATCCAATATTCCGACTTCAAAAGCAGGCTCGGTTGCACACTTTGCCGGAGAAGTTTTATATGAAAATATATTGAATGCTATAGAAGGACGTCCGTTAACTGCCAAGTTCGATGGGCATGCCAATTGTTATATTGAAACAGGTTTTGGAAAAGGTGCTTTGATTGATTTCAATTATGAAACTGAACCATTACCTGGAACATTCCCTTTACCGGGAATAGGACCATTTGGTTTATTAAAAAACACTAAGATTAATCACTACGGTAAAATTCTTTTTCGCTGGATTTATTGGCATATTCTATTAAAAGGAAGGGAATTGCCTATTGAAGCCGATATGACAATGGCAGGAAAGAAAAAGGAATATTTATAATAAAATTAAGTCAAAATGGACGAAAAAAATATTCAAATTCAAATTAATGAATTAAATACTAAAGTTGATTTAATTTTAGACTATGTTAATCAACAGCGGCTTAAATCAGGAGCTGTGGATGATTTGATGTCGGATGTATCAATCATTGGAAAAGATTTATATGATAGTGTGGTTTTTGAACTCGAAAACCAGGCTGTAGAAATTGATCCGGAAGAACTTAGGATATTGGGAATCAAGCTTATTAAGAATATTAAGAATTTTAATACCATCTTAGAACTTTTAGAGAGTATTACGGATTTTACCAAAGATGCAGCACCAATTGCCAATGAAATGATCATTGATTTTACGAAGAAAATAAGTGTAATAGAACAAAAAGGATACTTTGAATTTTTTATTGAGTTAAGTAAAGTCTTTGATAATATTGTTACACAATTTACAATTGAAGATGTTAGAGATCTGGCTGATAAAATTGTTCCTATTCTTGAAATGGTGAAAGAGATGACTCAACCTGATATGCTGGATGCTGTTAACAATGCGGTAACGGTATTTAAACATCTTGAAACTACCGATATTCCTGAATATTCGGTGTGGAAAATGATAAAAGAAATGAACAGTCCGGAAATGAAAAAAGGCATCGGTTTCATAATGTCGTTTATGAAAAATTTAACTATCCAACAGCTAAAAACAAGACAAGAAAATAAATAATTAATATTCAATAATCAATTAACACTTATAAGTTATGGAGACAAAAACAATAGCAGGTAAAAGCGTAAATTTATCGGATGACGGATACTTAACAGATCCATCTCAATGGAATAAAGAAATTGCAATTGAAATTGCAAAAGAAGAAGGTATTGAACTTAGCGACAAACATTTCGAAGTTCTTGAATTCTTAAGAAAAACTATTGAATCGGGAGATACACTTACAATTAGAAAAGTAGGAAAATCAGGAATAGTTGATATTAAAGGATTGTATAAATTATTTCCGGGTGGACCTCTAAAAAAATCATCAAGAATTGCAGGGATACCTAAACCAAGTAGTTGTGTATAAAAATAAAAAATATTTAAAATGAGTACAAACAAAAACGAAAAGCCGTTAAAAAAAGTTTGCATTATATGTGCCAAAGGTACTATCGAAGACGTTTATGCCACTCTCGTCATGGGTAACGGCGCGGTGATGGAAGGCATAGAAGCTAAATTGTTTTTCACATTTTTTGGCCTTGATGCAATCACGAAAAAACAAATGAACAAACTTCATACAGGTACTGTAGGTAATCCTGCTATGAGAATGCCCGGAGGTTTGCCTTTTCCAACCATGCTTGGTTTATTACCAGGTGTTGAAGCCGGTGTTTCAGCAATGATGAAGAAGCAAATGGAACAATTGGATATTCCTTCCGTTGAGGAATTTCTTGAAATGATTACTGCCGGGGGTGGGGAAATATATGCCTGCAAACTGGCAATGGATATGTTTAAACTCGAAAAAGAAGACCTTCACGAAGAAGTGAAAGGTGTTCTCACTATAGGTGAATTTTACGAAATGGCCGGTGGTGATGGAACTCAAATAATATTCACATAATGGTAATGAAAATGAAGAAAATTACCAAACTTGTATTGTTAGTATTATTTCTTTGTTGTTTTTCCGGATTGTCTTTTGCAGAAGATGAATTACCGGTTTACTTCAAAATTTCTACTTTGGAAATGCAGATTTCCGATGCAACTGAAAAAGTAAATAAGGCTTTAACAGATGGTGGTTTTGAAATTTTGGGAGAATATCACCCCGAAAGCAATCCCAAACTGTATGTAATTGCCTATACCCGAAACGACCTTCAACAGATTTGTCTTAAAAAGAATGACAGGGGAATTCTGGCAAGTATTCTAAAAATCGGTTTTATTGAGAAAGATGGAAAAGTTGAGGTTTCGATGATAAATCCCATGTATATTTTTTATGCATACCTAGATGATGATGCGGATAAATACCACAAGGAACTACTAAATATTGATTCCGATATTAAAGCCTCGCTAAGTAATTTTGGAAAAGAATTTTCACCTTTCGGCGGAAGCGAAGAGGCTGATGATCTGAAAAAATACAGATTTATGGCCTTTATGCCACGTTTTTCCGATCCTGTTGAATTAAATGAATTTTCATCATTTAACTATGGCCTGACAACAATAAATAAAAACCTTGAAACAGGCAAAGGAAATACAACAAAAGTGTATGAACTGATATTTCCAGACAAGAAAATAGCGATTTTTGGAATAGGATTATTAGATACCGAAAAAGGTGAAGCACATTTTCTCCCAATCATTGGTGAAGAAAATATTGCTGCAATGCCATATGAAATTATTCTTCAGGGTGATGAAGTAAGCATGTTTCACGGAAAATACCGCTTTGCATTACACTGGCCTGAATTATCAATGGGTAAATTCATGAAAATTATGAGTACTCCCGGTGATGTGGAAGATTTTATGGAAGAACTTACTAAATAATTAATTATTTAATTGAGTTACAATATGTAACATTTGAATAATATAGAAGAAATTTTATACATATCTTATATTAAACAATTTTAACAAATAAAAATTATTATTATGAAAAAAAAATTAGCATTAGTTGTTTCATTAACAATTTTGTTTTTGACATCAGGTCACTTTGCAAGTGCAACAGATGGTTATTTCAGTAACGGGCAGGGCACAAAAAATAAAGGATTTGCCGGTGCCGGAATTGCTTTCCTGCATTCACCTTTTTCAGCTGCCATTAATCCGGCAGGACTTGGATTTCTGAATAAAAAGTTTAGTTTTGAATTAAGTGTTGGCTTGTTCAATCCCAATAGAAAATATACCATTGTTGGTGCTCCAACGCCACCGGATCAATGGGGATATATGGGGCCAAACGGATTCGTACAGGATCAAAGATTCATGGCTTTAGGATTAACTCCTGGAACTGTAGAAAGTGGAACAAAATTATTTATTATTCCCGCAATGGCTTTTTCTTATCAATTAGATGAAAAAAACACACTTGGTTTTAATTTTTTCGGTAACGGTGGTATGAATACCGATTATGATACTAAAGCCTATTACAGTGCTATCATTGATGGTTTTGGAAATCCCATGCCTGATGGAAGCCCAAATCCTATGGCTAATGTAACTAAACCGACAGGTGTAAATCTTATGCAAATGTTTGTATCATTAACTTATGCCAGAAAATTCGGAGAAAACCACAGTGTGGGTATTTCACCTGTTTTTGCATATCAATCTTTTGAAGCAAAAGGACTTGAAGCATTTCGTGATATGGGAATGGCCGGTAACGCCATGCTGACTCAAATGATGGGTTGGCCAAACCGTTATGATTATGTTACAAATAATGGAAAAAGCAGTTCAACAGGATTTGGTTTCCGTTTGGGTTACCAGGGCGAATTATTTGATGGCTTTCGTTTAGGTGCGACTTACCAACCTCAAATAAAAATGAGTAAGTTTGATGAATATAAAGGCTTATTCGCTGAAGAGGGTGGTTTTGATATTCCTGCAAACTGGACAGCCGGTATTTCTTATGATATTACGGAAGATTTTACCTTTTTGTTTGATGTTAAACAAATTATGTACAGTAAGGTTAAGTCAGTGGGTAATCCTATGGTTCCGTCTAAAATGCAACCAATGGTACCTAATATGGGGCCAAGTTTCGATCACACAAATCCTCAAACATGGTATGTTCCTAATGAACAATTTGTTGCTCTGGGCGATGAAAATGCTGCAGGTTTTGGCTGGGAAGATATGATGATTTTTAAAATTGCTGCCGAATGCCGTAATATTGAAAACTGGCAATTCAGATTAGGATATTCTTATGGTAAACAACCTATACAGGAATCAGAGGTTATGTTTAACATACTCGCCCCCGCTGTTAACGAAAATCATGTTTCGCTTGGTTTAACCCGTATTATTGGTGATCATAAATTAAATTTCGCGGTAACACATGCTTTGTCAAATACAGTTACTGGACCAAATCCGTTTGATCCAGCTCAGCAAATTGAATTAAATATGAACCAATGGGAATTTGACCTTGGTTTTACATTTTAGTTAATACATTTTAATACATTCTTTTAAAGCTGCACTGATCTTGGGATCGTGCAGCTTTTTTTATTTGCGATGTAATAGGAGAGGGCGTTTCAACCTTTTTTCAGATCAAAGGCGTAAATAGCATAAATAAAATCATTTTTTGTAACACATGTTACATTTTATTGATTTGCTACTTTCTATTTTTGTAAACCAACATTTAACGAGAATAAAAAAGATAAGTCATAGAAAATAAAAATATTAATTATATTTGCTATAGTATTAACTTAAAACTTTATTACAATGGAGATTACAATTATTGATCGAATTCTTTTGTTACTAACAGGTTTGGTAGCAGTTTATCTTGTTTTTCGCTTTATTCAGGAAATGAAAAAGGCAGAAACAAAACCCAGTTACAATATTTTTTACATTATTTCATTTGCCGTACTATTTGTATCAGGTGTATTAATTATCTTTTTTGGATTTAAAATACTTGAAAGACCGTGTATTAAAACAGTAGCAACAATTCTACCATTTGGTTTAGCCATAGGTTTAATATATGAGTTCTTTAAAAAACTTGGACCTTTGTATCTTATCGTTTTGATTATAGGTTTAATATTAATAGGCCTGCAAAGTTTTGGAGTTTTCGAAGCAAAAATAATTTATCCAATATTTCATGCATTAGCAGGCCTGACCATATTTTTTGTTCCAATTCTTGCTGTTAATCAAAAGAAAGCACCCGGAGGATTTATTTGGGTTACAGTTGGTGGAGCTTTAATAGGTATCGGTGGAATTGCTCTCGCATTTTTGGGCGCAGGAAAACCTTTTTTAGGAATTTTTACTGCTGATGTAGTGTTTACAATTTTAACCCCAATACTATTTGCAATGTCTTTGGGATTTGCATGGGGATTTATGAAGAAAATAAAAGAAGCTTAAAGTTAGAAGACGGAAGACAGAAGTTGGAAATAAAAGAAAAGCCTTTTCGGATTCCTAATTTAAACTTTAGTTTTTCAAAAAAACCAAAATAATCATGGAAAGATTCAATTATCTTTTTCGTTCAACAAAGGGGCTTGTACTTGTAGCAATTTCTTTAATCTCAATTGTAACTGCAATTTGGGGCACATTATCGGGCCCTATGGCAGAATGGGGTGTAAAAGATTTTGTTGTAAATTTACTTGGCATGGATTTAGATCCTGCTGAACGTGAAGGGCGAATAATTATGTTATATCATTCAATTGCACTTGCAGTTATAGCAATTGAAACTTATTTTATAACTTCTATAGTCCCGATGAAAAAAAACCAACAGGTAAATATCAATGCTACAATAACTATCGGGTATTTAATGACAATGTTTTTCGGCCTTGGTTTTGGATACTTTGGGCATAATTGGGCGTTTCATGGTTTGTTTATTGTTGGGCAGTCAATTGTATTTTTAGCAGGGCTTTTATTATGCCATGCACTTTGGCCCTGGCAAAAACAGTACAAAGTAAGCGATAATGATTATGCCCATTCGAAAAAAGGAACCGACCTAGAAAGAGTTGCTTTTTTTGTTATGGCTGTTGCAACAATAGGTTCAGCAGGATTTGGGGCAATTGCCGGGATGTTTTTTGGAAATGGTTTTGAATCGTTTCTTGCAGAAGATGTGATCAGAACTCCTCACAAACCGCCTTTACAATTATCAGTAATCGGACATTTACACATAATGCTTACTTTAATTGCCATTGCTATTACTCTCGTTGTAGGTCGATGGTTAGATTTCAAAGGTATCTATCATAAAATTGCTATGAGGTTAATGATTTCAGGCACAATTGTTATTACTCTTGGAGTTTGGTCGGTTGTTTCTTTCGAAGCAATTGCTCATAAAATTATTTATGTTGGTTCGGTACTTGTGATGCTTGCCGCCTTAATGCTTGTTATTTATGGTTGGAAGAAACTTATTCGTGACAGAATTTTAGAACAGGGTATAGAAAAAGCAGGATTTTTTATGAAATTGCGCGCCTTGCTTCACGATCCTTTAAAGTTTGGCCCTTTATGGCAAATGGTGTTTATGAATTTTACTGTCAGTGGTGTAGGAATATTTATGGCAGTAAAACTTGATGAAATATTCAGAGTTTGGCCAATGCGTGAAGAAAGAATCACACTTACCGGACATTGGCATATTCTTTCGGCAATTATTGCAACAATTATATTAATGTATTATGCAGATATTGTGGGATTAAAAGGCAAAAAAAGAAAAATATTCGGTTGGTCAATAATAATATTTTCTGATATAGCATTTGCTTCTGCTACAATTTTTTCAATGAAGAGGCTTTTTGTTTCGGAATATGCTCAAGCAAGTACCGTATCATGGTCGATGCTGTTTCTCGAATTCGGTTTAGCTGCATTGTTAATTATTGTATGTATTTTATTGCTGTGGAAATTATTCGATTTGTTTAAAGGAAAAGGTGTTTGGAAAGAGGAGTATAAGAATCCCGAATTGGATATTTCCAGAACATCAATCTATCCGTTGGAACAAGATAATGAGCACATAAATCAGGAGGGCTAAGTCATGAAAAATTCAATATTTAACAAGTCATTATATCTATTACTAATTTCTATTTTATTTGTTGCTTGTAGTGCTGAGCTTAATGAAAAACCGGAAATAAAACTAATTGAAACAGGCATCAGTTCTGAGAATTGGGTAAAAATTCCTGCCGGTGCGTTTTTCAAAGGGCGTCATTCTCATGAAACAAATATTAATTATGATTATGAAATTATGCTCACCCATGTAACAAACTCTCAATATGCCGGATTTCTTAATTCTGCAGTAAAAGACGGTAAAATATCTGTTAATGATACTGCTGTACTTGGTTATTATCCGGGCGATGAATTTTTCGGCTATAAGCATGAAGAAAAAGTTACTAAAGGTGATAAATTATTAATGCCGGTTAATGAAGAGGGAATGCATATTAAATATAATAATTACCTTTTTGAAGTTGATAAAGGCTATGAAAATCATCCGGTAATAATGATCTCATGGTTTGGAGCTAAAACTTTTGCCGATTATTACGGATGGCGTTTACCAAGCGAAAACGAATGGGAAAAAGCTGCTCGCGGAACCGATAAAAGAGCATATCCCTGGGGAAATGAAATTTCCAGACAAAACGCCAACTACTTAAGTAGTAGATATAAAATAGAAGAAGCAATTAAAAACTACGCAAGAACAACTCCTATAGGATTCTTTAACGGGAAGTTATATGGTGATTTCCAAACGGAAAAAAGCGTTAGTCCTTATGGATTGTATGACATGGCCGGAAATGTATGGCAGTGGGTTGGCGATGATTACCCCGATATTCATTACAGGTTTATGAGAGGAGGAAGTTATCAGAACTATGATTATAACCTGAGAGTTTGGGCGAAAAACAATGCAGGGCCGGATTATTATAGTATCTTGACAGGTTTCAGGTGTGCCAGAGATATTGAAATAAAAACAGATGAGTAAAATAAGATCATATTGGTCATTAATAAAAAGTTTGCAAACTTTTCTTTTGCTAATAACAGGTGTTGCCGGATTTATTAGTGCGAATTCCCCAGTAATGAATATTGGAATATTTACCGGATTAATAAGCAGCTTGTTTCTTACTATTGGGGGTACCACTGTTCTTAATATGGTTTACGATAAAGATATCGACTCAAAAATGACAAGAACAGAAAAACGGCCATTACCTGCATGTAAAATATCAGATAAAAATGCTATTATTTTCGGACTTGTAATGCTTGTCGCCGGTTTAGGGATGTCTTTCTATATGTCATTACTTTTTGGATTGATAATGTTTGCCGGATTTTTTATTGATTTTATTATCTACACAATATGGCTTAAACGAAAATCAGCATGGTCAATTTTATGGGGAGGAATTTCAGGAGGAATGCCAATACTTGCCGGCAGAGTTTTGGGAACCGGAGAAATTGATATGATAGGATTGCTTCTTTCGCTTTCAATTCTGCTTTGGATTCCAACACACATATTAACATTTAATATGCGCTATTTTAAAGATTATAAAAATGCCAAAATACCTACTTTTCCTGCAAAATACGGTTTTAATAATACAAGAATAATAATTGCATTGTCAAGTATTGGAGCTGCCATTGCAATACTTATCGGAGCTATAGCTCTCGGATTATCATTGGGATATTTACAAACAATAATGGCTTTAGCTTCCGGTTCAATTATTTTAGCCGCTATAAGTATTATTAATCCATCAGAAAAGATTAATTTTGGGCTTTTTAAATATGCTTCAATTTTTATGTTAAGCACTATGATTATTATTGCAATAGGAACCATTTAAACCGGATGTTAATAATATTATGAACTTTTTTAAGGTAAGCCATACAGCACATATTACACTTTCTGCTATTTTATGGAGTTTTTTTGGTGTTGATATGAATCTGATCGCAACAAAATGGCTTGTAAATTTCAATACTGATCTTAAAATATATTTAATAATAATAGGTGTTTTACTCGGAGTATCAGTTGCTATTTTTGGGTTTAGCAAAATTGTTAAAAATAATATTATCAGAATTAAGAAACTACCTAGAAGATCAAATATATTATATTTTCAAACTCTAAAAAGTTATATTTTAATCGTTTTCATGGTTGCTCTCGGAATATCAATGCGAAAATCTGGCCTTGTTGCTGATTATATTCTTTGCCCGATGTATATTACAATTGGTGTGGCATTGTTTGTTTCAAGTTTTGTTTATTACAAACAACTTTTTTTAAAAACGCTATCAATTTTAGATGATTAGAGAAAAACAATCATTATTTATTGTGAATAAATTTATTTTACAACAAAAGTTTTCGTAGTTGCAACACCTAAAGATGTACTGATTGTATAATAGTATACGCCTGAACAAAAATTTAATAAGGAAATATTTACCTCATTTGATCCTTGCGTAAATCGTTTATCTTTCATTAAATAGATCTCGCGTCCCTGCATATCGAAAATATTGACTGAAACATTTTCAGCTTGTTTTAATTCAAAAGGAATATTTATTTGTTGGTTTGCGGGGCTGGGATAGGCATCACCAAAAGATAAAAATGAAGCCTGAATATCATTAATGCCAGAGTTTTCAACAAGACTAAGATTATCAATAGTGTATGAAGTTCCTATATGATTTATAAGATCTTTATTTCCTACAATTATAAAAATTAAAGCAGTGTCGGGAATGTCTTCGGAAGAATATTGAATTGGAATTGAAAGTTTTTCAAAACTGTTTTGTTCCTCTGAAAATGAGATCAGACCTTCACCTACAACATTCCAGTTTTTATACATTTTTATTTCAATATTGATAGAGTCCTCATGTATAGGGAGTCCTTTGTAATAACACGTAAGAAAATTATATTTCTTATTTACCGGAATAGCATCACTATTTAGAAATACAGCTTTATGGATCCCATCAATGCTTGTTACAACTAATTCGGAAGCAAAATCACTCTCATAACCGGGTGAAACTTTAAAAACATTTTGCACATCGTTTGTATTGTCTTTGGCAACCCAGTGTTCAGGTGTAATTCCACCGGCTTCATTAGTTACCCAGGTCTCAAAATCACCATTTTGAACAACTTGACCTAAAACAGACAGGCTAACAAATATGCTAAAACTCAAAAGAATCAATGTAAATTTTTTCATATTTTTTAAAATTTAGGTTTATCAAAATTAATAAAAAATGTTTTAAATACCTTTAAATTTAGGATGTCTTTTTTCTAAAAATGCTTTCTTACCTTCCTTGAAGTCGTAACTATCGTAAGCGATTTTTCTCAGTTGATGGATTTTTTCGAAAGTTTCAGCATTCATTGGCCTTGCTTTTCCAAGAAGGTTTAATTGTTTTTTTATAACAGAAATACTTAAAGGTGAATTAGAAGCAATTGTTTTCGCCATTTCATAAGTAAAGTTTTCTAATTCATCTTTTTCGATCAAATGATTTAAAATTCCCAGATCATAAGCTCTTTTGGCAGAAATAGGTTTGGCCGTAAAAAGCATTTCCTTGGCAATATTCATTTCCATTATGTTTAAGAAATGTTGAATGCCGGTTGTATTATATGGAACTCCAATTTTTGCAGGTGTTATGGCAAAAGAACTTTCGTTTGAGCCAATCAGAATATCACAGGAAAATGCAAGGTCACAGGCTCCACCCCAAACACTTCCGTTGATCATAGCAATAACTGGTGATGGAAAATCTTCAATTTCTCTCATTAGTTCCTCAAAAGGGTGATTAAAAGGTAAGGGGTCTTTTCCGGCTTCAGGTAATTCATCGATACAAAATCCTGCCGACCATACTTTAGATTGAGTTTTGCTTTTAATGACTACCACTCGAATTTTTTTTTGTAAAAAAACTTGCAATGCCGACAGCGATTCGGACAACATCTTAGTGTTAAATGAATTACGTTTTTTATCGTTATCGAAAATTATTGTAGCTATCTGATCTTTTATTTCTGTTTTAATAAATTCCATACTTCAATTAATAAATAAACTTGGATCAAATATACAAAAGAAAACATAAAAAAACTCCACTAATTTTTAGCGGAGTCATTTATCAAAAAGTTGCCCGACTAGGGCTCGAACCTAGACTCTTCTGAACCAGAATCAGACGTGTTGCCAGTTACACCATCGGGCAATTTGATTGTGCAAATTTATGAAAAATTCTATCTTAAAATCTACTTATTCTTTTTTGCCCACGAATCACGTAATAAAACTGTGCGGTTAAAAACTGGTTTGTCATCACTTGAATCCTTATCGACACAAAAATATCCTTGTCTTTCAAATTGAAAATGTTCCATCGGTTTAGCACTTTTTAATTCGGGTTCCATGAAACATTCTATTACATTTAAAGAATCAGGATTAATATTTGATTTGAAATCTTTACCCTCTTCAGCGATATCAGGATTTTCGTTAATAAATAAACGGTCGTAAAGACGAACCTCAGCCTTTATAGCAAGCTTTTTAGAAACCCAATGAATTGTTCCTTTTACTTTTCTTTGTGGCAGACCGGTTCCGCTTTTTGTTTCAGGGTCATAAGTACAGTGAATTTCTACAATTTCTCCATTTTCATTTTTAATAACGTTATTGCATTTAATAATATAAGCATAACGCAAACGAACTTCTTTTCCGGGTGATAGCCGAAAATATTTTCTTGGAGGATCTTCCATGAAATCACCTCTTTCAATATATAATTCTTTTGAAAAAGGAACATTTCTTTTACCTGCTTTCTCATCTTCCGGATTATTAACAGCTTCCATAAATTCTGTCGTTTCTTCAGGAAAATTTGTTATTACAAGTTTAATTGGATCCAAAACAACCATCCGCCTACTTGCTTTCTTATTAAGGTCTTCGCGTACACTATGCTCAAGCAAAGCAACATCAATAATATTATTTCTTTTTGCTATGCCGATACGATCGGAAAAATTTCTGAGTGATTCAGGAGTATAACCACGTCTTCTGAGTCCCGAAATGGTTGGTAATCTGGGGTCATCCCATCCGTTTACATATTTTTCTTCAACCAGTTCAAGAAGCTTACGTTTACTCATAATTGTATAGCTCAGATTTAATCTGGCGAATTCAATTTGTCGTGGACGGTAACTTCCTTCAATTATTTGGTCAAGAAACCAATCATATAAAGGCCTGTGTACTTCAAATTCCAAGGTACATATCGAATGTGTTATTTTTTCCAGATAATCAGATTCCCCATGAGCAAAATCATACATCGGATAAATACACCATTTATCACCTGTCCGGTGATGATCGGCATGTATTATACGATAAACAGCTGGGTCGCGCAAATGCATATTTGGTGAAGACATATCAATTTTCGCACGAAGAACCTTTTCACCATCTGAAAATTCACCATTTTTCATTCTTGTAAATAAATCAAGATTTTCCTCAATTGATCTATTTCGATAAGGGCTTTCAATTCCGGGTTTAGTAGGAGTTCCACGTTGTTCGCCAATAGTTTCTGCATCCTGGTCATCAACATAGGCTTTGCCTTCTTTTATTAATTTAATTGCCCATTTATAAAGTTGATCGAAGTAATCCGAGGCATAAAATAATCTGTCTTCCCAATCAAAACCCAACCATTTAATGTCTTCAATTATCGAATCAATATATTCAACTTCTTCTTTAACAGGATTGGTGTCATCAAAACGCAAATTACACAAACCATTGTATTTCTGAGCTAAACCAAAATTCAAACAAATAGATTTTGCATGCCCGATATGTAGATAACCATTGGGTTCGGGGGGGAATCGTGTGTGAATCCTGCTGTCATTTTTATTGGTTTTTAAGTCTTCTTCTATTATTAATTCAATAAAATTCAGAGAAGGCTTGTTCTTTGGTGCTTCTGTGGGTTTTAGTTTGTTGTTTTTTGAATTCTCCATATCCTGATAAAAACTATAGAATTAATTTTAATATTCCGTTTTGATTTTTTGCAAACAGCAAAAATAGAAATATTAAAAACGCTGCATGATAAAAATGTAAATAATTTATAATATTGCAAAAAAAATCAGTATTAACAATTAGTTTTATTGAATTTGGAGTATAAGAGAAATATGGGGAATAAGGGAAATAGAGGAAATAAGGGGAAATACAGGAATTTCCCCTATACATTTAAACCATTATTTCCCCTATACCTTTCTACCCTTATACTAATATTTCTTTACACTAATTGATCACCATTAAACCTCAATTACATGTCATTAATATCCCTTGAAGGAATGGAGTTTTTTGCTTATCACGGATGTTATCCTGAAGAGCAGGTTGTTGGAACTAAATTTATTGTCGATTTATATATCGAAGCCGACTTATCGAAATCGGAAAAAAACGATAATTTATCAGATACAATTAATTATCAGGAAGTTTATTTAATAGTTAAAAAAGAAATGGAAAATAATTCATTCCTGCTTGAACATGTTGGAAAACGGATTTTAAATTCTGTAAAAGAAAACTTTCCTGAAATTCGGGAAGTAAAGGTAAAAGTATCTAAAATGAATCCACAATTAGGCGGTAAAATTAAGAATGTAAGTATTAGTCTTTAGATAAAAATAAGCCACAGACCTGTCCACCGTAATACTATGGAAGGCGGGTCTATGGCGAATTTATTTATTTGGCTAAAATTTATTTAAAATCGAATACCTGATAAAGGAAAAAATAGTATCTTTGCAGTCCAAAATTAAAAATGGTCTCGTGGCCGAGTGGCTTAGGCGGTGGTCTGCAAAACCATTCACAGCGGTTCGAATCCGCTCGAGACCTCAAAACATAATGTAAATCCCTTGTAATTTAATTGATTGCAAGGGGTTTTTTGTTTTGGGTGCGGTGTGCATTATTTATGGTTTTCTAAAAATAATACTTTTAATCTTTGATAATTAAAGAAAATATTGTAATATTGACATGGTTTTAGAAAATCGTTTAAAGGGTTCTGCGATTTTTTTGAATCAAAAGAAGAAATGAATTATTAGAACCCTACATAAAATAAAAAGTGCGATGTCATCAGCACTATAATTACTGACGACAACAAAATGAAATCAAATCAACTAACATTTGTAACATTGTTGCTAACTTTTTTTATCACAAGCAACTTAAATGCCCAATCAGGAGCGATAGACAGCTTAAAAATCATCCCAACCAATCCGACTACCAGCGACTCGGTAAAAGTAATTAGCTACACAGTTTTCAACAGTGGCGATTGTCAATTGGCAAGTTCCTCAGTTAACATAAATGGAGCAGCAATAGATATTTATGCTTCACATATTTTGGGTCCTTATGCATCTTATTGTTATTCTACTGACATTATAACAATCGGTAAATTAGATGCAGGTACTTATGAGATCCATTATCATTTAACAGCCAATTCCTTACCGACAACTAACGACATTGACACGATAAGTTTTACAGTTCAACAAGCGACCGGACTTCAACAAATTGAAGTTTCTGAAGGTTTTAGTTTTGTATCTTCACGATTTATTCCCTACAATCCGGATATGGAAGAAGTGCTTCAGGAAATCCTTAACGATGATCTTCAATATGTAAGAAACTCTGTTGGAGCGATGTTAAGAAAAATTGGCTCGAATTGGGTTAACAGTATTGGTGATTGGATTGGAATTGAAGGTTATCTGATCAAGACTAACGTTGCAGGACAATTCACAATTGTAGGCACACTCATCCCTCAGGATACTCCTATTGAACTTTTGGCAGGATTTCAATTTGTCAGTTATTTGCCTGCTAACGAAATGGACGCATTAGAGGCATTTAGTTCAATTATTGGTGATAATTTATTGTATGTGAGAAATTCTGCAGGAAATATGCTCAGAAAAATTGGCCCGAATTGGGTTAATGGAATTGGTGATTGTAAGCCCGGTGAAGGTTATCTTGTTAAAATGATTACAGCCGATGTTTTGGTTTATCCATCTACCTGCCCCGGAATACCAACAATAACTTACGAAGGGCAGGTTTATAATACGGTACTTATTGGTAGCCAATGTTGGTTGAAAGAAAATCTGAATTATGAAACAGGAAACAGTTGGTGTTATGATAATGATCCTGCTAATTGCGATATTTATGGCCGTTTATATGATTGGCAGACAGCTTTAACAGCCTGCCCAAGCGGATGGCATTTACCAAGCGATGACGAATGGAAAATACTGGAAGGAACAGTTGATAGCCAATATCCTGTTGGCGACCCTATTTGGAATAATACAGAGTGGCGAGGTTTTGATGCCGGAAAAAACCTTAAATCTACAACAGGCTGGACCTCTGGCGGAAACGGAACAAATGATTTTGGGTTTACTGCCCTCCCCGGCGGTTACCGTTTTCCAACTGGTAATTTCTACCATTTGGGCAACCTCAGCTACTTCTGGTCTTCTACTGAGTATTCTACGAATACCGCCTGGCACCGGCGATTGCACTATACTCTCGATGAAGTGTCCCGTCTCATCAACGGTAAGGAACTCGGTTTTTCAGTTCGTTGTTTGCAGGATTAGGTGTGCACTGAAGCTTGTTTAGGGTGCAAGACATATTGTACTATTTATTGAATAATCTGACTATAAAAGAAGATGTCAATTTTTATTTGACAAAATTAATATATTATGTCAATTGAAAACTGACAAATAGTAGTATATTTGTCAATTGAAAACTGACAAATATAATGATATGGAAGTAATAAAAAGAATAATCCTTGAAAATCAAGATTATATAAGTAATCGAAAAATTCTTTATAGGAATATTTATATTCCTCAAACAGAGAATATAAAAATTTTTACCGGAATTAGAAGATGTGGCAAGACCAGTCTTCTTTATTATGAGGCTAAAAAGTATCCTATACAAGATGTTTTGTTTCTGGATTTTGAAGACGAACGGCTGATTTTCCTGAATACACTTGATAGTTATGATGTAATTCTTGATAGTTACAGTGAATTATATCCCGAAAGGTATCCAATCTTGTTTTTTGATGAAGTTCAAAGTTTAAATAATTGGCATCTATTTGTAAAAAGATTGTATGCTAAAGGATATACTATTTATTTGACAGGAAGTAATGCAAACTTACTGAGTAAGGAAATAGCTTCATATCTTACCGGCAGGGCTATTGAAATCCGTGTATATCCATTTTCTTTCAAGGAGTTTCTCCAATACAAAAAAATTAGCTTTACTCAAAAGAATATGATCAGGAGTAAACCCAAACTATTGGTTACATTTAAAGAATATTTGTTATTTGGTGGGTTCCCGGAAGTTATAAAAGCACCGTCAAATGATAAAACGATAGTGTTAAGAAGTATTTATACACTTCTGTTTTATAAAGACCTCATTGCAAAATATGATAAGAACGAATTCTTAATGCGATTAATAGTTTCAAAGTTAATAGAAAACTTAACAAAAGCTTTTTCTATTTCTAATCTTGCAAAAAAAATACAGCCACTTTTTAAAACCAACAGACAAACAGTAACGGATTATTTTCAGCTTTTACAGCTTCCTTATTTAACCGAAAATATTTATCAATACCGAAAATCTTTTGTAAAAAGGGAAAATGAAAGAAAAACTTATTTTGCCGATAATGGTTTCATTTTATTGATTTCTATTAAAGAAGATTTTGGAAAACTTTTAGAGAATTTGGTTTTTAATTATTTAAATCGAAATTATGACAGGATATTTTATTACAAAACATTGAACAATTTAGAAGTTGATTTTCTTGTAACAAATAATAATCAGATTGAATTATTTCAGGTATCGTATGATATTTCCGATAATTTAACCCATGAAAGAGAAATAAAAGCACTTATCAAAGCTATGCATGAACTTAAGCTTTTCAATGCTACATTGATCACTTACAATGAAAAAGAGATATTTGAATTAGGTGATTTAAAAATCTATATAAAACCGTTTTGGGAATGGGTTTTATGATATAAATTTATCTCTTTTCAATTATCTCGTCTTCATTTTATTACTGATGGGCTGGCAATTATCAATTGATTTACTCCTTAACCTCCCCTTTAAATCTCAAATGCTCCAACACTAAACGCAATTCACCGAAAGTAACTTTGTCGCCAAGATCTGTCTTTGCTTCTCCTAAAAAGGAATTTTCATTTTTTTTAAAATAATCTGAAATAAGTTTTACTTTTTCATTACTTACTATTTTATCAACAGGAATATCTCCTGTACCAACAAAATGTGCCAGATGCCCTTCGATTGTTGATTTAACAAGTTTCCTTTCGTTGGCAATATCTTCAATTTTGTTTCCTTCCAGCCATAATTCAAAACTTATTTGCTTAGTACTTTTTTTTGGAACCTCAGTTTCAATTTCGGGTTCTTCAAAAGCCACGGTTTCGATATTATTTTCTTTTCGGTAAGAAATTATCATTTCAAGCAGATCGCTACCAAACTTTTCAATTTTCTTTTTTCCCAACCCATTAATTGCTTTGAGGGCCCTGGTATTATTTGGTAATGTGGCACTCAACTCTCTCATCGTTTGTAAAGGCAGTACCATGTAAACTT
>CAYWXI010000077.1:0-20024 GCA_964462015.1 uncultured Bacteroidales bacterium | reverse complement strand
TTGGGAAATATTTAATATTAATGCTTTTAGAATTAATTGATTCCACAACATCTTCTTCAATCGAAAACAAAGTTATTTTCAAGTCGCTTTTAACAGAAAGAATATTTCCAAGGGAAGTTCCTATCGAACCGGCTCCAATAAAACAGATATTTAACAATTTATCAGTCATTAATTACTATTTAAATTGTATTTTAATAGAGCAAAAGTATTATTATTAATTAGAATAATTGAAATAATTATTATAATCTTGCATAAAAAATTATTCAACATTGTAATGGGAGTAATTAGAAGACAAACGATAAAAGGTTCAATGTATTCATATTTTGGTGTATTATTGGGTTTTATAATAACAGGCCTTTTGCTTCCGAATGCTTTATCAACCGATGAAAACGGTGTAATAAAATTATTGGTTTCTTATTCGGTTTTATTTGCACAACTCGCCGGTTTAGGATTTAATAGCGTTACGACAAGGTTATTTACTTTCTTCAGAAACAAACAGAAAAATCATAATGGTTTCTTTTTTATTGCGTTAATTATTAATATATTAGGAGCAATTATTTCTCTTATTTTGTTTTTTATTCTCAAAGATTCGGTATTGGAAAGGAGTGGTGGAAGCGAGAATCATTTGCTAACAAAATATGTTTATTATATTATTCCAATGATTTTTTGTACAGCCTTTTTTTATATGCTTGATAATTATTACAAAGTTTTATTTAATGCAATTATCGGAACGGCATTGAAAGATGTTGTGCAACGAATTTTTATTTTAGCCTCACTTTTATTATTATTTTTCAATTACATAAGCTTCCCAACATTCGTTTTGTTATATGTTTGTTGTTACGCTGTTCCCGTTATTTTTATTACACTATTTTTGATTTATGAAAAGGAAGTCAGCATAAAACCGCAATTTGATTTTATTTCAAAAGATTTAAAACGTTCGATGCTAAACGTTAGTTTTTTCGGAATAATTGTCGGATTTTCAAACATGGCAATTCTGAATATCGATAGCATAATGGTAAACCAATTTGTAGGTTTGTCTTCAACAGGAGTTTATGGAATTACTTTCTTTTTCGGGACATTAATTATAATACCGGCAAGAGCTTTAAGAAAAATTTCATCAGCGGTTCTGGCTGATGCATGGAAAGACAATGATTTAGAAATTATTAATGATATTTATAAAAAAAGTTGCCTCAACCAATTTCTTTTCGGTTTATTGATATTTATTGGAATTTGGGCAAATATTGATAATGTTTTTGAAATACTTCCCAAAGAATACGAGCCTGGAAAATATGTTATATTTTTTATAGGATTTGCAAATTTATTTGATATGCTCTCAGGAGTAAGCGGAACAATAATAGTTACCTCGAAAGAATATAGATATTTAACATGGTTTATGTTGTTTCTTTTGATTTTATTAGTAATAACGAACATTATTTTTATTCCGATCTGGGGAATGAGCGGAGCAGCAATTGCATCAATGGTTTCGGCTTTTGTTTATGTTTTTTGCAGATTTTTACTTTTACTAATTAAATATAAAATGCAACCCTATAATTACAAATTCTTAATCCTTTTATTTATTGGGATTTCAGTATATTTTATCGGAGCTGCAATTCCCCGTTTCGATAATTTTGTAATTGATATTATTGTAAGAAGTATTTCGATGTTGATTCTTTATTCCATGCCTGTTTATTTTCTGAAACTATCGCAGGATATAAATGAAAGGGTTGGGATTTATTGGGGTATTGTAAAAAAGAAATTGAGAAGTTAAGAAACATCTATTTCTTTTCTAATAGTATAAATAACCAATATGGTTTTTTTGGTGAAATAAAGATGTTACTTTTTCTAATATGTGAAATATGAAAATTTTTCCATTCAAAATTTTCATGGTACTCAGGATTATCCATTGATTATGTTTTCTTAAATCATTGTTTTAATAAATGTTACTACTTCTTGATTTAAATAAGTTATATCGTTGAATCAAAATATCAACAGTATCTTCCCAACAATATTTATGTTTTATTTTTCTTGAGTTTTCAGCAAACACATCTAATACTTGTTTATTTTGGTATAATTTAAGAACTTTGTTTGTAAAATCCATTGAATCCATATCCTTTATTGCAAAGCCAATTTTATTTTCCAAAACAAATTGTTTCATCATTTTTGCTTGACTTACAATAATTGGTTTTTCCATTGCAATATACTGATAAATTTTTGTTGCCACTGTTTGGTTTATTTCTTTCCAAGTTGATGGAGGAGTGAAAACACAAACAGTACTAGCATATATATATGATGGTAGTTTCACCAATGGTATCCACCCAACAAAATCTATTAAATCTTCAACTCCAAACTTTTTCACATTTTTACCCAGATTATAACCTTTATAAACAGTCCCTGCAATAACAAAGAGAATATTTGGTATCGTCTTTTTCAAATCTATCAAAGATTCAAGAATAACATTAATACCGCGTAAAGTATCTATCCCTCCTGCATAAAATATAACAAATTTGTTTTTATATTTATTAATTATGTTTTGATCAACTTTACAAATATTAAATACATCTTTGTTAGGTGTATTAGGAAGAGTAATAATTTTCTCAGGTAATATTTTTACCTCTTGTATATAACAAAGCTTTAAAGGCTCTTCAACTGTAATTACTAAATCAGCTTGTGATAAACATTTCTTTTCATATTTTTCCCAATTGCTAAAAGACTTTATTATTTTTCCAAAAAAAGTATTATATGAGGCTACATTTACAATCCAATTACTATAATATTCATGTTGATCGCAAACTAATTTTAAATTCATTCTTTTCTTTAGTTTTAAACCTATATCAGAAAGTGGTAAATCATGAATGTGTAATATTTCAATATTGTTATCTTTTACAACTTTTATAATTCTGTTTTGCCAAAGCAACCTATAAACTGGTAATATTAAGAATAATCCGAATAATTTATTTCTTAGAAATTTGTTTATTTTTATCCTTACAACTTTAATGTTTTTATAAATTTCAAAGTGCATTCGTTTATTAAAATCTAAACACAAAATAAAAACATCAAAACCAGCCTTTATTAATGAAGTCGCTTCTTTCTCAACTCTCTCATCCGGAGGAAATTCTTTATCTAATATCATTAAAACTTTCATGAATGCAAATTTAGATATTAATAAATACTATTTCCGTAATTCTTTTACCAACTTTCACATCCTATAATTCTGGAATATTACTTGATTTGATTATTTATGACAATATATTGATTTTTAAAAGGATACTATCTTTCAAGAAGATAGTATCCTTAAGTAAATATTATTGAATCACAATTTTCTTAACATGACTAAAATCTTTGCCGTAAAAGCTTATAAAATAAACTCCTGCTACTAATTCTTTAAGATCAAGTTGTTGTATTGCTAATTTGCTATTTCCTTCTATTTCAAAGAAACGATAATTATTTCCATGAATATCAGACACTTTCACTTTAATGTTTTCATTCAAACTTTCAATCAAGATTTTAAATAATCCATCTGACGGATTTGGAAATATTGAAATGATTTCATTCAATTCTTTTTCATTTGAAACACCTGTTTTTGAAAGATGCAACAAACTATATTCTCCATCTTTGGCAGGAAAAACATTCTCAGTCCATGCATCTCCGTAGGGATTGGAAAATGTGACGTTCTGTAAAATATATTCTTTATTCTCAACTTTATTCCAGATTTTAATAAATTGTTTGTTTCCGGCTTTATAAAGATTACTGAATACAGGAATTTCATTTTGATAAATGTTTTCAGATTTTAAAACCCCTGAACCTACAAGTATTTCCCCGTCGTAAACTGCTATTTCATCACCGATGTTTAGTCCGTCAAAATAGATGGTGTAAACCGGATCAGCAGGATTACCTCCTCTAAAAAGAAAATGCGACTGTATACTTAATGGTTTATCAATCTTTTTTTCATCCAAAACTAAAGTCACGTCTTTTTTCGAAATTCTTGTTTCATCTCGTTTGCAACGAACTGATATCCCAAAATCCTTACTTGCTCCATTTCTATATGATTGTGGATTATCTAAATCATGTCTTCTGAACCAAGAGTGAATTGTATTATAAGGATTTATTGTTGATGTCCAAAAATGCGACCTGCTACCAATAAAAAGGAATTCCCCTGTATCCCACTTTCTTTGGCCACCTAATAAAACTTCAAATCCTGAAGTACCACCTTCAAGCAATTGTTCTCCACAATCTATCCCTCTCCATCCGGTTACATTTGGATCATTTATACTTGGGTCAAGATAATTCTCCATTTCAAACCATTCGGCATCTGTTGGTAAATGCCAGCCTTCCGGACATATTCCTTTGGTGCCTTGGATTGTAGAATATTCCATCATTTCATTCCATTGATATAAACCTCCATATATTTCACAATTAATTGAGTCATCAACATAACAATATTTTTCAATAATTCCATTATTTGACATTGTTTGAACTCCATCAATTCTATCGCCAATATTCAAATTTTCAGCCATCCAGCATTGATCTCCAATTTGTACTGTATTGTATAGTTGTCCATCTCGACTATCAGCGAAAGGAAATCCGCAGGAAGAAGAAGGATAAATCAATTCATCTTCATTGATCATTTTTATTAAATATCCTTGTTTTGGAATACAATTTCCAATACCATTAACCCAATTCGGGCCTATCTTTCGTAATGTTTGCCCCTGGGAATTTCTGATAAACTCGAGATTTTCTCCAATAACAGATCCTAAGGCTTCCAATGCATCAATTTGTACAAGAGGCAGATAGCTAACAAGCTGAAAACCTTCAAATAAAGCAATTGGAGTTGAAGGATTGACTAAGTCTCCTTCAATAGTAAATGAATCTTCATCAAACATTTTAACAAGATAACCCTCTTCAATTATCCAGTCACCAATACCATTAATCCAGTTTGGCCCGATTTTTCTTAAAGTTTGTCCCTGCGAATTTCTGACAAAATCAAGATTTTCGTTTAAAATATCTGTCATAACTTCAATCATATCCGGATCAGGAGGGATAATAGCTGATGAAATAAACTGATAACCTGCTGATAAGTTATATATTTGATTAGGATTATCCATATTATTAAAAACACTTTTCTCTTTGCAATCGTTATCCTGATTTTCATCTTCATCAAGAAATGTACAAACTTCAATAATATGAGGCCCGTATTCACTTAAATCTGCTGTTGCAGTAAAAGTATATTCATAATTATCATCATAATAAATTGGGCCGGAAACAATTTCCATGATCATTGTCCCTTTATCAACTGTAAAACCAATTGGAATATCATTAAGCTCCAATAATCCAAAGTTGTGTATATTAACTGTTGAACTAAACCCTTTCATGGGGGCTAATTTAGGAAAAATGCTTAAACTTACTACGATAAATAAAAAATTTAATATTATGCAAAAAAAAGTATTTTAGAATCAAAAGAAGTAGATGCACTTCTTGAGAAAACGCGTCAACGTATGGTGATTGAGAACCTTTCGCCACGAACTATCATCAGTTATTTAAACGGGCCGAAACGCCTGATAGAGTATTACAACAAACATCCCCGGAAAATCACGACAGATGAGATTTTCACTTTTCTTGTTTTTGAAAAGGAAGTAAAAAAGCATAGTCGTAATACCATGCGGATAAACGTAAACGGTATTCGCTACCTTTACAAAAACTTTCTTGATCGTCCTGAAATTGTTGATAAAGTACCTTATCCAAAACAGGAAAAATATTTGCCTGAGATATTTACCGGCAAAGAACTTAAAAAAATGTTTGATAACATTTTTAACATCAAGCACCGAACTATTCTCAAGCTCATTTATTCTTGTGGGCTTCGCAGAGGAGAAGTCAGAGAAATCAAGCTTTCTGATATTAATCGCAAAGCTATGCAAATTCATATCCATCAGGGAAAAGGAAGAAAAGATCGCTATGTTCAGTTATCGGTTCATATGCTTGGCGAAATCGAAAACTATTACAATGAGTTTAAACCTGAGCTTTATCTTTTTAATGGTCGTAAGAAAGGCAGCAGAATCAGCGAATCAGCTATTCGATGGGCCTTGCTTCAAGCATTGAAACGCGAGAAAATTAGCAAAAAACTTCACTTGCACAGTTTACGCCATAGTTTTGCTTCACATCATGTAAGCATGGGGACTAACCTGTTGAGCATACAGCAGCTTCTTGGCCATGAAACTATTCAGACAACACTGCTTTATCTTCATCTTAGTAATAAGATCAGCGGATGTTTAAATAACCCATTGGATTTAATGTATGGTGAAGAAAAACAAAATTGATATTGCAGATGTCATCAGAGCATTTGGTGGCGATTTACAAGAATTAAATAAAATTACATCTCACCAAAAAGGTATTTTCACTACTTTAAAGAAATGTCGCACATCCGCATTGGGCGGGCATGTTGAAGCATGCCGAAAATGTGGTTTTGTGCAAACAGGCTGGAATAGTTGCCGCAACCGTCATTGTCCTACTTGTAATAATATCAAACGTGAACGCTGGATTTTGGAACGTCGTTCGGAGATGTTGCCTGTGGATTATTTTCATGTAGTCTTTACTTTGCCTGATTCATTAAATAATTTATGTCTTCATCATCCTAAACTTTTGTATAATTTACTTTTCAAAAGCGTGTGGTCAACAATGCAGGAATTTGCCGGATCGCATAAACATCTTGGAGCAAAAATCGGGATGATAGCAGTACTTCACACCTGGGGGCAGAATCTTCAACTTCACCCTCATGTGCATTGTCTTGTTCCGGGCGGCGGTCTGACCAAACAAAAAAAATGGCGAAGCAGCAAAGCCAAAGGCAAATACCTTTTTCCGGTAAAAGCATTGAGTAAAGTTTTTAGAGGCAAATTTACCGATGGGCTAATAGAACTCAGTCATAGCGGAGAAATCCAATTAGATGTTCCATTTATTAAAGACAAAAAATATCTTCATCCTTACTATAAAAAAAAGTGGGTTGTTTTTGCCAAACGTCCGGTTTTAAATGGTGAAAAAACATTGGAATATTTGGGCCGTTATGTCCATAAAGTGGCTATTGGCAACAGCCGTCTCAAATCAATTGACGAAAAAGGTGTTACATTTTCATGGTTTGATTATCGTAGTTCAAAAGGCAGAGAGATGAGCCTTACTGGAGAACAATTTCTACAAAGATGGAGCATGCATATTTTACCGAGAGGTTTTATAAAAGTACGGCATTATGGAATTTGTTCAAACCGGAATAAGATAACAGCAAGGCAAATTGTATATGAAAGTCTTGGCAAAAATCCTCCATCAATACAAAAAGGTTTAAAGTGGTATTTGGTTTATGAGCAGATTTATGGAAAATCACCTTTTCTGTGCCCTGCATGTGAGCAAGCTGAAATGGTATGGGTTCAGCTCTTACCTCCAATCAGGGACGGGCCAGGCAAATTACCACGGCCAAACACAAAATAGCATCTCAAACAGGTCCTTCAAAAAAGGAATCCGCAATAGCTATGCCCATGCTGACCGGAAATCCATAAAAACAAGGCCAAAACAAGAAATGTTCTTTAATTGCTACAGAAAATCACAGTATCAAAAGTGAAAAGCAAGTGGTTTTACTTCACCAAAAACATCCCACGGTGATAAATCTCTGGAAAATCCTTTCCCACAAAACCAAACTTCATTATTGAAAACACATAGCAGTCTCCAAAATCGGGTAACGTTCAACAGAAGACAAGATTAATGCGGCTGCGCCGAATAATCCTGTCTATTTGTTACTATTTCATTACCCAAATTTGTCCCATTTTCAGGGGAAAATATTTGTGTTATTCCTGCGTCAAGCTCAGGAACATAGCAGGATGCATAACCAATATCACCGCCTGTAGGATCAACACCTCCCAAACCGTCTTCAAATATCGGCTCACCTTCCAAATCATAAACTGCATATGAACATTCATATGGCCAGCCTCCCGGAGTAAAAACAGCAGTGAGATATGAGCCGTGCTGAACCAGAAACTCATAACTTTCCGGTCCTGCTCCTGAAGCTAAAGTAGCATTAATGTATTCAACACCATCACCAAATATTTGAACAAATCCACCGTTCCACCCATCTCCATAGTCGTCCCATAATGTGATTGAATATTCGCACCATTCAGATGGATCAATGTTTTCGATAGTTTTATCGTTTGAGTTGTTTTCAGGATGTTCATCTCCGGCAAGAATTACTTCTGCTTCTATATAATATTCACCAAATGCTGAAAAATCATAAGGAGTATTAAAAGTATAATCAATTGATTCGTTTTGTGCAAGTGGACCTGTAATTGTTTCGGTTATCCAATTACTACCATCCACACGATATTGGACATCAAAGTTACTTTGTGCAATAATTCCCTGATTTTTCACTTTAATAATAATGTTCTCAACACCAAGCCCAAAGCCGGTAATTGGCTCAATAATGCTTTTTAAAGCAAGATCAAGATCTGGTGGAGGGCCTGCCGGACCACCTTCCACACCGAAAATAGTTTCGTTTTGGATAATTCCGAGTAAAGTCCACCAACCGGGTGCATAAGTATTAAAAGAAGCAAGTCCACCGGCGATACCTGTTCCTGTTGTACTAAATCCAATTGCATTAAAAGTAACTCCGGTTTCATCGCCCGTTTCAGGATCAATTTGGACAATAACAGCCTGACTTGCCCCACCTGATTGAGCAAAACCATAAAGCCATGGACCTTCAACAGAAGGATCTACATACGCAAATCCATAATAACTGGAGTATGCACCGCAATTAAATTGGTTCAGAATTCCACCTGAACGATCATAAAGAGTAATAGGATCACTCCAGTTGTTCCCCCAAAAACCATCAAATTCGGTATCATAAGCACAAGCTCTTGTAGCAACTGCAGCAGTTAAGGTACTGATCAAAGTACCTGATTGTCCCACAAAATCCATCTCGTATAATGCAGTACTTGCTGCGGCACCATAGAAATATGTCCCATCATATGCGAGGTCTCTTACGGCTGCTTCACCCGGCACAGGGAATGCACCAAGGAAAGTGCCGTCCATCTCATAGCAGAAGAATCCCTCACCGTTCCATTTTGATGTGTAAATGTAATCTCCATTGGTTTCAATTCCTGCTTCACCTGTAGCATCGCCACAAGGAAACTGAAATTGTTCATCAAAGAGATCATCAGAGAATGTTGCTGCGTAAGGATTTACTTTAACAGTTGGGTCCTCATCTGTGATGCTCAATCCGGCTTTCTTTTCTATTTGCTTTTTTGTATTAATTTGAGCAAACAAAACCGAAGATCCGAGGATCATCAGAATTAATAAACCTGTAAATTTTTTCATAGTGTTTTGTTTTTAATTATTTATTGAATCACAATTTTCCTAAGCTCACAAAAATCATTGCCGTTAATACTTATAAAATAAACTCCCGGACTTAATTCCTTCAGGTCAAGTTGTTGTTTTGTTATGTCTTTTGTTTCTTCAATTTCAAAGAAACCATATTCATTGCCCTGAACATCAAACACTCTTACCTTTATATTATCTTCTATTCCTTCAACTGAGATATTGAATATTCCGTTTGAGGGATTTGGAAATATTGAGATGTTTTCTTCAATATTTTCAAATTTATTTTCAACTTTTGAAATTTTAATTACGCTATAAAACCCATCTATATCTGGGTAGGTGTTTTTCATATAGGCTTCATTATAAGGATCAATCATAGTGTATTCAAAAGGAATTAATGATTGGGTTGAAACATCCCAGACTTTCAAAACTATAGTATTCCCGGGTTGATAGCCTTTTCCATTAACAATTGTACTAAAGACAGAAAGCTCATTTTTAAAAGTATTTTCAGAATTTACTTTTAATGCACCAATTATTATATCTCTATCAAATGCAGCTACTTCATCGCCAATTTCCAATCCTTCAATGTATATTGTATAAACCGGATCGGCAGGATTACCTCCAGTAAAAGTAAAATAATCAGTTTTTAAAACCTGTTTTTTTGAATTTTTTTTATTTATAAGATTTTCATCATGGAAAGTTGAGGTCATTTTTTTTGAAGAAACACTTGTTTCATCCCTTAAGCAACGAACCGAAAATCCATGAGCTTTCATACAACCATTTCGATATACCTGATTATTATGTGTTTGAACCATTCTCCACCATGCATGTACTGTATTATATGGGTTTATGGTTGAAGTCCAGAAATATCCTTTGTTTCCAAAATAAGTAAATGAACCTGTATCGTATTCTCTTTTTCCTGATAATTGAGCCTCAAAACCCGATGACCCACTTACAAGTAATTTAATACCACAATCCACTCCCCTCCAGCCGGTTGAACTTGGATTATTGATACCTGGATCAAGATGATTTTCCATCTCAAACCATTCGGTATCGGTAGGTAAATGCCAACCATCCGGACAAATCCCCTTTGTACCCAAAATTGTCGAATATTGCATCATTTCATTCCATTGATATAAACCACCATAAGTTTCACAATTAATTGTATCATCGTCATAGCAATATTTTTCAATTATTGAATTATTTGTCATTGTTTGAATACCATCTATACGAAAACCAATATTAAGATTGTCAGCCATCCAGCATTGATTTCCAATTTGAATTATATTGTAAACTTTTCCGTCACGAGGATCAATAATCGGGTCAACACAAGTATTTATCTCATCTCTAACACAACGAACCGAAATTCCATAAAATTTGCTAGCGCCATTACGATATGCCTGAGGGTTAGACACATTAAATTGTCTGAACCAGCTGTGCTCAGTGTTATAAGGATTTATTGTTGATGTCCAAAAATATGCTCTTTCATTAATACGAGTAAATTCTCCGGTATTCCATTCTCTTTTTCCCGCTAATAATGCTTCAAAACCAGATGAACCTCCTTCAAGTAATTGTTCACCACAAGTAATTCCTCTCCATCCTAATGAACTTGGATTTGAAATACTTGGGTCAAGATAATTTTCCATTTCAAACCATTCGGCGTCTGAAGGTAAATGCCAGCCATCCGGGCAAATTCCTTTAGTGCCTTGTATTGTTGAATACTGCATCATTTCATTCCATTGATATAAACCTCCATATATTTCACAATTCATTGAGTCATTATCATAACAATATTTTTCAATAACACCATTATTTGACATTGTTTGAACTCCATCAATTCTATCGCCAATATTCAAATTTTCAGCCATCCAACATTGATCACCTATTTGGGCAGTATTATACGTTTGCCCATTACGAGAATCGATAAAAGGATCACCGCAAATAAATGAACCTGGATAAATCAGAATATCATCAGCAAACATTTTAACGAGATAACCTTCTCCAGGTATGCAATTACCAATACCATTAACCCAATTCGGACCAATTTTTCTTAAAGTTTCCGCATTTGAATTTCTAATGAAAATAAGACTATCACCAATAATAGATTCAAAAGCATCAAATGCATCAATTGATGTTGTAGGTAAATAGCTTACAAACTGATAACCTGCAAATAAGGGAATTGGGGTTGAAGGATTGACTAATTCTCCTTCAATTGTAAATGAATCTTCACCAAGCATTTTTACAAGGTAACCTTCTTCAATAATCCAGTCACCAATACCATTAACCCAATTCGGGCCGATTTTTCTCAAAGTTTGACCCTGTGAATTCCTAACAAGGCCAAGATTTTCATTTAGAATATCTGCCATAACCACTGTCATATCAGGATCAATTGGATTAATATATGATGAAATAAATTGAAAACCTTCAGATAGATTAAAAGTTTGGTCATTTATTTGAATTGAATTATAAATACTTTTCTCCTGACAATCATTATAGGGATATTCATCACCATCAAGAAATGTACATACTTCAATGTTATGTTGGCCGGCTGCACTCATGTTTGCCAATGCAGTAAAGGTATATTCAAAACTACTACCTGAACTGATTGGCCCCGAAGCAACTTCCATAATTATGCTATCATTGTCAACTACAAACCCTACAGGAATATCGGTAATATCTTGTTGGCCATAATTGAAAATATTTACAGATACGACTTCATCACTTAAGTTTATCCCATTATTTGGAGAAATAATTTCAGTTATTCCTGCATCAAAATCAGGTGGAGGACCTGCAACTCCTCCTTCAACACCAAAAATAGTTTCATTTTGGATAATTCCAAGCAGAGTCCACAATCCAGGTGCATAAGTATCAAAAGCAGCGAGTCCACCGGCAATACCAGTTCCTGTTGCACTATAACCTATAGCATCAAAAGTAATTCCGGTTTCAGCACCTGTTTCAGCATCTATCTGAACAATAACTGCCTGACTTGTACTACCTGCTTGTGCAAAACCGTAAAGCCATGGGCCTTCATTAGAAGGAGTAACATAAGTCAATCCATAATAACTTGAGTGAATACCGCAATTAAATTGGTTTATAATACTACCAGATCGATCATAAAGAGTAATGGGATCACTCCAATTGTTTCCATAAAAAGCATCATAATCTGGATTATAAGCACAAGCTCGTGTAGCAACGGCTGCAGACAAAATACTGACTATTGTTCCTGACTGGCCATTAAAATCCATTTCAAATAATTGAGTGTTTGCCGCAGCACCATAGAAATAAGTTCCATCATAGGCAAGATCTCTTACGGCAGCTTCACCGGTAACAGGAAACCAACCCAAATAAGTACCATCCATTTCATAGCAGAAAAATCCGTCACCATTCCATTTTGAGGTGTAGATATATTCGCCATTTGTTTCTATACCAGCTTCTCCTGAAGCATCACCGCAAGGAAAATCAAATTGATGATCGAAGAGATCGTCAGCAAAAGTTGTTGCATAAGGATTCACTTTAGCAGCTGGATCAATATCAGCAATGCTAATCCTGGCTTTATTTTCGATTTGTCCCTTTGTATTCGTTTGAGCAAACATAAATGAAGATACGAGAACCATCAGAATTAATAAACTTAAAAATTTTTTCATAAAGCCTTGTTTTTATTTGTTAAAACTAATTTAAAAAATATTTAATTTACAATAAGCGCTTTTTGAGCTTTCTAACTCAAAAAAAGCTTTTGCAATTTTTATTAAAATCATTTTGCGTTTTATTAGATTTTTATAATTCCCACAATATTAACTAATAACCGGCTAAACTACGAGAATCTTGCAAAGATAAGCAACTATTAATAAAATTCCAAAAAACTAATAGAAATTTTTTAGATAATTGTCTTATTAGTTACAATTTTGTAATTTTTGCAATATTTATTCAAGCATCTATTCTTGAGCCATCTCATTAACTTCATCTTGTTTTATCTTTTAAGAGTAACACTCCCACTCATAACTTTATTAATTAGTTTCTCGCTTCTATCAAACATTTCGAAATCTGCTATCCAAAAATAAACTCCATCAGGACACTTATTTCCTTTGTATTTTCCATCCCATTTTTCATTAATATTATTTAATGTTTTTAGCTTGCGACCCCATCGGTTAAATATTTTCATCCTGAATTTAATGATTTTATTTCCAACTGCATGAAAGTAATCGTTATAGCTATCGCCATTTGGGGTGAAAACATTAGGTACCCATAATGATGAGCATTCATCAACAAATATTGTATCGGATGCGTAACAGCTTCCATCAAATATTTTTACCCAGTAATTACCTGCTTCGGTAACAAAAAAATCCGGTTTATCAGAGCCATCCTGCCATAAATATTCACTAAACCCGGCTCCGGCATTTAGTTTTATGGTTTCGTCCTTACAAATAATCGTATCGTTTCCAAGGTTCAAATAAATATCTTCATAATAAGATAATAAAACACTATCAGAATAAAAACCACATTCTGTTAAAATATTTACCCAATATAGACCTTCATCAAAAGCTGTAAAAACAGAATCACTTGAGCCATCCTGCCAGTTATAAAATGCATAACCGGGACTTGCAATTAATGAAATACTATCGCCTTCACAAATAAAAATTTCACTCTGTAAGTTTAAGGATGGTGGGGTGAATGCCAGCAAAATAATAGTATCGCTACCTGAACATCCAATATCATCTTCAACATAAACCCAGTAAGTTCCGGTTGAGTCGGCAAGAAAAACCGAATCGGAAGAATTGTCTTGCCAGAGATATTGTGCAAAATAACCTCCGGCATTAATAGTAATAATGTCTCCCGGACAAATAACCGTATCATTACCAAGAAAGTTCCTGGGGATTTTATTCACAATAAGTAAAATGGAATCGCGTGCGGAACAAGAATTTAAATCAGAAACTTCCACCCAATAAATTCCTGCAGTATCGGCAATAAAAGTTTGATAAGAAGAACCGTCCTGCCATAAATAACTTTCAAAACCGGAACCCGGATCAAGAAATAAATAATCTCCGTCGCAAATTGTTGAAGTGTCGTTACCTATTGAAATTTCAAAATCCATAAATACATTTATAAAAACTGTGTCAATGGCAGTACAATTATTAGTATCAGTAACCTCTACCCAATAATAACCGGTGCTACTTGCAATTAGAACCGAATCGTGAGAGGTGTTTTGCCATAAATAATTTTCAAATCCTGAACCGGGACTAAGAATTATTGAGTTTCCGTAGCAAAAGGAAGTATCATTTCCAAGACTAATATTTATTTCGGGAGCAACATTAACTTTAATAGTATCTGAAGAAACACCGCAAATATTTGATACTTCAACCCAGTAATTACCGGATTGAGAGGCAAAAAAAACAGAGTCGGTACTCCCATCCTGCCATAAATAAGTATCATAGCCTAAACCCGGATTTAACTCAAGAAATGAACCGTAACATATTGTCGTATCATGACCAAGAAAAACATTTTGAACTGGTAATACGGTTAGAAAAATAGAATCAGTAGCAATACAACCATAAGAGTCAGCAACTTCAACCCAATATAAACCAGATTCATAAGCAATAAAAATTGAATCGGAAGAATTATCCTGCCAAAGGTAATTTTCATATCCTGAGCCGGCATTAAGAATAAGACTGTCATTTTCACAAAAAGTAGTATCATTACCAAGATTAATAGAAAAACCGGGAGCAAAAGTTACGTTAATGGAATCGGAAGCAATACAGCCATTTGAGTCAGCAACTTCAACCCAATACAAACCTGATTCATAAACAATATAAATTGAATCAGAAGAATAATCCTGCCAAAGGTATGTTTCATATCCTGAGCTGGCATTAAGGATCAGGCTGTCATCTGCACAAATTGTAGTGTCATTACCAATATCAATGAATGATAATTGTAATACAGTAACATAAAGAGAATCCAAATTATCTGGATTACAGCCGTCAAGTAATGAGGCATATATATACCCTGAAGTTTGTCCGAAATCAACAATTATTGATGGGTATCCCTGTCCCGAAACTATTGTAGCATCCTGAGGAACAGTCCAATTAAAATTTCCTTCAATATTTGGTACTATGCTATATAATACATTTTCCTCACCAAAACATACTGTATCTTTTCCAAAAATCTCAAGAGGCTCAAAACACAAATCTCTGAAATCAGGTTCAATATATGAATTGCTTGGATTATGCTGAGGGAAATTTGAACCTGAGCCTATAGTTGGATTTATCAATACCTGTGTTAAGCTTGCCTCAGAAACAATGGTATTATTAACATCCTCTCCACAACAAGAATTACCTTCTTCATCTGTTTTTATTACAAACATATCACCTTCATCACTTCCAAAACTCAAAGTTGTTGCATTAATAATATACCCTCCGTCACTGGCAATATCAACATAAGCCTGATATTCATCATTTTCTCCTCCAAAGGACTTTGCCCAGACTAAACCACCGTCTTCATTAACTTTCAATAAATAAACATCATAACCACCAGCTCCGAAACTATTTGAATATCCGGAAATAATTATCCCGCCATCATTAGTTTTTTTCATTTTATATGATCTATCATCATTATATCCTCCAAAGGTTGATGACCATATTAAATTTCCTGAATTATCTGTTTTTAGAAGAAGTATATCATAATTTCCGGCTCCGAAACCATTAGTATATCCTAATACTAAGAATCCATTATCAGAAGTCTCAACAACATCTTGTAAGTAATCGCTTGAAGGACCACCAAAAGTTTTTGACCATAAATGACTGCCATTAAAACTTAATTTCGTTAAAACCAAATCATAATTACCTGAACCAAAGGAATTAGTGTATCCTGCGATAATAAGATTATTATCTGATGTTACTTTAATTGATTTGCTAAAGTCACTTTCATTCCCACTAATAGTTTTGAACCATAAAAAATTACCACTTTCGTCCATTCTGGTGACATACAAATCTGATAAACCATTTCCGTAAGACATAGTATTTCCTGATAAAAAATAATTATCTTCAAACTTTGCTATGCTTTCTACCTCATCATCTTTATCAGAACCAACATATTTTTGCCAGATAATATTTCCTAATGTGTCAATATTTATAATATACCAATCATCAGGATGCCCAGAATATGAGGTCCTTATCCATCCAGTAATAATATAACCATTTTGAGAATTTTCAATAATATCTCTCACTACATTTCTGCTTGATGTTCCAAAATGCTTACACCACTGGATTACACCTAAGTTATTTATTTTTGTAACTAAAATATCGGATTCACCCTGACAATAACTTTTTGTTTTACCAACTAAGATACAGCCGTTATTTTTAGTTGCTAATATATTTGAGGACATTTCTTCTTCAGTGCCTCCAAAGACAACGTGATATGTAGTTTGTGAATTTGCATTTAAAAACAAAAAAGTTGTGCTGCAAATTATTATTAATGATTTAATTGTCTTCATAAATATCTTATCTTAAAAGAGTTATATTTCCTTTTTTCATTATTTTCTGACCGTATATACATGTTCCTGTTAAATAATAATTATAAACATCCATTGCCTGTTTTTTGCCTTTAAATGTTCCATCCCAACCAAGATCTATATCATTTGTTTGAAAAACTAATTCACCAATACGATTAAAAATCAACAATTCAAACTCCGAAAAACCGGAACCGAGAACATAAAGAATATCATTCTGCCCATCTCCATTTGGTGAGAAGGCTGTTGGCACGGCAATAATACATTGTGGAAATTCACTTATAAAAATCGTATCGTAATTTACACAGCCATTGTTTTCAACTTCAACCCAAATTAACTGCTCTTCGCTAACTGTTATTGTTTGAGTTGTGTTTCCTGTTGACCAGAAATATGCTGCTCCGGGATTTCCTGCATTCAAAGTTATGTGTTCATTATATCTAAGTGTGGTATCATTCCCAAGATTTACAATAGGTAATGGTGTTACTGTTAAAAAAATACTGTCGTTTGAGCTACATCCATTATTGTCGGTAACTGTAATTGAACATGTCCCGCTTTGTAAAGCTAAATAAATTGAATCATTTGACCCATTGTTCCAGAAATAATTTAAATTGTCAGATTCTACTTCAACAAAAATTGTATCTCCTTCACAAATCGTAATATCTTCACCCAAATCTACATATGGTTTTGGTAATCTGAATATTAATAATGTGTCAGTATATGAACAATTATCAGCATACATCACTTCTACCCACAAACTATCCTCATTTGTAACTGTGTAAGTAGAAGCCGTGCTTCCGTCCTGCCATAGAAAATTTGTAAAACTATCGGTATTAAAATTATCCGTATTTATTATCACATTTTCACCTGTACAAATTGTTGTATCATTTTCAAATCCATAAATATAACCGGGTGAATTATTAAATGTCCAACCTGAGTTATTTGATATGTCATTGCTAAGAATTCCGGCAAAGAAAGTAGCACCTCCGGTTGCCTGGATATCTCTCATCTCAATAAGATCACCACTTACAATTCCTGAAGGAACTGAAATTATTGCTTGTTCACCCTCATTTAATGAACGCAATGTGATTGGAAAGCAGTTGTTTCCTCGAATATGAAACTTTTCGTTAATGGTTTGAGCAATGTCATCTTCTAATTCATAAGTGTTTCCGGGATAAAATTTTAGTTTATTAAAAGTATTAAAATCTTTTATAATTCCATTACTAAATAAGTGTGCATTATTGATAAAATTAGTGCCTTCAATAATTGCATCACCATAAATATTTAAGGTTTTATTAATAGTGTTACTTCCACGAATATTTCCAGAACCGTAAATAATTGTTGAGTCAATTGAATTATTTCCAAATATGCTTCCATTCCCTTCGAAAATAATAGTATTTACCTCATGGCTACCTCCTGCTAAATATCCATTTTGTCCTTTTATCATTGCATAATTGATTATATCACTATCAAAAATACTTCCTGTACCAAAAAACAAAACGGAGTCAATCACACAATCTCTATGAATCTGGCCATCGTTTTCAAAAATTATCAAATTATAACTTACGTCAACATTATTATTATATAATCGTGATCTTTCGTTTTGAAATTCAATATTATTGTAGTTTATTTGCTCACCATTATCTGTTCGAATAAAACCATCTAAGCCTACTGAAATAATTAATGAGTTTTCTGCTGATAACTTTAAGTTTGTTCCATCAATATACCAGGCTTCAATACTCTCTCCAAAAACAGTAACTTTTGAAGATTCTATTAATAAAGAACGATGATTGGAATAATTGGAGTTAAACTTCCAACAAAAAATATTATTTTGATTAGAATTTAAAGTCCCAAAAACCAAATTCAGGCTTGAATATGAAGAGAGGCTGTCATTTAAAATCCATTCGCCATCAATTCCCTGAAAATATACATCGTGAAGAAATGATTGATTAGCCGATGTAATAAAATTATTTTTGTTTTCAGATTCAAAAAATGTGTTTCCTTTAAAATGAAAATCCATTTCATTTATAAATTTCAATGAGCCGAAAATTCTTAGATTATTTGATACAGGCCCGTAGAAAACAGGATTAAAATTAGAACCTGTCCAATCCATATTATGACAAACCGCATTACCAATATTAATGAAGACAGTATCATTTTGATTGAAAAATGAATTTTCGTCAAAATAAACATTATCGATTGGAGTTGGGATACAATATCCACCCGTGCCACCAGAAGTTCCTGCCCAATGAAGCGAATCACTCCAGTTTCCTTTTCCTCCAACCCAATAAAGTTCTAACGGGTCGGTGATGTGAATATCCCAATTTTCATTATTCCCAAGGTCAACCGAATTATATGCAGTAAAAGGAATTCCTTCACCTTCCCCCTTTATGTCTCTTAATGACAAATAATCGGCTTCAATTGTACCATTTACTTTATTCAAGGTCGCTTCATGTGTATTTAAATCTGATTGTAAAATAATCGGCCCCGTGCAAGCACCTATTGCATTAAATTCATCAATAATTGTTTGTGTACTATCATGTTCCAAGTAGTAAGATTTACCCTTATTAAATGATAAAACATTAAAAATATTTCCTCCGTAAATATTTCCTTTGTCTAATAAAGTTGCTATTCTAATTTTATTCTTTCCTGATATTATTGCATCTTGATAAATAATTGTTGTATCAATAATATTATTTCCATATATTTCGCCATTACTGTAAAACAATGCAGTATCTATTACATTGTCACCATAAACATTTCCGGTATTATAAAAATATGAAATTTCAATTATATGATTGCCTCCCAATAATAATCCACTGCCGTGAAATATTACTGTTTTTATGGTATCATTATCAGTAATATCACCACTTCCATAAAAACAGGCAGTATCAATAGTGCAATCTCCTATTATTGATCCAACGGGAGAAAAATTAGTAACTAAATTATAAACACAATAATCTCCCTGGCTACTTAATACTGAACCTTCTCCATAAAACTCTATATTATTATAAATAAAATCGTTTGCACCATAACTTAAAATATTACCCATTCCACCATTTGATTTTATTAATGATGAGTCAGCGAAAAGTGTAAGGTTTGCTCCATTAAAAAGCCATACATTGTCAAACACTCCATCTAATGAGACAATTGAAGTACTTAGATTTAAGGTTCGGGTTGTTGTGTC
>CAYWXI010000076.1:0-20557 GCA_964462015.1 uncultured Bacteroidales bacterium | reverse complement strand
TTCATCGAAAAACCACCCCCGTTTATCTATTAATACCAAAACTTTGATTTTGTTATCAAAGATTTTCTACATATGTTTAAAATACCCACCTTAAACACCAGAAGCACAGCGAGAAAAATTTTTTCATTTTTTTTCACATGTCAGAATTTTCGATGAATATTTCAGTAAAAAATCAATAAAATTTATAAGAGAAACACCCATGATTGGTTTTTAACACACTGGAGAATGATTATAAAGTAAACTATTTCCCGCAGATTGCGCAGATAAACGCAGAAAAACTATCAGCGAAAATCTGCGTTATCTGCGGGAAACAAATTTTAAACATATGAAATATCCGCAAGAGAAATGTCCAGGCTGGCTGGAAATCCATAAAAATGACCTTAAAAAATGTTCTTTAATTATTACCGAAAATCACAAGTTTACAAGTTAAAAATTAAAGGTTTTACTTCGCCTAATAATCCTGCCTGTTTGTTAACAGTTTATTGAATTTTAGGTTTAGAATATCTCCATCCCTTTTTGAGTTGTTGAGATAATAATTCAACGATTTTTTTATATTCAGGATCTTCTGCAATGTTAATATTTTCTTGTGGATCAATCTTATGATCGAACAATTCGTTACTTAAATAATCACCCTTTTTTTTCTCTTCTTTATTCCAATTATACCATTCAACATAGCGATATCGGTCAGTTCTAATAGCGTAACCCATTTGTTCACCATCGATTGTTTTGGTACGGCCATAACGCCCTAAAAGGAATTGGCTAAATGCAGCAGTTTTCCACTCTGAATCAGGATTTTTCATCAAGGGGACCAAACTTGTTCCCTGCAAATAATCCGGAACAGGGAAATCTGCCATTTCGCATAAGGTGGGATAAATATCCACAAATTCAGTTAATGCATTACTTTGTTTCCCCTTGGCAAGTACGCTATGTCCACTTATAATCAAAGGAACCCGGGTGTCAATTTCATAATTTGTTTGTTTGCACCATCCATTATGCTCTCCCAGTTTCCAACCATGATCGCCCCATAGTACAATAATTGTATTTTCTGCCAATCCAAGCCTTTTCAACTCATTAATGAGTCTGCCGATTTGAGCATCAATGTACGAAACACTGGCATAATAACCATGTTTTATTTCTCTTTGTCGATTTTCATTCCAAGGTTCATCACCAGGTAGTGGGATGTCATGGCAGTCAGAATATCCTCGTAACTCTGCTTCTCCATGAACGAGATAATCAGGGCTTCCTTCAGGTATGACTTGATTTTCCGCTAATGGAATTTCATTTCTATCATACATATCCCAATATTTTTTAGGGGCGTTGAAAGGGAGGTGGGGCCTATAGTAGCCCACAGAAAGAAAGAAAGGTTTATTTTCGGATTTTAATTTCTGTAGAATTTCTATTGCTAAAGTAGTTTGGGCTCCGTCATAATAAAAATCATCACTTACATCAGCCTTTTCAGTGGCGTTTGCTTTAACGTACCAATGTCCCAATTGATCAATTCTGGATTTCCCCGCAGCCTTCAATTTTTGGATTTTCATCTTTTGGATCTCCAGGTTTTCTTCATTAGCATAAACCGCATCCGGGTCAAATGGGAAGCCATCAATATTTTGAGGTGTAATAGTCCATGATATAGTATCCGGGTCATTATTGTGAAAAGTTTTACCAAGGCCAATGGTTGTATATCCATTTTGTTTGAAAAACTGAGGCAATGTAACTACGTTAGGTACATTTTTCCTAAAATTGGTCCGTAAGTCCCAAACTTGTATTGAATCAGGGCGAAGACCGGTAAGCAAGCTGGCTCTTGATGGATTACAAACAGCCTGTTGGCAATAAGTCCGGTTAAAAGTAAGTCCTTGCATAGCGAGACGATCAATGTTAGGTGTTTTAATAAAATCATCTCCATAACAACCCAGCTCTGGCCTAAGGTCATCAACAGGAATAAACAGGATGTTAGGTAATACCTTTTCTTTTTCTGATTTTTCATCTTTTGTAGAACAAGAAAAAAAAATCACAATCAAAAGAGATAAAATTGGAAGTGATAGAAAATATCTATAGTGCCCCATAATATTAATATTTAGTTTGGAATTATTCATTTTTAATATCTGCTGACTTGTAAATAATTACTACACTATGCGCACTATTTCCCATTTGTCCATTGTATTGGTTTTATTAAATTGCTGATTGGTAACAGATTCATAGTATAGAAATAAATATTCATAGTTTTATCATACAAAAATATAGAAATTTTCTAAATATTCAATATCTAATTGACTTTTTCTTCTTTGTAGATGTTTGTTCGTAACATGCGTTCACCCCATTGGATTAATATTGAAACATTCCAATCTGTTTTGTAAATAAATCTTTCCATTCCGGATTTCAAATACTTTACTCTTCTGGTTGCATCCTGCTGTTTTAACCAATCTTCGAAATATATTAAATTCAATAGACTTCAGAACATAGTCGATTTAATAAAACCATTGGTTTGCATTCCCTGGCAGTCGGATTGCGCTCACAAGTGATCGGTTTGTGTTCCCAACTCGTTGTCTTGTGCTCCTATGTGGTTTGATTGCGATTTTCTGAAATAGTGTGACAACCGATCAACACTAAAAATATTAGTACTTTTGCGAGACTTGAAATATGAAACAAGAAATAAGAAATGTTGAACATACAAGATACTATTAAGCGAAGAATACTAATTCTTGATGGTGCAATTGGCACAATGATACAAAAGTATAATTTGCAGGAGAAGGATTATAAAGGCCAAAGATTTGAAAATTTTACTAGCGATCAAAAAGGTAATAATGACCTGCTTTCATTGACAAAACCCAAAATAATACGGGAAATTCATGAAAAATATCTTCAGGCCGGAGCGGATATTATTGAAACCAATACATTCAATGCCAATAAAATTTCGATGGCAGATTATAATATGCAGGATGTTGTTTATGAAATGAATCTTTCCTCAGTAAAAATTGCCAAAGAAATTGCTGATAAGTATTCGGAAATAACACCCGATAAACCTCGCTTTGTGGCAGGTTCGATAGGGCCGACCAATAAAACAGCATCTATTTCACCCGATGTAAATAATCCGGCTTACAGGGCAGTAACCTTCGATGATTTGGTAGAAGCATATAAAGAACAAGCAGAAGCATTTATTGATGGCGGAGTTGATTTGATTCTGATTGAAACTGTTTTTGATATTTTAAATACCAAAGCAGCTTTGTTTGCCATGGAGGAAGTTTTTAATACAAAAAATAAAAGAATTCCTGTTTCAGTTTCAGTTACAATTGCCGATAAAAGCGGGCGGACTTTGGCCGGACAAACCATAGAAGCATTTTTAATTTCTTTATCGAATTATAATTTATTCAGCATCGGACTAAATTGTTCGTTTGGCGCTGATGATCTTTTTCCATTTTTAAAAACATTATCAAAAATTACACCTACTTTTGTAAGTGCCTATCCAAATGCAGGTTTACCGAATGAGTTTGGACAATATGATCAGACTGCCAATATTATGGCTGAAAGGATACAAAAATATTTTGATAATAAATTGGTGAATATAATAGGAGGTTGTTGCGGAACAACTCCTGCACATATTAAAGAATTTGTAAGACTCGCCGCAAATGCTGAAAATCGTGAAGTACCTGGGAAGAAAATCCTGACACAATTGAGCGGATTGGAACCCTTAACTATCAGCAAAGAAAGCAATTTTGTAAATATTGGTGAACGAACAAATGTTTCAGGTTCACGAAAATTTGCACGTTTGATACGTGAAAAGAAATTTGAAGAAGCATCAACAGTTGCAAGGCATCAGGTAGAAAACGGTGCTCAAATCATTGATATTAATTTGGATGATGCAATGCTTGATGCTGAAAAAGAGATGGTAAACTTTATAAATCTTTTAAGCTCCGATCCTGATATTTCTCGTGTTCCGGTAATGATTGATTCATCAAAATGGTCTGTTATTGAGGCTGGATTAAAGTGCTTGCAAGGAAAAGGAATTGTTAATTCAATTAGTCTTAAAGAAGGCGAGCTGGAATTTATTGAGCATGCAAAAAAGATAAAAGAATATGGCGCAGCAGTTGTTATTATGGCTTTTGATGAGGTAGGACAGGCAGCTACTTTCGAACGTAAAATTGAAGTTTGCAAGCGTGCTTATGATATACTTGTTAAAAAGCTGGGTTTTCCTCCTCAGGATATTATTTTCGATCCCAATATTCTTACAATAGCAACAGGAATGGATGAGCATAATAATTATGCTATCGATTTTATTGAAGCAACTAAATGGATAAAACAAAATCTGCCTTATGCTAAAGTTAGTGCGGGTGTCAGCAATTTATCTTTTTCTTTCAGGGGAAATAATGTAGTGCGGGAGGCAATGCATTCGGTTTTTCTTTATTATGCTATCAAAGCAGGTTTGGATATGGGAATTGTAAACCCGGCAATGCTTCAAATCTATGATGAAATACCTGAGGATTTATTGGTTTTGGTTGAAGATGTTGTTTTAAACCGCTATGATGGAGCAACCGAAAAGTTAATTGAGTTTGCTCAAAATATTGTTGAAAAAGGTGATACCATTATAAAAAAAGATGAGTGGCGTGAAAAGAATCTTGAAGAACGTTTAAAACATTCCTTAATAAAAGGAATTGTCGATTACCTTGATGAAGATGTTAATGAGGCACTTAAAAAATATTCTCCTGCTTTAAGTATTATTGAAGGCCCATTAATGGATGGAATGAACATAGTCGGAGAATTATTTGGTTCGGGAAAAATGTTTTTACCCCAGGTTGTAAAAACAGCAAGAGTAATGAAAAAAGCGGTCGCAATTTTACTTCCGTATATTGAACAGGAAAAAACGGAAACAGGCGGGTCTAAATCTTCGGGGAAAATTTTGCTTGCTACAGTTAAAGGCGATGTTCATGATATTGGTAAAAACATTGTCAATGTAATATTATCATGCAATAATTACGAAGTTATTGACCTCGGTGTAATGGTTCCAACCGAAGACATATTAAAAGCTGCAAAAGAACACAATGTTGATATTGTAGGTTTAAGCGGATTAATTACTCCTTCTCTGGAAGAAATGGTTAGAGTGGCTCAGGAAATGGAAAAGCAAGGTTTTACAATTCCACTTTTAATTGGAGGTGCAACTACTTCTAAGATTCATACTGCCGTAAAAATTGCTCACCAATATTCAAAGCCTGTAATTTATGTTAAAGATGCTTCACAAAGTGTTATTATGCTTAGCAAATTATTTTCCGATGATGCTAAAGATGTTTTTATTAATTCAATTAAAAACGAATATCAAATAATTAGAGATAAGCATGCGAGAAAAATCCACGGAAATTTTTTATCACTCGAAGAAGCGAGAAAAAACAAATTAAAAATTAACTGGAAAGAATATACACCCAAAAAACCTCAATTTATAGGAATTAAAATCTATAATGATTTCCCTATAGAAGAAATTAAAAATTATATTAACTGGTCGTTTTTCTTTAATGCCTGGGACATAAAAACCAAAATCAAGGATATTTCAGGAAATGATACAAAATCTAAAGAAGCAAAGAAATTATTTGATGATGCACAAGAGCTTTTAAAAGAAATTGTTGATAAAAAATTACTCGAAGCAAAAGCAGTTATCGGAATATTTCCGGCTAATTCAAATAAAGATGATATAATTATTTATTCTGATGAGAAAAAAAATACAATTCTAAATACCTTTCCGAACCTGAGGCAGCAAATTCAAAAATCAAATAAACAGCCAAATTTATCACTTTCCGATTTTATAGCACCTATAGAAAGTGGAATAACCGATTACATTGGAGTATTTGCAGCTACAGCAGGATTGAATATTGAAAAATCCATCCAAAATTTCCAAAATAATAATGACGATTATAATGCTATTATGCTACAACTACTGGCTGACAGGTTAGCAGAGGCTTTTATTGAATTATTGCACTTAAAAATCAGGAAAGAATTTTGGGCTTACTCTCCTAATGAAAACCTTACAACAGAAGAGCTTTTTAATGAAAAATACGTTGGTAAACGTCCTGCTATTGGTTATCCGGCCTGTCCTGACCATTCTGAGAAAAAAAGAATTTTTGATTTATTAAAGGTTGAAAAAAATATAAATATCGAGTTAACAGATTCCTATGCAATGTATCCAACAGCGTCGGTTTGCGGTTTATTTTTTGCCCATCCCGAAGCAAAGTATTTTTCGGTCGGGAAAATTTCAGATGAGCAATTAAATGATTATGCAAAAAGAAAAAATGAAAAACCGGAAATTGTTGAAAAATTCATAAAAGGAATGTTGGATTAACAAGCAGCCCATGATTTTAGCAGCCCACATGACTTCAGTAGCCCATGACTTTAGTCATGGGTTTTGAAATAATAACCAAAAACCAAAACCGTTTTAACGGTTTATAAATTAAAAAAAAACCAATGTGTCACATTCTTTAACAAAAATCTGGATACATTCAATCCTTGGAGTAAAAAACAAACAAGCATTAATTAGCGAAAAGGTTTCCCCTTCAATTTATAAACATATCGGAGAACTTCTTTTATCCATTGATTGTAAACCAAGAATTATTAATGGAGTAGAAGATCATATTCATTTATTGTTTTTACTTTCGCCAAAAATTGCAGTAGCTGATTTGGAGAAAAAAATCAAAGGTGAAACATCACATTGGATCAATCAACAAGATTTGATGTCAGATAAATTTTCCTGGCAAGTAGGTTATGGTGCTTTTTCGGTTAGCGAATCAAATGTAAAAGCTGTTCAATCTTATATTAAAACGCAAAAAGAACATCATAAAAAAATGACTTTTGAAGAAGAATATAAAAAGTTTTTAGAAAAACACGGGATTTTAATAAACCGTTGAAACGGTTAGGTTTTTCCTAACAATCAACTAACCCACGATTAAAATCGTGGGCTGCTAATTACGAGATAACAAACATTTAACAAAAGGAAAACATGATTCAAATTGTGGAAAAGAAAAATAAAAAACCAATTAATCAAAACACAGGCAGCCCATGACTTCAGTAGCCCATGACTTTAATCATGGGTTTTAAAAAATAAAACCAAAAACCATAACCGTTTTAACGGTTTATAAAGTTAAATAATGAAACAATTAAAACAATTATTTAAAGAAGATAAATTTCTAATAGGTGTTGAACTTGTAAATTCACGCGGTATAATGCAGCAGGCAAATAGTCAAAAAACCTTAAAACTTGCCTCCGGACTTTCCGAAGATAACAGAATCGACTGGCTTTCAATAACCGATAGTGCAGGAGGTAATCCAACAATGTCTCCGGATTATCTTGCCAGGCAGGTTAAGGATAAAGGAAAAAACACTATTATTCATTTAAGCTGCAAAGACCTGAACAGAAACGGACTGGAGAGTCTTGCCTGGAAATATTCAAGTGAAGGTTTTGATAATTTATTAGTTATCACCGGCGACTATCCAGTAAATGGTTTTGAAGGAATTGCCCAACCGGTATTTGATATTGACTCAGTTGCTTTGTTGAAAATGCTGAATGAAATGAATTCCGGGCTTAAAGTAAACGGACGAAAACCAAATTCTATAATTGAACTTGATCGAACAGATTTTTTTCTCGGCTGTGCTGTTTCGCCTTTTAAATTCAGTGAAGCCGAGCAAATTATGCAATATGAAAAATTGAAACTAAAGGAAAGAACAGGTGCTGATTTCATTATTTCGCAATTGGGATATGATATCAGAAAATCGCATGAATTGTTGTGCTATATGAAAGAAAGCAATATTACAATTCCGGCAGTTGGCTATGTTTATCTTTTATCAGCCGGTGTAGCAAATATTTTCAATAAAGATTTAATTCCCGGATGTGTGGTAAGTGATGAGTTATTGAAAAAGATTAATGAAGAAAAGAAATCCAAAGACAAAGGAAAAAGTTTTTTTATTGATTTTGCTGCTAAACAATTGCTTGCTTTAAAAGCAATGGGTTACAAGGGAGTTTATCTTGGTGGGATTCATAAGTATGAAGATTTTCAGGCAATAATGGAAAAGGTTGATGAATATAAAAATGCAAACTGGCTCGATTTTGTCGACGAATTAAGTAATCCCTGTCTAAATGAATTTTATTATTATTCGTTAGATAAAAAAACCGGATTATCAGACATTAAAAACATTAATCCTAAATATTTTAATTTTAAGAAATCAGCATTCTCAAAACACGTAACACTTTCTTACAGGTTTAGCAGATTGTGGCATGCTTTATTTTTCGCTTACGATGCTCCGTTCTTTAATCTTTGCAAATCTTATTATAAATTTTTAGAAAAAAGAAAAGGAAAGACATTGGATAAACTATCATATTTGAACGAAAGGTTTTGGAAATCATTTTTTTTCAGGTGTAGAGATTGTGGGGATTGTTCATTGCCCGACATAAATTATTTATGTCCGGTTTCTCAATGTGAAAAAAATCAAAGAAACGGCCCATGCGGTGGAAGTTCGAAAAATAATTGCGAAGCTTCAAAATCAGGAAAAGATTGTATTTGGGTCAGGGCTTATGAAAGGGATAAATATTTTAATGGCAACAATAATGAGCTCCTTAATAGAAAGCCTGTTATTAACAACTATGATTTTAAGAATACCTCTGGCTGGGCTAATTGTTTTTTATTAAAAGATCATAATTCTTATAAGGGAAAAGAAGATACAAAATAATATTTGATCATTCATTCAACGGATAAATAAGCACATCTTCTGCATTCATCTTTATAAGATATCCTTCACCGGGAGTACAATTTCCGATTCCGTTAACCCAGTTAGGGCCAATTTTCATAATGTTTGCACCTGTTGAACTTCTGATAAATTCAAGATTACCGTTTAAAATTACTCCAAATGCCGACATTGCATCCATTTCCAGCAGTGGAAGATAACTGACAAATTGATAACCTGCTTCTAAATTTATAGGAGTTTGATCATCAACTATCAATCCTTCAATTGTAAAGTCATCGCTTTGATTCATTTTAAATAAATAACCTTCGGTTGAATTCCAGTTACCTATTCCATTAACCCAATTCGGGCCGATTTTTCTTAAGGTTTGACCAAGTGAATTTCTTACAAAATCAAGATTATCATTTAAAATCTCCGACAAAACAACAATCATATCAGCGTTTTCAGGTAGGATATGAGATGAAGAAAATTGAAATCCGCTTTCAAGAGAAATTGTTTGTAATAATTGTTGATTTTCGGGAAAAATATTGACAATCAATCCTTCGATAACCGTCAGGCCGTAAGGAATTTCATCGGGGATCAAATACCAGCCGTTGTAGGTGCCACCCCATCCGAAATTTATATGATAATATTCATCGGTATTATATCCATCAACAACAACATTATGTCCCATAGTCATATCAGGATCAACAACAGCAAGATGAGCAGGAAAGGCATCCATCATATTTTGTGATAAGATTTCATATAATTCGGGTGAATTTGCATCAAGTAATTCAATTTCTGTAAAATTAAATTTTTCATATCCCATAAAAGCCTGGTTAACTCCAAAGGTACCCGATATTGATGAAGTATAAACCTGGTGCATTGCTACACCACAGGCAAAATTAATTACGGCTTTGTCATCATCTGTTAAAGGAATTTGATTTTGAAAATGATATTCAAGAGTTTCAAGGTAAGCATTCATTTCCGGAAATGATGGAAAATCATAAGTATGACAGTCATTATCAATCCAATATTGCCGCCCTGCATAATTATGATAATAATCATCCGTATCATCAAAAGTAGTGTTTTGAGTTGTTTTTAAATAATTGAGAATCTGAGCCATTGCTACTGCCGGGCAACCGGCTATACTTCTGTTTCCGGTAACATTATCAATCGGACAGAAATTATTATAAGGTGAGTTTTGTGTCCAGTTTTCCTCGAGCCAACCTCCGGTTGCAGTACTTCCTTCAGGGGGCCATTGCTGAAAACCTTTATTCAAACTTTGTTGATAATTTTTATCGGATAATTCATCCCACAGCTTATTTCTTTCATAAATAATATTGTCCGGTATTAATGAAATATTTTTTAATCGCAATTCAATATCATAAGTCAATAATTGTTCTAAAGCATTGTTTTTAATATTTTTATCAGAGAAATCATTTGTAAATGAATAAGCAATTACAGGAGGAAGATCGGTATTACCCGACACTACAATATACCCTTTCGGAGATAAATTTATGACATAGAACAATTGAATATTTTCGGAATTACTAATTGATTTTATGGGTGTTTCGATTGAAAATTGTGAGTCTTTCGATAACTGAACCAATTTTGAATTAGCAATTTGCTTTGCAAGATTTTTATTGACAGAATCTGCATAAAGATTTGATGAAATTGTGAAAATCAAAGCCATTGATAGAAGTAATAATTTTTTTATCATGTGTTTATAATTTTTTGCAGTTTTATTTTCTGTCATCGCTTTTGTTCTTTTAACCTCTAAGCACGCTAAAATACGCAAAAAAATTTGCGTTTCTTTGCGGTCTTGGCGGTTTATTATTTTATTGTGGATAAACTAAAACATCAGCAATATTCATTTTAATCATATAACCTTCACCATGATTACAATTACCAATACCATTGACCCAGTTCGGCCCGATTTTTCTAAGCATATTTCCATCCGAATCTCGAACATACTCGAGATTATCGGATAAAATAGTTTCAAAAGCTGCAAGAGCACTTATTGAATTCTCAGGCAAATAACTAACAAATTGGTAGCCCTCTGATAATACAATAGGGGTTTGAGGATTTGTAATTGTTCCTTCGATAGTTAAAGTTTCAGAAGCATTCATTTTAAACAAATATCCCTCTACCGAAATCCAATCACCGATTCCGTTAACCCAATTCGGGCCTATTTTTCTCAACATATTCCCTTCCGAATCTCTAACAAAATCAAGATTATCATTTAATATGTCTGATAATACAATGAGCATATCGGGATTATTTGGTGAAAGATTTGATGACCGGAACTGAAATCCGGTCTTTAAACTAATTGTTTGAGAGGTTGTTCCACCTCCCCATCCTGCCATTTTTGCTGCCATCCACCAGAAAGCTCTTCCTTTCAAGTTGCAATTCAGAGGCTCGGAATGCGCACACGAACAAGCCCAACAAAGGTCTGATCCGGGATTTGCATCGCACCATTCAATGGCCCAGTTTCCTAATAAACTTCCTCCGGAACCGGAATAATAATTACAATTATCATTAGCATATTCAAAAAAAGTATAATCGGGATTAAAGCTTTCAATATCTGCAAAATCGAATAATATTTTGTTATTTGCAATGCAGTAATCCCTTATCTGTTGATTTCTTGCTTTTAGATTCTCCCATGACCAAATATCAAGATGGCCTGTCATATAAACAAATTGCACCCCGGGATAATCATTTTCAAGTTCAGTCATTTTGTTGAGGTAAATATTTATTCCTTCCTCGGTATTATCTGAACACCCGCCACACCATGACCACATAACAACATTAATATCAAATCCTCCATTATTAAGAACATTACGTGTAGTTTGTGCCCAGGTTGTATCTCCATTATGCCCGAGGTCACCTCCACCTTCTTTATAAAACAAAGCACCTCCACTTCCAGATGAATTAAAAGTATATGGCTCGCCGATATGGTTTTGTAAATTGCTCATACCCGATGTGATTTGACTTCCATGTGAAGTATGGCCGTAGTAAATTCTCAGGTCATTTTTTGCTTGTATTATCCATTCTTCGGGGATAGTTGATAAATCAGTACAAAAATGGTCGGCAATAATACTCTGTGAAAACATTGAAATACCTGATATTGATAAAATTAGAATTAATACAATTGTTTTCATAATTTTTATTTTTTCAATTAATATTTAAATAAAATAAGAACATCTAATCTTTATGACTTTTTTCATCTTCTTTCTTCTCGTTTTCTACTACTTTCTTATGCAATGTTTTTGCATCCTCATGATCCTGATTTCCAATATCACCTTTTTTCCTCACATCAAGTCTTTTAATGGCTGTTTCACGACCATAAACGATTAAATTATCGCCTGGTTTTATTTTTACAACATTATCAGGCAAACCAATATAATTTCCATTCAAACGCTCAATTCCAAGAACGGTTATTCCCTCATTTCTAAGATTACTTTCAATCAATGTTTTTTCTACAACCCAATCATCTTCTCTTACATTAAGCTCTGAAACCTGATAACCTCCGGCAAGCTTTAATAATGAAGAATAATCACGAGACTTAAGACTTGTAAACCTGTTTAAAAGAATATCAATGATTTTACAAAGCCATTTATCTATATTTTTGTTAGACGAAACAATCCACAACGCCAGAATTCCTCCGGAAACTATTGAAATATTAAGATACCAGGGCAATGATTGCTCATCTTTATGTAAGAAGGTTATTAAAAGTGTTGCAATTACTGTAACAATGCCTGCATTTCCGAGTAACATTAACGTAGAAATTAATTTTCTTCTAACAGGATGTTGAACGATTTTTTCAGATTCTTTGGTTGTAAATCCGCAACCTGTAAAAGCTGATCTGGCTTGAAATTTAGCAGATTTAGATGATAAGCCTGTATTCTCTAAAGCTGCGGCAGTTATTCGTGTCATTAAAATCGAAAATATTAAAATACAAATGACAGAGAGTGCTGGAAACATAATTTTTTATTTTTTTTATGAATAATTCACTATTTATTCGAAGATTTTAAATATAGGATTTTAAATATTTTTTTATGATAAAAATCATATTTTCTAATTTATGAGACAAATTTATTGGATTTTTGAACGACATCAAAATCAAAATATAAAAATTACAATAAATATTTTTATATTTGCCATATTTAATATTAAAATGAAATAAAATTTACTATGAAAAAATTTAAACTAACAAGCATTCCTATTATAGCATTAATATTTTTTTCAGCTTTATTAACGGGATTTATTTCACCTGAAAAAGATGGTTCAAAAGAAATAATTACAACTCCAGGAGAAGTAACTTTTACAGTAAGAACAGTTACCGAAAACGGCAATTATGCTCCAAAACATGTGCTGGCTATTTGGATAGAAGATGCAAGTGATGACTTCGTAAAAACAAGGCTTGCAAAAGCCGGAATAAGAAAGATCTGGTTATATAAATGGAGAGATGCTTCTAACTATAATGTTGTGGATGCAATAACAGGGCCAACCCTAAATTATCATCAATCACATACTATTACATGGGATTGTACTGATCTGGATGGAGTAGAAGTTCCTGATGGAGAATATACAATTTGGGTGGAATTTACCGAAAAACACGCTCAAGGTCCTTGGACAACAATAAATTTCACCAAAGGACCTGAAGCACAGCATCTGGTAATTCCTGATGAAACCTATTTCAAAGATATGGTATTAGATTTCGTTCCTGTAATTGTTCCTGTAACTCAAACCATTACTTTAAACGAAGGCTTTCAATTTGTTTCAACTAATGTTGAGCCGAATGATCCTGATATGAATGTTGTTTTATCAGAAATCTTAAATTATAATTTGGAATATGTGCGGGATTCGGATGGCAGTATGTTCAGGAAAATTGGTCCTAATTGGGTTAACGGAATCGGTGATTGGATGACAGTTGAAGGATATTTATTCAAAATGAATGGGCCCGAACAATTGGTTATTGAAGGATTCAGGATTGATCCTCACACTCCTATTAATTTATATACCGGTTTTCAATTCGTGTCTTATCTTCCGGAAAACCAAATGGATGCCTTAATAGCTTTTGAAAGCATTTTATCTGATAATCTTGTTTATGTGAGAGATTCTGAAGGAAGTATGCTCAGAAAAATCGGCCCAAACTGGGTTAACGGAATTGGTGACTGTGCAGAAGGACAAGGCTATTTAATTAAAATGAGTGCCGATGACATTTTGATTTATCCTTAAGACGCTGATATTGTTTTGGATAATTAGCATGGTTATTTATAGAAATACTATTTCTATCTATTTATTTTCGAGCTATGTAAATGGGAAATAAAGAAAATGCTCTTTATAACCATATTTCCCATATACCATGATACCCTTATTCCTCATTTATGATAAAATCAAATTATCACACACATACAAAATTTTGTGATGGTTCGGATGAACCTGAAATTTATATAAATGAAGCAATCAAATTAGGATTCGATTCTTTGGGATTTTCAGGACATGCACCTTTACCAAATGAAAATACTTTTGCTATTAAGGAGAACGATCTGGAAAATTATTGCAAAAACATAGAAGCTCTAAAGAATAAATATAAAAACAAAATCAATATTTTTCTTGCCCTCGAAGCCGATTATATACCTGAAGTTACAGTAGATTTTCACAATTTCTACAAAAAATGTAATCTTGATTATATTATCGGCTCCGTTCACCTGGTTTTAAATCCTGAAAACAAAAAGCGTTGGTTTATTGACGGGCCAAAAGCAGAAATTTATGAAAAAGGCCTTGAAATTGTTTTTAATAATGATATTAGAAAGGCTGTTACTGCATATTTTCATCAGATAAATAAAATGATTGAGACACAAAAACCTGATGTAATTGGTCATTTGGACAAAATCAAAATGCATAATAAGAAGCCATATTTTTCAGAAGAAGAAAAATGGTATAAAAATCTGGTTTCAGAAACATTAAAACTTGTTAAAGAAAAAAATTATATTCTTGAGGTAAATACCAGAGGCATTTACAAAAAACGTTGCGATTCATTATTCCCGGGAATAAAAATACTGAAACAAATTCATTCACTGAAAATTCCGATAATAATAAGTTCCGATGCACACAAACCCTCAGAGTTAGCACTAGGTTATAATCAAGCAGTAAGAATATTGAAAAATATTGGATTTAAAAAACGTATGACTTTTTCTCTTAATGAATGGAAAGAAATAGAATTATAAAATAATTTTACCTGTTTTTATAATATAAAAATTTTTCTTATATTCGCTATAAATTTAGCGAATAATGAAAGCAAATTACCTCTTTTCATTTCTATCATTTGTATTTGTTATGCATTTTTGTGCCTCAGCTAATCAACACGATAGCCTTATTAATGTCGTTAATACGTCAAATAATACGGAAACGAGGATTGATGCTTATCTTTCTCTAAGTAAATTAATGCTGCGAAAAAATCTTGATTCTGCTCGTAAAATGGTTGATTCCGCTAATAGATGGGCAGCCAAAGAAAATGATAAGGTCGGTTTAGCAAGATCCTACATTATTTTGGGAAGTTATTATTGGCGTAAAGGAAATTTTGATAGTGCATTGTATTGGTTTCATAACGCAAAAAATTTTTCTCTTAAAAATGATATTATTAAACAAGAAACGCGAGCATTGATATACCTTGGTGCAATGTATAATATGTATGGAGAAAATGATAGCGCATATAAGTATCTTTTCGAAGGTTTGGCAGTTGCAAAACAGGCAAATGATTTAAAGTCAGTTGCACAGATATCTTACGACCTGGGAAAATTATTTAATAAATTAGGAAATTTTGATAAAGCACTACAATACTTAATAGAATCACATAGATTATATGAGAATTTTAATGATTCTGCAAAGCTAATTCATATTAATAACTCATTTGGTGCAATATACCAAAATATTGGAAATTTCGATAAAGCACTTGAGTTTTTTAATGAGGCAATGGAAATCGATTTACTCTTTGATAGTGAAGATGTTTTGAGTAATATTTTAAATAACATCGGTGTTTTGTATTGGCAGGTCGGAAGAGAATTTGATTCTGCAAGATTCTATCTTCTTTTATCAATGGAATTACAACCTGAAAAAAGTACCCCCATGGATAAACAAATTAATTATATTAATTTGGGAGGGATTGAAACCGATGATGAAAAATATTACAAAGCATTAGAGTATTACAGAAAAGCACAATCAATAAATATGGCACATCCTTCTTCTTACATTCAATCGGCTTTATTCATAAATACAGGTATTGCATTTAGGGGTTTATGTCAATATGATTCTGCTCGATATTATACTTTCAAAGGATTGAAAATTGCCTTGGCTACAGATACTAAAATGTGGATAAAAAATGCCTATAATACTTTATATCTGGCAGATTCAGCTGAGAACCGACTTGATTCAGCTATGTATTATTTAAAAAAATATAATGCAATATCTGATAGTCTTTCAAATGAAGAATTAGATGGCAAAATTGCAGAATTAGAAATCAGATATGAAACTGAAAAAAAAGAAGAAGAAAATCAAAAACTTAAAAGCCAAAATTACCTTAACGAACGTCTTATAAAAAATCAAAATATTGCTATTATTGGAGCTGTTTTAGCTTTCATTATTTTTATTCTTTTCATCATAACTGTTTTAAGGAGTAAGAAAACACAAAAGCAAAAAAATATTGAATTAGCAAAATTTAATAAAAAAATCCTGTCTCAACAGCAACAACTTGAAAAAGCAAACTTAAAACTTGAAGAGCAAAAAAAACAATTATCAGAATTGATCATTACAAAAGATAAATTCTTTTCAATAATAGCACATGATTTAAAAGGCCCGTTTAGTGTTTTACTCGGATTCCTCGAAATATTAGACCAGGAATTTGATGATTTAAGCGATACTGAAAAACATGTAATAATAAAAACACTTCAGGAAAGTAGCCAAAACACATATAATTTGCTATTAAACTTACTTGATTGGTCAAGGTCACAACGTGGTGTGATAAAGAATAATCCTAAGAAAATCGATATTTCGGTAAATGCAACAAATGCAATTAGTATGTTGCAGGAAACAAGTATAAAAAAAGAACAAAATATTCATAATGATATTCCTATCGATACTCTTGTATTTGCTGACCCGGAATTAGTCCAAAGCATTTTAATTAATTTAATTAATAATTCAATTAAGTTTACACCGATAAATGGCGATATTTATTTTTTCGTAACAGACAAGGGAGAAAATATTGAAATATGTATTAAAGATACCGGGATAGGAATACCTGAAGATAAAATTCCCGGGCTTTTCAACATTGATTGCGATTATAATCGATCAGGAACAAACGACGAATCCGGCACCGGGCTTGGGCTTATAATAGTCCGTGAATTCATCGAACTAATGGGAAGTTCAATCCATGTTGAAAGTGAACTCGGAAAAGGGAGTCAGTTTAGTTTTTCTCTTCCTAAAGCCTAAGAATCTGTGATTTTTTAATTGGATTTTTACTCCATTTTTTTTGTGTGCACAAAATTCTTATCTTATTTTAACCTGCATAATTCATAAGTTTTTATAAAAATTTAGACTTAAAACAGAAACCTTTTTGCTTTTTAATAGTTTTGCTATAAAGTATAATTAAAATTCATGTGGATAAAATAAAAGATGAAGTATTAATGCTTTTAGTAAAACAGGGCGATCTGGATTCGATGGCTCCCTTGTTTGAGAAATATCACACCTCTGTTTACCGATATTATTATCGGTGCACGAGTGATCAAGAACTTAGCAAAGACCTGTCACAGAACCTTTTTAGCAGAGTTCTTAAATTCAGGCATGCTTACCCCGAAGGGGCGAATTTTAGAGGGTGGTTATTTGTAATTGCGCGAAATTTAAAATACGATCATTATAGAAAAAACAAACACATAATTAATAATACGATAAGAACTGATGAAATTAAAGATGAAACAATTACAAATGCAGAAGAGATTGATAATCATGAAAGAACACAAATTCTGCATGAAGCACTCGGTAAATTAAAACCTGAATATCGTGAAATACTTGAAATGGCAAAATTTGAAGGATTAAAATATGAAGAAATATCAAAATTAAACGGGTCAAGCGTTGGAGCTGTAAAACTTAGAGTGCATAGAGCTATGAATAAACTACGAGAAATATATTTTGAAATTGCATAAGAAGGAGGTGTTATGAATTGTGAAGAAATAAAATTATTGTTTGTCGATTATCTCTACAATACATTAAATAATGAAGATAAAGCAATTGTTGAAAGACATTTTAAAAAATGCAATTCTTGTCAAAAAGAAATTAAGGATTTGCAATATATCTTCCCTGAAATAGATGATAAATCAATTGAAGTTCCGTCGGATGAAATCAGAAAGAGTTTTTATGAGATGCTTGAAAATGAAAAGCATATTCAGAATCAAATTCCAAAAATCAAAACAGAAAAAAGAAAATCAAGTGGATTTTTTAATTCGCTGGCATTTAAAATTGCCGCAAGTTTTACGATACTTATTGTTGGTTATGGAATAGGATTTTATATTCATCCGCAACCGGTTGGAACCGAAGCTATAAACGAAATAAAAAATCATGTTTCCGAAATGAAGCAATTTGTAATGATGAATGAGTTTCAAAAATCTTCGGCAAGCGAACGCATACATACGGTAAATGGCATTGAAGAAATGCCGGATCCTGACATAAATGTTATCAGAAATCTTATCCACCTTATGAACACTGACGAAAACGATAATGTCAGGCTGGCAGCAATTTCAGCATTATCAAGGTTCGGTCATAATAACGAAGTCAGAGATGCATTACTTTCAGCATTGGGAAAGCAAAAAGAACCTATGATCCAAATAAAACTGATTGACGTAATGGTTAATCTTGAGGAAAAAAGAGCCTTAAAACCATTCCGTCAAATAATTAATAACGAAGAAAATATCAAACTCGTTAAAAATTACGCCGTAAAAGGTTATGAATATTTATCAATCTAAAAATAAACAAAACAATGTCGACACAAAGTTTATTACATATTTATTAATTAATTTAAAACCATATAACGATGAAAACAACAAAGAAAATTATATTTATAGCATTGATATTTTTTATCAATCTTAGCATTTCGTATTCACAAGAATTCAAAAAGAACATTAATGATGTTGATAAAATCATTATCAGCAAATTGACCAACTTATCGGTTGAAGGTTACAATGGAAAAGAAATTATTATAACAAGCGAAGATTATAAAGCCCCAAAAGCAAGAGAAGATGGTTTAAGGCCTGTTTTCGGTAGAGCACAAGATAATACGGGAATTGGATTATACTTGAAAATTAAAGATGGCGAATTGAAAATTTCGCCTGCTATGAAAGAGGCTACAAACGCAAAATACAAAATTAAAATACCTAAAAACCTGATTCTTATCATACCAAAAACTAATCTTTTTGATATGGAATTTGATGAATATAGTTTTGCTTCATCTACTTATACTCAGGCTATGGAGCTTCAGGAGCAAATGAAACTAATTGCTGTTGAAAAAGCAGAAATTGCTGAGCAAGTTCAAAAAATCAGTGAAGTTGCCCGTGAAGCTGCCCGTGAAGCTATTGAACAAGATATTATTAATGATGAGATAGCTGATCAGGTTGAAGATATGCGTAAAATTGCCAGAGAAGAAAATAAGAAAAAATCAAAAAGAATTAAACTAAGAGGAACTGAGTACACCGACCTTGATGTTGACAGTGATATAGATTATGATTATGAATACGATACAGATCATGATAATGATTTTTATTATATAGGCCCCGGAGTACAAATCTACACGGATGAAGCAAAAAGACAAGATTTGAAGTTCTCGAATCTCGAGGGCGAAATTGAAATATTTGCAACAAATGCAAACATAGCTTTGGATGATATTACAGGCCCTGCAGTTGTATATTTAAACTCAGGGAATATTAAAGCAAATTTTTCACAATTAAACCAAAAATTCCCTGTGCTTTTTACAACAATGAATGGTGAGATTGATCTGAGCCTTCCTTCAAACACAAAAGCAAATCTAAATATTACAAACCTGACTAACAGCCAGACATTTACTGATTTTGACTTTGATTTTGATGATGACAACAATTCGTACTGGGAAGAATTTCTCGGAAAAAAAATAAAATGCCAAATCAATGGCGGGGGTGTTGAAATGGAACTCAGAGCTACAAATGGAGATGTATTTATAAGGAAAAAATAAATAGAAATTGGAAATTAGAAATTAGAAATTGGGGCTTCTCCTGAATTTCTAATTTCTACTGTAAATTGAAGCGTTTTCTAAACCATCTTTAATTTCTGCGATAAATTCAGTATTGTGTCCACTTTCTTGCAATGAGCTTATTACTTCATTAAGTGATAATGATTTATCGAATTCTTCTAGAGTAATTGTTTGGGGTTTTAGCACAATTTCAGTTATGTTTTTTTGAAACGTATCGCAGCTTCGCTGCAAACATAAAATAGAACACGGATGACACGGATTACGCAGATTTACACGGATTTTTAAACAAGCTTAATGCTTTGATTTAACATGTTTTACAGAATAAACTTTGTCAAAAAAACAAAGTTTTATAGGATAATAGTATAACGCAGCTTCGCTGCAAACAAAAAAATAGGATGTACAATACATTTAATATTTTCATTTAAAATCCTTATTTCTGTCATCGGATTTAACAGATTACCCGGATTAGTCTGCCAACGGCAGACCAAAAATCCGTTAAATCTGTGAAATCCGATGATAAAAAAAAATAATTGAACCTATTCTTGAGTTTGACACCTAAATCGTCTATTGTTCTGTACGTCAATTATATGAAAAA
>CAYWXI010000075.1:0-21954 GCA_964462015.1 uncultured Bacteroidales bacterium | reverse complement strand
AATTTTTATTTTGTTAATTTTTAAGATATTGAATAGATGCGAAACTTTAGTTAATAATTAAAATAATATATTTGTACTATGTTAGTTGAATTTACTTATTGGGCGGAAGCATGGCGAAGTTTTGGAGAAAAAGAACATGGAATTGTTGAAATAATAAAGAGTCCTTCTGTTGGAGCCAGTACTGAGTTTATAACCGGAGTAATCAAGATCAAATATTTAGGAAACAACATTACTATTAGCCAGGGTGCAAGCAAAGTTGATTATGCAAACTCTTCATTATCATTTTTAATTTTTGAATATCAGCTAAAGAACAACAAGAAAGTGAATTTAAGCATAAATCAACGAGATTTTTTTAACACAATTTTTTTTCTAAAACGTGTCAAAACAGGAAACCATTTATTTGATAAAAAATATTTTATTTCTTGTTCTCATAAAATACTTGCTATAGAATTGTTTACTGACAGCAAAATTCAAAATCTTTTTTTATCCAATCCTTTGTTAGTATTTAATATTTCAACAAAAAAAGGTATCACAAAAATAATAATGAAACTGATGGGACGGAAGCTATATAGTATGGTAGAAATGAAAAAAGCTCTTGAGGATTTTAAATATATTTTAAGTAAATTATCCAAAACTTAGAAATACTTTTTGCAAATTATAGAATACATTTTTTATTTCTTAGGAATGGGTTTTCATCTCTAAGTTAGTAATTTGTATCTCATAGAAACATATTTGTATCTCAGAAATACATTGGAACGTCTTAGAAATCATTCTGTATCTCTTAGTTGGAAGTTTTCATCTCTTAGAAATTGTTTTGTAATTCTTAGAAATTACTTTGTATCTCTTAGATATTAATTTGTACCTCTTAGAAACTGTTTTGCATGTCTTAGAAATACATTTTTACCTCTTGGAAATTGTTTTGTATCTCTTAGTTGGAAGTTTTCAGCTCTTAGAAATTCATTATTACCTTTTAGAAATCATTTTGCATCTCCTAAAAATAGATTTGTACGTCACAAAAATCGTTTTGTATCTCTTAGAAACTATTTTGTATGTCTTAGAAATACTTTTGCACGACATCAAAAGCAACTATAAAAACATCGTAAGCACTTATTACTTTTGCCGAACTATCGTAATACAACCATAGCTTAACCATTTATCCATTTAACAATATAACCATTAATAATCTGTGTTATAATATTTCTAATCAAAAAACTACAAATACTTCAATTGTCCAAAATCCAATCTACTCATATTTCAAAACATCCACCGGCTTCATTCCGGCTGCCCTGAAAACCTGTAAACCTGTTACCAATAATGCAATAATTACAGCAATTAATGTAGTGATAATAAAGTCAACTGCCCTGATCTCAATTCTGTAAACAAAAATATCTAACCATTTATCCATTAAATACCAGGCTATCGGTAAGGCTATTATTGAGGCAGTTATCACCCATTTCAAAAATTGTGAAGACAGTAAATACTGAATGTTAAAGATAGAAGAACCAAATACCTTTCTTATTCCGATTTCTTTGTATTTCTGCTCAACTATATAGGCTGTCAGCCCGATTAATCCTAATGCCGAAATGAACAATGCCAGAAAAGTAAGAATTCCTGCCAGTTTACCTACTTTATCCTCATTCCTATACAGCCGCCCGATATAATTTTCAAGATTATTACAATAAAAAGGAAATCCGCTGGCATATTCCTGCCAAAGTGCTTCAATATGTTGCATTGCTTCTTTCGTCTTTCCGGGAGCGGTCCTGACAAGAACATAATTATAAACATCCTCCCATATCAGAAAAACAAGAGGTTCGATTTCATTTGTCAAAGGTAATGAATGGAAGTTCTTCACCACTCCTATCACCCTGTTTTTCTGATCATCACCAAATGAAAAAGTTTTCCCTACAGCATCATCCCAGCCAATCAGTTTAATTGCTTCTTCATTAAAAATTACACTTGCCGTATCTGTTTTAATATCCCTTGCAAAACTACGGCCTCCAAGAAGCGGAAGTTTCAGTGTGCTTAAATAACCATAATCAATTGAAGATACACTAAAAGCAACTCCACCTTCCGATTCTCTTCCTTCCAATTGAATATCACGCATTATCCAATAAATTCGGCATGGTAATTCGGAACAACGCCCTGCATCCTCAATATTAGGGTTTGCAAGCAATTCATTTCTAAACGACTCATAATGTGTTGCTATTTTACCGTCTGTAGGAAAATATAATATATCTTCGGTTTGATAACCCTGGTCAGAATTATTAATGAAAGAAATCTGACGATAAATAATTAAGCTTGAAAATATTAATGCAGTAGAAATAACAAACTGAATAATAACTAATGTTTTTCTAAAAAAAGCACCTCTTTCTCCCCTGTGAAGGCTTTTTCGAAGTATTTCGGCAGGGCTGAATTTTGATAAAAATAAAGCTGGGTAACTACCTGACAAAAGACCTGTAATCAAAATTAAAGCAACTAACCTAAGCCACATCAAACCATCAACATAATTAAATCTAAGAGCTTTACCGGTTATTTCATTAAAATACGGCCTGAAAAGTTCGGCAAGCATCATTGCAATAATAGCAGCAAGGAAAGTCATGAAAACCGATTCAGAAAGAAATTGAACTATCAATTGCCTTCTGGAAACTCCAATTACTTTTTTTAAACCTATTTCTCTGGCACGATTTGAATATCTTGCCGTTGTTAGGTTCATAAAATTTATGCATGCCAAAAGAATAATGAATATCGCTATCAATGAAAATGTTATTACATATTGTAAACCTTCATTTTTTCCACTTACGCTGTATAAATGCAATTTCTCCAAAGGCTGAAGATGAATACCAATCTGTTCGCTATCCAACTGCTGACGAATCACCTTGGCAACTTTATTTTCAATCTCCGGCGATCCTTCAGGATTATCAATAAACAGATAAGTTGTCACAAATTGATCAGACCAATTATTAATATATCTTTGATAGGCAGAAAATGCTTTAATATTTGCAATGATTTTTACCTCAAGGTGAGTGTTTTCCGGGAAATCCTCAATTACTCCACTTACTATAAATTGTCTGCTTTGATTAAATGTTAATGTTTTTCCGATTGGATTTTCATCACCAAAATACTTTTCAGCAATAGATTCGGAAATAACCACAGAATGAACTTCTTTCAATAAATCATTTTTATTACCTTGAATAACATGCACCGTGAAAACATCAAAAAAATCCGAATCGGTGTAACAAAAATCACTTTCATTAAAAACTTTATCATCATAAGAAACAGTAACACCATTGTTTATTACCCGAACAGATTTTTTAATTTCAGGAAAAATATCTGCAACATAAGGCCCCAGAGGTAAAGGTAATGCCGGATTATAATCTAGTTTTCCTCCAATAGAATATGATTTATAAACCATAAAAATATTATCAGTATTTTGATGATTTTTTTCATAGGAAAACTCATCTTCTACCCAGAGCATGACAAGTATAAAACAAGCTATTCCAACACTTAAACCAAGAATATTAATTATTGAATAGGTTTTTTGTTTTTGAAAATTTCTTATCGTAATTTTTAATAAATTCTTTATCATAATTGTATTTTTTGTATCGTATTTGCAAATCACATGCCACCGATTATATCTCTCTGTTTATCTGGTTTTTGAAAATTACTTTTGCTTGCTTTATCAAATATTTATGTCTGTTTTTAGTACAAAATTTGTTTGGTTTTAATACAATAATTTTCTCCTGTGATAATAAATACTAATTTAGCTAACGAATATTGATTGAAGATCATTTTAAAAAATGGAGTCTGAATAAAATCATGCAAAAAACCGATGGGAAAATACTAATAGTTGATGATGATGTGGATATTATACAAACCGCTCAGTTATTTTTAAAACAACTTTTTACACATGTTAGTGTCGAACAGAATCCGCAAAACATACCAAAGCTTCTTTCTGAAAAAGATTTTGATGTTATTCTTCTTGATATGAATTTCAGAAAAGGCCGTAATGATGGCAAAGAAGGCATTTACTGGATGAACACCATTCTGAAAATAAACCCGAAAGCTATTGTAATTTTTATAACTGCTTATGGAGGTATTGATCTTGCAGTGAAAGCGATCAAGCAGGGTGCTACAGATTTTGTAGTAAAACCATGGAAGAATCAAAAACTACTAGGAACAATTCTATCGGCCATGAAACTTAGGAAATCCAACCTTGAAGTTGAAAAATTTAAGAATACGAGTCGAAAATTTTCCGATGATCTAAATCAAAATTATGAAAATTTTGTTGGCGAATCACTTGCAATAAAAAAGGTATTTACGCTGATTGAAAAAGTTGCAAAAACCGATGCCGATGTTTTGATCCTTGGTGAAAACGGAACCGGTAAGGAGCTTGTTGCCCGTGAAATACACAGACAATCAATGAGAAAAAATGAGGTTTTTATTTCTGTTGATTTAGGAGCAATTCACGAAAACCTGTTTGAAAGCGAACTTTTCGGACACACAAAAGGTTCGTTTACGGATGCAAAGGAAGATAAACCCGGCCGTTTTGAACTTGCTTCAGGAGGAACAATTTTCCTTGACGAGATTGGAAACCTATCATTGCGATTGCAGGCAAAATTATTATCGGTCCTTCAGTTACGAAAAATTACAAGAATTGGTTCAAACAATGAAATTCCACTAAATATTCGCTTGATTTGTGCTACCAACATGCTTTTAAACGAGATGGTTCAGGAAAATATGTTTCGTGAAGATCTTTTATACCGAATTAACACTGTTGAGATCAGAGTTCCGGCCCTTCGTGAAAGAGGTAAGGATATTCCAATTTTATTAAATTATTTTTTACAGATCTATTCAAAAAAATATAAAAAACCGGGAATAAAAATATTACAAAGTACGATCGTGAAACTAATGAAATATAAGTGGCCGGGAAACATCAGAGAACTTCAACATGCAGTTGAACGAGCTGTAATTCTAAGTGATGGCAAAACAACTAATTTCACATATTTTGCCACCGAATTATTATCGAAATCCGCAAATATTAAAGATGACGGGCTTAATCTCGAAGAAATGGAAAAACGATACATTCTCAAAGCCATTAGTAAAAACAATGGAAATATATCTAAAGCAGCTATTGATCTTGGTATTGCAAGAGCTGCTCTTTACAGAAGATTGGAAAAATATGGTTTATAAAAGTTTTACATTTCAGGTTATTATCAGGTTAAGCTTGCTATTAGTAGCAATGTTTTGTTTAGCATTTTCATTTTTTATTCTTGAACGAAATCAGCTTTTATTCACTTTTTTAGTTTTGATAATTATAATTGTATTTCAGGTAATTAACCTTATCAGATTTGTTTCAAAAACGAATCTTGAGCTTTCAAAATTTCTTAATGCAATAAAACAATCGGATTTCTCGGTTTATTATCCTAAAACAAATATTAGCAATTCGATTGATCAATTACACGATTCTTTTAATATAATTCTTGATTCATTTAAGAATATTACAATCGATAAAGAGGTGCAATTTAGTTTCCTGCAACAAATTGTCAAACATCTCGAAACCGGAATTATTGCTATCAACGGAAATGATGAAATTGTATTGATGAATCCTGCTGCAAACAAGCTTCTAAATATTTCAAAACCAAAAACCTGGCAGCAGTTAAAAATCAGGTGTAGTAAATTTGTTGAAGAAGTTGATAAAGAACCCAAGAGTGGGAAAAAACTGATTGAAATCAAACAACTTGATGAGAAAATAAATCTATCGATAAGAAGCAGTCTAAATATTTTTATTGATGAAAAGTTCAGGATTATTACTTTCCACAATATAAAAACTGAAATTGAACAAAAGGAAATTGATGCATGGATAAAACTAATCAGGGTTTTAAATCACGAAATAATGAATTCGGTTACACCAATCTCCTCACTAACAGAAACAATTATTATGCTTCTTGAGGATAATGAAAACAATGATATCAGAAAAGATTCTGTTAGTAAACAAACAATCAGTGATGTTCTTGGATGTGCAAAAACAATTCTTAAACGAAGTAATAGATTGTTTGATTTTGTCAGCGAATACAGGAAATTGTCAAAAGTTCCATTTCCCAAACCCGAAAAACTTCAATTAAAAACATTATTTAGAGAAGTAGAACAACTTATGAAAGCTGAGCTTGTCGGGAAAAAAATCAATCTTATTATCACTGATCACGGTGATGATTTATTGATCAATGCTGATCCAAAACAAATCGAACAAGTTTTAATCAATTTAATAACTAATAGCATACAAGCTTTTCTTAATACTGAAAAACCTGAGATAAAAATTAATTCATACAAAAAAGATGATGAAATTCTAATCGTTGTTTCAGATAATGGATGTGGGATTGAAAATGACATTATTGATGAAATTTTTACACCTTTTTTCTCTACAAAAGCAAATGGCTCAGGAATTGGATTAAGTCTTTCACGGCAAATAATGCGAATGCACAAAGCAAGCATATCTGTTCAATCAGGAAAAAACAAAGGGACGGAATTTGTTTTACGGTTCGGGGTATGCGCATGATAATTAATTATAGGCTTTAATTTTTTTTAGGTCGTCCTTACAGGACTTTAAGTTCCGGTTTCAACATACACCGCACTTCCGTGCAGTGTTACAAATAGATTGTCCCTATGGGACAAACACAAGACAATCCTCTAACATATAGACCATTTACTGGAAATTACTGGTTTTCAAAAAATAGTCATATAAACTTATCTGATGGAAGTTATAAAAATCAAATAGTCCAAATAATGAATAGGAGAAAAATACAGAATTGATGTACCTCCAAATAATTCCATAGGAATTTTCTATTTGTAGCCCTGAACGGAAGTTCAGGGTAATGAATTGCAAGCATCAACAAAGTCCCGTTAGGGATGACCAATAATCAGTTAATCATAAAATTCAAAAAGATATTTTTCATCATATTTAACATCAAATTTTATTAGGAATTCAATATATTCATCCCTAAAAGTCTTCTTTTTATGATGTTGTCGTTGATTCATTATATATTTTATTACATTATCTATTTGAGAATGAGAATATGTAAATGCTCCGTACCCTGACTGCCAATAAAATTTTGATTTATACCAGTTTTTTTCATTTATAAATTTTGATGAAACTGATTATATTTCCTGCATTGTCTTTGAAATAGAATATGAAGGATGTTGGCCTAAAAATATATGTACATGATCCGGCATATTATTTATTGCAAGCATTTTGCATTTACGATTTTGTGCGATGCCCGTAATGTATTTTTGTAATTCATCATTATGTTCTTGCTTCAGAAAATTAATTCTTCCCTTTACAGCAAAGATGTAATGAACATAAGCTTGTATAAATGAATTTGCCATAACTTAAGTTTTTTGTTTAGGTCGTCCTTACAGGACTTTGAATTTCGGTTTTCACATACACTGCACTTCCGTACAGTGTTACAAATAGAATGTCCCTATAGGACAAATATAAACAATTTTCCTATATTTAGAAAATTTACAGAAAATTAATGATTTTTATAACAAACATAGAAAGTTAACCTGATCCCCAAATAATTCCATAGGAATTTTCTATTTGTAGCCCTGAACGGAAGTTCAGGGAAACAAAATGCAAATTTTAATAAATCCCGTTAGGGATGACCTATAATTAGCTAATTATAAAACACAAATTCTTCAATATTTTTGAACTTGCCTTGTTTTGAATTTTAATCTTTACAAATCCAAAATCATTTCAAACTGACCACCACTTGGGAAAATATCAAATTTTTCAAGAAACTTTTTCATTCCAATATCTGTGCTTTCAATATTAATAAGCTGAAAATTATCAGATTGATTTGCTGCAATTAATTTTCTGAAAATTACTGAACCAATTCCTTTCCGGCGAAAATTTTTATTAACGGCAATTTGAGGAATATCGCCATTTGATTTTTGTAAAAAACCGAAGCCAACAAATTCCTCATTTTTATATGCGGTAACTTTAAAATACGAATCATAACTTCTTTCAACAGCTTCCTGATTATTTTGCCACGATGGTTCAAAATTGCAAAAATAAATTGCTTTATCCCAGTCAAGTTCATCAGTTTCTTCAATTCTGATATTATCCGGGCATTTAGCGAAAGCTGATTTATTAATATCATTCTTGTTAAAAACATAATAATCAAACTCACGACTTACTTCAAAGCCTTGATTTTTATATAATTCACAAGCTGCAATGTTTTGTTTTAAAACTTCAAGCAGGTATTGTTTAATATTATTTTGTCTTAAAACCGGAAGTGATTCCCGAAAAATGCGTTTCACCAGGCCTTGTTTTCTATAATCCGGTATTATTCCTGTTCCGGTGTCATAAGCTGTCAACAAGCCATTCCACGAACCTATTCCATTCAATGTAAACCCAAGCAATCTTTCATTTTCAAAAGCACCAAACGACAAATCCCTGTTCATTCCTCTTCGGTTCATCATAAATGAAAAATCATCAAAGCTCATATCAAATTTAACCTGATAATCGGAAAATGCTTCTGCAAAAGTATAATAGATTTCTTTTAAACTAATATTGGATAAAGGATTGATAGTAATCATATTCATAAATTTATTGAATTCTTAATTAACTTATTCATATTTTAATGAAACAGCCGGATTTGCTCTTGCCGCTTTATTTACCTGGTAAAACACTGAAATAAATATAATAAGAATCATAGCGAAAATTGGTACCAGGAAAAACCAATATCCAAAGCTGATACGATATGCATAATTACTTAGCCAATTATCCATAATAAAATATGAAATCGGAAATGCTAACAACATGGCTATCAAAAACAATTTCATATAATCCTTAGAAAGCAGGGAAAAAATTTCTTTTAGCCCGGCACCAAGAACTTTACGAACAGCAATTTCTTTTGTCCTTTGCAAAGCAAAATATAATGAAAGTGCAAAAAGCCCGAGACAGGCAATTACTATCGCCAAAACCGAAAATATTGCAAATGTCCTACCAAATTGTGTATCTGATTTATACTGCTCATCGTAATGTTTATCCAGAAAATAATAATCAAAAGTATTACCCGGGAAAAAATCATCAAATTGTTTTTCGATAAAGGCAATTGTTTCTTTCACATTTTGGGGGTGAACTTTTATTGAATACTTTTTAAGAAATAGCGGATGAGGAAGATAAGTGTAAATTATCGGACCGAATTTTTCTTTTAGCGAACGTTGATGATAATTTTCAATTACACCGATAATTTTCTTAGTCGATCGCCAGTTTGGACAATTTAATTCTTCATTCAAAGCATCCTCAGGATTTTCAAAACCTAGTAGCTCACAGGTTTCCCTGTTAATTATATGCCCTAAACGATCAGTTTCGCTACCTTCAGCAAAATTACGTCCTGCAAGAAAATCAAAATCATAATAATCTAAAAAATTATGATCAACATGAATAACCTGTAAAGTCCTTGAGGCTTTCTCATCATTATTACTTTGCTTTATATAACCGTTCGTAAACCAAACCTCATCACCGGGTACAAAATAAGAAGCACAAACATCGCTGATAGCAGCATTTAATAATAATTCATTCGTAAAACTCTTTTGTTGATGAATCCAGGTTGAGTCAAAAGAAACAGGGCCTTCAACGATTAAAGTTTGCTCCAGATTTACTCCCAAATCCTGGTTTTGCATGTATTTCACCTGTTTAAAAATAGTCAATGTTCCTGAGATCAAAATTATGGAAATAACAAACTGAAAAATTATCAGAGCTTTTCTCAAAATATTTCCTTTACCTCCTGAACTCATTTTTCCTTTTAATACAACAATAGGCTTAAAAGAAGACATAATAAAAGCAGGATATAAACCAGATAAAACTGTTCCGGTTATAATTATTCCGGCAAATGCCAGGCAAAAATCAAGGTCTCCAAATAATTTTAAACTAATGTTCAAACCCGTAAAATCATAAAAAACAGGGTGAATAATTATTACAATTAATATTGCAATGAGTACTGCTATCAAATTAAGCACGAAAGATTCAATAAGAAATTGTCTGATAAGTTGCGATTTACTTGCACCGGAAACTTTTCTCAATCCAACTTCTTTTGACCGTTCAAGTGATCGGGCAGTTGCCATATTTATATAGTTCACCCAGGCAATTATAATTATTAAAAGTGAAATAATCAGCAAAAAATGAACTGTTTTATGATCACCGTTAACTTCTGCTTCACCCGGAAAATTTGAATACAAATGTATATCCTCAACAGGCAAAAGATAAAACTTCATAGCTTCATTTTTCTCACTCAATTCTTTGCCAATCCTGCTATCAACAAATTTGTCGATTTTTGTAATAAGCTCATCAGTATCTGTATTTGGTTCTAACAACAAATAAGTCAAAGCGATGTCAACCCACCATGAATCCTCAGTCCATTTACCATACCACTCAACCATAGTTTGAAACGAAAACAAAATATTAAATTTCAAGTGAGAGTTTTCGGGAACATCTTCAAAGACTCCGGTTATTGCCAAAGTCCGACGATTATTAAACTTTACCATTTTACCAACAGCATTTTGACCGGGAAAAAGTTTTTTGGCAAGGCTTTCTGAAATTACAATTGAAAAAGGATCAGTCAGAGCTTTTGCAGGATCACCTTGCAATAACTTATATGAAAAAACACTAAAAAATGAAGAAGTAGCAAAAAAAGCTTTTTGGAGTTTATGATTATGTTCGCCATAAGAAATAACACCTTCTAATTGAAAGTTACTAAGAACCACATAATCTTTAACTTCAGGAAAAGCATCAGGTAACAGAGGCCCTAAAGCATCGCAAACGGTAGCCATTTCTTCGGCAAGTTCACCCTGGCTAAATCTATCACCTCTAAGTCGGTAAATATTATCGGATTTCTCATGAAAATTATCATAAATCAATTCATTTTCAACATATTGAAAAATCAACAAACTGGCTGCAATTCCAATTGCCAAACCAAGAATATTAATAATCGTAAAAATTTTATTTTTAAACAAATTCCTTAATGCGGTTTTAAGATAATTTTTGAACATGGGTTTCGATTTTCGATTAATTTCGTTCTAAGTTCCAAAACCATACCGTAGATTATAACAAATTGAACAAGTGTGAAATCTGATATTCTTGAAAATAATATGACAAAAATATGTATAATATCGAACAATTAATAGTTCTTAATCGAACACCGGTGGGGAATGAATGGGAGAATAAGCTAATGAGAGAATGATAAAAGAATAGAATGGGAGAATTGTATGCTTTTCCTCTCCTTGTTATTTCTTTTTGGAGAGTGGATGAAACATTTCAGATCGTTCTTAAAGCATTTCAGCATAACAGTTTTTGATGTAAGCAGTATCTTCCACTTCTAAATTTTGGCAAATTCATAGATAATAGTTTTCAATTCTTTATCTTTCGCAACTTAATGATATTTATCTTTTATCAAGACTTAAAGGTTTGTTGTATGTGAATTTGCCATAACTTAAGTTTTTTATTTAGGTCGTCCTTACAGGACTTTGGGTTACGGTTTTTACATGCACTGCACTTCGTACAGTGCTACAAATAGATTGTCCCTATGGGACAAAAATACAGCAATATTCCTGTATTTCGAGCATATACAGAGAACCCACGAATTTCAATAACAGATGGAAAAACTTAACCTGATACCCAAATAATTCCATAGGAATTTTCTATTTGTAGCCCTGAACGGAAGTTCAGGGTAATGAATTGCAAGCATCAACAAAGTCCCGTTAGGGATGGCCTATAATTTTTAATCTATGATTTTAAAAATCAGAAAAAGAAATTAAAGCAACTACGCTTAGAAAAAAATAACATTGAAGGCTTTTAAATGTAACCTGATTTTGAGTTTATCATTCGAAAAATTATGTTTTATATTTATTGCTTCAATTATCGCACATGCAGGTTGAATCTAGCTATGATAAATAGCAGGAGTAAAAGTTAGTATTTTTATAGTAATTTTGTATCTTTAGGCAAAAAAAATCTCGTTAAAAATGAACTTCTACACTACCAAATAATTTAAAAAAAACAGAAATGGATTGTCCGGATAAATCATCGAATACATCAGCAGATAATTTATCAAATGAACTGAATTCAATATTTGAAAATGCTGCTGTTGTTTTATTATTACTTGACAATGATAGCCGAGTCATGAACATCAACAAGGCCGGAATTGAAATGATTGGCAAAAAAAGAGAAAATGTATTGAATTTAATTGGGGGTCAAGCTTTTGATTGTATTAATGCATATGCAAATGGAGAAGTAGTATGCGGAAGGGGTAAGAATTGTTCACTCTGTTCTATAAGAAATAATGTTAACAAAACTTTTTTAACCGGAGAAACAGCTTATAAGAACGAAGGTACATTAGAGATTATTTCAAACGGTAAAGTATTAAAACTAACAATATTAATAACAACAGCAATAATAAACACAAATAATAAAAAAAATGTTTTACTAACAATTGATGATATCACAGAGCTGAAATTAACAGAAGAGAAACTTAAAGAAAGTGAGGAAAATTTAAAAAAAGCCCAGGAAATTGGCAGGCTGGGACATTGGGAGCTGGATATAGTTAATGATGTTTTAACCTGGTCAGATGAAATATATCGAATCTTTGACCTAAAACCGCAAGAGTTTGATGCAACTTATGAAGCTTTTTTATCAAACATACACCCGGAAGACAGAGATAAAGTAAATACAGCATATGTTAGCTCTATAGAAAATAAGTTGCCTTACGAAATCGAGCATAGATTATTATTAAAATCAGGTAAAATTAAATATGTTTTGGAGAGCTGCCAAACAGAATATGATGAATTGGGAAATCCGTTACGATCAATAGGAACAGTTTCTGATATTACAGAGATGAAAGAAAAAGAAAATCAATTAAATGAAGCGATTGCAACAAAAGATAAGTTTTTTTCAATAATTGCACACGATCTTAAAGGGCCATTTGGTGTCTTATTAGGTTTAATTGATATCCTTCTGGAAGACCATCAAAAATATGATAAAGAAGAATTGGATAAAATTATCAGTGTGGTTGATAAAAGTGCAAATTCTACTTTTAACTTATTAGAGAATTTGCTTACATGGGCACAATCTCAAACCGGACAAATTAAGTTTTCTCCTGAAAAGTTATATCTAAATATTGTATTATTTGAGGCTCAAAGTTGCCTGCAACAGCAAGCGCAAAATAAAAATATTCAAATTTTAGAAATAGTTTCTGATGATGAGATAGTTTATGCCGATAAAAATATGATTACAACTGTAATTAGAAATTTGATATCAAATGCAATAAAATTCACAAACAAAAATGGAAGTATTGTTTTCGAAGCTAAAAAACAAAAAGAAAATGATTTTCTTGAAATTTCTGTTACAGATACAGGCGTAGGTATCCCGAAAGATATAATTAAAGATTTGTTTTCGGTAGATAGAAAATACTCAACAGAAGGAACAGAAAATGAAACAGGAACCGGCCTGGGTTTAATTTTATGTAAAGATTTTGTAGAAAAACATGGCGGTAAAATTTGGATAGAAAGTGTTTTTGGAAAAGGTTCATCTTTTAAGTTTACAATTCCTATAAATAAAATACAATCTGATAATAATATTGGAAATAGCTAAATCACACCTCGAACATATAGTTGGAATCGAGAATATTGCTAATTGCAAAAATTCAATTTTATAGAATTTCTTATTACGGTTTTCAGAAAGATCAATTACATTAACCGTAAAAAGCACAAAATTATCAATGTTTTAACCTGAGTTTTTATACTTTATAAAGCAAACTTATACAATCCGGACAGCTTTTGATAATAATCTTTTTCAAGCTCTAAAAAATTATCGTAAACATTATAGAAATAAGTAATTTCCATAAAATATTCAATGGCCGATATTTGCCCTGCATCCAGTAATTCCATAAGCAATTTAACATTATCATAAGTTTCAATTGCTTTACCGTAATTATCAAGATTGGTTTTCATAATTAGCAATTTTTGATAATCCTGCTTTATGAGTGAAGAAAGTTCAGCACGTAATTTTTCATCTTCCGATTGCATAAAAATTTGATTTGCCTTTGAACTTTTTATAGTATTGGTTTTTCCCCATAATGGAATACTCAACCCGACTTTAACGCCTCTATATGAATCATCCATAATCATTTCGGTCTCATAACCAACTTCAATTTCGGGAAGATACAATGATCGGGAAAGCTTTAGGCGGCTATTTGCAATTTCAAGCTCCGATTGGTTTGCATTTATTAAAGGACTTTTTTCAAAAAAATCGGAAAGAAGTTTTTCAAAATCTTGTGTCAGATGATCAGAATACGAATCACTGTTGAAATTTATCGGCTTTTCACCATTAAGGAGATTAAGCTTTTCGGAGTATTGAGATATTTCTGATTCAACCGACCTCAAATTGTTTTCAAATTCAACGAATTGAAGTTTTGCCTTGTGAAGGTCAAGGATGTTAGCATCACCGTTTTGAAATTTTGTTTTATATGCTTCCAAAAGTTCAGAGGCATTTGCCAATCTTTCCTGGTATTTCTTTTTTAATTTATTTAAAAAAACCAATTCATAGCAAACAAGCTTTGCCTCCAAAAGAACATCCTGCCTGAAAGCAATCATCTGAAATCCGGCATAATCAAGTTGGTCGTTTATTAAATCATTTTTCTTTAAATAAACAGTCGGAAAATTAAGTGTCTGGCTAATACCAAAGGTTCTTTTTATACCGATATCAGATGTGTTTCCTGGAAAATAGCCATACGAAACAGAAGGATTATCAGGCAGCAAGCCTATTTTATTTTCCGTTTGTTTTGAATACCATAAATTCTTGTTTGCAATTATGGCCTTGTTGTTTGATTCTACTGATTGAAGTACTTCATTGATAGTTTTTTGAGCATAAACATTATTTATCAATAGAATTATAATAATTATTAACACAGTTTTCAGCTTTTTCAGCTTTGCTTTATTTTTCATATTTTATCATTTTTATCATATATATTTGATTGAACGCTGAGATACAGAGCTGCAGAGGTTTAATAGATTTTAATATTGGTGAGCTATCAACTTTCATTGTTGAACTACCATCGTTCATTGTTATACTATCATCGTTCATTGTTAAACTACCATCGTTCATTGTTGAACTATCATCGTTCATTGTTAAACTACCATCGTTCATTGTTGAACTACCATCGTTCATTGTAGAACTACCATCGTTCATTGTAGAACTACCATCGTTCATTGTTGAACTATCATCGTTCATTATTGAACTACCATCGTTCATTGTTAAACTATCATCGTTCATTGTTGAACTACCATCGTTCATTGTTAAACTATCATCGTTCATTGTTGAATTACCATCGTTCATTGTTTTTTATGCAAGCTTCAAGGATTTTCTTGCAAGCTTCAAGGATTTTCCTGCATGCTTCAAGGATTTTCCTACAACTTTTAAGGAATTTCCTTCATGCTTCATTAATTTTTCTTCAACTTTCATTGTTTATCCTTCAACTTTCAAGGATTTTTCTTCAAGCTTCATTGTTGAATTATCAAAGTTTAATCATTAATTATTTTCAATTCATAAATCTAAATTCTAAATTATCAAATTTCATTTTTTTCTATTCATTAAATAATACATTATGGGAATTATATAAACATTTAATAATGTTGAACTTAATAAACCACCAAGGATTACCACGGCCATAGGGCTTTGAATTTCGTTACCTGATTTATCACCTGCCAACGCCAAAGGGATAAGTGCAAGAGCAGCAGTTAAAGCAGTCATAAGAATCGGGTTTAGCCTGTCGAGCGAACCCTTAATAACCGTATTATAAACTGAATAACCTTCGGCATTAAGATGCTGATAACGTGAAACAAGAAGTATTCCGTTGCGAGTTGCAATTCCAAATAATGTAATAAATCCGATTATTGACGGAATGCTGATTACTGAATTACTTGCCCAAATTGCTAAAACTCCTCCAATTAATGCAAGCGGAAGGTTAAGAAGAATAATTCCGGCAATTTTAATATCTCTAAACTCCTGAAACAATATGAGAATTATTATCAAAATAGCGATTATTGAGGTGAAAAATAATATTCGTGAGGCCTTTTCCTCACTTTCAAATTGTCCACCAAACTCAATTCTATATCCTTCGGGAAGCACGATGTTTTCATCAATCTCACTTTGAATATCGTTCACAACGCTTCGTAAATCTCTTTCGGCAATATTTACTGAAATCACGATTTTTCGATTAATATTTTCGCGATTAATTGTATTAGGGCCTGAAGACGACTCAATGTCGGCAACATAAAATAAAGGAATTTTCGATCCGGAATGAGTATCAATCATTATATTTTTGATTGCTTCGATATTATCACGACTTTTTTCATCGAACCTAAGCACAAGATCGAAAACTTTTTCATCATCAAATACATCCGAGATTTTTTCACCGGCAATGGCATAATCAATAAAATTTATAAAATCATTTATCGGTATCCCATATTTAGCAAGCATATTTCTTTTTGGTTTGATTTGAATTTGTGGTATTTCAACCTGTTGCTCAACAATAAGGTCGGCAATTCCCTCAATTCCATCAATATTGTTACGAATATTATTAGCGATTGAAAACATCTGTTTCAGGTCGGTTCCAAAAAGTTTTATTGCAATATTCGATCGTGAACCTGATAAAATATGATCCAAACGATGAGTGATCGGCTGCCCGACCTCAAAAATGATTCCGGGAATAGAGCTAAGTTTAGCCCTTACTTCGCGAAGAAATTCGGCTCTTGATCTACCGTTTAATTTAAAAGGAGCATCAATTTCCGATACATTTTTTCCAAACGAATGCTCGGCAAGTTCGGCTCTTCCTGTTTTTCGGGCGCAGGTAGAAATTTCAGGCAAAGATAATAATGCTTTTTCCGCTTCAGAACCTATTTTATTTGATTCCTCAAGAGAAATACCTGGAATTGTTGCAACATTAACGGTAAGAGATCCTTCATTAAAAGGTGGCAGAAAACTTCGCCCAAAACTAAAAAATATTATAAGAGCAAAAATTAATAAAATAGCTGTAAAACCAAGAGTAGCAAATTTCGCTTTAATTATTCTCTTTAATGAAATATGATAAAAATAAGTCAGATTACGTGTTAGCCAACTACCTTTAATTTGCATGATCAGGCTTTTATGTTTCGTTATCAGAAGACTGCATAGAACAGGTGTAATAGTAACAGCAACAATCAATGAAGCAAATAAGGCTACAATGAATGAAATTCCAAGAGGCCTGAGCATTCGCCCTTCCATTCCACTAAGGAAAAATAATGGGATGAAAGCCACTATTATTATCAGGCTGGCATTTAGAATTGAAGCTCTGATCTCTGTTGAAGCATCATAAATTACTTTGAGGTTTTTCTTACGCTTAATTTCAGGAAGTTTTGCATTCTGGCGAAGTCGTTTATACACATTTTCAACATCAATGATGGCATCATCAACAAGCGAACCGATAGCAATTGCCATCCCGCCAAGGCTCATTGTATTAATAGTAAAGCCTAAAAATTTCAGTGTCAAAATTGTAACCAAAATTGAAAGTGGAATTGCCAACAATGAAATAATTGTTGTACGTATATTCATTAAAAACAGAAAAAGTACAATAATTACAAACAAAGCACCCTCTAAAAGAGCATTTTGAACATTACGAATTGAAGTTTTTATAAAATCGGCCTGTTCAAAAACATCTGTATTTATTTTGATATCGGGAGGAAGTTCCTTTTCAATTTCAACTACTGCATTCTTTAAATTTTCAGTAAGTTTAATTGTGTTAATATTCGGCTGCTTACTTACAGTCATAATCACAGCTTTTCGCCCCTGATAAGAGCCATCACCAATTTTTGGGGCTGCACCAATTTTTACTTCGGCAATATCCGAAAGCTTTACAGGAAAATGCCCTGAAAGTTTAATTACGATATTTGCAATCTTATCAATTTCATTAGTTCTAACAATCCCTCTGACAATATATTCATTTCCAAAGTCATCCAAAAAACCACCTGAAGCATTTCTATTTGAGGAATTAATTGCATCCATTAATTCATTAAGCGAAACATTGTACTGTTTCATTTTTTGCGGATCGGCAAATACCTGAAATTCTTTAAATTCACCACCGATAATTGTAACTTGAGCTACACCTCCAATTGATAAAATTCTTGGACGAATATTCCACTCGGCAACGGTTCGTAAATCCATTGGATTTGTTGTGTCTGCCGTAAGGCTAAGAATTAAAATTTCACCCAAAAGTGATGATTGAGGAGCCAAAATTGGTGAACCGACACCCTGAGGCAGATGTTCACTAATAGTCATAAGCTTTTCGCTAACAATCTGCCTGGCTTTATAAACATCAGTACTCCAATCAAATTCAACCCAGACTATTGAGAATCCCATTGATGAAGACGAACGAAGCCGCCGAATTCCTGTCGAACCGTTTACTGCCGTTTCAATTGGAAAAGTTACTAATTTTTCAACTTCCTCGGGGGCCATTCCATGAGCTTCAGTCATGATGACAACCGTAGGTGCATTCAAATCAGGAAACACATCAACATCAAGCTTTAAAGCAGTGTATGTACCACTTATAATCAAAAGAAATGCCGCCACAATGATCATAAGGCGATTTTCTAATGAATATTTTATTATATTATTTAACATAATTAACGTTTAAATTTTATTAGAAATGATTGAGGGAATCAATGCGTAAATGCTTAAATGATTGAATGCTTAAATAATAAAATTCTCCCATTCTCTCAGTCTTTTTGTCTACCATTCAACCATTCTTTTATTCTATCATTCTATCATTCAATCATTCAATCATTCAATCATTGACTCAATGAACATGGCCATGTGATGGAAGAGTATTTGACATCGAAGCAAGTTTTATTCGATAAGCACCTTTTGTTACTACCCTATCCCCTGCATCTAATCCACCTGCAACCTGAACATTTTTTCCATCAGAAGCAAGAATTTGAATTTCTCTTTTTTCAAAATCCTCACCCGAATTTTGTACGAATACAAAATAATTCCCGTCATTTTCCATAATTGATCCAACAGGTATTACTATTGCGTTTTCAATATTATCGGAAATCAAAAAAACATCTACAAAAGATCCCGGGATTAATCCCTCGGGCTTATTAAATTCAAAATAAACAGGTGTGTAAACAGAAGACTCATCGCTACTTTTTCCTATTGAAATAAGTTTCCCGTTCAAATCATCAGTACTGTAAACCTTATCTGAATAAGAAGGAGAAAAATTTGCAGATTGAATTTTGTTAATAGAATTGAAATATTGTTGAGGAACTTCAGCTTTAAGTAAAACCCGTTGGTTTCTAATAATTGATATCAAAGTTTGTCCGATATTAACAAATTCACCTTCCGAAACATAAACATCATCAACAAAAGCATCAAAGTTTACTGTAACTATATCGCTTCCATCAATATAATTTTTAGAAAGATTTTCAAAAACTACTTTTGCATTCTGAAAATCAGATTCATTTTTCAAATATTCTTTCTCAGAAATAAGTTTTTTTGGCAAAAGCTTTTTAGCACGTTCGAGCTCTGCTTCTGCCAACATAAAATTATTTTTTGCCTGTAAATATTCAGTAACAAGATTTTGCCCTAAAATATCACCACCCGAAATTGAAAACAAATTCTCGCCTTTATGGAGTTGCACACCCTTCAATAAATTTCTATCAAAAAATACAACGCCTTCACTTCTCGATGAAATTATAATTTTATCCTTTTGCGCCGGAAGAATTTCACCGGAAACATTAACAACATTATTAAAGTTTTGTTTTTCAAGCTTTTTAATTGCAAAATCTATTTCCCAAATATTTTCTTTTTGAAATTTAATATCCTGAGAGTTTTCAATTTTACTTAAAGCTTCCTCAGCTGATTCCTCGCTTTGATAAACTTCAACAGGATAAATTATGAATTTCTCCTTCTTTCCATTTTGCTCAAAATCAAAAACAAGTTTGTGTTTTCCGGTATTTTTGGGAATCAAACCGGGTGAAAATATTCCTTTTTCATCCGAGATATCAACACTACTTCTTATACCCTTTTTTCCTTCAATTAAACTTACCGTCAATTTCCCATCTTCATATGGTTTTTGATTTGAAAGTTTTGTTAGATGGGCTGTAAATGTTGTTAATTGCCCCACTACGAGAGGATGAAATTTAATAAAAAGCTCGGCATTCTCCGAAAATACGGTTTTTGTTTCCTGTGCATGGCCTTCACTATGTGATTCATCTACTGAACCTTCATGCACATGACCTTGAATATTTTCGGTCTGATTATTACATCCCAAAAAAACTATTGGAAAAAGAAATAAATATATAAATCGTTTCATTATTTATGAATTAAAACATTAGTGAGTATGATCGTCATGGTCATCATGGTCATGGCCATCATGATCATGGTCATTGTGTTCGTCATGAACATGCTTTTCAGCTTTTGTACTATCATTTTCAAGAGAAAATTCTTCTTGTGTATGATGGTCACTATCTTTATCGTGGTCGTGATCATGGTCACAGTTTTCGTGTGAATGATTCGCTTCGTTGGTCTCTGAATTTGAGCTATTAGAATTACATCCAACTAAAATATATGCGCAAAGCATCATTAAAAAAATTATTCGTTTCATTTCTTTATATTTAATAATTATCAATATTAAATTCTTAATAAAACCGTTAATACGGAAATATTATTCTGTAACAAATTGTTTAGTCACAATAAAAATTGCAAACTATTCAATTATTACAATAGCTTATTATATGGTTATTATAACCATAATAAAAAATCAATGTTAAGCCACTACAGGAGGTGCCCGTAGTGATTCTGAACTAAGGAAGGCCTTTTGTTCTTTTATAAAAATTACTTCCGGGAGATCTTCAGAAATAATAGATTTTGGTGTATGTTGATTAACATCATCACAATTAATATTAATTGAATTTATCCATGTTGATGGATTTTGATGCTTGACTAAAATATCAACCGTAAAGAAGCAAATATGATCATCCTCATGCGATCCATTATGATCGTGATTCAATAAAGTGCTATTATTGAAAGCGATTTCAGAATTTTTATCATGAGAATCGTGGTGAGCACATAAACATTCAGGCTCCTCGTGATGATGATGAGGAACAATATTATGCAACAATATTACTAATATTGGAAGTATTAAAATTGAAGCAAATATTTTTCTTTTCCTCATATACTTTGCAAACATAAAAAATAATTTAAATGAAACGGTTTTCAATTTAAAATATTTGATTTTATATAAAATATAGTGGGTATTAAAATTCGCTACAGATTTATCTTAATAAACCGTTAAACCGTTTAATAATTTCGTATTACATAAATAGCCAACGACATAAGTTGTGGGTTGCTTATTCCACCAACTATTTTAATGTTTAATAAATAACATAGACAGACTCCAATTAGCAGCTTCTAAAACTCAGAATTATCAAAACTATTTAGGTCTGAAAATATTCCTATTTTTGCCATTTACATAAAAAAAATGATAACTGCTAAAATCATTCTCGCCATTATCTTGGCATATTTAATTGGCTCAATTCCAACTTCAGTCTGGATTGGAAGGATATTCTTTGGCATTGACATAAGAACAAAAGGCAGTAAAAATGCAGGTGCAACAAACACTATTAGAATTCTTGGAGCAAAAGCAGGAATCCCAGTTCTGGTCATTGATATTATTAAAGGATGGTTTGCTGTTTATCTGATAAACTTTATTGATTTCGACTCACTAACAACATTACAAATCTCTTATTTAAGTATTTCAACGGCAATAGCAGCAGTAACCGGACATATTTTTCCGGTTTATGTTGGATTTAAGGGAGGTGGATATTCCGGTCATGCTGACCCCTCGATCCGGCCATATTGACCCCTCTAGA
>CAYWXI010000074.1:0-22439 GCA_964462015.1 uncultured Bacteroidales bacterium | reverse complement strand
GGAGGGTCCCGAGCCTGTCTGCCGACAGGTAGATTCGAGCCTCGGCAGGATCACCGGAGACATGACGAAAATTTACAAAAATAGAGGTGAATATTTTTTTCATTTATGTATTAAATTCTGCAAAAAACAATAAAATTTATTTTAAATCAATCGGAAATTATAAAAAAACTAAACTATATTTGCAAGTGTTATGAAAATATCTTTTTATGTAGATGTTTGAATAATAGAAAAATTATTGTTAAATATTAAAAACTAAGTTTATGAAAAATTTATTTATGTTTATTTTTACCGTTTTGTTGGGAATTAGTCTCCACGCCCAGCAAGTCGAGCGTGACATGGTCGTTGTTGAAGGTGGAACCGGTTTTTGGTGAGGCTACTGCCCGGGTGCTGCACTTGGAGTAGTTGAACTCGTAGAATTTGGTCATAATGTCGCAGTTGTTGAGAATCACAATGGCGACTCACTGGCCAATACTTATTCTAATGCCAGAAATAGTTATTATGGAATCACCGGATATCCCACTGTCTTTTTCGATGGTATTTTATCCGTTGTCGGAGGAAGTGGCTCATCTAGTATGTATAGCTCATACGTGCCAAAAGTTAACCAAAGGAATGCTGTAATGTCAGATTTTACAATTGATGTTGAATTTGTTGAAACTGATGGCGATTACCATGCTACAATTATTGTTGATAATGTAGGTGGAAATACTGCATCAAACCTTGTGCTTCAGGTTGTGATAACAGAATCTAAACTTCCAATTGTTTGGGGCCTAACTCAGATGCAGGATTTTGTTAACCGGTTAATGGTTCCAAATCAAAACGGTACACCTCTTGATTTTACCGGAGGAGCTACCCAAACGATTGAACTTGATTTCTCAACCGGATCCTGGTGGGATGTAGATAATTGTGAAATTGTTGCCTTTGTTCAGAATAACTCAACTAAAGAAATACTGCAGGGTACTAAAAAATTCATGGCTATTCCTCTTTATAACATAGATGCTGAGGCAAAAGCAGTTAACTATCCTGTTGGATTATATTGTGGTAGTACAGTTGATCCCGTTGTTTTAATTAAAAACATGGGTAGTGATGATCTTACCAGTCTGGATATTGAATATTCTATCAATGGTGGGACTTCTGAAACTTATGCATGGACGGGTGAGCTTGGATTTAATTTGGGTGAAGAAGTTGAATTACCTGAAATATCATTTACACCCGATCCTGTAAATACTTTCGAGTTTACTGTAAGTAATCCAAATGGTCAACCTGACCCAAATCCCGACAACAATACCCTTGCTACGGATTTCGACGCTGCCCCTGTAATCCCTACTGCTATAGTAAATTATGAACTTAAAACGGACAATTACCCAGGTGAAACCACATGGGAAGTTACTAACTCGGCAGGTGCTGTATTGTACTCCGGAGGCCCATATTCACAATCAGGTACGGTTTTTACTGAAACATGGGAATTCGATGAATCTGATTGTTATACATATACAATTTATGATTCCTATGGTGATGGTATTTGCTGTGACTATGGACTGGGTTATTATAAATTAATGGATGAAAATAATACTGTTTTTGCCGAAGGCGGTGAATTTGGTTCAGAAGACTTAAGGCCATTTGAAAGAACAGGTGGAAATACTTCTTCTCAAACAATTTATCTTACAAACGGTTATAAATTTATTTCTTCGCATATTGAAGTTGAAAATCCTGATATGATAGATGTTTTACAAGATGTTTTAAATGATGATCTTGATTTTGTCAGAAATTCATTAGGTCAGACTTTACGTAAGATCGGCCCGAATTGGGTTAATGGAATTGGTGATTGGATTGTTGACGAAGGTTATCTTGTTAAAATGTTTGCCGATAATTCATTTTTAATGGAAGGCCTTTTGATTGATCCCTCAACTCCTATTATTTTACCGGCCGGATTTAAGTTTGTAAGTTATTTCCCTGAATCTGCGATGGATGCCTTGATTGCTTTTGGAACTATCATTGGTGATGACCTTGATTTCATTAGAAATTCGCAGGGACAAACTTTACGCAAAATCGGTCCGAATTGGGTTAACGGTATTGGCGATTGTATGCCGGGCGAAGGTTATCTTGTAAAAATGTTTGCCGATGGTGAAATAATTTACCCGGCAACAGCAAAATCAAGTGGTAAAATTACAGTTGTCCCTACCCACTTTATTTTTGAGGGTGGAAATGCTGCCGATCCTGTTTTCACAATCTATGTTGAAGGTTTGGAAATCGGTGATGAAGTAGCTGCTTATGATGGCAAAGTTATGGTTGGCTCAACTGTAATTGTTTCAGAGAACACCTTGGAAAACAGCTTGCCGGTATTCAGTACATTAACAAACCAAAAAGGTTATGTTAACGGAAACATTATCACACTTAAAGTATGGGATGATCAATTACAAAGCCTTGTTTCTTCAACATACACTTTAGTTGGTGAATATGAAGAAGCATATTACATGAACACTTACCCTGCTGAAGATGGTGAGTTTAGTGTAATAAATATTACAAAAGGTTCATCTGGTGATTTGGATATAGAAGCTAATGTTTCGATTTATCCAAACCCTGCAACAGATGCGTTGAATGTAATTTCAAATACTAATATTCAACGTGTTAGAATTATCAATTTCATTGGACAAGTAATATTTAATAACGAAATAAATAATTCAAGCATTAATATTAATACTTCAGCATACCAATCAGGTGTTTATATCATCAGCGTTGAAACAAGCAATGGAGTAACTACAGAAAAAATCACAATCAAATAAAGATTGATTAAAAACATTAAAAAGGGGAGGCCGTTTTGGTTCCCCTTTTTTTGATTAATTTCTATTTATAACCGAAAACTACTCACTCTATTAATCGAAAAGATACAACCTTTAAAAAACTAAGCCATCAAATTTTCACAAATAAACAGCGTAAATCAAAGTATAATAGGGTATAATGTAAAAAGGTGAAAGATTCTTAAAAAAAAATTGGGGCGATCTGCTGCTGCGTATAGGGCTTCTCAATGTCAAGAAAGACTATTTGCTGTTGCGAAAAGAACGTTACCGCATAAAATATTTTCAGATTATTGTATTTTTAAAAAATTCTCTGAAGTAGAAATTGATTATCCTTGTTTTTTTAAATAATAAGTTTTTATCCCAAATTGCCTCATTATTAAAAAAGTAATAAAATTATTATTAATTTACTTTTGGTAATAAATAATTCATTATTACATAATAATAAAATTTATATTATCTTCAAAATATTATTTTATATATTTGCTAAATTGAATAATAGAAATATTAAAATAATAAACATCAAATAATATGAAAATTTCAATTGTTGGAACAGGTTATGTAGGATTAGTAACCGGTACTTGCTTTGCTGAAGTAGGTATAGAAGTTACATGTATCGACATTGACGAAAAAAAAATTAATGGCTTAAAAAATGGAATAATACCTATCTATGAACCCGGCCTGAAAGAAATGGTTGATAGGAATGTGAAAAAGAAACGCTTGTTTTTTTCTACTAATTTGGCTGAAACATTATCAGATTGTGAGGTGGTTTTTATTGCAGTTGGTACACCTCCCGATGAGGATGGAAGTGCTGATTTGAAATATGTACTTGATGTTGCAAGGGAAGTTGGCCGAAATATGGATGATTATATGTTGGTAGTAACAAAAAGTACTGTTCCTGTTGGCACTGCAGAAAAGGTAAGGAATGCATTGCAATCAGAATTAGAAAAAAGAGAAATAAAGATTAAGTTTGATGTTGCTTCTAATCCGGAATTTTTAAAGGAAGGAAATGCAATTGATGATTTCTTAAAACCTGATAGAATTGTTGTTGGACTTGAATCGAAAAAGGCTGAAAATATCATGAAAAGATTATATAAGCCTTTTACACTAAATGGACATCCAATTATTTTCATGAATATTCCATCCGCTGAAATGACAAAATACGCAGCAAACTCAATGTTAGCAACAAAAATTAGTTTTATGAATGATGTGGCTAATTTGTGTGAAATTGTTGGTGCGGATGTTAATATGGTTAGAAAAGGAATTGGAAGTGATACTCGTATTGGACATAAATTTATTTATCCGGGAATTGGATATGGAGGATCATGTTTTCCAAAAGATGTTAAAGCTTTGATTAAGACAGCTGATGAGAATAATTATTCGCTACGAGTACTGAAATCTGTAGAAGAAGTTAATGAAACACAAAAGAAAGTCCTTTTTAATAAGGTAATTAAGTATTTTGATAATGATATAAAAGGAAAGACTTTTGCATTATGGGGGTTATCGTTTAAACCTCAGACAGACGATATGAGGGAAGCACCTTCACTGGTAATTATAAAGCATTTATTAGACGCAGGTGCAAAAATTATTGCTTATGATCCTGTTGCGATTGAAGAATCAAAACGAAGAATTGGAAATGTGATTGATTATTCTGAAGATCAATATGAAGCATTAATTGATGTTGATGCTTTGTTGATATTAACCGATTGGCCGGAATTCAAGTTCCCTAAATTTAAAATAATTAAAAAACTTTTAAAAGGAAACGTAATTTTCGATGGCAGAAATATTTACGATTTTCAGGAGATGAAAAAACTTGAAATAGATTATTATTGTATTGGAATAAAATCAATGTAATTACAACAAAATAATGAGAAGCATTCTTAAAAAAGTTAATTATGAAAAAACAAATTTTAGTTACCGGAGGTGCAGGTTTTTTGGGCTCTCATCTTGTTGAGCGATTGCTAAAAGAAGGAAATTATGTTATCTGCTTAGATAATTATTTTACGGGACAAAAAAGAAATATAATCCAATTTCTTGGTAATCCTTACTTTGAAGCTATCCGCCATGATGTAACGATGCCATTTTTTATTGAAGTTGATGAGATTTATAATCTCGCATGTCCGGCTTCTCCTGTTCATTACCAGTATAATCCAATAAAAACTATCAAAACCTCTGTTGCCGGAGCAATAAATATGCTCGGTCTTGCAAAACGTATTAAAGCAAAAATTTTGCAAGCTTCAACAAGCGAAGTCTATGGTGATCCTGAAGTGCATCCACAAAAGGAAGATTATTGGGGGCATGTGAATCCTATCGGAATCAGGTCATGTTATGATGAAGGTAAAAGATGTGCAGAAACATTATTCATGGATTATCATATACAAAATGATGTGAAAATCAAGATTATGCGTATTTTCAATACTTATGGGCCAAGGATGCATCCTAATGATGGTAGGGTTGTTTCAAACTTTATTGTTCAGGCACTTAATGGAAAAGATATTACAGTTTTTGGTGATGGAATGCAGACAAGAAGCTTTCAATATGTTGATGATAATATTGAAGGTATGATCAGATTAATGGCTTCAAGAGATGATTTTCTCGGTCCGGTAAATATTGGTAATCCAAATGAGTTTACAATGATCGAACTTGCCGAGAAGGTAATTGAACTAACAAAATCAAAATCGAAAATTGTTTTCAAACCACTTCCTGCTGACGACCCAATGCAAAGGCGGCCAAATATTGACTTAGCTAAAAAGGAGTTAGACTGGGAGCCAAAAATTCAACTTGAAGAAGGTTTAACAAAAACAATTGATTATTTTAAATCAATATTATAGGAGTTCTTTTTTTTTAAATTAATTTATAACAGCTAATGAGTGAGATACTTATTACAGGTAGTGCCGGTCAGTTAGGAAATGAAATTTCGAGATTATCTGTGAATTTTCCCCAGGATAATTTTATTTTTACAGATGTTGAGGAACTTAATATTGCTAATAAACAGGATATTGAAAATTTCTTTAATCAAAGAAATATTGATTTTATTGTAAATTGTGCTGCATATACTGCTGTTGATTTAGCGGAAAAAGAAAAAGAACTATCAACTTTAATTAATTCAACAGCCGTAAAAAATCTTGCTCAAATTTCTGCTAGATTCAATGCTACACTAATCCATATTTCTACCGATTATGTTTTCGATGGGAGAAATTATAAACCTTATTATGAAGATGACCCGACCAATCCGATTTCATGGTACGGAAAAACTAAACTTGAAGGAGAAATTCAGCTTAATAATTTTGCGAAAGATGCCGTAATTATCCGTACTTCCTGGTTATATTCCGAATTTGGTAAAAATTTCGTGAAAACGATTACTAAGTATGCTCAGGAACGTGATTTCCTTAACGTTGTTTCCGATCAGGTTGGTACTCCAACTTACGCTAAAGATCTTGCTAAATCTATTTTACAAATAATTTCTAATTATAAGCCTGGCAATGCAGTTCAGACTTATCATTTTTCAAATGAAGGAGTAATAAGTTGGTATGATTTTGCAAAGGCAATTATTGAGATAACAAAAATTGACTGCAATATAAATCCGATTGAGACAAAGGATTATCCAACTCCTGCTGCTCGCCCTATTTACAGTGTCCTCAATAAAACTAAGATTAAAACCGACTATGATGTTGTAATTCCATACTGGAGAGATAGTTTAATTGAATGTTTGAATAAAATGGATTTCTAATATTAATAAAATATGTTCAATTTCTTGATAAAATATAAAGACTATGAGTAAAAAAAATGTTGATCCAAAAATCTTGAAAGAAGCTGAAGCGTGGTTAAATGGCAAATATGATGCTGAAACCAAGAAACAAGTAAAATATTTAATCGAAAACGATCAGGATGAATTGATTGAGTCGTTTTACAAAGATTTGGAATTTGGAACCGGTGGTTTAAGAGGAATAATGGGAGTTGGTACAAACCGAATGAATAAATATTCGGTTGGAATGGCTACCCAGGGTCTTGCAAATTATTTACAAAGAATGTTTCCTGATGTTGAACCAATTAAAGTTGCAATTGCTTACGATTCAAGAAATAATAGTAAATATTTTGCTCAAATTACTGCTGAAGTATTTTCCGGAAATAATTTTAAAGTGTTTCTATTTGACGACTTAAGGCCAACCCCGGAACTCTCCTTTGCCGTAAGATATTTAAAATGCCAAAGCGGAATTGTAATTACAGCATCTCATAATCCAAAGGAATATAATGGTTATAAAGCTTATTGGGATGATGGAGGCCAACTGATTAGCCCTCACGATAAAAATGTTATCGAAGAAGTTAAGAAAATAAAGAGCATTGAGGAAGTTAAATTTAAAGGGAAACCTGAAAATATTGAAATAATTGGTGAAAATATTGATAAAGTTTATCTTGAAAAAATTAAAGAATTATCACTTTCACCTGAAATTATAAAAAAACATAAGGACTTAAAAATTGTTTTCACACCTATACACGGATCAGGAACAAGGTTAGTGCCCGAAAGTTTAAAAATGTTTGGTTTTGCAAATGTGTTTGGAGTCGATGAGCAGAAAATCCCTGATGGGAATTTCCCAACCGTAAAATCACCAAATCCCGAGGAACCGGCTGCCCTGAATCTTGCAATTCAGAAAGCAAATGAAATTGATGCAGCACTTGTGATGGCTACCGATCCTGATGCCGATAGAGTTGGAATTGCCGTGAAGAATAATAATAATGAGTTTATACTTTTAAATGGCAACCAGGCTGCCTCATTATTGATTTATTATCTTGTTAAAAAATGGAAAGAAAATAAGAAACTTACAGGTAATGAGTTTATTGTTAAAACAATTGTTACTTCTGAATTGTTAAAGGATATTGCTCTCGAAAGCGGTGTTGAATCATTTGATGTTTTGACCGGTTTTAAATATATTGCAGATATTATTAAACAAAATGAAGGAATTAAAACTTTTATTGGAGGTGGTGAAGAAAGTTACGGTTATTTAGTTGGTGATTTTGTTAGAGATAAGGATGCTGTAATTTCTTGTTCAATAATTGCTGAAATTGCTGCATGGGCTGCTGAAAATGGAAAAACTTTATATGAGACATTGATTGATGTTTATCATGAATTTTCTTTTTATAAAGAGAAATTATTGTCTGTTGTGAGAAAAGGAAAATCGGGGTCTGAAGAAATTCAACAAATGATGATCGACTATAGAAATAATCCACCTAAATCAATAAATGATTTTGATGTGGTTTTAATAAAAGATTATCAGCTTCAAAAAGAAAATGATTTAAAAACAGGAGCTGAGAAACCGATCCCACTTCCAAAATCAAATGTTTTACAATTCTTTTTAGAAGATGGAAGCAAAATTAGTATTCGTCCATCCGGAACAGAACCAAAAATCAAATTTTATTTTGGAGTTAAGTCTTCACTTGAAGATAAGAATAAGTTTGAGGAAATAAATTCAATTTTAGATTCAAAACTTGATAATATTATTAACTCTTTAGGTTTTTAATATCAGATTAAAATTAGAAATTTTTCATTGAATTGAATAAATTGTATTCCCGATAGTTAACGGGATTGATTCGTAAAATTAGTGTAATTCGATGAAGAAATATATGAAATATTTACACGCCGTGTTTTTTATTTTCCTGGTATCATTTATTTATTCCCAGGAAAATAAAACAGAAATAGGGTGTGATAGTATTTTTTTGCGTAAGGGCACTGAGTTCAGAATGGGTGACTCAAGCTTTATTGTAAAAAAAGATACGATATTATGTTTACCTGATTCAGTTATTGCTAACAATAAGAGTTTAAAAACCAATAAGTTTTATAATAATATTAAGAAGGAAGCCTATAAAAATAAATTTACTAAAGAATTATATAAACTAACTTTTATTCAGGAAGGAAAAAAATCTATTCTGGATACAATTAAAGTTGAAAAAAGTGAAAAATGTTTTAATGAATATAATGGAGATGTAATTAGAAATATTAAATTTCAACAGCTTCAGGTTTTTGGGCCAACTATAAATGATACTTCACTTATGGCTGAAAATTGGATCGAAAAAGCAGGAAATAAAATTCATATAAGAACCAAAATATCAGTTATTAAAAAAAATCTTCTATTTAACAAAGGAGATAAAGTTAATTCATTTCTTCTTTCAAATAATGAAAGACTATTGCGTAATTTACCCAATTTTAACGATGCAAAAATTGCAATATATAATGCTTCTAATGATTCAGTTGATGTATTGGTTCTTACAAAAGATGTATTTCCTCTCGGTGTGAATTTGGATATTTATGGTTTGAAAGATGGTTCTATTAAAATTTGGGATGTTAACTTTCTAGGATATGGAAATAAAATATCCTCTACATTGTCTTATAAATCAACACGCAAGCCTTTTCTGAAGCTAAAAGAAGCAATTTATAAAGTTGAAAATATTCAGGGAAGTTTTATTTCCGGTGAAATTTTTTATAAACAAGAAAATAACGATGAAGAAAAAACTGATTATGGAATAAAACTTGAACGAAAATTTATTCCATTAAAAATTACAACGACCGGATATCTTGAACTTAAGCAAACGAGAGAGTATGACCTAGTTTATCAGTATGATTCGTTAATTAAAACAAATACAATTAAGTATGAAACTAAAGATGTTTCAGTAGGTCAAAGCATTAATTTAAAAAAATCAAATGATGCTGTTAAGTCCCCTGAGTATTTGTTTTTTTCCGGAAGAATACTTAGGAAATCCTATTATAAGCGGCCTGTTGTCAATGTTGATACAAATCAACAATATATGAATTCTACAAAATTTCTTGGTAGTGTATCTTTGTCAAAGCAGGATTATTATATTGGAAATTATATTTTTGGGTATGGCCGGACTGAAGATATTCCTTATGGATATTTGGTCTCGCTTACAGGAGGCTACGAATTGGGTGAGCTTTACAACAGGCCTTATTTCGGAATAAAATTAGCTAAAGCAAACTATGTAAAGAATTTTGGATATTATTATGTGTCTTCAGATATAGGAGGGTATTTTAGTGATAACCGCATAGAAGAAGGAACGTTAGAATTAGAGTTTGATTTTATGACGCAATTATACAATTATAAAAAATTTAGTGTAAGACATTTTGCAAGTATTAATTATACTCAAGGGATAAATCAATTAGAAGATTTGAATATAGGGCTGAGCGAAGACCCCGGTTTATCAGGTTTATCAAGGGATTCTTTAATTGGGAAAAAGCGACTTTGGTTAAATTTTGAAGCGATAGCATACACTCCAATTAATCTCCTTGGATTTAAGTTTTCGTTTTATTGTTTTTTGGATTTGGGTTTTATAGGCCCTTCCGATAAATCAATACTTTCAAATAAATTATATGTTGGTATTGGCCCGGGAATTAGAATAAAAAACGAAAATCTTGTTTTTAGAACTATTCAAATTCGATTAGCATATTTCCCAATTATTCATGACGGAAGTAAACATTTTGATTTTAGTATTTCAGGAGAAAGTTCTTATGAGTTCAATAATTTTGATTTTAAACATCCATCAATTATTAAGTTTGAATAATATATATTTAAAGGAATAAAACTTTATGATATTTTTTCGGTTTAAAAAACATCCAGAATCTCAATTTCTTTTTCTCTGAATTTAAATGTTTCTCCTTTTCTTTTTCCTTTCATTGCTTTAAAAAAAGGCACTAAAGTTGAAATTGCAAAATATTCATCATTATTATAATCAAATTTCCCCAGGCTAATTGAAACAAATAATTTTTGCTCATTAGTAATTACTACAGCTCCGAAACTCACTTCTTTATGTTCAATTTCCGGATCAATTTTGTGTAATACATATAATTGGTTTAGTGAATTCTCTAATTGCTTTGCAAACATATCTCTTTTTCTGAGCAATTGAACTCTGTATGAGTCATATCTGTCTTTCGGTTGTCCATAATCGTTAGCGCTTTTTTGCACCTCTTTTATGGCAATTTCAATTGCTTTTGCATTTTCGGTTTGTTTTGAAACACATTCTTCAATTAAAGCTTTTTTTAATGACACTTTTTCCATAATTATAGTGTTTAAATATTATAATTATTTACATATCAATTTCAGGTATCAAATGTACAAAAAGTACTTAATAAAAACAAATAATTTAGTAAAAGGAATTTATTTTATTTCATTAAATTATATTGAGTTATTTTTTAAATTTAATTGATTTATTATTAAGTTCTCTGCATTGCAACAGGTGTTTTTATATTGAAGTAATTTCTTAATTCAATGATTAGTTTGTATATATTTGCAGAAGTTTTTCATTTATCAAGAAATTAAATTAATGTTTTTTGTATGGAATTTATTGAGCTTGCAAAAAAAAGGTATTCATCCCGAAAATATCTTAAAAAAAATATAGAAAAAGAGAAAATTTATAAAGTTTTAGAAGCCGGACGAATAGCTCCTTCAGCAGTTAATTATCAACCCTGGTATTTTATCGTAGTTGAAGATGAGAGTAATTGTAAAAGACTCTGGGAAACTTATGGGCGAGAATGGTTCAGAGAGGCTCCGGTTTACATTATTATCTGTGGCGATCATGATAAAGCATGGAAAAGGAAAAATGACGGGAAAGACCATTGTGATATAGATGTTGCTATAGCAGCCGATCATATTACACTTCAAGCTGCAGAGTTGGGCCTCGCTACTTGTTGGGTTTGTAATTTTGATAAAGAAAAATGTTCTGAAATTTTGCAATTACCTGAAAATATCGAACCTATTGTGATTTTTCCTTTAGGTTATCCCGCTGATAAAGTTGATGTTAATCGTCATAAAGAACAAAGAATGAATATTGAGGAAATTGTAAGTTGGGAAAGTTTTGGTACACAAAAGAATGATTAATATAATACATCCATTTTTCCTTATATTTTCTTATATGCCTATTATGATTAAATTTTAAAACACATGAAAAATAGAATATCAGAAGCAATTCAGGATTCGATTGAATTAAAACAAAAAATATTGGATGACAACTTTTTGTTGGAAACTATTGAAAAAGTGGTAGAACTTTGCACAAATTGTTTACAAAGCGGTGGAAAAATTTTGTTTTGTGGAAATGGTGGTAGTGCAGCTGATGCTCAACATCTTGCTGCTGAGCTTTCAGGTCGTTTTTATTATGATAGAGATCCTTTATTTGCTGAAGCACTTCACGTAAATACCTCTTATCTAACAGCTGTGGCAAATGATTATTCCTATGATGAAATATATTCTCGCCTTGTGAAAGCAAAAGGACGGGAGGGAGACGTTATTTTTGGTATCTCAACCTCAGGAAATTCAATGAATATACTGAAAGCTTTTGATATGGCTAAGAAACTAAAGATGATAAGTATCGGGATGACAAATCATTCAGGAGGAAAAATGAATAATTCCAGTGATTATTTATTAAAAATGCCTTCGTTTGACACTCCCCGTATTCAGGAAGCTCATATTTTGGTAGGCCATATAATTTGTGAATTAATTGAAAAAAATATTTTCCCGAAATGATTAATGAAGCAATAATTCTTGCCGGAGGTTTTGGTACAAGATTGAAATCAGTTGTTAAGGAAGTTCCAAAATCAATGGCTTTAATCAATGGCAAACCTTTTCTTGAATATCAATTGAATTATTTGCATAAGTTTGGAATAAATAGAATTGTATTTTCGGTTGGGTATAAAAATGAAATCATTCGATCATATTTCAAAAGCCAATTTAAGTCGATTTCAATTACTTATGCATTAGAAAGTGAACCACTTGGAACAGGTGGAGGAATTCTAAACGCGTTTAACGAAATTGATGGCGAGGAAGCATTCATTCTAAATGGTGATACGATGTTTAACGTAAAATTATCGGAATTTTATTTGTTTCATAAAAACAGGGATTCAAAAATTTCGCTGTCCTTACGTTTTCTTGATGATGTCTCACGTTTTGGAACAGTTGAAACTGATTCAGATAATCGAATTATCGGATTTTATGAGAAAAGTTTTATAAAAACATCCGGTTACATAAACGGAGGTACTTATGTGATAAATAAAAATTTTTATCAGAATTTGAAATTGGGAGAAAAATTTTCAATTGAGCGCGATTGTTTCGAAAAGATTTATAAAACCGAAAAATTGTTTGGTTTTAAATGTGAAGAATATTTTTTAGATATTGGAATTCCTGATGATTTTAATAAAGCCCAAAATGAGTTTAAAAGATTTGAAAATAGATAAAACATGGACTTTGTTTCTAGATAGAGATGGAGTTATGAATGTTCGTCTTATTGATGATTATGTCAAAACACCTGAGGATTTTACTTTTATTGAAAGAGTTCCGGAAGCAATTAGAGAGTTATCATCAAAATTCGGAAGAATAATTGTTGTTACAAATCAGCAGGGGATAGGTAAAGGCCTGATGAATGAAAGTGATCTGAAAAAGGTTCATAATAAAATGCTTACAGGGATAAATGAAATTGGTGGAAAGATAGATAAAATTTATTTTTCACCTTTCAAAAAGGAAGAAAATAACATTACCAGGAAACCTCAAGTTGGTATGGCTTTGCAGGCTAGAAATGAATTCCCTGAGATTAATTTTAAAAAATCTGTAATGCTTGGCGATTCAATATCTGATATTATTTTTGGAAAAAGACTTAAAATGAAAACTGTATTTGTTTCAGAAGATTTTGCTTTGATTAATAAGAATTTCAAAATTATTGATTTTACCGTGAAAAGCCTTTATGAATTTTCAGAAAAAATTTAAGCATTCAATCATTCTATCATTTTAGCATTTGTCAATGAGTTGTAGTATCATTTTTTATATAATAATAATTTCAAAAATGAAAATATAGTGTCACCTAACCTAATACTAACCGCCTTTTTAACCTACACTCTTTTATTGTTTTGTATTTCGTGGATTACTTCAAGAAAGGCAAATAATGAAACCTTTTTTATTGGCAATAAAGTCTCGCCGTGGTATGTAGTAGCATATGGCATGATTGGAGCATCGCTATCTGGGGTTACTTTTATTTCTATTCCGGGATGGGTTGGGGAAACACAATTTTCATATATGCTGGTTGTCTTTGGATATTTCATTGGATATTTGTTGATATCAACAATTCTATTGCCAGTGTATTACAAACTAAATCTCACTTCAATCTATAGATATCTTGATGAGCGGTTTGGAGTTTTTTCCTATAAAACAGGTGCATTTTATTTTCTTCTCTCACGAATAATCGGTGCTTCATTTAGAATGTTTTTGGTTGTTAATGTTTTACAGTTATTTGTATTTGATCAGTGGAATGTCCCGTTTTGGATAACCGTTACGATTTTTATTGTTTTAATCATTCTTTATACTTTTAAAGGTGGAATAAAAACAATAGTTTGGACAGATACTCTTCAAACTACTTTTATGCTTGTTGCAGTTATACTTTCAGTTTATATAATTGTCAACCATCTGGGTACAAATTTATCATCCTTAACAAAGCAAGTAATTGACAGCAATTATTCAAACTTGTTTTTCTCCGATTGGAATGATAGGCGTTTTTTCCTAAAACAGTTTCTCAGCGGTATTTTTATTGCAGTAGTTATGACCGGCCTTGATCAGGATATGATGCAAAAAAATCTTAGCTGTAAAAATTTGAAAGATGCTCAAAAAAATGTTGTTTCTCTTGGTGTTATTCTGATTTTAGTAAACTTATTATTTCTTTTTCTTGGAGCAATTTTATTTATTTATTCAAATCAAAAAGGAATTGAAGTACCAAAAACAACTGATGATTTATTTCCTTTAATTGCATTAAAATATCTTGGCCCATTTGCAGGAATAGTATTTATTATTGGCTTGATTTCGGCTGCTTATTCGAGTGCCGATAGTGCTTTAACAGCGCTGACAACATCTTTCAGTGTCGATTTTCTTGGTATTAAACGAAGAAAAAATTTATCTGAAAAACAAAAAATAAATATAAGGTATCTTGTACATATTTGTATAGCAATTGTGTTACTTTTTGTCATAATCTTCTACAGGCTTATTAACGACAAAGCAATTATTGATAAATTATTTACAATTGCGGGTTATACTTATGGCCCTTTGCTTGGATTATTTGCTTTTGGATTATTTACAAAGTTTTCAATTCGCGACAAGTTTGTTCCTGTTATTGCAGTATTTTCTCCCGTTGTCTGCTACATTTTGAGTATTAATTCCGAGAAATGGTTTAATGGATATAAATTTGGATTTGAACTTTTAATTCTTAATGGATTAATAACATTCATAGGATTGTTAATTATTTCAAAATCTAAGAAATAGACCCTGCAAAGGCACAATTTGAATGAAATAACTTTTGGAATTTTCAAAACTTATTGTATATTTTCTACTTTTGCGCAAAAGAATTATTTAAATATTACTACAACGAAATAACTAATTTAAAGATACGGGTTTATGGAGAATATAAGGTTTAAGGCATTAGAAACTACATTGCATCGTAAAGTCCTAAAGGTTGAATCACCAAAAGCGAAGATTTCTGATTATTATGCTGAAATGACTTTTAATAAAAAAGTTATGAGGGAATATTTACCTGAAAAAGCATATATGAAAGTAGTTGCCTCTATTGAAAAGGGAGAAAAAATTGAGCGTAAAATTGCCGACCAGGTAGCAGCATCATTAAAATCATGGGCTATTAGCAAGGGAGCCACTCATTATTCACATTGGTTTCATCCTTTAACAGGTTCAACTGCTGAGAAGCACGATGCTTTTATTTCTCCTTTGGACGTTTTTAATGCTATTGAAGAGTTTGGAGGTACAAATTTGATACAGCAAGAACCTGATGCCTCAAGTTTTCCGAGTGGAGGAATCAGAAATACCTTTGAAGCAAGAGGATATACTGCCTGGGATCCAACCTCTCCTGCTTTTATTCTGGAAAACACTTTATGTATTCCTACTATATTTGTATCATATACCGGTGAGGCTCTTGATTATAAGACACCTTTGCTAAAAGCTTTAAATGTAGTTGATAAAGCGGCAGTTGATGTTTGCCGCTATTTCGATAAAAGTGTTAAGAAAGTAAATGCAACTCTTGGTTGGGAGCAGGAATATTTCCTTATTGATTCAGCTTTATTTTTTGCCAGGCCCGACATGGTATTAACCGGAAGGACGGTTTTTGGGCATCCTTCGGCTAAAGATCAGCAACTTTCTGATCATTATTTTGGTGTTATCCCACGCAGGGTTTTAAGTTTTATGAAGGACTTTGAAATTGAAGCTCACCGGCTTGGCATTCCCGTAAAAACACGACACAACGAAGTGGCTCCAAGCCAATTTGAATGTGCCCCTGTTTTCGAGGAAGCTAACCTTGCCGTTGATCATAATCAATTATTAATGCATATTTTAAATATTGTAGCAAAGAAACATGATTTAACTGTTTTATTGCATGAAAAGCCTTATGCAGATATTAATGGATCAGGCAAACATAATAATTGGTCATTAATGACAGATTCCGGGGTCAATTTACTTTCACCGGGAAAAACCGGAAGTTCAAATCTTAGGTTTATTACTTTTTTGGTTAATATTCTGAAAGCCCTTCATACACACGCTGATTTGCTTGGTGCAAGCATCGCTACCGCCGGAAATGACAGCCGGCTGGGAGGGCATGAAGCTCCACCGGCAATCATTTCCGCTTTTATTGGTTCACACCTGACATCAATACTCGATGAAATCGAAACCAAAGTGAAAAAAGGTAAAATTCCTAACAATACACAAAATGGTATTATTCGGGATATTGCTAAAATCCCTGAAATATTATTAGATAATACCGATAGAAACCGAACTTCGCCATTTGCTTTTACTGGAAATAAATTTGAGTTTCGGGCTGTAGGATCTTCTGATACTTGCTCAAAAGCAATGATTGCAATTAATTTAATAGTTGCCGATCAGCTTGTCAGGTTTAAGAAAGAGGTGGATACATTGATTGCTGATGGGATCAAAAAAGATGAAGCTATTTTCAGAGTGTTGAAAAAATATATTTCAGAATCTAAAGATATACGTTTCGAAGGAAATAATTATAGCAATGATTGGATTAATGAAGCAAAATCACGTAAACTTACCAATATTGCCTCAACACCTGAAGCATTAAGAACTTTCATAAATCCGGAGACTATTGCACTTTTTGAGGAATATAATATCTTAACAAAGAAAGAGCTATATGCGAGATATGAAACCTATCTTGAAAATTATACAAAAAAAATACAAATTGAATCAAGAATTATTGGTGATCTGGCTACTAATCATATTATTCCGATTGCAATTAAATATCAAAATATTTTGATAGAAAACACCAAAGGGCTTAAGGATGTTTTAGATCAGAAAACATATGTTAAACTTTCTAGAGATCAGATTAGTACAATAAAAACCATTTCAGAACATATTTCGGATATTAAAAAGTTTGTTGAAGAAATGATTAACGAGCGAAAGAAAGCAAACAGAATTGAAAGACCTGATGATAAAGCTTTTGCGTATTCTCAAAATGTTAAAAGATATTTTAAAGAAATTCGTAATAACATTGATAAGCTCGAAATGCTTGTTGATGATGAATTCTGGCCACTGCCGAAATATCGTGAATTATTATTTATGAAGTAATTTTATTAAGTTAATTTCGTTTATAAAAAAAAATAAAAATGAATTCAATAAGAATTTTTTCGATAAAATGTGCGGTTTTTCTTTTCCTCTTTCTGATTTCTTTTGGATCACATGCTCAGCTTTTAAATGTAATTCATATTGATAAAAATAATCCTCCGCAAGTTTCGGTTTATGATGGGGTTTTTTATTCTCTTCCACAAACTGTTATTAAACTGAATTTTACAATTGAAAAGCAAACAAAAATTCAAGGGCCATATTCCGGTTTTTCAGAAAAATACCTTGGAGTTGATGATGTGATTGAATCGGATGCAGTAAATTATTATATTCGGGATGTGAAAATTTCAACTTATCTGCAGCCTGATCCTGATAATATTTATTTTGTTGAAATTGATACAAAACCCTCAAAAGAGGAGAGGTCGTTTTTATTGTCATTAAATGAGTCGGGTTTAATAGTCAGTTCCAATAATATTTTTGAAACGATGGATGCTGAATTGGAGAGTTTTAACTGGGATATTGAGCGTAATTCTTCTGATCATTATTTCGATTATTTTGCCGATTATAATCTTTATGAAAAGACCGATACAATTATCAGAACAGTTAATATTGACACAATTACAATTAAAGACTTAGCTTTTAAAAGCTCTGTTATTGAAAAAGATACTGAGCAAAAAGCAAAAGAAGCTGCTATGTTTATTCAAAAACTAAGAGAAAGCAGAATGAATTTGTTGACAGGCTATCATGAAGTAAGTTATGAAAAAGGTAGTTTTGAATATATGGGTTCGGAGTTGAAAAAGCTCGAAAATGACTATCTTGATTTGTTTAGGGGAGTTTCATTTTCTGAAACACTTCATTATAGTTTTTCATATACACCGGATAGTGAAAATTATGAAGAGGTTAGAGTGCTGAAGTTTTCAAGCTTAAGTGGTATTTTTGATGCTTCAATTTCAGGGGGAGAGAGCATTTTTGTTAAAATTGAAAATAATGGAACGGCTCAGGCAATAAAGAATTATTTATCAGGCCAAACTAATAATAACGTAATTCATGGTTTCTTTTATCGGGTTCCTGAACATGCAAAAATCTCAGTTGAATATGATAATAAGGTTTTGGCTAAAAAATCATGCATAGTAAATCAGTTGGGAGTAGTTTCATTTCTTCCACTATCTAAATCAAAAATCAGATTTAATCCACAAACCGGAGGAATTAATGAGCTTTTGATTGAATAAAAGTATTCACCAGCTTTAATGACATACTCTAATTAGAGCTTTGACGATATTGAATTTAGTAAGTCAACCATTCCAAAAGATAGCATATCGTTCAGTGGTATAATTTTTTGCTATTATACTTGCTGATTTCAGATTTCTTATTCATAGACAGATTATTACTTTCTATTGATAAAAACAACGGAACCATTGAAAAGATTTTTTCTCAATAAACCATTGTTTTATTATTGCAGATAATTATAAATAAATTTAATGTTATGAAAACAAAAATGAAATTATATGTATTATTCATGGTGACAATTTTAATTGGTACCATGATAGTTGCAGGATGTAATAAAGACGATGATGACGTAGTCAATACTACTGATGAAAACCTGCCTGATATCTCAGGTTATCCTATTGTTGGAACCAATCAGACTACATTTTTTAATGATCAAACCGCTATTTCGTCGGTATCTGCAGGTGAGAATTTTTTTGGGCAGAATGCCAATTATCCAGGAAACACACCGCAATATGTTGATAATGGTGATGGAACACTTACTGACATGGTAACAGGATTGATGTGGCAAAGTTCATTCGATCACAATGGTGACGGAACAATTGATTACAGCGACAAACTGGGTTATGATGAAATAGTTGCTTTGACTGAAGCAGGCGTAACATTCGCTAGCTATGATGACTGGCGGTTGCCTTCAATAAAGGAACAATATTCACTTATTTTTTTCAGCGGCCGCGACATCAGTGGTTATGAAGGAACATCAACCGACGATCTAATCCCTTTTATGGATACCGATGTATTTGAATTTGCTTATGGTGATACTGATGCAGGGGAGCGCTTGATAGATATGCAATGTGCCACCACCAATGTATACGTAAGTACGGAAGTGGAAGAAACCGTTTTCGGTGTCAACTTTGCTGACGGACGTATCAAAGGATATGGCACTCAGTTATTCGGGCAGGCCAAAGCCTTCAATTATATTTTGGTCAGGGGAAATACCGAATATGGTATAAACAATTTCACCGATAATGGTGACGGTACGATTACCGATAATGCCACCGGCTTAATGTGGATGCAGTATGATAACGGTGAAGGCGTTCTGTGGCAGGAATCGCTAAGTTATGCTGAGGATATGGAATATGCCGGATACAGTGATTGGCGAATGCCAGACGCCAAGGAATTACAAAGTATTTTGGATTACACACGCTCACCGGCAACAACAGCTTCTGCAGCTATTGATCCATTATTTAATTGTACTCAAATTACCAATGAAGCAGGCCAGGCCGACTATCCATATTACTGGAGCAGTACAACACATGGTACCTGGATAACAGGTAATGAAGGCGTATGGGGTGCATATGTATCATTTGGCCGAGCCATGGGAAATATGAACGGCTGGCAGGATGTTCATGGTGCCGGTGCCCAGCGCAGCGATCCAAAAACAGGTGATCCGACTGAGTATGCAGATGGCCATGGTCCGCAAGGTGATGCTGTTCGTATTTACAATTATGTGCGCCTGGTAAGGTATGCAGAATAAGGACCGGGCTTGAATGAAATTTATACTGTAAAATTTATAAAAAGATAAAACGATGAAAACAAAAACTGAAAAAATGAAGACAAAAAATTTAAATACAAGTAACACAGTTATGAAATTATCAGGAATTGTTTTGATCATTTCAATGATTGTATTTACCGCATGTAGTAAAGATGATGATATTGTAGCAGAGGATACTGTAGTTATTGATGATACAGATTTTGAGGCTACAGATTGGACAACAGAAACACACAGTAATGATGCAGACTCCAATTTTGATGAAGTATTTGAGGACAATGCTGTAAAACGAATTGATATTGTCATAAGAGAAGACCGTTGGCAAAGTATGTTAGATGATATGACGGAAACTTTTGGAACTTTTGGTGCTGGTGGAGGACCAGGAGGATTGATTGATACAGATGAAGATCCCATTTTTGTTCCTGCCGAAGTGTTTTATAATGGAATAGAATGGTACAGAGTGGGTGTTCGTTTTAAGGGTAACTCAAGCTTACAATCAAGTTGGAAAAACGGAATTTTAAAATTGGCTTTTAAGCTTGATTTTGATGAGTTTGAAGATGATTACTCACAAATAGACAACCAACGTTTTTATGGTTTTAAACAATTAAGTCTTAAAAATAATTATGAAGATAAATCGATGTTAAGAGAAAAAGTAGCAGGCGATGTGTTTAGGAATGCAGGTTTAGTAGGGTCACATACAGCATTTTATGCACTTTATGTAGATTTTGGGGAAGGTCCTGTTTATTTTGGAGTATATACTATGGTTGAAGAAGTTGACGATACTGTTTTAGATACACAATTTTCAGACGATGATGAAAATTTATATAAACCAGATGGTGATGGAGCAAGTTTTGCTTCAGGGTCATTTTCAGAAGATGTTTTTGTTAAAAAAACAAATGAAGATGACATGGATTGGTCAGATATTCAAACCTTATTTGCTGCTCTGCATGACGATACAAGAACAACATATGTAGCGACTTGGAGAATAAATTTAGAAACTGTTTTTGACATCGATGTGTTTTTGAAATATTTGGCAGCGAATACGGTTATTCAAAATTGGGATACCTATGGAAGAATGACTCATAATTATTTCTTGTATAATGATCCAAATACCAATAAACTAACTTGGATTCCGTGGGATAATAATGAAGCACTGCAATATGGAAAACAAGGAGGTTCGTTACCATTGGATTTTTCAGGATTAAATACATCAGAATGGCCATTAATCGGGTACTTGTATGAGGATGCTGTTTATAAAGCCCAATACGATAGCTATTTACAGGAAATTGTTGATGGGGGCTTTCAATGTAAGTACTATTCAATCTCAATATTCAACATATTCAGCATTGATTGAGCCTTATGCAACCACTGAAATTGAAGGATATACATTTTTAAATTCTAGTTCAGATTTTCAAATAGCCGTAAACGAACTTTACTCGCATGTCACTGAGCGAACAACAGCCGTAAATAATTATTTGAAATAATAAATAATTGATATGAAAACATTTAAAAGTAAATTCTGGGGATTAAGCCTAATATCCTTATTCACAATATTAAGATTAGGCTTTTCAGCTTGCAACAAAGATGATGATGAGACAATTGAAAATAATACCGAAACTCCGGAAGTAAATAACTATTTAATTGTACTCAAATTACCAATGAAGCAGGCCAGGCCACTATCCATGTTACTTGAGGAGTATAACACGGTGCATGAGTAACAGGTATTGAATGCGTATTGGGGTGCATATGTATCATTTGGCCGTGCCATGGATAATATGAATGGCTGGAGAGGTGTTCATGGAGTCGGTGCCCAATGTAGTGATCCAAAAACAGGTGATCCGACTGAGTATGCAGATGGCCATGGTCCGAAATTGATGCTGTTCGTATTTACAATTATATGCGCCTGGTATGGTATGCAGAATAAGAACCGGGCTTGAATGAAATTTATATTGTAAAATTTATTAAAAATTAAAACTATGAAAAAGTTAAAAAAAATAATGAGAAAGTCTGGAATCCTCCTATTGAGTTGCCTTTTATTAGTAATGTATAAAACAGGTGAAGCACAAACTCAGCAAAAGGATCATCGCAATCCTCCTCCTGTGCCTGATTCATTACAGATTGTAAATAAGGTGAACGAATTATCAAGAGAGCTCTCACTTTCGGAATCACAGAAAATGAAAATTTCCAAATTGCATTTTGCTCATTTTCAGAACAACTGACCTAAGAAAACAAGTTTATATCATAGTTATCTGATGTTTA
>CAYWXI010000073.1:0-22744 GCA_964462015.1 uncultured Bacteroidales bacterium | reverse complement strand
TGCTTGCTGAATAGTCATAATCTCCGGGAGCATATCCTTCAAACAATGCTAAACCATCAAAACCTGAGGTTATAGTTACTTCATCAATAGTAACATCTACTCCTGAAAGTCCCATTGGGCTGCCTTCTTCCGAACACCAGAAAAACATATCATAATTCTGAGCATGTAATGATGTTGATATAGTCATGAATAACGCTGTAAGAGTTATAATGACTATTGAAAATACGTTTGTTTTAAATTTCATAATAAATAATTTTAGTTTGACTTAATAATTCAAATTAATTCTTTAATGCTGCAAAGGAGTATAAAAATATAAACAGAGCCAAAGAAAATCAATTTACATTAGTTTCACATTTGGTTATTGGGTTGCCATATTTGTACAACAAGCGAAGCTATTTACCTTAATTATAGAAATTAATACGCTTTAGGAAAACATTATCTTGAATAAAATCTCTAACCGATCTTTTCACAAATAATTATGCTTATGCACAAAATGAAATTTGTAAAATAGTACAAATATTGTCTAAACGAAAGATTTGTTTTGCTTTTGAAGGAATTTTATGAATTATTCTTAAGAGTATGATGAATTTCCCATACCCTCTTGAATGACAAAGTCAGGCTGGGATATCGCAGAAATAAATCAGCGATAATCAGTGATATCAGCTGGAAATACCCATTTTACCTTTCACCCAATTTCAAAGAAATTTCCATTCCTTTGCTGAATTGGCATTTAATACCAACAATTTTTTATCGAATAAACTGCCGTTGGTATCAATATTAACATTAGCAAAAATATCACCTTTAAAATACTCTTTGCTATGAGCTACAAAATATCTGGAACCGATTAATCCGGCTTCTTCAAACTTTTGTGCAATATATTCTGCTGCCTGATCTATTTCAGGAGTTCCAAGCCCTCTTCCTTTTAGTTCTTCTGATGAAAGGTGTTTTATAGTTGACATCATTCTTTTTTCAGAAAAAACCGGTTTTAATGTGGCTAATGCTTCTCTTGGTTCATTAACCGATATTTTGTACGCATCCTCACCAAAAGTTTTTACCAAAGGAGAATTTAATACCGGCCATTGCCCTTTGGCTATATTCGTAGGCTCGTCACCGTTAAATGCCAAATAACTGTATTTCCCATAATGCGATAGTTTTCTTATTAAACCTGCAACAGAGTTTTCATTATCAATAGAAATAAAAATAGTTTGTTTATTAATGTCATTTTCAACAAACAAACCGAAAACATAAAATGCTTCCTAATTTAACAAGTTTTTTATTCTTAAATATTACAGAATCAGCAGTGAACTTAGAATTATTTTCCGATAATTGTTGATTGATTTCTATTGTAAATTTATTCTCAAAACCAATGATCCAGGCTGTTTTGTCTTTTGGAAGTTCTTTTAAATCCGTATCATATTTAATTATAAAATTATCGTTATCAGACTCCTGCCACTGTTTTGCAAAGTTTTTGTAAATCTCTTTTTGTTCTTTGCTTGCTTTGCCCGGCAGGACGATTAAATTATTTTTACTTCCCCATATTTTTGATAAAGTTGGTGGAACTTCAGCCGGGTTTAATATTCTGAAAACATCGTATTGTGAGTCAACAACTAATTTTAACGGCTTACTATTTAAACTGATCTGAAAGTCCTGTTCTTTTTTATCCATATTGAAAACAAAAGTTTCTACTCCCTTTTCAGTAGCAATATTTATTGGGACATCAATAATGAAAACATTATCATCCTGCATTTGTTCAATAATGATATTAATTCGTAATTTGCCGGAATACATATCTGTTTTTACTTTCCCATGATAAGAGATAACAAAACTATTTGCCGAACCATTAATTTTCCATTTTGATAATTTTAAACTATTTCCTGCATCGGCATCATCTCTATCCATTCCAACATCCGAAGCACCGGCATCGTCTGCTATTTTTTTAATGATACTTTTTTTGAAAGACTAACAAGCGTGAAATCAGCATTTAGTAAAAACTCTTTATAATAATCTCCCTCAATGCTGATAATATCAATTACTGAAATTTCCGAGGTTTCAGGATTAATTTGTACAAATAGATTATGTTTAACTATCTCATTAGTTTGAGAAAACGACTGGAAACTAAATAAAATTTGAATTCCGATAAGTAATAGATTTTTCATTTTTGAATTTTTTTCAAAAACAGATAATAACTTTGAGACCGGATAAATCTTGTTTATAGAATTTATAATGATGAGAATTCAAAAAAAACACAAAAGAAAACAAATAGAACAAAATTTAAATAGCAGGGCTGTTCAATTCTTATAAACTAGTTTACTCTGAAAATATTACTAATTAATATACTAACTGTTAATCAAGTTGGACGCAGATAAACACAGATGAATAGTAAGAAATAATCTGTGTAAATCAGTGATAATCTGCGTCTGAAAAACGTTTCTTAGCAAATATGTCTATCTTACTATTTTGAGTTTTATCATCTGTTTTGTTTGTTCATAATTATCTGTTTTCAATCTATAAAAATATATTCCGTTTTCAGTAGCATTATCATTAGAAGTTTTTCCATTCCAAATAATTGTATGATAACCTTGTGCTTGCTCACAGTCTATAAGGTTTGTAATAAATTTCCCTGTAATATCGAATATAGATAATTTAATATGACATTTATTATAAAGTGTATAGCTTATAGTGGTTTCAGAAAGAAAAGGATTTGGATAGTTTTTTAAATTAAAATAATTTTCTGATTTATTTTGATCAACCTCTTCAATTGATACAAATGGCTCAAGATTCTTGCCTTGACACCATTTCGCTAAGAATAAATTACCGGTATTTGTATTGCTTGATGAATCGGCAATTTGCTTCCCAAAACCTTCATTCATCTTCCAATAACCAATTAAACCATCTTCATCTCCCGAAAGATAAACATCCATGTTATTTTGAATATGCTCTTCTGTACGTGTTATATTCCAGATTCTTACTTCATCAATTATTCCGTTGAATGTCCCCATTGGAAATGTTGTAGAATTGCCAATTATAAGGTCAATATCATTATTGTCTTCAATACCCCCTGAAATTGGATTTACAATAGTCAGCTCTTGTTCAATCCCATTTATGTAAATTTTCAGGATGCTTTGCTCATTATATGTAACAGCAATATGTTGCCATTCGTCAGTTGAAATTGAATTTTCCGGAGTACAAATATCGCTTGTGTTACCATCACTATGCTTTATTTGAACCATAAGGCTACTATCGTTATATGAACCATAAGTTCCATTTAGGTAAACAACAATATTTTCTTTGTCAATTATTCTTCCAAAACCATAACCTGTTGCTTCCCCATAAGTTGTTGGCTTTATCCAGGATTCCACAGTAAAGGTATAAGTAAGATTTAGGGAAGGAGATGCAGGGCAGATGACATAACTCTCAGCACCATCAAATATTAAGGCGCTTTCACCATCAAAAACAGAGATATAATCATGGTAAATAATCTTTTTTGTGATGGAATCAGTTTGAATTTCCAGATTTACGGAATACATTCCGGGTTCACCATATATCCATGAGGTGTTTTGAACATTAGAATCAATAATCCCATCATTGTTAAAATCCCAAGCCCATTGGTTTATCGGAAGTGCAAGATTTGATGAATCAGTAAATTCTACGGTTAGCGGAGCATGGCCTGAACTTGGAGTACCACCAAAAGAAACATTATAAAGCGAATTCTCCCACCATCTGACATCATTAACTGCATAAGTGGCGCCCAAAATATCGTGGTCTCCATCAAGATCAAGGTCAGTTACAAATATTTTTATCAACTCATAAGCTGTTTCAGAAAAAATTTCTTCTGTAAAATTTTCATCCCCGTCATTATAATAGACGGATGCCAGTTCGTCAATCCAGGCTTCTGCTGCAATATCCATATTTCCATCATCATTAAAATCGGCAATTGCCACCGAAAATGCACCATTATAATCTGTCCGGATAGTATGTTTGGTAAAATCATTATTTATATTCTCAAACCATGCAACTTCCTGGGCCGTAACTGAAGTTGCTGCCAAATCAATATCACCATCCTCGTCAATATCTGCAGCCTGAACAGAGCTTGGCTGGCCCCAGTTTGCAATTACTGTATCCTCGGTAAAGTTTTGATAATCATCATTAACAAACCAAATTATCTCTCCGGCTTTGGCAGTTCCAACAATATCCATATCACCATCCAGATCAAGATCGGTGGCAGTAGAATATCTGGCCCAAGTCCAATCTTCTTTAACAATATGTTCGGTAAAATTTTGGTTTCCATCATTTTCAAACCAGCTAACTTTATCTCCGGGACTGTTTGATGTAGCCAGAATATCAGTATCCCCATCGCCATCAATATCCAAATCAAGGTTTTTAAAATGATCTTTGGCCATAACAAAACTTGCACTTTCCCAGTTAGTAACAACAGTATCAATGGTAAAGTTCCCAAATCCGTCATTATCAAACCACAATATCATGTCGTCAGCTTTTGCCGCACAAACAATGTCGTAGTCATCATCATCATCAATATGTGCAATATCAAGAACAAATGCATGTCCAAAATCTTCAATGATCATGTGTTTTGTAAAGTTTTGCATCCCGTCGTTTTCCATCCATGCTACATAATTCCCACTAAAAGCGGATGCAACCATATCAATATCACCATCGCCATCTAAATCAGCACCTGCAATAGAAACTGCATTACCGAAATCATAAAATACTACATGCTCCGTAAATAAGTTCTGAGCTAAAAGCACATTGCAAGAAATAAGCAAAATGCCAAAAACAAATAATTGAAACTTTAATTTTTTCATGATATACCCTGTTTAATTTTTAAAAAATATTAATTAAGGGCAAAAGTCGATGATAAAAATGGGCAAAGCGTTTGTATTTATCGGACAGGACAACAAAAAATTAAAATCGATTATTCATATATTTTCCTGGCTAATATCTGATGTCCGTTAAAATTGGCAACCATACTTTCAACCTTTCCATTTTCTGAAATTTTAAAAGTAAAAGTAAGTTCACCCGGATATTTTATAAAAAATTTATTCTCTGACTCAGGCAGTATTTCTCCTTTTCTACCCCTGTCAACAAAATATATTTTATTGTCCTCAACTTCAATAGTAAAATAATCATCTTGGGCAATTTCATATTTTCCGGCAAATTTTTCATATTTCTTTGGGTCCATTGAAATTGACTTCTTGTCTTCAACCTTAAGTTCGTTATCCCTGTTTTTTGCAGTAATTTCGATCTTATTCACAGTATTTTTAAAAAGTTCTTCCTCATTCTCAGGATCTAAATAAATCTTTGATTTTGTTTGAGCCAGATTTTTCAAACTACCGTTTTCCAAAGGGGCATAACAAACCATACTTGCATGAATTATTTGATCCATTAAGGCTGAAATTTCGTTGACATTTAGTGCAGCCCGGTAAATCATGAGATTTCGATAATTACATATTATATTCCCTGAGCCTAATACAAAAGCAGCCGGTTGGATTTGTTCTTTAACTACAGATGTGTGATTTTCATCAATATGGATTTGAGTTGTCTGATCAAGATACCGGTGAGTTATCATCATTTTGTGCCATTCCCCATCCATAACATTAACTCCATTCGCTGAAATGACTTCTCCACAATAAAGCAACCGCCCTTGTTTATCTATTTCAATATTATGGTCTTTATCCTGTGTTTGGATTTGTGCCAAATGACCTCCACTTTTTGTTTTAAACCCGAAGCCAAAACTAAAAGAGTGCATATTCTCTGACGGGAAATACAACAGGTTTTGATTTTTTCTCCGTTCGCCTAATTTTATGTATGAATCATGCTTGATTAATTTAGGAGTTGGGACACCTGCATCAATTGCCTGAAAAAGGTCAGGAATAAAACATAAGAAAAACTCCTCATGGCCTCTGTTGTCAGGATGGTTGGGATCAAATTTATAAGATCCGGGAAAATGACCATCTCCATCTTCAAAGGCACCAAGAAAGTTAATGCAAGGATAACCATATGAATTCATTTCAATGTTCATCCTTTTTAAATATTCATATTGAAGAGGAGTAAAGTTATCATTTGCGTAACATAAACCCAAAACAGGATAAATATTGTTCGCCTCGCATTTGGAAATAAGTTCATTAATACCTGATTGATAAGATTGGAAAACCGAATCGGGGTCTTCTGTTTCTAAACCCTCATTTGACATTGATAAACCAATAATCAAGTAATCCGGCTTTTCTGATAATACATCTTTATCAAAACGTTCAAGAGCATCCTTTGTGTTATTTCCGGGTATGCTTTTGTTAATAACATCAAAGCCTTTGTCGGATAGATACCTTTCGAGACGATAAGCATAACCGTTTTTAAAATCATATTTCTCCTGATAGCTGGTAACCCACCCCGCGGCAACTGACGATCCTAATACCACAATCTTCTTATTTTCGTTTTCCCGGGTTTCCTGTGCTTTTACAAAGGGGCTAATAACGATAAGCAATAGTAATACTTTAAATAATCTCATTTTTTTGTTTTTTGTTTATTATTATTCTACAATAGTTTAAATTGATAATTTTAATGGGTATATAATGATTACCTAAAAACCTATGACGTATAGAAATATTAAAACGTTACTAATAATGCATTTTACAACACATTTTATTGATAGCAAAAGTGAGGGAATTATGAGCAAAAGGAGTTTGTATTTATCGGACAGGACAACTATAATACAAGAATTAAATATCAAGTTTTTTCGAAAATAAGTATGCTCTATTCTCAAATCCTATTTTATTATAAAACATATGAGCATTTTTTCCTTGAAATCAGAATATGTTGCTTCTCGGAAAATTAACTCCATTTGTTAGATATTTTATAAATGGTTGACATTAAATCAAGTGGTCTTTGTTTTTCTTAATCCAATGAAAAATCAACAATTGCTTTAACATGAATTTGCAAGGTATCGAATAAAGGTAAATCAAAATCACTTTGTGTTAATAGCAATGGTATTTCTGTACATCCCAAAACAATACCTTCTGCCCCTTGCTTTTGTAAATCACTCATTATTCTTAAAAATCGATTCTTACTTTCCTGTTTAAACTCCTTGTTAAAAAGTTCGTACAATATTGTATTATTTATAAAATTCATATCATCTATTGCCGGAATGAGAGTTTCGATACCATTTTTCTGAAGTTTGGCCTTATAAAAATCTTGTTGCATCGTTTGTAAAGTTCCGAGTAAACCAACTTTATCAATATTTTTTTTTTGTATTTCGATTGCGATGGTATCGGCAATATGAACAATTGGAACAGGAATTTGTTTTTGCAGTCTGTCAGCGAGAAAATGTAAGGTGTTTGCACATAAAGCAATTCCTTCGGCTCCAATAGAAACAAGCTTTTGTGTTGCATCATAAATAATTGAATAAACTCCTTCGTAATCTTTATTTTTATTGCATTTATTAATATTTTCATAATTTATTGAGTATAAAATACAATGTGAATAATTTAAGCCACCAAGTATTTGATTTGTATGTTCATTTATCAGCCGGTAATATTCAACACTTGAAGCCCAGCCGGTACCTCCAATTAAACCTATCGTTTTCATATTAATAATTTGGTTTTAAGTCTTGAATTACTTTTGCATCTACCCAATAAATATCCCCATTTCCATTTCCGGGACTATTGAAGATCTTTTTAATATCATGATAAGTTATCGGTACATTGCCTAATTCATAATTCTCTCGTTTTCTACTTTTAAAAAACAGATATTTCCCATCCGTCGAAACAAATGGGGTATTTTCACTTACACTTGAATTTATCCCAGGCCCCATATTTATAAGATTTCCCCAATTGCCATGTTCATCTTTAAAAGATATAAACAAATCACTCCACCCCCTTTCACCAACTGGAGTTGTGGAAACAATTGCATAACTCTCCTCAGGAGCAATGTAAGTATCTCCCTGGAATCCACTATTATTTACCGGTTCAGGTAATGGTATTGCTTCCATAAACACTCCATCTTTAAAAGTACAATTATAAATATCTGCCGCACCATGACCTCCTTCTCTCCATGATTGAAAATAGATAGTACCACTATTTACAATAATGGGAAAAAACTCATTTGCTTCGCTGTTAACGGGTGCTCCGGGATTCACCGGTTCACTCCAGCCATCTGGGGTTTTATCAACATACCAAATATCAAAATCTTCTTTAGGCTCACCAATACCGGTAAGCGGCCTGTTGCTACTAAACCAGACCCTGGATCCGTCCGGTGAAATACAGGCATCTACATCACTATACAGGCCGGAAAAAGGCAGAACTTCAGGTTTTGTCCAGACACTATCAACCTCCCTCATTCCAACTAATGCCCAACGCATTGATCCAAAACTAATAGAGTATATAAGTTCGCGCCCTCCTGGAAAAAATACTACATTAAGTTCCTCCATTGCTGATGAGATAATATTTGGTGCAAATATCACGGGTGTCACACCTGGCGGTTTTTGACCTAAATAGGAGCCGCTCAATCCTGGAAAATCAGGTTCATTACCATTTTGAATTTTGTTTTGCTGATTGCAATTAGTGAAAATGGTGATTATTATAAGTAATACTACAGTGGAAAATAATTTATTTTGCATGATGTTTTATTTTAATCAACTGGTTTAAGATTTTCAATGACTTTTATACTAACCCTGTATATATCGTAATCATCCTGATCATTATAACAATGACGGTTAAAAAATAAATATCTGCCATCCGGTGAAATTGACGGGCAGGATTCGGAACAACCGGTATTTACATTTCTACCAAGGTTGATTGGCACTGACCATGAATTATCATCATTTTTAAAATATACAAAAATATCGCTCCTGCCATATTCCCCTTTTGAATTAACCACAACGAAACTTCCATCGGGGGATGGAAATGCATGCGCACCTCCAAAACCTGCCTCCGAAATTTTATTATAATTTCCGTTGTTGAGTTCAGCCATAAAAGTTTTCCTTTTTGAAACATTTGTGTAATACATATCTCCATTTTGTGTGAATGTGGAATAAAACACAACATCTTTGTTTAAATCAGAATCAAGTTTCGTGGGATTTACCCATTTGTTTCTGACTTTCTGCACAAACCAAATATCGCAGCCCAGTGAGTCGCAAAGGGTATAAAACAATTTATTACCATCGTTTGAAGGGAATGGTTCCATAGCATAAGAATTCTCTTTATCTATCAATAGATCCATCTCATATTCATCCGACCACTCATTATCAATACGCTTACGTGAAAAAATTTGCATGTCCTTTTCAGAATATTTTACAGTATAAAAAACTTCACTTTCATCAGGTAAAAAGGAAATACTTACTTCCCATCTTTCAGGATTTGATATCAAACCCGGTTCAAATAATTCAGGAATCGAATCCGATGATTTTTGTTCTATTACAAATTCTTTCCATGTTGACGGTTTATCTTCATGGGCTTCTGCCGGAATATTTTTTCGTATATCTCCCGGAAATATAACCTGAGACAAACACAATCCAATTGTTTGGCCAGCTTCTATGCCTAAAAGTTGAAACGGAACCGAAATTTCAATTGCATTTATTCTTTCGAACTTCTGTCCATCAAAAGGCCAGTTAGGAGATGCCCTCCATAATAAAAAATCGGCCCTGCAATGAGTATAATCTTCACGTTTACCAACAGCATAACAATCTTGTGCTGAAACGTGAAACCAATAGTCATCGCTTTGCCATTGCTCCCCTTTGTTTAGCTTTGTATCAATAAAAAATTCAGGCATTACAAATTCATTCGTATCTGTTAAATCTTCGAAAATATAAGCTAAAAGTAATTTTTCACCATCATGCTTTAAGTAAACTTTTGTGTTTACTATTTCCGTTTCATCAAAGAGATATATTTTGGAATCACACCACTCTCCTTTTTCAATAACTCCGTCAATGTGTACTTTTTTACCTGAATTAATCATTTGTTGACCGAATGAACAGATGATCAGGTTGATAAATAAAAATGATAATAATATTCTCATAGGTTTATAATTTAGTTAATTAGTTGTTCCAATTAATTATTATTGTCTGTTGCATTAGAAAAGTGCATTTGAACCACTCTCCATTTTCCTTCTCTTTTTTCGAGTACGCCTGTCCATCGTGTATTTATCCAGCTTGCCGGTTTGCCTTTCCATTCGTTAATATCATCAAGCATGCAATAATACCAGGCAACATCGCCTGATTCAGAAATGATAATTTTCAAATCACTTATTTCATACCCGATATGTTTAAAATCAGAGCTCGCCCAAAACCTTTCCATCTGCGTAAACTCATCAATTCCTTTTACAATCCTGTTTTCAGGATGTACTTCAATGTAATTTGAGTCATTTGCTATTATACTGTAAAGTTTATTGAAATCTTTGTCTTTTGCCCATTCAATAGTTCCTCGTATTGCTTTCTCAATTGATGTATGTTCAGTATTCATATCTATTGGTTTTTGTAAATCTGTTTTACAAGCAATTAAAAGACTTGTAATAACAATCAACATTAAGGTAATGTATTTTGAAATAAAATTTTTCATATTCGTTTTACTTTTGTGTTTATTTATTCGTCACATCCTGACACAACAAATTAATGATTAATTCGAAAAAACTTCGATATTTTTCTTTTGAACCTCTTTTCTATATTGAGTTGGTGTAATATTAGTTGCTTTTTTAAATGAAGAATAAAAAGCTGATCTTGAATTAAAACCACAATCATAAGCAATGGACATTATTTTGTAATCCTTGTATTTTGAAGAGTTTAGCCGTTTTTTAACTTCTTCAATGCGATAGGAATTTATAAAATCGTAGAAGTTTTGTTGGAATTCCGAATTAATGATCTGCGAAAGTTTGTGCATTGAAGTGTTTAGTTTATCTGCAAGCTGGTTAATATTAAGTTCAAAATCAAGATATTCTTTTTCTGTTTGCATTAATTCTTGTAAGCCTTGAATAATTCCATACGCCTCATTTTTATCCAAACCGGATTTTTCGTATTTTTTTTTAATAATTTCCGCTTGATAATTTTCAAGATGGAGGTTAAATTGGTTAATTTCTTTTAGTGTGTGTTCAGAAAAAACGCCATTCTGTCTGTATCCAAAAATTCCAATCCCAAAAACATATAATACAAGGATTGAGATAGTTATTTGTGAAAATGGATATTCAAATTGCAGGTTCGTAAATGCTTTAATATAATATGCTATAAAACCAACTACAACATAAACCATAAAACCTGTTGACAAGTAAAACGCCCATTTTAAATCTCTTTTATGAATAGTTGAATAGTAGCTTGTTACATTTAATTTATGCTTATGTAATTTTATCAGCACAAACATATAATAGATGGGGCAAATGAAATCCCATAGTTCGATGATGATTTTATTAAACAGATTGCTGCTTTTGACAAATTGAAAAAATATCAGGTTATTGTTTTCATAGTTTAGAAATCCAAAGAAAGGAATTAAAACAAGTATTACCGGCAATAAATGAAACAAATGAATAAGTTTGATTTTTTTATTCTTTACGGTTGTAAATACAATATACAAATACATGACAGACCCTAATGCAGCCCAGTAAATTAAATCCAAAATTATTATCCAATTATTTTTTTCATTAATAACAGAAATGTTGAAATATCTATACAATAATTCGCAGCCGATAAGTATAAAAAAAGCAATTAAAAGGAAATCCTTGATCTGTTTATTTCGTTTAATTAGTATCAAAATCACGAAAAATAATACAAGGCTTAAACCGGAAATAGCAAGTAAATTCATTAATACTAAATTACGTAATTACTTTACAAAAATAACTAAATATAATTTCTCTTTGTCCTGTCCGATAAATCAGAACTACTTTTCGACAATCATTTTTTTGCCTCTTTGCACTCGATATTTTGCTCCTGAAAGAGATATGTTTAGTTCTTTGGCAACTTCTTTCAATAGTAGTCCTTTAATATCGGCTAAGTGCACTGCTTTTCTGTATTTCTCAGGAAATTCGGATACAACAAATCCGGCATATTCTGAAAATTCCTGTGTTTGAATTTTTGTTTTAATATCCTCATCAACAAATCAGGGCTGTTCAATTCCAATAAAAAAAACAACTATCAAAAATAAAGATCATCACTTAAGAGAAGTAACATTGAAAGAAGACGAATCAAGAATAAGAATAAATCCAGAAAATATTTCGACTATAAGAAGCTTTGCATTGAATATTTTAAGAAACGAATAGTAGTATGATAGTTGTCAATAATTCGTTGATGCCCGAAATAAGAAAGAAAATCATTTTTAAGCAAAATTTTTTCAATCCCTCCACTAATTTTGTGAACTTTAATATTATTCAAATTATCTGAAGGTAAAAAAAAACACCGCCCAAAGCGGAACACATATTAGCAGCAAACCATTGATGGAATTTAAGAGAAATAACCTCAAACTTTTTTTTATTATGCTCGAGATAAAAATCAATAAGTGTTTGATAGCTTTTAAAGGTATTATTTATATTCTTTAATTGAGTCATTCTTCTTTTTGCCTAAAAAAATTAATTCAAAAAAATAAAAAAAATTTCTCATTTTGGGAAATTAGAAATAAGTTATATATTTGAAAAAAATAATAATATGGAGCCTTTAAAAATTTTTGTTGTTGAAGACGATAGCATTTACGGAAAAATGCTAAAGTATCATTTGTCATTAAATCCTGATTATGAAGTTCATTTATTTGATACGGGTACTGAATTTCTTAAAAATATTTATAAAAATCCATCGGTGATTTCTCTTGATTTCAGATTGCCTGATATTTCGGGATTTGATGTTATTAAGAAAATACAGGAATTTAACCCGGATCTTCCAATAATAATTGTATCGGGACAGGAAGATGTATCAACAGCAGTAGATCTATTGAAAGTAGGAGTTTACGATTATATTGTTAAAGATGAAGATACAAAAGAAAGGCTTTGGAATATTATTAAAAATATTCGGGAAAATATAAATCTGAAAAAAGAAATTAGTAATTTAAAAGAAGAAATAGGAAAAAAGTATGAATTCCGAAAAATTATTAAAGGAAACTCAACTCAGATTCAAGACGTTTTTAAACTAATTGAAAAAGCTACAAAAACAAATATCACTGTATCAATAACCGGAGAAACAGGAACCGGAAAGGAACTTGTGGCAAAGTCAATTCATTATAACTCAACCCGGCATAAAAAACCTTTTGTTGCAATAAATGTTTCGGCAGTTCCTAAAGAATTAATAGAAAGTGAAATGTTCGGTTTTGAAAAAGGAGCCTTCACGGGTGCAATTACCCGAAAAATCGGGAAATTTGAAGATGCAAAAGACGGTACGCTTTTTCTTGATGAAATTGCCGAAATGGATTTAAATATGCAATCGAAACTATTAAGAGTTTTGCAGGAAAAAGAATTAACAAGGATTGGCGGGAATAATAATATCCCGATAGATCCCCGAATAATTGTTTCAACAAATAAAAATCTAAGTAACGAAGTTAAAAAAGGTAATTTTAGAGAAGACCTGTATTATCGTCTTTTGGGCCTGCCAATCGAGTTACCTCCATTGAGATACAGGGGAAACGATATTTTAATACTTTCGAAATTTTTTGTAGACAGTTTCTGCAAGGAGAACAAAATTAATAAATTAGTTATATCAACTAAAGCTCAGGAAAAACTGATGAATTATACCTTTCCGGGTAATGTCAGAGAATTAAAAGCCATAGTTGAACTTGCAGCCGTATTAACAAATACCGACACAATCGAAGAAACTGACATTTCTTTTCACTCAACTTCATCAACGAGTGATTTCCTGATCCAGGAAGATACGCTTCAGGGTTATACCAAACGAATTATCAATTTTTATCTTCAGAAATATAATAATAATGTCCTGCTCGTAGCAAAAAAATTAGATATTGGAAAATCAACAATCTACCGGATGATTAAAAATAAGGAATTGTAATATAATATTGGCTTAACTAAAATCATATTTATTTAAACGCTCAGTGTTAAAATAGTCAAGATCTGACTTGCACATTCATATACCATCTGATTTATCATCCCTGCCACTTATCAGTAATTTAAGGCCATTTATTCAAGCACACTTGATTAAGGATCACATCGGTCGTATTTTTACATAAAAATTCTTAATGTATTAAAAATTACAGATATGAAAAAAATTTATACAATTGGGCTAATAATTCTGGCTATGATCATTTCTCAACAGTCTTTTTCGCAAAAGGAAAACTCAAAAGGCACTTTAACTGACGAACAACAAATTGAACTTTCTGAAGGATTCAGTTTTGTTTCCTCACGGATCGCTTCCGACAACCCTGATATGTTAAACATTTTACGGAATAATTTGACTAATCTTGGTTTTGTCAGGAATTCCGCCGGATTAATGTTTAGGAAAATCGGGCCAATATGGGTAAATGGTATTGGCGACTGGGTAAATACCGAAGGATATATATTCAAAATGAATAATGCCGATGAATTAACAATAATTGGAGATGCCATTGATCCGCAAACACCAATTGAGCTTTCAACAGGATATCAGATAATAGGATATTTACCTGACCAGCCTTTAAACGCCGGAGATGTTTTTCAGGATATTTTAGATAATCTTGGCTTTGTTCGTAATGATGCCGGACTGATGTTAAGAAGAATTGGCCCTGTTTGGGTAAACGGTATAGGAAATATGCAACCCGGTGAAGCTTATCTTGTTAAGATGTTAACCGATGATGTTCTGATTTACCCGGGCTCCTCACAGTTTATTTGTGGCGAACCCTTTACCGACCCTCGCAATGAACAAATTTACAACTCCATACAAATTGGCAACCAATGTTGGATGGTTGAAAACCTGAATATTGGAACAATGATAAACGGTAGCGAGGATATGAACGACGATGGCATAATTGAGAAATATTGTTATAATAATGATAGCTCTTTATGTGATGAATATGGCAGTTTATACCAATGGAATGAAATGATGCAATATACCACAACTCAGGGAATACGAGGGATTTGTCCTGCAGGATGGAATCTTCCAACTGATGATGATTGGACAACTTTGACCGACTATCTTGGAGGAGAAGGAGTTGCCGGGGGAAAAATGAAAGAAACAGGAACAAGCCATTGGCTTTCGCCGAATTCCGGTGCTACAAATGAAAGTGGCTTTACAGCACTTCCCGGTGGTTATCGGCATCAATACGGTAGTTTCTTCTACCTCACAAAATTTAGCTACTTTTGGTCTTCAAGTGAAACCAGCTCAAATGGTGCCCGGTACAGGGGGCATAGTTATAGCTATGGCCAGGTAAACAGTGGAAGCTTCAATAAGGAATATGGTTTTAGTGTTCGATGCATGAAGGATAATTATACTCCGGTTAATTACCCCCCTGAAATGCCATCTGAACCAATTCCGGAAAACAAAGCAGGAAGCCAACCGACAGATGTTGAACTTTCGTGGACATGCATTGATCCGGATGGAGATCCTTTGACTTATGATATTTATTTTGGAACCGATACTCTTCCACAGCTTGTTGTAACCGGACAAAGTGAAACATACTATAATCCGGGAGAACTGGAAATTAGTACGATTTATTATTGGAAAATTGTAGCACATGATGATCATGAAAATATTACTGTGGGAAATATCTGGAGCTTCTCTACTGTAGGACAATCTTGTCCCGGCCTTCCTTCAATAACTTATGAAGGTCAGGTTTATAATACTGTACTAATAGGCGACCAATGTTGGTTAAAAGAAAACCTTAATGTAGGAACAATGATAAACTCTAGTGAGGAACCAACATATAATGGTATAATTGAAAAATATTGTTATAGAGATAGTATTGAAAATTGTGATGTTTACGGCGGGCTATACTTTTGGGAAGAAGCGATGCAATACCAGGCAATGCCGGGTGTACAGGGAATTTGCCCTTCAGGATGGCATATTCCTACCGATGATGAATGGAAAATACTTGAAGGTACGGTTGATACACAATATCCGGTTGGAGATACAATTTGGAATAACGAGGGTGAACGTGGATTTGATGCAGGATTACATCTAAAGTCATCAAATGGTTGGTATGAAGATGGTAATGGAACTGATCTTTATGGTTTTGCGGCACTTCCGGGTGGATGTCGTACCTATAATCCCGGATTCGGCAATCTGACCAAACAGGCTTACTACTGGCCATCGGGTGACGGTAGTCGTTCAGTTGCATGGGCACGTATTCTTAATTACGAATTCAATGAAATTGGCCGCCATGATTACGTTATAGGACATGGTTTTTCAATTCGTTGCCTTAAGGATTAATGTTTGATATTTACCTACCGCCTTCAACATAATAAAATTGCATATTTATGGTGAGTTGAGTGCTTGATATTCGTTTAAAAGAGAGTAAAAAGATTAAAAATAAAAATTAGGCAAAAAAGATTCGAGCAACAATTTTAAATTTGGGTAAAACTTCTTTCAAAAACACTGAGTTCAAAAAAAATCAAGATGACGTACCTGCATTAGTAACTACTAAAGTTTCAAACTTTCATAATAAAACAAAAGTGAAACACTGTCAAAAATATATGAAAAAACGTCTTCTGTCTGTGGAGAAACAAAATGTCAGATATCTGGTAATGATACACAGCCAATAAATTTGTTCAACAAAAAATGACCCGCTTCCGTTTATTGATCAGTTATCAATTAATGATCCTGTTTCGTTAATTTAAGACTGATTTTGGAATTACCATAATTTAAGAAGTTTCCATTTATCTAAATCTCTCCTACACCCGGATCAAGTGATTCATTATTACTGATCTGGTTATCTTGAGTATTAATAACAATATGAGTTTCTTGATAAACGGTGGAGATAATTTACCAGATGGTATAATATATTTGTATATTTGCTTAAGAAGGAAGTTTTTAATTCTTTTTCAAATGAAAATAGCTATCTTGATAAATTTCTTTAAGTTGATTCCCTTCCTCATTATAACTTTTTGTTCTTTTAATTTATTATTTTCCCAATCTTCTGAAGCCGATAGTCTTAAAAAATTATTAAAATCAGCCACTATTGAAGAACAGATGAAAATATTAAAAGACCAGGCGAGAAAAAGCTTTTCAGCTGAACCAACAAAAACAATAGAATATTCAAAACAAATATTGGAATTAGCACAAAAATCTAATAATGTCATTGAGGAGGCTGGCGCCTTAAGATATATAGGTACTGGATATTATATAATTGGCTCATCTCACGAGGCAATAAAATATTTTAAGCAATCAATAATTCTTTATGAAAATTTAGATGACAAGCAGAAAATTTCAATACTTTTAAGCTATATTGGAATGTCATATCAGGCAATAGGTGAATATGATACAGCATTGAAATATTTAATTGAATCACTACAAATTTCTGAGGAAATGTTGCTCGAAGAAACCTCAGACGAGAAAAAGAAAATTATAAAAATCACAATTATTGATACATACAATAGCTTGGGTAATGTTTATAAAAAACTAAAAACAAACAAGAAAGCACTCGAATATTATAAGCAAACTTATGAATTGAGTAGTGAAATAAATGATAATCAGGGAATAGCCACTGCATTACATAATATGGGAAATATAAACCTTGATTTTGGTAATTTAGATACGGCAGAAGTATTATTGAAACGATCATTAGAAATTAAAACACAATGCGGTGCAAAAAGCAGTATTCCATCAACATTACATAATCTGGCCGATGTGTTTTGGAAGAAAAAAGATTATGCAGAAGCATATAATTTGTATGAGCAGGCTATTAAAATGAACAGAGAAACAGGAAACAATTATAGCCTGGCATTTGGATTAAACAATATCGGAGGATTATGTATCGAACTAAAAGAGTTTGAAAATGGAATAAATTTTCTTTCAGAAGCCCAGGATATTGCAAAAGAAATGGATTCTAAAAACAGATTAAAGGAAAATTATTTGATATTTTCTGACCTTTATTTTGCAATGAAAGAGTTTGAAAAATCAATTCATTATCATAAGTTATTATCTGCAATAAAAGATACGCTGTATAATGAAAACAGCAGTAAACAAATAGCTGAAATACAAACCAAATATGAAACTGAAAAGAAAGAAAAAGAAATTCAAATTCAATCCCTAAAACTAAAAAGTCGTGAAAGAATAATCATTTTCATAGTTATATTTATTTTATTCATTGCCGTATTAGTAATTTTATTGTTTAATCGATTTAAATTAAGGCAAAGAAATTTTCAGAATGAACTTGAGAAAAATAATCTTGAAATTGAACAAAAACTACTGCGATCTCAAATGAATCCTCATTTTATTTTTAATTCCTTAAATTCAATTAAAAGTTTTATTATTGAAAATGAACCGGATTCAGCTGAAATATATCTTGGAAAGTTCGCAAAGTTAATGCGATATATTTTAGATAATTCACGTGAATCTTTTATTCCGGTTGAGGATGAAATTAATACTTTGCACCTTTACATGGAATTGGAAAAAGTACGATTCAGTAACAAATTTGATTTCAACATAAATATTGAACCTGAAATAGATGTTGAAAGAACCTATATTCCTCCGATGCTTATTCAACCTTTTGTTGAGAATTCAATATTACATGGTATTACAAAAAAAGCAGAAAAAGGAATAATTAATATTGAATTGAAAAAAGAAAATAACATAATTAAATGTTTAATCATTGATGATGGTGTAGGAAGAAAAGGATCACAAAAATTGAAAAATCAACAAAAAAGAAAATCCCTGGGGATGCAGCTTATTAAAGAACGTTTGGGGTTAATAAACAAGCAAATGGCTGAAACTATTTCTGTTGAGATCATAGATTTGAAAGATGAGTACGGAAATGCCAACGGCACCAAAGTAGAATTAAATATTCCTTTTGAAATTGAGTAGGACGAATGATTGAATGAGAGAATGAGAGAATGATTGAATGAGAGAATGCGAGAATAAAAACGATAGTTATGAAATATTTAAGGAGTCAAGTCTAATAAGGGTTAAAAATGGTTCACGCAAAGTTCGCAGACGAATCGCAAAAATCCCTAAGAGATGGTTATAAAGCTTTTTCTTTTGCGGTCTTTGCATGAAAACTTTCCGATCTTTGCGTGAAATAGGTTTAAGGCCGGACTCATTGAATAAAAACGATACACAAAATGATAAAAGCAATAATTATTGACGATGAGGAAAAAAGCAGGAGTTCACTTTTGAACGAAATTAAAAAGTATTGTAAAAATGTGAATGTTGTTGCAGAAGCTGAGAACGTTAAATCAGGATTGGAAAAAATAAAAAAATTCAAACCTGAACTTGTTTTTTTGGATGTACAAATGCCCGATGGTACCGGTTTTGATTTATTGGAAAAACTTTCTGAAATAAATTTTAATATAATTTTTGTATCTGCTTATGATCAATTTGCTATAAAAGCTTTCAAATTTAGTGCAATTGATTACCTTTTAAAACCTGTTGATCCAGATGACCTTGTTAAAGCAGTAAAAAAAATCACTGAAATAGTTGAGTCAAAAACCTTAAACGAAAAAATTAAGGTGCTGTTAGAGAACAAAAACAGCTTTGAAAAAATTGCACTACCTGCTTTTGATGGGGTGATTTTTGTGAAGATTAAAGATATAATCCGCTGTGAATCCGATCGCAATTACTCAATTTTTTATTTAAAGAGCAAAGAAAAAATTCTTGTAACAAGGACATTAAAAGAATTCGACGAAATGCTATCTTCTCAGAATTTCTACCGTGCTCATCATTCACATTTAATTAACCTTGCTTATGTAAAGAAATATATTAAAGGTGAAGGCGGATCAGTAATTATGGAAGATGGAACCGAAGTGGAAGTGGCAAGAAGAAGAAAAGAAGGATTAATGTCAATATTATTAAATTAAAATGGAGCTGTTGTTGGAGCTATGCCACTGAGTAAAACAAATATAACAATCATCTCCAAACATCTAAACCCTCAAACACTAACTTCCCATTTCAACCAATATTTTTCTCAATTATTTCAATTTCATCTTCCGTCAATTCGTAGAGTTTATAAACCATCTGGTCTATTTCTTTATCCGCTTGTATTTATTTCGTCTGTTTTTCCAATGAAAGCTTGTTGATGTGTCCACAGATGATGTTGTGTTTTTCCTCTTTTTGGGGCTACGGGAGCATGCTCCCGTAACTGTTCTGCGTATTGTGCAGCAGACATCGGAGCAAGCTCCGATGTTACTGCCTGCTCCGATGTTGCGAAAGATATTCCTTGTCCTTTTGGGGGAGCATGCTCCCCTCTGCCTGCTACAGTCCGTCCCATAGCCAAATTATCAAAAAGTTTATTTTTAAAATCCGAATAATCTTTATAAAGCTTACCGGAAATTTCTTGTTCATGGAATTTTGTTTCTTCTTTTAATTTTAACGGTAAATCGGAAAAAATACTTCCCTTGCTTAGTATCAGGTAAAGAATCTCAAAGTTTTCTTTGTCAAGGTAGAATAGGTTGAATTCCTCAAATTCGTTGGTGTAATCAAAATAAAACCTTAATTTCTGAAAGTTGGATGTGATTACATATTTGCAATCAGCCTGGTTGATCTTATAATTAAAAGCTTGTTCCGTTATACTTCTTAAATCTTTTGTCTTGGTTGATTTTAGTTCAATTACTGCTATAGCCTTATCATTTTTCAGAATTGCTCCGTCAGCTTTTCTTCCGTCATCCTGATTTTTAAATTCTCTTACCAAATCATAATTATCATCAGGTTTCAAAGTATAACCAAGAACATCTACAAATAAATCTCTTAAAAATCCATCCTGATATTCTTCTTCTTTCAGATTCCTGATCTCTTCAATTTTTCTTGGGCTGTAATTTTTCCTGAATTTTTGATAAGCATTCTCAACTTGCTCTTTATCAAGAGTAGATAAATATTTCTTTATTACTGATTTTTGAAAAATTGGCATTTATTTTTGGTTTAGTTTTTTGTTACGTGGTGGCTATGGGCAGTAGCGACTTTTAGTCTGAGTGTCTGTTCGAAGAACAGATAGTCTGATTAAAATCGTAACTGTCCAAGGAGGCGCTAATGTAGCTATTGCCTATAGGTGTTGTTGAACTAAATCCCTTCGGGATAGCTTTTAAAAAATTTCATTAATATTTAATTACAAATTCTTATATCTGCAAATATAAACAATTAAAATTTAATGATATGAGAAAAAAAAGTAGTTTAACAATCGTGGAACGAGCAACAGTTGTTGTTCCTGAATTTGAAAAATCAAGAATATAACCCGTGTTTTTCAAAAAATTACTCCCAAAATAAATCAAAATGCTTATTTTTGTTTCACCAAATTTCCAACTAAAACACCAAAAACCGTCGATAAGTACATAGAGGGGATGTAGTTCAACATGGACTCATCGCTGGGTCTTGCAGACCGCTCAGAGTCCTATTTATTACAAGCCGTTTTTTATTTAAAATTTCCATTTTTGTCTGTTCTAGTAAGGAAAATATTTTCTTCGGAACCGCCAATATTTAAATCCCCCGTAATCAAATTGTCATCATTTAAATCTTTTATCAGATTCATTCCCCAGTCTGTTTCTGGACCACCAAATTTCTTAAACCAAACTTGATTTCCTGTTTCGTCTATTTTCAAAAGAATAATGTCCTCATTCATTGTACTAACATCATATGAAGATCCTGTTATAGTGTAACTATTATCTTTATTTTTTTTAATTGAGTTACCCTTTTCAGAAATTTTATTTTCCCCAAATTCTTTTTCCCAAATTGTATTTCCTAGGTTATCAGTTTTTACAACTAACACTTGGCTATATCCTTCTCCTATTGTATGTTGTCCGCAAATAAGCAAATCATTATTTGATAATTCTATTGTTGAGAAACCCCATTTCCAAGTTGGAGGGCCGATTTTTCTATCCCATAGCTTAATCCCATCGCTGTCTACTTTTAGTAGATATATTTCTCTCCCACTTTCTACATCTTCATTCGTACCTGTAACTAAATATTCCCCATTACTCGTTTCTAATAAGTTAAAAGGAACTTCTTGATTAATATCAACATATCCTCTTGACCATATTGTATCTCCATTATAATTAATTTTATATAAATAAATATCTCCTTTTGATCCAGCACTTATTAATATGTTGCCATCACTTGTGTTAATAATATTAGTACCATAATCCTTTTCGGGACTACCGTACGTTTTAGTCCATATAGTATCACCTTGTGCATTTGTTTTAATAAGTAAGATATCACTTTGTGAAACATCCCAATTTCTGTAAGTTTTTCCACAGATGAACAAGTCCCCACTTTCGTTTTCAGCGATTGCTGAACATGAACTCATATTTCCAGCCATAAAATCTTTTCTCCAAATGTCTTTTCCCAATTTTGAAACCTTTACTAATGCAATTTTATCACCTTTGTTTCCACAAATTATTAAATTGTTGTCTAATGATACGATTGTTGAGTTATCATTAGTTCCCAATGTTCCTTCAAATGTGAAGTAAGTTGGGTTATCACCTGAAGGGACTGAATTGTTCTTTTTACAACCAAGAAAGACAAGAATTGTTATAATTATTAATATCGTTGACTTTTTCATTCGTTTCTTTTAAATGGCTTGTAACGTGTTGCAAATATGGCCCGTAGCCGTTCGTTTGCAATATATTTCTTAATTACTTGTATGTTTTTGTTTCTACTCATTTGTCTTAATAGCACTAAAGCGGCTATGGGCTATGATTTGCTGTT
>CAYWXI010000072.1:0-23445 GCA_964462015.1 uncultured Bacteroidales bacterium | reverse complement strand
AACAGCAAATCATAGCCCATAGCCGCTTTAGTGCTATTAAGACAAATGAGTAGAAGCATAAATATACGAGTAATCAAAAAACAAAATACAAACGAGCGGCTACGGGCCATATTTGCAACACGTTGTGCCTCATATTAAAGAGACCAAGAAACAATGAAGAATAAACTTTACGTATTATTTCTAATAGTGACTTTACAATCCTGTTTGAATCTTACAGACCCTGAACATCAAGCAGAGTATATTAAAAGTTATAAGTCATTTGACAAAGAATTAGTTGACCATTTTCCTTTAAAGACACCTAACAATTGGATTCATGTATCTTATGGTACACCAAGGTTTATTAATGAATGGAGTAGCACTACAGGACTTGGATTAAAAATACGAATAACATCAAAAGACAAATTTGAGAAACTGAAAAAACAACTTACAGAAAAAGCAATGATATTAAAGAATTCATCAGACAGTTGTCTTCTAATTGTTGATTCAAAGGAAAATCAAAGCTTGATTAACTGTGATATTTATTATCCAATACCACAAGAAACAATATATGAATACAATGACCAAAATGAAGAATGGTTAAAAGTTGAAAATTGTGAGATAGTAATATTGGACTGCAAATCTGGTAAATTCGTAGAATCAGAATATTTAACAGCAAAAGAACATCTTCCTGCAGATTGGGAAAACGGATATTCTAAAGGATATGCTTTCAATAATAGTGAACAGACAATTATGTATTGGTTAATCATTTGGTAAAATTTTAAAAAATATGAACATCAAAAAGCTGCTTACAAAATATTCAATATTACTTTTGATTTATATCGGATTAATTCGTTTCGCAAAACCTTATGGATTGCAATTATATTACTCGCTTCATTCTCAGCCAGACATGATTCCTGAAGATGTAAGGATGATTCAGTCAGCTTTTATAACGATTACCTTCCTTTTGAACTTGATTCTTGCAATTTTAGTTCTAGTTGATTCAAAGCAAAGAAAGTCCCTTGATTGGTTAATTGTTTTAATAACATTCTTTAGTGCAGAAATAGGAATTGCTTTATTTTTAATATGGCAGATTTACAAGGAATTGAATAAAAAATACGAGGCACAACAACGCGGCCATAAAACATAGCCGCGTTTGCTACGGCCAGACAATTGGAATTCGAGAAAATGACGATATTTGAAACTTACAACATTAACGAACTGAAGGCGGCTACGTTTCATACCGCCAATGTTACCAACAAGGCGAGGAAGCATCGTGCATATAATAAGCTATGAGTTTTTTATCGATAATAAATAGAGAATATTATTTACCGAATTCAAGAAAAATTAGATTAATTCTATCTGCTGGATTTGGTCTGACAATATTCCTAATGTTGATATTTTTTTCACCTTTTGGATTTCAAAATATTGACTTGCTGACGGAGAAATTGATTATTGCTCTGGGATATGGATTTATAGCATTTTTGGTATGGTATTTAGGATTAGCATTAATTAACTCATCCAGAGCCATTAAAGGAAAACTATGGCAAATATTAATTGCTTTGATAGTCATTCAGTTTTTTGCAGGTGTATTCAGTATGATTTATAACAATATTATTTTTAAAAATCCTTCGTATTTTGATTTTTTTCTACGATTTCAAGTAATTGTCTTTTTGATGGGAATATTTCCCTGTTTTTACATGATGCTTTTTATGGAGACAAATTATTATTACAAAATAGTTGTAAAAAAATCAAATCCATTAGATAAGGGCACTAAGTTGATTATATTTCATGACCAAAATCCAGAGAAAAGTTTAACAATTCTTCCTGATAATATAATTTATATTCAATCACAGGACAATTACATAAAAATAGAGTGGAAAAACAGCGAGGACAGAGTAAAATCAACCTTGCTTAGAACAACACTTAAATCTGCAATAACTGCACTTTCTGACTTTGATAGCATAATTCAATGCCATAGGAGTTATCTTATAAATATAAATTTCATTGAAAATATAAAAGGGAATGCACTATCAAAGAAATGTATAATGCATTTTTCAGATTCAATAATTCCAATTGCCCGTCCGAAAATTCAACTTGTTTTAAATAAATTAGGTTCAAAAGATTAAAAATAGATTTCAATTCGCCACATAATCTTTCAACTCATCACATTAAGAAATAACCATGCACAATTAAGAATACTTTTGAGACAATTATTAATCTCTTAAACTTTGTATCATGGCTATAAATAAAAAAACAAACCCAAAGATTAGTGTAATTATTGTAATCGGATTATTTATAACAAACTCTCTGTTTGCATGCACTACCTTTATTATAAACGATTCAATAAATTTGATTTTTGGTAGAAATTTCGATTGGGACATTGGTTCTGGAATGATAGTAATCAATAAAAAAGGACTCCAAAAGCAAGCCTTTGTTCAACCTCCAAATGTTCCTGTAAAATGGATTTCAAAATACGGAAGTATAACCTTTAACCAGATTGGAGTTGATGCACCAATGGGTGGAATGAATGAGAAAGGTTTGGTAATTGCACAAATGGGATTGTTTGAAAGTAAATTCCCTGAAAAAATAGAAAAAGAAGTAGTTGGCGAACTGGAATGGATACAATACCAGTTGGATAATTCAGCGACTCTGACAGAAGTAATTGAGAACAATAAAAAGATTCAAATCTTGCCTATTGCAGTACCAGTTCATTACATGATTTGCGATGGCAAAGGAAATATTGGAATTATTGAATATTTAAATGGAGAATTAGTTATAATGCAAGGTGATGACATTACAATTCCTGTCTGTAGTAACATGATTTATGAGAAATCTAAAATTGCAATAAAAGGCTATGAGCCGTACGGTGGAACAAAGCAAATACCAAGCAAATGGGATAATATTTCTGATATTGTTGTAACCGCAAGTTTCATGATTGACAAATATGACAAAACTGAAAATATAATTGATTACGGTTTCAATATTTTAAATGCTGTTGGTTCAAGTACAAGGTCACAATGGAGCATTATTTTCGACATTACCAATAAGTCAATAAATTTTAGAACAATAAATAATGATGCTACAAGAGTTATTCCTTTGACTGATTTTAATTTTAATTGTAGTAAAGAAATTCTGGTATTAAATGTACACGAGGCAAAACCTACTGGTAAATTAAAAGAGCAATTTATTGAACTGACTTCAGATTACTATTTTGAATATAAAAGAACACTCATAGATTTATATTCATCAAATATGCAGGGATTTCCAAAGATTCCTGATGAAGTAATAAAACTCGAAGTTGACTATGCTATAAATTTAAGAAAGTGTAAATAAAACGTCCAGTTGGTAACAATGTATATGCAAAACAGGCGTGATAGTAGTAATATCAATGACTGTAGCCCGGTTCAAAATCATCCCAGGTTGAAAAGATTGAAGCCCGCAATCCCCCACTTTGCATATACTAAACGCTAACATTTTCATTAATTCTAATCTTCCCCCGAACTCATATTTGTAACAACATTTGAAAAAGTGAATTGTTCTTTTTTAACGGGATCGTCGTAGTAAAAAACTGAGGCAATTTTGCAGATACCGATAATAATATCATAAATTGCATTGAATTCTTCAATGGCTTCTTCGGTGAGTTCTTTGGTTGTTTGTTTGAGGCTTTCCTGGTTTATGTTGGCTTCTTTGAGTTGATCGGCATATCCTATTATGGTTTCTATTAATACAGGATTTGTGCCTTTACCGGTAATTCGGGTTTTGAGTTCATCGGTCATAGCGTTTTTGAAAGCATAAAGCAGTTGAATAAGTGCCTCCTGATTTCGGTTTTGTGCTTTTTTTAGGTTGTCGGTAAAACCGAGAGAGTTTAGTATTTCACCGGCTCCATCTTTAAAATCTACTTCAATCTGGGTTTTCAAAAAAGAGAGGTTTCGCATTGCGGGCTGCTGAATTGAATGCAATAAAGCGGTTGCTTCTCTGAGCCCTTTCTTTTTGTCAAGCCCAAGATATTTGTCGATGGCATTATCAATTCTTGTCTTTAGTGTAACGACAAACTCCGGTGTCCAATCGGATCGGGTGAGAGAAAGCTCCTCAATGTTGGTTTCAAACGAAACCGTAATGGTTTTTGATGCGAGTATCATCTCAACATCTTTGTAATTGTAATTTCTTTGTAGATTCATAATAATTTTGTTTAAAAATAAATAATAAATAGGGGGGATTATAATATTAGGTGTAATTAAATATTAATTTCCCGATGTTTTTCTATTAATTCTCTTTTTTGCAAAAAGGTAACCCATGTTTATGAATTTTTTCTAATTTGAAAATTATTGAAAACTATTAATGAATAGAATATATTATTTTTACGAAAAAATAATTGAAATGTCATATACTTACGAATATCCACGCCCGGCTGTAACTGTTGATTGTATTCTGTTTTCAAAAGAAAACGAACAGACTGAAATTTTGTTAATTCAACGAAAGTTTCCCCCTTTTCAGTATTCCTGGGCTTTTCCGGGTGGCTTTGTCGATATGGATGAAACCCTTGAATATGCTATTGCACGTGAGTTGGAAGAGGAAACAGGAATTCGAAAAATAGAATTAAATCAATTGCAGGCATTTAGTGAGATTGACCGGGATCCGAGACAACGAACAATTTCAATTGTGTTTTATGCTTTTGTAAAAAAGGATGATTGTAAAATCCGGGCCGGATCGGATGCAGAAAAAGTGAAATGGTTCTCTTTGCAAAATGTTCCTTCACTTGCTTTCGATCATAATAAGATTTTAAAGATAGCTGTTGAAAAATTAAAAACCAATTAAAGAAACCGGTCTAAAAATCCATTTCACGCAAAGGCCGGAGAGTTTATACGCAAAGGCTGCAAATTAAATAAGTTTATAATCATTGCTTTGCGTACTTTGAGATTCATCTTCAAACATTGAGTGAACCACTTTCGTTTTTTTTATACCGGACTTATTAAAGAAGATCAAAAATATCAGATTCTTCAACGGTGGTACCATTTCCCTGATTTAATAAAAAATCTAATTCCGAATTTATTTCGGAATCACTTCTGCAAAAATATTTAATAGTCAGGGTAATACCATTATTTATAAAACCAATTTCATTATTTGAATTATCTGAAATATAGAATCTGTCTTCGTTTTTGAAATTTTCGACATTATATTTTTTAGATAATGCATTAGCAATAGCCGGAACATTCAATACCTGAACATCTGAAAACACATATTCTCCAAAGAAAAATTTATTGTTTATAAAATAATAAAGAGTTTTCATATTAGTTTCGAATTTTTTCTCTTTATATCCTAAAACCTTCCATTCCGATAAATTAATTTTAAAAATATTATAGCAGAAATGTTTTCCGCTTTCATTTCTTAATTTCTCAAAACTATCAGAAAACGGAGTGTTTCCAAAAGAAATATTTCTATTTGTTTTATAGATTTTATACGATGAATCCTTTTTTATTAATTCAAAAACGTTATAATGAGGTAAATTTTTAATACATTTTGTAAACGGTGTTTTTTCGGTATGTACAAATGATTTAAGTTTCTTATATAACTCATTGTAGGCAAAACTATATTTCCCATAAATAATTCTTACGGTCATTAATCGTATTCCCTTAATTATTCCAAACATATTATTTAAAGTTAAAATTTTTTATATTCTGGGCAAATATACTGATTCTTACATAGATTAAATGTGTTTTGTTAAATTTTTTGAATAATTTTATTGTTTATCAATTATTAATTTATAGTACAGGCAATTGCGGCAACACTTATTTTTATATCGGGAATTTGTTGCAAAGCTTCCACACAAGCTTCAATAGTTGAACCTGTTGTGATTACATCATCAACTAATAAAATGTGTTTTCCTTCCAAGTTTTCAGGATTTTTTAGTAAAAATATGTTGCTAACATTTTCCCAGCGTTTGAATCTTGTTTTTTTAGTCTGAGTTTCGGACATCTTTTCCCGTAATAAGGTTTTTGTATTTATTTCATTTTTCATTCCCAATGAAAGGCCTTTTGCAAAATATTCACTTTGATTAAAACCTCTTTTTCTTTCTTTCTTTTTATGTAGAGGAACCGGAATAATAACTTCAACAGTGTTGAAATATTCAGATTGTAGTAACTCCCGGCCGTATAATTCCCCGATAAATGTACCTATTTCCTTGTTGCCTTTATATTTAAATTGGTGCAACAAATGCTGTACTTTGCTTCCCTTTTTAAACAAGTAATAAGCTGATACCGATTCAATATTTATTCTTCCCCAAAAAATTTTGCTAAGCGGATTTTCCTTTTCTTTATGAAAATTGGTTTTTGGTAATTTGTAAATACACGATGTGCAAATTAATTTTTCTTTGGAGAACAAACTGTTTCCACAAGCCATACAAACACGGGGATATAGCAGGTCAATAAAATCACCAAATAAACTCATTGTATAGATCGTAAATTATTTTTTTTGATAAAAGTAAACTTTTTTTGCTCAATATGGAATTTAGTGTTTAATATAAGCTAAATTTTATTTTGATGAGCTGGAGAATATTTTTAGTTGTCCATGGTCAAACATATAATTGCAGGAAAAGGTTTGTGTTTTGTATTTATACTTCTAATAATTAGAGGAAGTAATATATTATATGCAATATAAAACCACGAAGTGGTTCAATGTGAATAGCCTTAGGTGAAACCTATGGTTAATAAAGTGAAAAACACATCTATAACCCCAACGGGGTTCAAAAAATCAAAATAAATACTTCTCATTAAATTCTATCCCATGCTCTTTTAATAACCTGATATATTCATCGCGGAAACTTACTTTTTTGTGGTGCTCTTTTTGGTTTTTTACATATCCAATTAAATTATCTTTCGCTGAGATTGCATAAGTAAACCCACCATAACCATCTTGCCAACCATTGAAATTAGGGAAAATATTTTGAGATTTTATAAAACTGCTTGAAGCAAGTTTCATATCTTTTATTAAATTAGCTATTGCTATAGTTGGATGTATATGAGTGACAATATGTAAATGATCTTCAACTCCCCCTATTCTATACAAATGGCATTTTTTATTTTTTAATATCCCCCAAATATATTTATAAAATTTTTCCTGACCTGATTCAATCATTGTATTTTCGTGTTTATTTGTGGCAAAAACTATCTGATAAAGAATTTGTGTATAAGTACTCATAACTATTGTTATTATTGAACCCTTTTAGGGTTCATATTTCTTCCTTCGCTTTATTACTTACCCTGTACTGCGTACAGGGCTATTCACATTAATCCGCTCTGCGGATTTTGCGAACTTCTTTTAAAATGACACTGTACGAAAATGCAAAAAATTCACGACATAACTAATGAATTACCGATCCTTTTTTGTTTTCATCTAATGTGAAGTTTACGAAGCGAAGCAAGTGGGTATGTATGCGTTTCAGTATACCTTATCTAATTGAAAGAAAACAAAACTTAAAAAAGATGCTTTAAAAGTAATAAAATTATTATATTCTCCAGCATTTCAAAATAAAATTTAGCCAAAATATAATTCGCCACAGACCTGTCCGCTGTAATAATATGGAAGGCGCGTTTATAGATTAATAATGATCATTTTTTAAAAAATAAAATAAATATTGTATTTTTGAGAATTATAATTTTAACCAAATGTCGGGCAACAAAATCCTGGAAATTAAAAACCTATGTGTTGAATTTGAGTCGGAAGAATCAAATGTACTTGCTGTTGACAATTTGAATTTAGAATTAGACAGAGGGGAAATTCTTGGAATTGTTGGTGAATCGGGTTCCGGAAAGTCTGTTTCGGCTTTAAGTATTATGCAACTCATTCCTAACCCTCCCGGAAGAATTTCAAATGGAGAGATATTATATTCGTTTGATGAGAAAACTATTGATTTAAGAAAGCTTAGTGAAAAAGAAATTCGCTTTTTCAGAGGAAAAGAAATAGCAATGATTTTTCAGGAGCCGATGACATCTTTAAACCCGGTTTTTAAATGCGGTGATCAAATAACGGAGGCCATTCTTGAGCATCAAAAAACATCAAAAAAATCGGCAAAAGAAAAAGTTATTTCTTTATTAGAAGAAGTGAAATTACCTGATCCCGAAAAAGTTTATCTTTCATATCCTCATCAATTATCGGGAGGACAAAAACAAAGGGTGATGATAGCGATGGCTATGTCGTGTAATCCCCAAATTTTGATTGCTGATGAACCAACAACTGCCCTCGATGTAAGCGTTCAAAAAGATATTCTTGCTTTGATGAAAGGCCTTCAAAAAAAGCATGGAATGAGTATTATTTTTATTTCTCATGATCTGGGTGTTATAGCCGAAATATGCGATTCGGTTGTCGTTATGTATGAAGGAAAAGTGGTTGAATCTGGTAGAGTTAATGATATTTTTAAAAACCCTCAACATTCTTACACCAAAGGACTTTTAGCCTGCCGCCCACCTTTGAATAAACGTTTGAAAGCTTTGCCCACGATTTCCGACTTTTTAAATAGTAATGATAAAAAACCATTTGCAAAATTTATTGATGAGCTTACAATTTCACGAAATGAAAGAAGAGAAAAAGAAAACCAATTGTTTTTACAAGACCCGATATTAAAGGTAAATGATTTGAAAAAATATTTTCCTCTTGAAAAATCATTATTCTCAAAAAGAAAAAAATATTTTCATGCCGTTGATAAAGTTAGTTTTGATGTGTTCCCAAACGAAACACTTGGTTTGGTGGGAGAATCGGGTTGCGGAAAAACTACTCTCGGAAGGAGTATATTACGGTTAACAGGAATTGATGACGGAAAAATTGTTTTTGAAGGTTGCGATATCACTAAATTACATCAAACAGAGTTGAGGAAAAAGCGAAAAGATCTGCAAATTGTTTTTCAAGACCCTTATTCTTCATTAAATCCCCGAATTTCTGCAGGCGAATCAATTGTTGAACCAATGCGGGTTCACCGGATTTTTAATAATGAAAAAACCAGGAAAGAAAAAGCGATTGAATTACTTGAAAAAGTTGGACTGGATGCTATGCATTTTTATAGATATCCACATGAATTCTCGGGCGGACAACGTCAAAGAATTTGTATTGCACGAGCTTTAGCTGTTCAACCTAAATTTATCATTTGCGATGAATCGGTTTCTGCTTTAGATGTTTCGGTTCAGGCACAGGTTTTAAATTTATTAAATGATTTAAAAAAAGAATTTGGGCTTACTTATATTTTTATTTCACATGATTTGTCGGTTGTGAAATTTATGTCGGACAGGATGGCTGTTATGAAAAACGGCAAAATCCTTGAAATTGATGATGCCGACGAAATTTATTATAATCCCAAAACAGAATACACTAAAAAATTAATTGAAGCTATTCCGAAAGGCTTGTGATTTATTATTTATTCAGAACTCACGAAAGCCAACAATAATTAAAAAAAGGATTACAAAGGCACTAAACATTTGGAAAAATGGTCAAATTGCTATATTGTTATGGTTTAACTTTAGCCATTTAACCATTAACACTTTTTATTAAGATACGATTGCGATATAAACGTAAAGTACAAAAATTAAGGTTATTTCCTGAGCCGGTTTATTATTTTACAGAATTCACAAATTCGATTGTTTCAAAGTATGGCCCGGAACCAGGATCAGAAAGTGTGAAAACTTTATAAGAAGTTGTAACATTACCTTCCTGATCGACATTACAATTTCCTGAAGCTCCCGAATAATCAATACTGCCTTTAACCGCAGCTAGTTTCATGGTTTCCCAGCCCTGACTTGGATTTACATCAAAATCACCGGGGTCGGGCCGTGATATTCCTCTAATAAATGATCCTACCATGCTTCTGAAAGTTTCAGTATCTTCAATATTTGCCGAGAAAAACGCCTGTTCGATAGCTAGTGCATATAAATACCCGATGTCGTAATATTGTGCATTATATGCTCCAACATTTTGATTATAAGCTTCGAGTAAATTGGATTTAAAATATTTGAAATCAACAGAATTTGTGTCAGGGAACGAAATTGCTCCGAAGTTTTTTGGATTTCCATTGATATCTCCAAGCAGGTGATTTGTTTGTGCTTTAAAAAGATCGTCGGAATACAAACCGCTACATAAGATGAAATATGTGTTCGATAAATCAATTTTTGAACTAATTTGATTCAGGCTTTCCAGGAATTCGGAATAATTATCATAATCAAGCATTGAGATCATAATTGCATCAGGAGCTTCTTCTAATAATTCCTCCAATTTAGTATCATATAAAGGATCATTGTTAAAAAACTCAATTTTTACTACAGATCCGGTACCAAAATAAAATTGAAATTCTTCGGAAATATTTTGACAATAGGGTTCTTCGGCCTGAATAGCAATGGCAACTTTACTAATTCCGAGGTCCTGTGCTTTATTTGTAATGATTTCAGCTTCGTATTTATCAAGTGGGCATAAACTCTGAAAATAGTCGGTAAGCCCGGAAAGTGTGTTTATACTTGCACACCCCGAAGTAGCACCAATACTTTGTTCTTTACAAATATTATTGGCAATACCTAATGATGAAGAACTATAACATGTTGCAAAACCTACAAAATAATTTGTTGTTTCAAGGATTTCAGTTGCCATATCGTAAGCAACAACTTCCCTGTTATAGCCCTCAGAACTTCTTAACTCAATCCTTAACGGATATCCATCTCTAACACCTCCGGCTTCGTTTACTTCTTTGAATGCCAGTTTGATTGAATTTAACATTAATTTGGCATTTGCATTACCCATGGGTAAAATAACACCAACTGAAATACTGTCGAGTTCAACAGGATCGTTTGATGAATTTTTTTGGCATCCTGAAAATGATACCCAAACAAAAAGAATAAACAAAAAAATAAATGCCGTAATAAACCTAAATAATTTCATAGTATTTAATTAATTCACTTTTTATAATCAGTATTTTACGTGTTTTACGATTCGTCTACGTTCTGATAATTATCGGAATTGCGAGAACCATTTCTATCACTTTCTATTACTGACTCAATTATCAATTATTATAACTCCAATTAAACAGATATTATTTCAACCGAAATAAATCAGCAGCTAAATTAATATTTATTCTTTTTTCGGTGAAAGATTATTAATGATATTTGTTTTTGTTTTTTTACCTAAAACATTCATTAATTTTATCAATAAGAACTTTTTTAAATTTATCAGGTTGTGATTTGGCAAAGTTGAATGCTTCATCAGTTAAATTTGTAACCGTCTCCTTACTTTTTTTATGATATACAATTAATAAAGTTGGGGCATCAATTTCATATTTAGTAACTAATTTATTTGAGCTTTCTTCCTGAAAATCTATTGAAACAGATGTTATTGCACCGGATTTCAGTTCTTTTGAATAATCTTTTTCAATTACTTCTTTAATTGCTTTCTCAATTGAGTTACAAGTCAAACATCTGGCGGTTCTGTGAAAATAAATTACTTCAACATATTTATTTTTGTTTTGAGCAAATGTGGTTGCCACTGAAACTGTTGTAAATAGTACTAATAAAAAAATAATTTTTGTCTTCATGTGTGAAAAATTTAATTGTGAATATTTATAAAATTATCAAACGAAAGCCGAAATTAAACTGACGGCCTAATATAGGAGCATAAACTATTGAAGAATCGAAATAATCTCCAAAGGGATCATCAAAACCGAGGATAGGATTCTTTTGTTTGTAATTTGTAAGATTTTCAACTCCAACAAAAAATTCCCAATTCTTCAATTTTCGTGTAATTTGTGCATGTAAAATTAAGTAATCATTTGAATTTTCAGGAAGCCTGTATTCAACAGGGTTGTTTTTTGTATTCGGAAGACGGCTTTCACCAATATATTGAGTTGTGAACGAAATATTCCATCTTTCATATCGTGTAGAATAATGTAACGCCATTAATGCCTTATGTTTTGCAACTAAAGGATTAGCCATAAGTTTATTGTTTATTGTAGTTTTTGCATCATTTATTCTATATGCAAATGTAATATCAAACGCTTTAATCGGGTTCACGATTAAATCAATTTGAAAACTGTTGGAAAAAGATTTTCCCTTTAAATTGTAAAAGATTGCTTTTTTTGAGCTTTCCTCAAGATCTACAAAAACCCTGTTTTTGAAATCTGTTCTATAAAAATCAACATTAATTGTAAATTTTCTGTCGTCATCAAAAAAGAAATTTTGGGTATATGAAAGCCCATAATTCCAGGCGTCTTCCAAATCTAATGGTTCTGAAACAATTAGTTCCCTTGATGAGGCAAGTAAGCTAATATGCTCTGAAAACACATTAGGACTTCTCAAACCTCTACCTGCTGAAACACGAAATGCCGAGTTTTTAAATGGTGTATATTTACAATGAAACCGGGGAATGAAAAAGAAACCGTGATTGTTATTGTAGTCGCCCCTAATCCCGGTAATTACTGACCATTTTTTCTTATCGTTATAAGTGTATTCGGCATAGGCTCCGCTTACAATTTCTTCTTTTAATAAAACAGTATCATTAAATGTTTCTTTTAGGTTGTCGTAGTAAACGTTAAAACCGGTACTGATTTTATTTTTATCATCACTAATATCAGAGATGAATAATGCAGTAAAATATGCACTTTTTTGAGTCGGGTCATATTTTCGTATACCAAATTGAGAATGTTGTTCGTGATAAACAAAGTTTCCTCTTAAACCAATACTGCTGTTTCTTTTCGGATTAATAACAAAACCGGTTTTTTCAAAAACCTGTATTCTTTTAGTATTTATAACAACACCGTAGTTTTTTGTCGTACCCTGATCGTTAACTTTATTAAAATTTAATTGTCCACCTATGCGGTCTTCGTATATGATATCATAACCAAAACGGCTTCTGATGTTTCCGCGATTATAAAAAAACCTGTTTGAAGCAAGTATCAGGTCTGATAACGGGACATCTAAAAATGTGTCATTATTTCTATCGACTTTCTTTTTAACCCATGCTCCTTTAAGTAAGACTATTGATTGTAATTTATCATTGATTTTAAAGGAAGTGTTAAGGTTGACTTCTTGTTTCAGATAGTCGTTCATAAAATATTCGAAGTAAAATTTTTCACCACCGTCGGGCCTTTTTATTTCAATGTTAATTTGCCCCGTAACACTTTCAGGCCCTTGCGAAACCGATGCAGTTCCTTTTGAAATACTTATTCCGCGCAACCATGGCCCAGGCACATAATTTAAGCCATACATTGATGAGAGAAGCCTTATGAACGGTTGATTTTCTACAAGAATTTGACTATATTTCCCTGCCAATCCTAACATTTGAATTTGCTTTGCACCAGTAACCGCATCAGCAAAACCAACATCAACAGCAGCATTATTTTCAAAACAATCAGCTAAACTGCAACATGCAAGTTGTTGAATACCATCAGAGGAAATATGTTGTGAGTTTTTAATACCTGCAGTATTAATTGACAAAGGATCGCGTTTTCCATTAACTGTAACTTCGTCGAGATAATGAGTAGTGGGTTTCATAATAATTGATATTTCCGACTGATCTTTCTTTACAGAAATTGTATCAGAAATGTACCCCATACAGGTTACAATAAGGTTTTGGTTGTTCTTATTTGTTTTTTCGATTTCAAAATACCCTGATTCATCAGTAGTGACTCCTATTGTTGTTCCCTGCCAAAACACATTTGCAAACGGAATACCGATTGTGGCTTCGGTATCCTTGTTTTCAAATACTTTTCCTTTTAGAGTTTGAGCCGTTAATCCGGATATTCCAAGTAAAACGATTAGCTTTATTAGTATTATAAATTTCATTTTATTAAGTTTTTATTTCCTGTTTTTTAAATTTTATGCAAATATTTTATCGCTTATTTGCTGTAACCGTAATACTAAAAATTCCTATTCTGTCTTTTTTATATTCTCTCAATTCATCTAAACTCAAATGTCTGAGCATGACGGAATTTGGAATTTCAACTTCTTTTTCTTTGTGAATTTCAATATCATTAAATCCTGTTTCTTTAATAATATTCAAGTAGTCTTTTTTGCTTATTGCACCCGAAACACAACCTGCATACATTTCAGCATCCTGTTTTAGTTTTTCCGGCAATTCTCTTGATACAACAATATCCGATACACAGAAATGTCCGTTATGTTTTAAAACCCGAAATATTTCACTAAATGCTTTTTGTTTGTCGGGTACAAGGTTTAATACACAATTAGAGATAACCACATCAAAAGAATTATCGTTTAAAGGCATTTCCTCAATATCACCTTTAATGAATTCAACATTATGATACCCCATCTTTTTATTATTGGCAATAGCTTTTTTAAGCATTTCATCAGTAAAATCCAAGCCAGTTACTTTTCCTTTTTCTCCTGTAATTGCTCTTGCGACAAAACAATCGTTTCCGGCTCCGCTACCTAAATCAAGAATATGGTCGCCCTCCTTAATACCGGCAAATTTTGTTGGTAATCCGCATCCCAGTGCTAAATCTGCATCTTTAAAATATCCTTTTTGATTAGAGTAATCTTCCCTGAAAATTGTGTAATCTACTTCACGGCAACAATCTGAACTGTCACAACACGAAGTTTCACTTTGTTTTACAATTTCAGCATATTTATCTTTTACAATATCTTTTAAATCATTTTTCATTTTCTATAATTCTTTTTTAAAATATTTTGATTTCATTTTTAATGAAACATTTACAAGTAGAATTAACACAGGAACCTCTACCAATGGCCCGATAACCGCTGCAAATGCTTCACCCGAACTAATTCCGAAAACAGCCACCGCCACAGCAATTGCAAGTTCAAAATTATTGCTTGCTGCAGTGAACGAAAGTGTGGTGGTTTTTTTGTAATCTGTCCCTATTTTTTTACTAATAAAAAATGAAACAAAAAACATGACCACAAAATAAATAACCAAAGGAATGGCAATACGAACAACATCAAAAGGAAGTTTTACAATATAATCACCTTTTAACGAAAACATCACCAAAATAGTAAATAACAATGCAATTAATGTTAAGGGGCTGATTTTGGGAATAAATTTACTTTGATACCAGGTTTTGCTTTTTATTTTAATTAAAAAATATCTTGTCAGCATGCCTGCTATAAACGGGATACCCAGATAAATAAAAACACTTTCGGCAATTTGACAGATAGTTATGTCAACTTCAGTACCTTGTAATCCAATTTTTTCGGGCAATATGGTTATAAAAAACCAGGCATATATCGAAAAGAAAAGCACCTGAAAAATACTGTTAAAAGCTACCAGGCCTGCTGCGTATTCAGTGTCGCCCTTTGCCAGGTCGTTCCAGACAATAACCATTGCAATACAACGTGCAAGCCCAATTAAAATCAAACCGGTCATATAATGCGGGTAATCACTTAAAAATCCAATTGCCAGAACAAACATAAGAACCGGGCCAATTATCCAGTTTTGGATCAACGACAAAAGCAATACTTTTCTGTTACGAAAAACATCTTTTAATTCTTCGTATTTTACTTTTGCCAATGGCGGATACATCATTACGATTAAACCTATTGCAATTGGAATATTAGTTGTACCACTGCTCATACCATTCCAAAAATTTGCTATTTCGGGAAATAACCAACCGGAGCCAACTCCGAAAAACATGGCAAGAAAAATCCATAGAGTTAGATACCGGTCTAAAAATGAAAGTTTCTTTGTTATTAGAGACATTATAATTCTGTTTATTAAATTTAAAGTTTTTTACAATCACTAAATTTTGTACAACCTTGAAATAAGTCAATAAAAAGTTTTTGGGCCAATTCCCAATTCTCTTTATCAAGGCAGTATTTGACTTTTGGCGGTTCAATTTCGCCCTGGATTAAACCTGCATTTTTCAATTCCTTAAGATGTTGCGAGAGTGTTGATTTTGCAATTGGTAGTACTTCTGAAAGATCGCCACTATAGCAACATGTTTGATTTGATAATAAGTCCAAAACAAATAATCTTATCGGGTGACTCATTGCCTTTGCAAACCTTGCTGTTTTTTTTTGTTCTTCAGTTATTATTCCTTTTTCTATTTTCATTTTTTAAAATATTGTTCGCAAAACTACGAACAAAAATTGAAAATAGAATTGAATTTAACATTGTATTAAGAAGATTTAACATTGCATTAAGAACTAAAGGTGTATAATATTTAGAATATAAAGGTTAAAGTATAACCTACGAAACTTTGTGAAGCAAAGGGGAGTAGATTTAAAGTCTCTCCTTCGAATCCAATAAAATCCTATTCCCTCACCACAAACTTACACTTCCCCACAGCCCCTCCATTGCTGTAAATAACCGCCATATACATTCCCGGTGGCCAACCTGAAGTAGAAACCCTGCTCATTCCCTGCTGTTGATAAACTTTTTCCGAATGAACCAATTCTCCCAACAGATCATAACATTTTAGTTCCATTTTGCTGTGATATTGGGTGTTCTCAAACTCAAAGGTTACTATGTCGCCGCTAACCGGATTTGGATATATGCTTACATTCATTTCCGGTTGAATCATAATTGTATTTACATTTGTTAATATACATGATGTATCAGGATAAACCGGAATGCCGTCGATAAGAAAACAATGTAGATAATAATTACCACCAATCCATCCGTTCCACGGACCAAGAAGTCCACCCGTGCTTCCAATCCCTTCTATTAGTTTTACATTCTCTCCCATATCAAGATGTAACTGTTTATACAATTCCCCATTAATCAAAATTGAATCAACATAATTAACAAAAAATTCTTCTGGTGAACCCCCAAGAATTTCCGAACATTGAAATAAAGTGTCACCTTGTTGTAAATTAAAATCGTAAAGCAAAGTATCTATTCCCTCACATTGGGGCATATTTACATAAACTTTTCCTGTTAGCGTGTCTTGCCGTATTGCAGCTTTATATGAATAATCCAATCCATTTGTTCCTGTTTCTAAAACTTTTTTATAATTGAAATCACCTATCAAAGTATCTCCTTCAACTTTAACATAGTAATATCCACAAAAATATGTTGGTGGCCCGCAGCTATAATCATAAACGCCAAAAATCCATTCAGCATTGGGTAATGGAAATTGTACATAATCCTGGCCGTATCCAAAATTAATTAGAAATACAAATGTGGCCATGTTAAAAAGTGCCTTTTTCATAATTGTTCAATTTAAAAAATACTAAATTAATTATAATTTCCTTTCATTCATAATTTTTAAATTTGTCCTAATGCAATACTTTTGTATTTGGGCAAATTAATATGGAGCTTTTAAGACTATTATATTTTGAATTTAATAAAGTACATTTTATTTTAGAAGTTTAACTTAAATTTTTAATCCATTTTTCAAGAAATGATTTCTTATTAATTCTGAAAAACAGGAAAAGGTAACCAGATTCAACATTTTTTATCCACCCCCGGCCCCTCCTTACAAATAAGGAGGGGAGCGAACTGCCAGAGGTTTAAAGAATTATTTATAAGAATTAATTTTATTTTAATCTCAGGAGGTGGGTGGGTAAAAAGTGAAAGCTGTATAAAGTAATTAAAAACTCCCCACTCAATTAATCGAAAAATACCCACCCAAAATAAGATTAACAACCTTAGTTTTTAAAAATGTAATTTAAAAAACGGCAACTTTTAATGCAAAATATTTCCCAAAATAAGAATTAAGTGACTTTTTTCTTATGAAAAATGACTTTTCTCTTATAGAAAGTGACTTATTTTTATAAACAAGCCACTCGTTTACTATAAAAACACAGTTTTCATAGTAAAAAAGATACTTTTCGTACCCTAAAAGTCAGTTTTAATAAGCCAAAAGTGTCCCAAAATAAGAAACAAATGACTTTTCATAAGAGAAAAGTCACTTTTTTTTGTTGACGGCTCACCCGTTTACGTTAACGGCTCAGCCGTTTTTATGAAAACATGACTTGACATAAGAGTTTAGTCGCATAATATTAGACGTTTATGTAGTGTCCAAATTAAAAGATCCACTGAAATGAATAAATTAATTATTGTTATTCAAATATGGGTAATACTAAAATCTAAAATTTCTAATAATCTTTTTAATGGCTTCAATTATTTAAATCCGCAAGTCACGGTGTGAACAAATCAAAAAACTGTAAGTTGTAGCAATTATATTTCGCTTTTAAATAAGAATTCACACCGTGACTATAATATATATAAAATCAAGTTAATGTTTACCGTTAACTGTTTTTTTTAACTAAAAACAATCTTTTTTGTTATTATTGCATTTATTTTCTCTGCAAAGTTCTACTTTTGCAGCAAATAGTTTATGTTATATGTATTTTATTTATATGTCATGAAAATTAAATCCTTATTAATATCTGCAATATTTACACTGTTATTTATAGCAATAACAGTTAATTTTAGTTACGCTCAAACCGGTACCGTTCGGGGCTTTGTTTATGAAAAAGAAACAGGTGAACCGGTAATTTTTACAAATGTTTATTTATACAAAACAACTTATGGTGCTGCAACCGATGTAAACGGTTATTATGTTATTTCAAAAATTCCAACGGGAGAATACACTTTAATGGTTACAAGTATTGGCTACGATACATTAACTCTCCCTGTTACAGTAAAAGAATACGATATTATTACTAAAAAACTTTTCCTTGAAAAATCAGCGGTTACACTTGATGAATTCTCAATTTCTGCTGAAAGAGAAGAATCAAAAACTGAAGTCAGGGCTTCGGTGATAAAAGTGACACCTAAGCAAATTACTAAAATACCCAGCATTGGAGGACAGCCCGATTTAGCTCAATATCTCCAGGTTTTACCGGGAGTAATTTTTACGGGAGACCAGGGAGGACAATTATATATTCGCGGTGGTTCACCAATTCAGAACAAAGTTTTACTTGATGGAATGATAATTTATAATCCTTTTCATTCAATAGGTTTGTTTTCGGTTTTTGATACCGATATTATGAGAAATGCCGAGGTGTTTACAGGCGGTTTCGGTGCGGAATATGGTGGTAGAATTTCATCGGTAATGGATGTTACAACCCGCGACGGTAATAAAAAAAGAATGGCCGGTAAAGTTAGTGCAAGTACTTTTGGAGCTAAATTATTGGTTGAAGGGCCGATTAAAAAACAAACCAATACGTCGCAAGGTAGTTCTTCGTTTATTCTATCAGTTAAAAATTCCTACCTGGAGGAAACATCAAAAGTTCTTTACGATTACATTGATACTGCCGGCTTACCTTTTAATTATCTGGATATTTATGGAAAATTGTCAATAAATGGTGCTAACGGGAGCAAAATTAATTTATTCGGATTTAATTTCAACGATAGGGTTAATAAATATCAAGCTCTTTCCGATTATCATTGGGTATCAACCGGAGTGGGTACCAATTTTATTGTAATTCCCGAAAAATCTTCAGTTCTTTTGGAAGGACATATTGCCTATTCAAGCTATAAAATTTCACTTGAAGAGGAATTTTCTCCAAATAGAACAAGTCAGATCAAAGGGTTTAACATGGGATTGGATTTTACTTATTTCCTTGCAAAGGATGAAATAAAATACGGCATTGAAATGCTGGGTTTTAAAACCAGTTTTGATTTTGCGAATTCATTGGGAATTAATATAAACCAGGAAGAAAATACAACTGAATTGGCAGGTTTTGTAAAGTATAAAATGACCAGAGGTAAATTGCTTTTTGAACCGAGTTTCAGGGTTCAATGGTATGCATCGCTTGCAAATGTTTCTCCCGAACCCCGATTAGCCTTAAAATATAATCTAAGCGATAAAATGAGACTTAAATTAGCTGCCGGATTATACTCTCAAAACCTTATCAGTGCCAATTCCGACAGAGATGTTGTGAATTTATTTTATGGATTTTTATCAGGCCCCGATAACCTGCCTAATGAGTTTGACGGAGAGATTGTAAAGCATAAGCTTCAGAAAGCACAACATGTGATATTTGGCGTTGAATATGATTTGTTTAATTATATTACTGCCAATATTGAAGCTTATTACAAAAACTTCTCACAACTTACAAACTTGAACAGAAACAAAATATTTGATGAAAACAAATATCCTAATAAACCGGATTTACAAACAAAGGATTATATTATTGAAAAAGGAGATGCCGAAGGAATAGATATTTCATTAAAATACGACTATAAGAAATTTTATTTTTGGGCAGTTTATTCTTTTGCATTTGTTAACAAATATTATGAGAACCTTGATCACGATCTTGTAAAATATTCTCCACATTACGACAGGCGAAATAATGTAAACCTTGTAGCTTCATTAATTTTTGGAAGGAATAATAATTGGGAAGTTAATGCACGATGGAACTTTGGTTCAGGATTTCCTTTTACAAAAACCAGGGGTTTTTATGAATCTTTGATTTTTGGTGACGGAATAAACTCAGATTACACAACCATAAATGGTGACCTTGGAATACTTTATAGTGACCTGAATAATGGCCGCTTACCTACATATCATCGTTTGGATTTTAATATTAAACGTAAATACACATTGAATTATAATTCGGTTATTGAAGTAAATGCAAGTGTTACTAATATTTATGACAGGGAAAACATTTTCTATATAAACAGAGTAACTGGTGATAAGGTTTACCAACTTCCGATTATGCCAAGTATGGGGATAAGTTATTCATTTTAATGATAATTAGACAGTTTTACATGGAAGAGTGAAATAGAAAGTACTTCCTTTTCCCAATTCACTTTCAACTCCTATCTGTCCACCCAGTTTATCTATTATTCGTTTAGCTATTGATAATCCTAAACCATGTCCTTCTATTTTGGTTTCATCAAGACGTTCAAACTGCTTAAATAAAAGTTTTTGATTTTCAGGTGAGATACCTTTTCCATTATCACGAATCCAAAAACGAATAATCTTATTAGAAGACATATTGCTTTCAATGATATCAGCTCCTATTTCAATTTTGGGAGGTTTGCCTCCATATTTTATAGCATTACTAATGAAATTTGTCCAGACTTCTTCGATCCAGGGACCAAAACCTAAAGCAAAAGGTAGTGAATCAGGTAAGTTAACATCAGCTTTGCTTTTTTCAATATTGTTTGAATTACGCTCAATAGAATCATCAATAATATTACTCATGTTAAGAGTTTCGAGTTTAACTTCTGTTTTTCGTAAACTGGATAATAATAGCAGGTTTTCAATAATACTATTCATTTTGATGCTATCTTTTCTTATGGTTTTTATGTAAGTGCAAATTTCATTTTCAGAAAGATCTTCAAATCCCTCATCAATTAATTCTGAATATCCAATAACAATTCCAAGTGGATTTTTTAGGTCGTGGGCTACAGTGTGAGCAAAAGCGTCTAATTCCTGATTTCGTTCTTTTAGTTCATTAGCATACTCTTTTAAAGCATTTTCGGCAACCATTTTCTCGGTAATATTTCTTGCAATTTCAACAATGCTTTCAACATTACCTTCATCATCTTTTATTGGTACAGCAACCGTATCCCAATAATTTACTTTAGTAGATGCTATTGTTGCTTCTTGATGAAGAATAATTTCTCTTTCGGATTCACCGGAAGATAATGCCTTCAAACATGGGCAATTTTTGCACATTTCCTTTGTTCCAAGTAAAGCATCCTTGCAAGTTTTTCCATAAACATGCGGGAAAGCATTTCTAACTACTTTATTAGCCCATTGAAATTTCAGATCCGTATCAAATTGAATGATTATATCAGGTGATGCATCAAGAATAATTCTCATTTTCTTTTCACTTTGAAGAAGAGCAGCTTCTGCTTTTTTCTTTTCAGTAATATCCTGATAAATTGCATAAATGCCTAATTGATCTTCTCCTAGATTAATTGACTTTCCAATTACTAAAACATTTATTCGTTTTCCGCTTTTTGTTTGACGAACAGATTCAATGTTTACTAAATGACCATTAAGTGCAGACCTGGTATTTTTTTCTCCATTCTCCAATAAATCAGGAGGAACCACTAAATCGTTAATTAATTTCCCTTTTGCTTCTTCTAAAGTATACTCAAAAAGATTAGTAAACTCCTTGTTTATTTGAATGACCTTGTCATGTTTGTCTAAAATTGCAATTGAAACCGGAGCCACATCAAAAATATGTTTAAAATATGCTTTTTGAATGCCTAGTTCACTTTCTGCAAATTTGCGATCGGTGATATCCTGTGCAATGAAAATTACGGTGTTTTTGGTTTTCGGTGTTGCAGTTCCTTCAAACCATAATAATTTATCTTTTATTATTAGATGGTAAATTATTTTGATGGTTCTGTTCTCATCAAGGCTTTGGCGAATTATATTGAGAAATTTATCTGCGTCAGGTTTTGGGAAAGTTTCGTGTAGAGTTTTTCCAATGAGTTTATTTGATGGTTTGTATAAAAGATCAGGCGATGTGGGTGCAATATCAATATATCTTCCATCGTAATCAAGTTCAATTACTATATTTCTCATTGCTTTAAATAAAGCCCGCAATTCGTTTTCCGATTTCCTGCGTTCAGATATTTCCTTTTGCAATTTTTTATTAATTGAAGAAATCTCTTTTATTCTTTCCTTCACAATCTTATCAAGATCAGATTTTTCCTGACGTAGTTTGTCTTCAGCTTCCTTTATTCGTAATAGCACTTTAATTTGTGCGGAGAATTCAGCTGAATTTATGGGCTTCGATAAAAATGCATCTGCACCAGAATTAAGGCCTTTTACTTTACTTTTAGTATCTGTTTTAATTGCAGTTAGCATAATAACCGGAATGTGTTTTGTTAATTCATGTGATTTTAGTTTGTTACATGTTTCAAATCCGTTCATTACCGGCATTATTATATCAAGAATTATTGTATCGGGTTGTTCTTTTTGAGCAATTTCTATACCTTCTTTACCTGATAAAGCTGTTAATAAATAACAATTCGGCAGATATTTGTTAACAATCTTTTTAATCATTATTAAATTGTCCTTCTGGTCATCAATAATTAATATTCGCTTCATGTTATCATAATTTTTGAGAAAAACTAAAAACCATTTTAAGTTCTGACGATGTTTTTTCGAAGAAAAAAAAGGTCTTAAAAATTAATTCTCTATCAATTATGTAAAATTACAAAAATTAACATAAGAATTACAAGCAACAAATATTAAACCCGTTTAATGCAATAGACCTTTTATTATGTGGATGATTGCCTAAAACACATATTTTTGAAAAGATTTGAATTGAAACCACAAAGGTTAATTTGCCTATTGAGTATTCAGACAAAAAAGATACCCCTTTTGGAGGGATGAGTTTGATGAAAAGATTTAACAAAAGAGGCCGTAACTCACATCATCCGCTAATGGCATTTGTGAGCCAAACCCGTATGGTTGCCAATGCTTGGCTAAGGTCTGGCAATACTGCTGATAGTAGCAATTGTAAAGCATTTATGCAAGAGACATTCGATGACGCTCTTAAAGACAAGAATATAGGTTTGGTTCGTGCAGATAGTGGTTTTTATACAGAG
>CAYWXI010000071.1:0-24133 GCA_964462015.1 uncultured Bacteroidales bacterium | reverse complement strand
GTTTATTTTATAAGCTTTAGTTGCAAAGACTTTAGTCAGGTTAAGAAGATTGTGATTCAATAAAACTTAAGCTTAAGTCATTGGATGAGTACACAGATAAGTTGAGTAATGTATTCAGGTATCCGGCAATTCCGGTACCAACTCATCCAATGACTATTCTAACTATTTTTGAAAGATAGTATCCTTAATTTTTGTCTTTCCCAATCACGTGGTTTTAATATATCAAAAAATATCATTAGCAAGCAATTTCAATATCCATTCATCTTCAATTACAAACAAGAAAAATAAATTTGACTTTTGCACTTATTATATGTATCTTTAGCCCCTTGTGATACAAAAAAGATACAATTATGGAAACCCTGGACTTATTTCAAGTTAATCCAAAAAACCTATACGTTTATACATTTTTCCATAGCGTAAATGTATTCCTTTCCTTTTCGCCTTTTTTGCATCCTAACTTTTATTCATAATTAAAATTAACTTTAATTATAAAACGGAGGCTATTATGAAAAAATTCAAAGATCTAACCAATTCACTGATCAGGCTTATCTGTTTGATTTTAGTAATTACTTGCATTACAATTCAGTCAAAAAGTCAAATGCCTGACGCTATTACGATATCACCGGAAAGTGCAACTACATGGGACGAAATCACTTTAACACTCGACACTAATTTATCCTGCCCTGACATTGCATTATTTGTAAAATTCAATAATTATACGAATGATAATATAAACCATGGAGCTACCTGAAAATCCATAATAAGAGTAGGGAGTGGATGCTGAAAAACTAAAGAGTAGGCAAAAATTAAAATTATGCACCATGAAAAAAGTTGTTTTATTTATCACGGCATTTTGTTTTTGTAACCTTGTTGTTACACAAGCGCAAACAAACAAAGGAAACTGGCTTTCCGGAGTTTCGTCATCCCTGAATATAGTTGGACCAGGTTCAGATTTGTTGGGAGTTGGGTTTTCCACATGGAAAACTAAAAGTGATGCTGATGGATTCGAAGATCCTGATCCTGATAAAGTAACCAGCATAAACCTTCTGCCCAAGTTTGGCTATTTTATTGCTGATAACTTTGCCTTTGGTATAGATTTGAGTCTATTCACTTCTACTCATAAGTTTGGCGATTCAGAAACCAAATATAGCAGTACTATGTTTGCAGTAGGGCCATTTGCCAGGTATTATTTTCCGACTGCAAAAGCAAAACCATATCTGGAGGCCAATGTATCTTTTGGCTCAATGACCGATAAATATGATCCGGAGGTCGGTGAAACTGAAAAAGATAAATCAAGCATTATGACGTATGGGGGTGGTGTAGGTATAGCTGCTCCGGTAAGTAACAGGGTCACTTTCGACGTAATGGTTGGCTATTACTCTTTAACGGCTAAAGAAAAGGAAGATAATGATGATAATTACAGAACCGTAATTAGTACAATTGGAATTAAACTTGGATTTATTATTTTTCTTGGGGCAAACGAATAAAATTAACTTTTTGTAAAATACAGGCATTCCAGTCACTTTCCAACTAATCCTTGACAGTATTGAGCTATCAAGGATTATATGGGACGAGGTTCCAATGTATCAAAAATTAAATTTGAATTAATAGCTAATATCAAGTTGATATTATTTTTTTGAGGGTATTCAAGGGCTAAGCATATGAGCCAAAGAACACATAGGGAATATTTGTGTATAGAAAATATCAACTCTGGATTTTTATGGTACATACATCAAATAAAATATCTACAGCTTCCGGTTTTCTAAAAGAATAGAATTCATTAGCAAAATGTTACTTCCAGAAAAAGGAGTTTCTACTCAAAAAATTATTATTGAATAGAAGCTTTAATAATATATTTATTTTAGGAAAAGCCGGGCAATCATTACAAATTGCCCGGCTTTAATTTTATAGTTCCTATTATTTATGCTTATCCTGGTCTTGTTCTGAAATAGGTTTGTATAAATTGTGCTAATAAGTAAACACAAAGCAGGATAAATATTTTATACCTTGTATTCCCTTTATAATTTTATATCACTTTTTCCCTGGAGCCGGCATTAGTTTGCAAATCATTTTACCAAATTCTTCTATATTTGCATAATTAATTTCAAAATATGATTAAAGCTGCAAATATTATAAAATCTTATGGACTGTTAAATGTGCTTAAAGGAATTGATATTGAAATACAGGAAGGTGAAATTGTATCAATTGTAGGAGCATCGGGAGCCGGAAAATCAACACTTTTACATATTTTAGGGACAATTGATAAAGCTGATTCGGGTACTGTCGAGATCAATAAAATCAAAATTGATGAACTTCGGCAAAGACAATTATCTGAATTCAGAAATAAATATATAGGTTTTGTTTTTCAGTTTCATCACCTGCTACCTGAATTTACTGCTCTTGAAAATGTTTGCATTCCTGCATATATTTCAGGAATGCAAAAAAGACCAACTGAAAAGAAAGCAAATGAAATTCTTGGGTTTTTAAATCTATCCGACAGAATTAATCATAAACCCACAGAGCTTTCAGGAGGAGAACAGCAACGCGTTGCCGTTGCCAGAGCATTAATCAATGATCCAACGGTTGTATTTGCAGATGAACCCTCAGGGAATCTTGATTCAAAAAATGCTATTGAACTTCACGAATTATTTTTTAAATTAAGAAAAGAATTTAACCAAAGTTTTGTTATTGCCACACATAATCGCGATCTTGCCGATATGGCTGACAGAAAGCTGCATATAAAAGATGGAGTAGTGGAATAATGGAAAATCAATTCAAAAGGTTATCCTGTATTTCCAAGTCTCAATTTTTATTTAATCATTCACTCATTCACTCATTATATCATTTAACAGGCCAGTAAAGTTTTGTTTCCCATTTGTTTGTATCAGGTTCGATTGTCGGGTCGGTAATATAAACTTCCCATGGGTCGCCTTTTGTAACAAGTTTATGTTCTTTAATGTATTCGTCCATAGCGGTCCATGTAATATATGAGCTATTATAAGAGCCTGTATGAAGTGCAGTTACAGCTTCAGTAGGAGCAATTTTAATAGGAAATATTCTGCCTTTTCCATCATGTTTTTTCATTACCGGAACACCTGCGTCAAAAACCATTGGCTTTTCCATATCCCACGAATACCAAATAGTAAAAGGATAACCGGCCATTTGAATTTTTTTCTTTGTAGTATAAGCCATTAGTTCACCATACATTTCACCCATTTTTTGGCCGATGGTGTTCATGTTAGCCGAATCTTTGATCGCTAATGCTATGATTTTCTGAGTTTTGGTGATTTCTACTTTTGGATATGGTGGTAAAGTTTCACAGTACTTTTTTAAATTTTCAAGGCCTTCCTTCAAATATTTTTCTGTTTTACCGGACATTGCAAATGCAGCGAAGCGTTCTAACGGATATGCAAGCTTTTCAACGTATATTCCCCAGGTAACATTGGTTTTACCTTCTTTTTCATCGAAAGACCATTTAACTTCAACAGGAGCTTCGTCAGCATACGCTATTTGCATTATGATTTGTTGATATGGCTGACTTTCAACAATTTTCATGATTTTTTCTTTTTTATTTCTTTTCCATATCTTAACAGCACCCACACCCAGCTCAGGGCCTTCGTATGTGCACTCAAATTCAGGCTTCTTTTCATGTTGAGTTGACCATTGTTCCCAATTTTGCAGGTTGTTAACCTGTTTAAAAACTGTAAGTGGCGGTGTGTTAATAGTTTCAGATTGCTTAACTTCTGCACTTGAAGGAAAAAAAAGTGCAAAAACAAGAAATAATGCGATAATTGCACTCAAAATGATCATAATAATTTTTAAAGTTTTCATGACTAATAATTTTTTGGTTGTTAATATTAGGCTGACAATATACAAAAAAATATAAATAATCAGAAAATTATCAATGAAGATTTTTTAAACATTTTTTTTAAATTCCTGTTTAAGTGAAATCCAAAAGGACATCCTGTGCCCGTAGATGTAATAACCACTTAATGATTAATTAATGACTTACTTTTATTAAGCGCAAATTCTTCAGTAATATAATTATCATAACTCAAACATGCCTCAGTAGCAAATTCAATTCCTGATTCAATTATTTTGTTCCAATTTTCGAGCGATAAAGAATTGATGTCTTTCTTTTTTATTTTGTTTTTAATTAGTGCATAAATTATTCCTGCATTAAAACTATCACCCGCACCAATCGTGCTGAGGGGCTTTATCTTCGGAACTTTAAAATCCTTTCTTAATGAATTCGAAAATATCTGAACTCCTTTATAGCTTTGAGTAAAAATCAAATTAGTTTGATTAGTTTTATTTATTTTTTGATAAACATCCTTGGCTATTGAATTATCGAAAATTGTGTTGAAATCCTCATCCGAAGCTCTGATAATGTCTGCAATTTCGATGTTCTCAAAAATATAATCCGTTAATTTTTTGATTTTGTTTTTATGGGGCATACGAATATTCGGATCGTAAATTATTATTGCATTATTTTTAGCAGCCATTTTTACAAAACCAAATACATGTTCCCTGACTTCATGAGTTAGGGAGTAAAAAGAACCGAATAAAACAATGTCATCGCAATTCACCTGAGGTAGGGGAGAAGTAAATCGGTTTTTTGGGTAATTTTTATAAAATGAATAAGACGCATTTTTTTCATCATCTAAAAAAGCAGTTGAAACAGCAGTTTGGCCATCAGAAAATTTATTAATATAATCGGTTGAAACATTGTTTTTTAGAAGAAAATCTTCTGTAATAAACCCAATTTTATCGTTTGCAACTTCAGTTATTAATGAAACCGGAATATTCATTCTACCTAGAGAAACAGCAGTGTTTAACATAGCACCTCCTGGTTTTGCAGCCACAGGTAATTGATTTTGAAAAATTATATCAAAAACGGTTTCTCCAATTGTGAATACATTTCTCATGCATCATTCATCAATTTCACTCTCACTAAAAACTATGGCTTCATAAGTAAAAATATCGGCTTTTTTCCAGCCATTCCAGCCTATACCTGCTTTATCGCGGCTGCAATGCCCCAAAAATTCATCTAAGGTCCAGCCGGTTTCGATGGCAACCTGAGGTAGGAATGTTCCCGATGAATAGCCCTTTTTAATGTAGATTCCATGCTTTCCTACTTCAATTTCATCAATTGATTCAATTTTTTTCATTGGAGTTAAAACTGAAATTTCAATATCAAGATCGTCAATTTCATCAGATGTAACTTTTGGAAACCGTGAGTCTAAGGTTGAAGAAGAAATTGCCATATCTTTTACAACATTGATCAGAGGTTCTTCTGCTGAAAATCTTCCAATACAACCCCGTAAATTTCCATCCTTGTGAAGTGAAACAAAAGCTCCGCATTTTTTATTTAAATTTTCAGAAAAATCTTTTAGTTCGAATTCAGGGATCACTTTTTTGGTAATGTAACTTTTAATTGTTTTTCTGGCTATTGACAAAAGATCTTTTTTATCCTTTTCAGTAAGTTCGAATTCAGTATCTGTGGAAGTTGTTTTGGCGTTTTGTGTAACAGCAAAAGAATAATATCCGACAACTCTGTCTTTTTCTCCATAATGTGAATCGCCTGAGTTTTTGTATTGAATCGGATTGTATTCGAAGTCAGAGGAGTTTTCGGTGATGTATAAAAGTGTAAGCACTGATGTCCAGCCGCATAAGCTTGTTGCAAGATTATAAACCCCTTTAACTGAATTTGACTCAAGTGTTTCCAGTAAATTTTCGGGTGAATTCGATTCGATGGCTTTTGCAGTCAGTCCGTCAATTTCAACTGCATCCGAATAAGAAGGGTAGTGAGAGAAATCAGTTGAAATAACAAATAGATTATCTTCATTAAAATAAGTTTTTAAAGCTTCGGCAATTTTCTTGCAATCTTTTTCTGAATTGGTTCCAAGAAGAATAGGTATGATTTTAAAATCCTTATTTAAAATGTGTTGCAAAAATGGAAGCTGTATTTCAAGACTATGTTCTTGCTGATGAGCCTGATTATTAAAAGAAAAAATATCGTTTTCGTTAATGAGTTTTGTTGCAAGAGGAATATCAACATTAACCGTTCCTATTGGAGTGATATAATTTCCGATATTATAGATTGAAGCACCTTTATATCTTGAGGTATGGCTGGAAGCCAGCACAAAAATATTTTTATATTGTTTATTACTGTCGATTTGATTGAAAGCCGAAGCAGCAGTCTCTCCCGAAAAAACAAGCCCGGCATGAGGAGATATGATTGCCAAAACATTTTTTAAATGCTTATTGGGAACAGCATCTCTAAAAAGTTTATTTAAAGTGCGTTCAAGTTCTATTTTTCCGGATGGATAAAATCCTCTTGTACAATAAGGCTGGCGATCAATTAATTTTTTATTTGAGTTTTTCATATCGTTTTGCGAATTACAACCGGTATTTATTACTATCAGAAGTAATAAAATTAAGTTTATTGTTTTTATTCTGTACATAATTTTCGTATTATTGAAAATTGCGTTAATAATTTAACAAAGATAGGAAATGCATTTGATAAATAAAAACTTTCTTAAATTTTCGATTATTGCTTTGGGTATTTCGTCAATTTCAACCCAGATTATTCTACTTAGAATTTTTTTATCGGTGTTTCTTGGAAATGAATTGGTTTTAGGGATAATTCTAGCAAATTGGATGTTGTTAACCGCTACTGGATCTTATTTAGGAAAATTTCTTATAAACCGATCGAAAATCAGAATCACTGTTATTATAGTAATGCAATTTTGTATTGCTGTTTTTCCGGTTCTTACAGGATTTTTAATTTATTTTTTGAAAAATATAATTTCACCACCCGGGCTTGTTTTTGGTATTACTGAAATATTTGTTTCGTCGTTTATTTTTCTTTTACCCTTTTGTCTTGTTTCTGGTGCTATGTTCACAGTCTTTTCATTTGTTTATTCAAAAAGTTGCAAAAGAAATTTGATTTTTAAAACCTATTCGCTTGAATCCGTAGGAAGTATAATCGGAGGATTTGCTTTTAGCCTTATTTTTGTTTTCTTTTTTGAAGCAATTCAAAGCTTGAAAATATTTATGGTGATCAGTTTAATTGCTGCAATTTTATTGTCGTTCTATTCTGAAAAATCTTTATTAAAATGGTTTTCACTGATAATTTCTGCGATAATAATTTTTGTTCTTTTTAATATAAATTTTGATAAAATTGCTGTAAAATCTTTGTTTCCCGGCCAAAATATTCTTTATCAAAAAGAAACTCCTTATGGAAATATTGTTGTAAGTGAAACTGATGATCAAATAAATTTTTATGAAAATGGAAATTCACTGTTTTCGTTTCCAAATGTTATAGAAAACGAAGAACTTGTGCATTATTCTTTAATTCAGCATAATAAACCTGAAAATATTTTACTGATATCAGGAGGAGTTTCCGGAATTATTCAGGAAATTGAAAAATATGGAGTTAAAAATATCGATTATGTTGAAATTAATCCGGGTATCATTGAAATTGCTGAGAAATATGGAATTTGGAAAAAGAATAAAATTGTGAATGTTTGGCATCAGGATGCAGGATTGTTTGTAAAAAATGCTTCCAAAAATAATTATGATGCAATATTAATTAATCTTCCGGAACCTAATAATGCCGGTCTTAACAGATTTTATACAAATGAATTTTTTATAGAAATAAAAGGAAGTGTTTCAAATAATGCGGTGATTGCTTTAAGTTTACCGTCAACTGCAAATTATTTTAGCGAAGAAGCAAAACAATTACATTCAGTGATATATAATACTTTAAAAAATAATTTCAACTCAGTTTTAATAATTCCGGGAGAGAGAAATTATTTCATTGCTTCAGATGGGGATTTATCTCTCGAAATTGCTAAAATGATTAACAGAAAGAATATAGAAAATACTTATGTAAATCAATATTTTATTAAAGATAATTTGTTGAAGTTAAGAAGTGAATATTTGATAAATAATCTTGATTCTTCAGCTGAAATAAACTATGATTTTAAACCGGTTTCGTATTACAGGCAGATTGTTTACTGGATGACACTTTATGGGATAAGCTCCTGGTATTTTATAATCTTGTTGGTGGCTTTTATTGTTTTTATTGTTATAAGATTCAGAACTATAGATTTAGGAATGTTTGGAGCGGGTTTTAGTGCTTCTGCAATTGAGTTTCTATTGTTGATTTCTTTCCAGGTTATTTACGGATATATTTATCAGGTGCTTGGTGTTATTATTACAGTTTTTATGATAGGGTTGGCAATTGGTGCGGCTTATTATAATAAATTTCTGAGAAAAATTAATTTGAATTCATTTATCAAAATTCAAATTCTGATAGGTTTTTATTGTGTTTTGTTTCCATTTGTTATTTTGTTAATGAATGCATTAAATGTTAATACATTAGCTTTTTATTTCTTTTTCTTTATACTAACAATTATTATTTCAATATTAACAGGCATACAGTTTTCATTAGCTTCAAAAATTAAGAAGGAGAAAATTTCAGTTATTGCTGCAGATACTTATGCAGCCGACCTGATAGGTTCGGCTGTAGGTATGATTTTGGTCTCGGTAATTTTATTTCCTTTGCTTGGAATTGTGAATCTTTGCTTACTGATCGGAGGAATTAATTTTCTTATTTCAGGGTTGATTTATTTGAAGAGGAAAAAATTAAGATAAAGAAATCACTAATTAAGATAACATTTTTACAAGCAAGTGCAATTAAAAAGACTATGCCAATCTGAGTATAGATATTATCATCCATACCTAAATTCTTTTTAAAAAATATTTAATTCTATTAATTTTAAAAAAAATTGATGGAATATTGATTGTATCAATTTTTTTTGTATTTTAGCCATAAAAGACTAATCATCTTTATTGATGATATAAAGAAATTATTAATTAATTAACACTGGAGGTTTTAAATGGATACAAAAGTAAATTTAAATGTAAAATGTACAAAATGCGGAAAATCCTTAATGGATCATAAACATTTAACACTCGGTATGCCAAGTATATTATGTAATATAAAATTTGATGATGTTTCTGGTCAAATCAGGTTATGTTCTGTTTATGGTTGTTATGAACACAGTTCGACTGTTAAAATACCGGAGGATAAAATAGTTGAGTTTTATTGTCCAAGTTGTAATGCTCTTCTTAATACAGATATTAAATGTAAAACATGTGATGCACCAATAGTTAAGTTTAATATTGAAATAGGAGGAGTTGTTAGTATTTGCTCAAGAATGGGATGCAAAAACCATTATGTGATGTTTGAAAATTTACATGATGCAATAAGGAAATTTCATGACGAATACGGCATTTAGGTATATTTAATTTACTTATTTATAATTTTATTTCTATGGATCTTGATTTGAGTTTTTCTTTGAGCAAGGTCATGTGGAAATTTATATAAAAAATTACATATATGTTTTTTAATCAAATTTATTGAATTTGAGAATGTTTTAAAGCTTATCCAAATCTATAAGAATGATACACAATCCTTATAGATTTGGATATTATATTTTATTTGTTAAATGTCATTTTAATATCAGAAATGTTATTAAAAACATGTTTTTATTTCTAATACAATTATTATGATGCTTCAAATTTCCTGCTTGAATTGTGAAATACAAAAAAATAATTGTTTTAGCTTAATCCCAAAGGTGGACTTGGCTGAATTTGACGAAAAGAAGAAAAGCACACTTTATAAAAAAAACCAGGTTGTTTTTTATTCTGGTCGTCAACCTACCGGAGTTTTTTGTCTTAAATCAGGGAAAGTAAAAATTTCAAAAATCGGTATTGATGGGAAAGAGCAAATTGTTAGATTCGTAACCAACGGAGAATTACTTGGAATAAGAGCTTTTATTGGTGGCCGACAATATTCAGCTACTGCAACTGCTCTTGAAGATTCGGTAATTTGCTATATTACAAAACGCTATTTCTTTAAAATAATGTTAAAATATCCTTCAGTTTCTCAATGTCTGATGAAATCATTAAGTCAGATGCTTGAAGAAGCTGAGGATAAAATGACCTCCATGGCACAAAAACCGGTAAGGGAAAGACTTGCCGAATCACTTATAATTTTAAATAATGTTTTCCAAACCGGAAGGCCTGATTGCCCATCTGTTTTAAATCCGGTTATAAGCCTTTCAAGAGTTGATCTCGCAAATCTTGTCGGAACAGCTACAGAAACCGTAATCAGGCTTTTGTCTGATTTTAAGGAAGAAAAACTTGTTGAAATCTATGGTCGAAAAATTAAACTTTTGGATGTTGATATGCTTATGAAAGTTGGAAAAATGCATCCATAACTATCATTTTTAGATTTTAGATTTTTATTTCACAATTGAAAAGCAATATGCTTAATGGAATTTTATAGGAAATTCTGGGTTCTTTAAACCTTATTTCTCATATTTCCATCACACCTTTATTGGTTCTATTTCCCCTATATTTCTTCCTTTTCTCTGATTACTAAATATTTATTTTCTGATAAATGATAATTATCATTTATTATCCTAATGATAATCATTTTCTTCAATGATAATTATCATTTATTAGTCTTTCAGTTGTATTTACTATTGCCTGTATGAATTTGCAATGAATAAATAAAATAAAAATGGGTACAAAAATTACAGCAGTATATTTCTATTATCCGGATAATGAATCAATTATTAATTTGGATAAAAATGATTTGGAACAATTTTCTAAAAAGCAATCATTTGTTAAAGCAACCTGGAATTCAAAAAACTTATCAGATAGAGATATTTCTTCAGTAGCTAATGAGATTAAAACGAATGATATTGAACGTTTAGTTATAGCCGGATTACAACCGGGATTCAGAAAATCTTTTTTCGCTGAAGCCTTGCTAATAGCTGGTAGAAGGCCTGAGGATTTGGTAATTGCTGATTTTGGACAGTATTGCAATGGTGGAACAAGAAACCAGGAAATTGCAAAAGCTGTTCTGTTTTGTGCATTTAACGATGTTCCTTTTGAGTTTGGTTTTCAGCCTGAGGAAAATCCTGTTAGATCAGAAACCCTTGTAATCGGGGCAGGAATTACAGGAATTCAGGCCTCACTGGAAGTTGCAAATAGTAACAATAAGGTATTTCTGGTTGAAAAAACCGGTACAATCGGTGGGCACATGGCAATGTTTGATAAAACATTTCCCACTTTAGATTGTGCTGCATGTATTTTAACTCCAAAAATGGTTGAAGTAGGTCAACACGCAAATATTGACCTTCTTACATATAGCGAAATTATTGATGTAAAAGGTTCTCCCGGGAATTACCGGGTGAAAATCCTTAAAAAGGCAAGAAGAGTTGACCTGGCCAATTGTATAGGTTGTGGAATTTGCTCCGAAAAATGCCCTTCAAAAACCTTAAGCGAATTTGATTCAAACACAACATTACGAAAGGCTGTTTATATTCCATTCCCTCAAGCAGTTCCCAATAAATATTTAATTGATGCAGAATCATGCATTTACGTTAAAAACGGAAAATGTGGTGTATGTGTAAAAGTTTGTCCGGCAAAATGCATTGATCTTGATCAAAAAGATGAAGAAATTGAAATCACAGTTGGGAACATAATTGTTGCAACAGGTTTTCAACCTTTTGATGCAAAAAAAATCGAACGATTTGGTTATGGCCGGTTTCCTAATGTTTTAACATCATTAGAATTTGAACGATTGGTTAATGCAGCTGGGCCAACCGAAGGAAATATTACTTACAGAACAAAAGATAAAAAAGGTAATTGGATATTTAAACCCGGGTCGGGTGAGCCATCAAAATTTGCAATAGTTCATTGTGTTGGAAGTAGAGATAGGAATTATAAAAACTACTGTTCGCGTGTGTGTTGTATGTATTCACTGAAACTTGCACATCTTATTAAAGAAAAAATTCCAAAAGCTGATGTTTTTGAATATTTTATTGATATGCGTGCCTTCGGTAAAGGATATGAAGAATTCTACCAACGTATAAAGGAGGAAGATGTGAATATTATCCGGGGTAAGACTGCAAGGATCGAGGAATCTAAAAATGGTATAAAACTAAGGAGTGAGGATATTCTCAATGATAGAATTATCGAACAGGAGGTTGATATGGTAATTCTTTCAGTAGGTCTTGAGCCACGAAATGATGCTGATAAGTTAATGGAAATTCTTAATATTTCCAAAACAAATGACGGATGGTATAAAGAAGCAAATTCTTCCTTCGATGGCGAAACTACTCTCACCGGAGGAGTAACAATTGCTGGTGCCTGTCAGGGGCCAAAAGACATTCCTGATAGCGTAGCCCAGGGGGCAAGCGCAGCTTCAAAAGTGATACAAAGCATTATGAAAAATAAGGTCAATCAAAATATTAAAGATATTCCTTTAGAAAAAATTGAAAAACGGGTTAAAGATTTTCAGAAATAATAGATATTAAAATATGAAACAAACAGTACATACTAAATTCAAGCAAGAATTGATGGAATTTGGAGTCGGGAATTGGAACGCATGTTTCAATTGCGGGAATTGCACAGCAATTTGCGGACTGACCGAAAGAGGTTTTCTTTTCCCACGAAAAAGTATTCAATGCATCCAAATGGGTCTGAAGGAGAAATTAGAGAAAAGCCTTGATCCCTGGCTTTGCTATTATTGCGGTGAATGCAGTGATACCTGCCCACGCGATGCAAATCCGGGCGAATTGATGATGAGCCTGAGAAGATATTTGACTTCATCTTACGATTGGACCGGCTTATCTAAAAAGTTTTATACCTCGAAATTTTGGGAGATTGGCTTTATTGCATTTCTAGGAGCAGCTATAATAGCGGCATTTTTAGTTTTTCTTCCTCCTTCGCAAGGCCTTTTCACTAATCCCGATGCTTTTATTAACGAACAGGGAGGTGTTATGATTAACAGCATGGTTGACGGAGTCAGTAGCGAACAGTTTTTAAATATTATTGAATACGGAGATTGGACAATGGCTGCAATTGTTGCTCTGTTGCTGATTTCAAATATATTAATGATGTTTTACAAAGTAATCATAAAAGATTACTGGATATTGAGAATTCCTTTTGTTGCTTTTATTACGGAATTTTTTCAATTGATTTATAATTTTTTAACGCAGGCAAAATTTTCAAAATGCGAAAAAAAATCTTATTGGGTCGGACATCTGTTATTAATGACAGGGTATACAATTATGTTTTTCATAATTGTTGTCCTATTACCCGAATTTCAAATTGAGGAGGTTAAACCCTGGTATCATTGGCAGCGTATATTAGGTTACTATGCTACTTTCGGAATTTTGTTTTTCCTGATTATTGCTGCAATAGAAAGAATTAAAAAATCTGATATAAGATTTAAATTCTCACACGGATCTGATTGGCTTTTCATTATAATGCTTGGTATGACCACCATAACCGGAATATTAATAAATATTTTCAGATTAGGAGGAATGCCGGTTCTTACCTATTATATGTTTGTTTTACATCTTGCCATTCTTGTTCCTATGATAGTAATTGAAGTTCCGTTTTCAAAATGGTCGCATCTTGCTTACAGGCCTTTTGCAATTTATTTTGCAAGGGTAAAGAAAGTTGCTTATGCCCGACAACAAAATAAGACACAAATTGTAACTGCTTAAAATATTTTAAAATGGAAGAACCAAGAATTGGAGTATATATTTGCTGGTGTGGTACCAATATTGCAAAAATGGTTGATGTGGAATATATTGCCGAAGAGATGAAAAAATTGCAAAATGTGGTCGTTTCCAGAAATTACAAATATATGTGTTCGGATCCTGGACAGGATTTGATCATTAAAGATATTAAGGAAAATAATTTAAATAGAATTGTTGTTTCAGCCTGCTCACCAAGAATACATGAACTGACATTCCGTAAAGCCCTGGAAAATGCAGGATTGAATTCCTATCTTTTTGAAATGGCTAATATCAGGGAGCATGTTTCATGGGTTCACACCGATAGAGAAAAAGCTACCGAAAAAGCAAAATCACTTGTTATAGCATCAATAAAAAGAGTTGGATTTCACGAATCTCTTGATAAAAGATCGGTTGAGATAAATCCTGCTACTATGATAATAGGTGGTGGAATTGCAGGTTTAACAGCTGCAATTGAGATTGCCGAAACAGAAAAACAGGTTTATTTAATTGAAAAGAAAAATTCGCTGGGAGGGAATTTGGCTTTTATTGATCTCAGCTATCCTGATATGAGTAGTGTCCATCAGATGCTTGATCCAAAAATTGAAAAAGTTATTAAACATCCTAATATACAGGTTTTCTTAAATACTGAAATTGAGGAAGTATTTGGTTATATCGGTAATTTTGAAGCAAAGCTTTACGGTCGGCCCGAAAATGAAGAAAATCTGAAATTCGGAAATATTATTGTTGCAACCGGGTTAAAACCATTTGATCCTTCAGTTATTCCTGAATATGCTTATGGTAAATTCCCCGATGTGATAACTTCGATTGAGTTTGAAAAAATGTTGAAAGAAGGTGCTGTAAAAACAAAATATGGTAAATCGCCTAAGAATGTTGCTATAATCCATTGCGTAGGAAGCCGGAACAATAATTATAACGAATATTGTTCAAGAACCTGTTGTGCGACAGGCCTTAAATTTGCAAATCAGCTTAGGGATGCATTACCTGATTCGGGAATATATCAACTTTATGGTGATATGCGGGCATTTGGAAAAGGCTGTGAGGAACTTTATACAAAAACATCAGTAAAAGATATAGTTTTTATGATGTTCGACCAAAGAAATGATCTGCCAAAGATAAAACCTATCGATTCGTCGAATAATTACAATATGATTATTGAGGTAAATGAAAAATTGACAGGTGAAGAATTACGGATTCCGGTTGATATGGTAATACTTTTGGTGGGCGGCCAGGCTCAGGATAATGCAAAGGATATTGCTCATGCAGTTGGAATAAGTATGTGTGGGAATGCATTCTATATTGAAAAGCACCCAAAACTTGATCCTGTTGCTACTACTACTGATGGTGTTTACATAGTTGGAAGTTGCCAGGGTCCTAAAGGAATAATAGATTCCGCTAGCCAGGCAAGAGCAGCTGTGTCAAGAATTCTTGGAACCATAGCTCAAGGCTCGGTTCAGGTTGAAGTAACAACAGCAGTAGTTAATGAGGATATTTGTTGTGGTTGCCAAACCTGTATTAGTGTTTGTCCATATACAGCAATTAGTTTTGATCCCGAAAAAAATGTTTCTGTTGTTAATGAAGTGCTTTGCAAAGGTTGTGGAACCTGTGGCTCGGCTTGTCCGACAGGTGCAATCAGAAGCCGACATTTTACAGATTTACAAATTCTCTCTCAAATTGAGGGTATTATGTCATTAGAATTAGAGGAGGTATAAATATGAGTAATGAACCAAAAATTGTTTCGTTTTTATGCAATTGGTGTTCCTATACAGGAGCCGATCTTGCAGGTACTTCACGAATGAAGTATGCCCCAAATATTAGAATTATCAGGGTTATGTGCTCTGGCAGAGTAGAACCGACTTTTGTTTTGAAAGCTTTTCGTGAAGGAGCCGATGGTGTGTTGATTTGCGGATGTCATCCTGGCGATTGTCATTACCATGAAGGTAACTACAAATGCCTGAGAAGGTATAAACTTCTGAAGAAATATATTATACAAATGGGAATCGATGAAAAAAGACTAAGACTTGAATGGGTTAGTGCAAGTGAAGGAAAACAATTTGCCGAACTGGCTAATGAAATGACTGAAACAATGAGGGATCTTGGCCCGGCCAACATAAAAGACAAATTAGATTTATTCGAAAAACCTAAATCAGGAAATGAAAATGAAAATGTTGAACAAGAAAAAACGGAGGCATTATGACAACTGAAAAAAAACAAAAACCAAAATTAAAAATGGCTGTTTATTGGGGGGCAGCATGTGGGGGTTGTTGTGTATCGGTATTGGATGTTCACGAAAAATTATTTGATGTGATAGCTGCAGCCGATCTGGTTTTCTGGCCTATAGCTTTAGATATAAAGTATAAAGATTTGGAAGCTATGCCTGATGGCCATATTGATGTAACTTTATTTAATGGTGCGATTCGAAATAGCGAAAATAAATACTTGGCCATGCTTCTTCGTCAAAAGACAAAAATTATGGTGGCTTATGGCTCATGTGCCCACATGGGAGGAATACCGGGATTAGCAAATTTTTCAACTAAAGATGAGCTTTTTGACAGAGTTTATTATAAATCGGAATCAACTGTGAATCCCGATAAAATTTTGCCTGAACCTGAAACAAAAATACCTGAAGGTGATCTCGAACTACCAATTTTTTATAATGATGTACTGCCCTTAAATAAAGTTATTTGTGTTGATTATTATCTGCCCGGTTGCCCACCTCAAACCGAAAGACTGCTTGAGGTATTTATGGCTATTGTAAGTGGAAGTGAATTACCATCAAAAAAATCAGTTATCGGGGCTTATGATAAAACACAATGCGATGAATGCGAGCGTAAAAAAACCGATAATAAAAAGATTAAGAAGTTCTTCAGGCCATGGGAGATTGAAGATGATGGCGAAACTTGTTTCCTTGAACAGGGAGTAATTTGTATGGGGCCGGCAACCAGAGGTGGTTGCGGAGTAAGATGTATTAAAGGAAACGCTCCATGCCGTGGCTGTTATGGACCACCTCCCGATTCTCCCGATCCGGGAGCTAAGATGATGTCAGCCATTGCAACTATGATAGATGCAAATGAAGATGATGAAATAGAAAAAATTATTGAAGATATAGTGGATCCGGCAGGTACATTCTATCGTTTTAGTGTACCGGGTTCAATAATAAGGAGAAAATTATAATGAAGAAAATAACTATTGATCCGATTACGAGACTTGAAGGACATGGGAAAATTGAAATATTCCTCACCGATGAAGGAGATGTTGAAAATGTATATTTCCAGGTTCCAGAATTACGTGGTTTTGAAAAATTCTGCGAAGGCCGCCCCGTTGAGGAACTTTCACAAATTGTTACAAAAATCTGCGGAGTTTGTCCGGGTTGTCATCATATGGCTTCTGGAAAAGCTGCTGATGCAGTTTTTGGCGTAGAACCTACATCAACAGCCAAAAAACTTCGTGAATTATTTTATATGGCTCATTTTGTTCATAGTCATATTGCACATTTTTATGCACTTGCCGCTCCCGATTTTGTTGTCGGGCCTGACGCCGATCCCGCAAAAAGAAATATTCTCGGGGTAATTGAAAAAGTAGGTGTGGAAGTTGGCACGGAGGTGATAAAACAAAGACGTAAAGCTCAGGAAATTCAGGCTTTATTGGGTGGACATCAAACTCATGTTGTGATGAATATTCCAGGAGGTGTTAGAAAAGGACTAACTGAAGAACAAAGAGCAGGTATTGAAAAGACTGCTATAGATTTTATTGAATTTGCAAAGTTTTCTCTTCAAATATTCAATGAAGTAGTTCTTGGAAATGCAACCTATCTTGACATTATTCTCAATGGTCCTTATTCTTTAAAAATTCATTCAATGGGTCTTGTTGATGAAAACAATCATGTGAATTTTTATGATGGAAAAGTAAGAGTAGTTGATACAATAGGAAACGAGCATTGCAAATATGCTCCCAAAGAATATATGGATTATGTTGCCGAAAGAGTTGAACCCTGGAGTTACCTGAAATTTCCTTACCTGAAAAAGATAGGTTGGAAGGGATTTGTCGATGGGCAAGATTCGGGGGTTTATCATGCAACACCTTTATCCCGTTTGAATGCCGCCGATGGAATGGCAACACCACTTGCTCAAATTGAATACGAACGAATGTATAAAACTCTTGGTGGAAAACCTGTTCATGCTACACTTGCAATGCATTGGGCAAGACTGGTAGAGTTGCTTTATTCAGCCGAAAGATGTCTTGAACTGGCTACCGATCCTGAGATTACAGGTAAAGATCTGAGAACCGAAATTGACAGGTCAAAGATTGTTGGTGAAGGTGTAGGAACTGTTGAAGCTCAACGAGGAACTTTGACACATCATTATTGGACAGATAAAAATGGTATTGTTGAGAAGGTGAATATTATAGTAGGAACAACAAATAACAATGCTCCGATTTGTATGTCGATTAAAGAAGCTGCTCAAGGTCTCATAAAAAAAGGAACAGAACCGAGTGAAGGAATTTTGAATATGATAGAAATGGCTTTTAGGGCTTATGATCCATGTTTTTCCTGTGCAACTCACCGTCTTCCGGGCGAAATGCCTCTCATAGTTAATTTTATGAATAAGAAAGGAGAATTGATTAAAACTGTTAAAAGAGACTAATTGAATGATAGAATAAAATCTCAATTCAATCATTCTAACATTCACGTATTCATTCATTCACTCATTTAATCATTGTAACCAATGTCTCCTGAAACCGAAATACTGATCCTTGGCATGGGTAACGAAATCCAGTGTGATGACGGGATAGGTGTAAAAATCGTTAAATATCTGAAAAGACATACAATAAATGCTTCTATTCATTTCGAAACATTATGGGTTGGAGGGATTGATTTAATTGAAGTTTTTGATGGGTACAAAATTATTATAGTAATTGATGCAATTATAAGCGGTGAAAAAGAACCCGGTTTTATCTGGAATTTTACACCGGAGAATTTCAGGAATACTTTACATTTATCGAATCTACACGATTTATCTTTTCAGGAAGCAATTGAAACAGGAAAGCAATTAGGATATAAAATTCCTGAAGCAATTCACATTCTTGCTATTGAAGTTATTGAAGATTTGGTTTTTAGTAATGATTTTTCAACTGAAGTTCAAGCCTGCTACGAAGAAATTCTTAATAATATTGAAATTAAGATTAAAGAAATTTGTAACCAAGCAGATTTTATATAGCACTTGCACGAAAACTCATTAATTTTGAGTGCTTAGGCAGAAAACACCAATTTCAGAACTCAGTAATTTTGATGAAATGGGAAAATCAATCGCAATTTGGAAAATTGATTTTTTAAAGTAAATGTTACGAGTTGCGAGGTCAGTAATCGTTTTGGTTATAACCCGTAACAAAAATTCAACAAACAAATGCAATTTAAAATTGAATAAATTGCAAATTTATTGAGTTCTGAATTTCTTTTGTGTAAATATAAGTAATTATTTGGGTGATTCAAATAACTGATTAAGTGAATTTTCTTGCAAAGGCCGCAAAAATATTTGCAAAATTCGCAAAGGCTATGGATTCAATAGAAATATTAGGGGGAGATAGAAAAAATTGTTTAACGGAAATGTTCAGCCTTTATGCATGGACAATCCTTTGTGTTTTCTCCTTTGCGTTTCTTTAATTATTAACCTCAGTTCTCTGTTGGTTTGTCCGGTAACCGAAACATTCTCTTCTGCCCTTCTCATTAAATACGGCAAAACATTTCCTACGGGGCCATATGGAATATATTTAGCAACATTATACCCTTCTTTTGCAAGATTAAAGCTAATGTGGTCGCTCATGCCATACAACTGCGAAAAATAGAATCTCTCATCATTAGGGGCAAATCCTGCCTCCTCCATTAGTGTTACCAAAAACTGAGAACTCTCTTCATTATGTGTTGCATTAAAAATAGAAATCTTATCAATATGCTTAATCGAAAATCTTAAAGCATCATTAAAGGCCTTGTCTGTTGCCTCTTTATCAGGATGAATAGGTGATAGATATTTCATTTTTGCTGCTCTTTCTCTTTCTTTATCCATATATGCTCCTCTGACAAATTTAACACCTAAATAGTAATTGCCTTCCAGGGCTTTCTTATAGGATTGTTTTAAGAAATCCAAACGGTCAACTCTATACATCTGTAGGGTGTTGTAAACAATTGCTTTCTGCTTATTATACATTTCCATCATCTTAGTAACAACATCATCTATTGCTTTTTGAAAAGCATAATCCTCAGCATCAATCATAATTGGTACTCCCTCTCCATGTGCCGTTTTACACAATTCTTCTACTCTTTCTTCAAATTTAGTTTGTTCTTTTTTTTCTTCATCAGTCAGCTTTTTTTCTGCGCTTAGTTTCTCCAGTACCGTACTATATGTAAAAGCCGTTGGTTTAAAAACTGCATAAGGTATATTGCTGTTCTTTTTTGCATTATGTATTGTTTTCAATGTTTCCTGCAAAGCAGCATCAAAGTCTTCTGTAGATTCTTTCCCTTCAACTGAGTAATCTAAAATTGCTTTTACGCTATATTTGTAAAGTTTATCAATCGTTGTTTGACACTCTTCAATAGATTCTCCTCCACAAAAATGTTTAAAAACTGTTGGTTTCAGAAACCATCCTACAGGAAACTTTATTTTTTTCGCAAAATTTAATAGTGATGTTCCAGGCTTTACTAAACTTCCGTTGCTAATTATTTTAAATAGAACATATGCTTTCCTTAACTCCACCTTACTTTTACTTTTAAAGGCTATCTCTGTATTGTCAAATAATATCTCTCCCATATACCTTTTATATTTTGCTTGTAAAAATAAAGTTATTTTTCAGATCCTAATACCGGCTAAAGGGTAAAATTTATTTTGAGGAGCCGGAAGGAATTTTTTTTAAAAAGGAATTTTTAGGCAAAAGAAGAAATCACTATCCTATATCGCAGCTTCGCTGCAAACAAAAAATAGAACACTGATTTATTATGATAATTATGATTTTACAGATTTTTTTAATACAAGTAACTATAAGATGTGTAATTTATTACAACATATACTATGTTAAAAAAACAAAGTTTTATAAGATAATTACTCAAGTGTAAGCGTTTTCTTTTTATCACCATTGCAGGTGCTGGAGCCTTTTTCAAGAATATAAGAAGCAACAACTTCAAAAGTTCCTGTAGATTGATAAGTATGATCAATTTTCAAACCGGTGGATTTAATTGATTGTCCATTACCAAAATTCCATGAAATTTCATTCCTGAGCTTGAAATCACCGGTGCTTTCATTTTTGAATTCAAAATGAATTAATTTTGAATTTGTAGTATCAGTCTCGTAATGTACCGAAAGCATCATAGCTTCAATGGAACAATCAATTATATCATCTGTAATTTTTTTACAGGATAAAGATGAAATTATAGAAATAAAAATTATGAGTACAAAAATGTAAAATAAATGATAGCTTTTACTAAAAGACTTATCTAATGTTTTCATTGAATTTATATTGTTCATTTTTTGTAAATGTTGTTATAAAGCTATTGACTTTTTTACTTCCTCAAGTTTAGCTTTTGCTTTCTGAGCCGGTTTATAATTACTATCGGCATCTTTCCAGATTTCATTTGCTTTTTCCAGATATTCTATTGCTTTATCTGTATGTCCAATGTCGAGGTTTAATAAAGCAAGTTCATAAATATATAAAGGATTATATGGAAAATCATTATAAGCAATGATTAGATTTTCTTTCGCTTCATTAAATTTATTTAGTTTACGATAACATCTACCAATATAATAATAGAATTTTTTCCTGTTAGGTGAAATTTCAACTCCTTTACGGAAATCTTCAATTGCCGGTTCATATTCGCCTTTTAATTCATGAACCCGGCCTTGCCCAATATAAACTTTCGGTTGTTGGTCGCCCATTCCGAAATTATTAACAAACTGCTGAGCATTAATGATTGCTTCTTCAGCTTTTTCAATATCTTCAAGCTCAAGATATACAAGCATATACCCCAAATAAATAATATCATCAATTGGAGGTTCAAGCTCTTCTACAATATTATTTAAAATTTGAAAAGCTTTTTCTTTATTGCCGGCAATTACATATTTGTCGACATCAAATATTGTTTGAGCAAAATACTTTAGCGGTGTACTGATTTTTTCATATTGCTTTAGCCTGAGTTCCATATATTTTATTGACTCAACCATTTGTCCCCGAATATTAAAATACTCCTCAAGCGATGAATATACTCTCATCGAATCAGATGATGTATTACATTTTTTTAATGTATTAAGATTTTGGGTCAAAGCTTCAGGGAAATTACCTAAGCGGATTTCCACTCTTATTAAATTTAATAATAATGAAACTTTTTCGGTTTCTAACAAAAGTGCTTTTTCGTAGTAAGATTTTGCTTTTTTAAAATCGCCCATTTTAAAATACAGGTAACCTATATTTCTGTATGAGTTATAGTCCTTAGGGAATTGCTTTTCATATTGTTGATAATGGTTTAAGGCTTCTTCAAAATTTCCAATTCTTAAATATAAACGCCCAATATATTGTAAATATGCATATTGTTCAGCGTCTAATTCTAAAATTGTTTTGCATTCCTCAATTGCTTCAGGTATTTTATTGTTATTTAAATATTTGCCTGCAAGTTGATGGTGTCCATTAATGTCATCAGGAAAAAGTTCAACCCACATTTTTACAACTGCAAGACATTTTTCAGGTTTAGACTCAAGTTGGTAATAAATATTCTTTGCCGCAAACTGCTGTGTTTCCGGTAATTTATATATATTTTGAATAATTTTCTTCAATGAGATTTTAGCTATTTCTACCTGATTTGTACTAAAATATGCTAAAGCTGAGTTTAAATGAGCAAGTGTGAAATTTGGATCATCGGCCACTGCAATCTCGAGATAATTAATTCCATCAGACCAATTATTATGAAATTCTATTTCACAAAGCCCTTCAATATAGTTTTTCAAGGCATTTAATGAATCAGTAAATATTTTGGAAATAGGAAGATCATTAATTTCACCGGAAGATGATTCGGGGATGTCTAAATCAATTTTTATTTGCTTAGTAATTTCATCAATCATTGTAAAAATATTTTCTCCGGAGAAAACATTTTCAGAAATAAGGTCTCCGGAGTTAGTATTATAAAGATTAATTTTAATAGAATATTCATCATTATGCTTATTAAATGAACCTGTAATGAAACTGTTTAAATGGAAATTATTTGCAATTTTCTTTTCAAGAGTTAAAGGAATTCCAATGCCCTTTGAAAAACCGTATTCATTTAATTTATTATAAAAATCAAAGCCGGAGAGTGTATGTAAGAAAATATCCTGCGATAAATCATAATTTATCATTGAGGAGATTCCATATTGCATCCAGTTAAGTGTTGTGTCTTTTGATTTATTTTCAAAGAAAAATATTGCAATCTTTTTTCTGAATTCACTTTTTGCAATTACTCTTTCAATTTTTTCACCATCCTCGTTTTCAATTGTCAGGGCTTTGGTTGCCGCTCCCAGATCTTTACCTTTGAAAACAATAATCAGTAATAAAGCACTAAAGATCAAGTTTACAGGCAAACCGATTTTTTCAGTCATTGCCCATTTTCCTCCGCTTCTTTGGGCATGAAAATATGATAAAATAAACACTGTAGGTGATAAGGAAAGTAAGGCTATCCATGCAAAATCAACAAGAAAAGGTGAAAGAAGGAATGATGATACAATTGTTGAAATAATGTATATTATTACTAATGAACTTAAAATATATGCACCTAAAATATGAATTACCCTTCTTTTCCATAGGTCCATGAAAAAAGGTAGTTTTTGTTTTGATTCTTCAACGGATATACCTTCCATTGTAATTTTAAATATTTCAAGGGTTTCATTAACTCCTTTTAATTCTTTTTTCCCAATTGAAATTGTATGAATGTCATCCTTATTTCTTATCTGGTTTCTAACATCTTCTGATATACAAATTCCATTTGGAGGTGCTAATGGTTCAATACGGGCCGCTGTGTTTACTGCCGAACCGAACACATCTCCTTCCTCAAATATTACATCTCCAATATGAATTCCGGCGCGGATAGTTAATTCTTCATCTTTAAGACGTTTTTGTGTTTCAATGGAAAATCTAACTGCTTCAATAGCACTATGAAACATAATTAACAAACCATCTCCTAATTCCTTAACAACTTCTCCGCCATGAGCTTTAACTATTGGAAAAATAATTTCGCGTTGTTGCTGCAATAGTTGCATTGTCCTCTTTTCACTTTCCTCCATTCGCTTAGTATATCCCACAATATCAGTAAAAACTATTGCGGCAAGCTTATGATTTTTTGTATTCATAGTTAAATTAGTTTAGAAAAATCTTACTAAGATAACTAAATTAATTGATTTGCTAATTTATTAAATACCAAATTTGATAATTAGTGTTTATCATAGATTTTCACGGTAAAAATCTCCACGTATTTCAAGAATAAGAAGCACCAC
>CAYWXI010000070.1:0-24323 GCA_964462015.1 uncultured Bacteroidales bacterium | reverse complement strand
GCTTTGGTAAATACTTAACGAGTATTTGTTTAAATTTGGTGCGAAACTTTAGTTATTAATACTATATAAATAAAATTTCCCAAATAATTATTATCTAACTCAGGTGTTGCGTTTTAGTTTTATACTCTTCCATATTAAGCTTTGGTCCGTTTGTAAGTGAAAATTATAATTTGGATCAATAACTTATCTAATCACACCGGTTTTAATGTCAATTTTTAGTATTTTTGATGTAGTAGAAAGATTTTCTTTTCCATGCAAATCTACGGTAAAATGATTTTTAGTAATGGATATCTCTAAGCTAGAACTTATTTGGCCATCAATTACAATTTCACCATCTTCAAATTGATTAAATCCATCAATTATTTCTGATGAAATAAATTCTCCATTTTTTTTGAATGTAGCTAAAACATATTCTCTTTTTTCCAAAAATGATTCTTCTGGTTCATAAATTCTTCTGTAAATATGAGCTATATTATCATTATCTAAATTAAAACGAATGCTAGAATAATAATAAAAATATTCTTGATATTGCCAGAAACTTGTATCAGAACTTAGGTATAGATCAAACTCATTTTCTGAAATTCTTTCCTTTTCCTCAAACATTGAATTACAAACTGGTAAATCAGCAAGATAAAACTTATTTAAAAAAGATTCAAAGTCAATCTTATTCAAATTTTGTGATTTGCAACCTATTGGTAATACTAAAAATAGTAAGAGTAGAAGGAGTATGTATTTAATTATTCCTGCTAATAACTGTAGTAGAGTAATTTTTCTTTCCATTTAAGTAACCTCATTTAATAAAATTTCCAATGTAATCTTTAAGTAACTCGGAAGCTGAATTTTCGTTTTTTTTCAATTCATTTTTCATCTTGTTGAACTCCTGGGAATTCCTCGGTAGTTGAAATATCTTCTAACTCTCCTGATTTGTGTATTTTGATTCTGAATAAGTCATTCTTTTCTTTTTATCAAAAAAAAGCTAAAAATATTATAAATTAAAGCATAACAAAGTAACACAATGTATTTCAAAATAAAAAATAAAATATAAAAGAATGTGTAATAATTGAGCCTAGCCTAAAACAACCATTTCACGCAAAGATTGGTAAGTTTTATCGCAAAGATCACAAAAACATGTATGTTTATAATCAATGCTTTGCGTATTTTGTGATTCGCCTGTGAGTTTTGCGTGAACTTTTTTATCTCTTTTTTGATTGGACACAATCAAATAAATACCTATTTACCTAAAATATTTCCCCGCAAACCCCAACGCATTATCAAACATAATTTTTCGTGTGATTTGCTTAAAATCAAGTCCCATTCTTAAAACTTCAATATCATTTTGTTTTGGGAGCAGTTTTAATATTTCATCCTCGAGGTCACTAAAATCCTCAGCTGTAACAAAAGCATCAACAGGATTTATCATACCTTCAAAATCAGTTCCAAGGGCAATTATATCCCAGGCTCTTTCCTTCTCTGATGCATTTATTTCATCTGATTTATAAATAACTTTTACGATGGCTAAAATATTTTCAAGCATTTGTGAGGCCCAAAATTCCTTAACTTCAGGGTTGTTTCGTTTGATGTCCCTGTTTTTAAATTCATCGTAATAATCCTCAATTACATCGGAACCGGAAAGAATGCGCTGGTCGAAGTTTAAGCCTATAATACCCCGTGATTTGAAAATTTCAACTATTTCATCATTACATAAGTTAATGCTCCAGTTGTTAAAATTATCGGATGATGAGTATTTGGAATTTTCGGTATCAGGCCATACTATGGAAGATGACATTGAGCTATGCCCCGAATATCCTGAATGACTTGCTATAATAGGAATTTTTTCTTCATCAGCTTTGCCCGAATTAAATGCACTGATTTTGGCATAATACTGCATTCTTGAAGCTACGCTCATGTGTTTTGTGTCAATCAGTATTCTTCGGCCGTTTCCCTGGAATTGATTGATACCAAGCAGGCAATCAATAATTTCGATACCTTTGTTATTAATCGGATCATTTAGTCCGACCGACTGATCAAGCAAAGCACTTGCTTTTTTGGGTAGGCTTCGGGTATGGCCGCAATAGCCATTGTAGAAGTGATGTGCCATGGTAATGAAAAATGGAGGGTAATCCCAGTTTTTAACTGCTTCAATATTGCGAATGCTTTGATTATAATCAATGGAAGCGGTATTTATTGAGCTTTCGTTTCCCGAAACAAGTGATTGCAAACCCTCAATTGTATTGATAACACCGATAGTGTTTTCCTGTTGCATGATTTGCTGCAAGTCTTCATTGTTTCTTAAAAGCTTATATTTCCATTGTTTTCCATCAACAATATGCGGGTTTTCGTTTTCAGCTTGCAGGAATTGATATTCCTCTTGAAGGGCAGTAAAATAGTTGAAATCGTCACGCTGTACACGGTTAATATATTTTATCGGAACCCTGGCAATTATACTTGCTGCAATATCTGTAATTATTCCTTCGTTGATGATTTTCGCCTTAAACCAACCTTGCTCAATAGGATAGAGGGAGGCATAGATTAGTTTTACATTGGCTTTCGACAGGGTAGTGAAATCACATTGACTGAATTCAGGGTAATTACTATCCCTTTGTCGGGGTTTTGGAGGATCATAACCCCAGACGTTATTATTCCGGTTTTTGCCAACCATTTTAAATGCATAAGGGTGAAGGCTTGGATGGCAATGGATGTCTGCATAATTTTTCATTGTTTTTGATTTTAGTTGAATAAATAATTTGTTGGATTTATTGAGCCAAACAAGTTTGACATTTCATTATCGGATGAACCAAGATTTTCGCTATAGGTTTTATAATATGAGCTGTATGACTCGGTCCATAAAAGATTTATTGAAAAATCGGTTCCAAAAAGAATCCTGTCCCTGATAGTGGGATGTTGATGAAGACATTTTTTCAAATGTTTATAAAAACTATTGTCAGTTGCCATACAAGAAATATCGGTATATACATTCAGTTCGGGATTAGCTATGAATTCCAATAATTTCTTTTCCCATTTTCTTCTTTTTAATACTAATAGTTTTTTCTTTGATTGATTTCCGAAATGTGCAAAACAAACTTTTAGCTTCTGATAATCGTTGTCGCTTAATATATCATTCCATTGATGTGGGGAAGAATAATTTCTAAACTTTTTATTGATCAGGAAACCTCCATCGCTGCAATGGGTCATTAAAGGAATATTCTTTTCGATGCATTTGTTAAGCAGGTAGGTGAAATTGGAAGAATACTTTGAAGGATTAAAATTCATTGGCGGATATACCTTTATTCCCAGAAAACTAAATTCTTTCAGTTTTTCAACATTAGTGGGATGTGTGCCGAATTTTTTATAAAACTTTTTGTGATCCGCCTCGTAATTGTCAAAGTATTTATTAATTATTCCTTTGAATTTTTCAGATGGGTAAAGGGGTGAGGCCGGATTGATTCCCATAAAAGGATAAATTTCAAATAATTTTATCTCTTTATTGACTTCAATATTGGCTCCGTTCAGCTCTTTTATTTTAAGTACAGAATTTCCATCTTTATTATTCTCAATAATCTCGTTTTCAAGATAAAAACGTATTCCGGTAAAAAGGTCATTTATTTGTGAACGTATAGGTTTTCTGGGCGGTTTGTTATAGACAATACCTTTGTTATATTCTTTTCCCTTATACCCGAAATCAATGATCAGGGGTGTTAGAATGATCTTATCATAAGATTCACCTCCAATTTTTATTTTTCCATCCTGATAAAGATCAGAGTTCTTAAGCTCATGTTCCAGAATCAAAAACATGGAGCCAATATCATTGTCCATAAACGACAGAAGGTTTTTAATCTTTTTTATCTTTTTACCTGAGAATATTTTAAGCAAGGGTCCTATAATGGAACCGAATATTGAATTCAAAGTAAGAAGTTTGTTGATTTCAACCCGGTTTAAAAATGCTGTCAGGTTGGGATGGCTTAGGTCGAATGCATGCATGTGTGCGTCATAAAAATATTTTTTATCCATTGCTTTAGGTTTTTAGTTAATAATGCGAATCAAGGGTAGAAATAGTTTTTTTTTACCACAAAGTTACACAAAGGATTTCACAAAGTTACACAAAGGATTTCACAAAGTTACACAAAGGATTTCACAAAGTTACACAAAGGATTTCACAAAGTTTCACTAAGTGCTAATATATTACCCGGTAAACCTAACTTACATTCTGAAAACTTCAAATAAGTTAGTAATTGTGCCATGTGTATATCAGTAATTGATTCAACAGATTTTATCACAACAATTATTATGTTTTCTACCATTAAATCATTTTTTTTATGTAATCATATTTTCGAGTTCTTGCTCTGTTGGATTTTTATCATCTGGAATATTCATGTTGAGGGCGTTTTCTGCCGCTTTGTGAATATTCCATTCTTTTCTTGCAGCATTTATTATTACACCAATAACTAACCTTATGCCAATATACTCAGCCGATTCAGGTATGTAAGGGATGTTGATATGCTCGTTAGCAAGTTTCGAAAGCCTTTTTATTAAGCGTTTTGCTTCTTCATCGTCAATTCCTCTATCTATACTTCTTACCAGTTCATAAAACTCATTTGGTAAATTGTCATAAAGAAAACGATCGATTTTAAATACGATTTTAATAAGAATTTTCTCTTCTCGTGTTTCGGAAACAAGAGGCACATTAATCTTTTTATTTAGCCTTTGAGCTAAATCTTTGATTTCTTCAGCGGTCATTTTTGAACGTTTTTCAGGCGGTGCAAAATACTCGTCCAATAAATGTTTAAATTGTTCTTGTGTTAATTCATTAATTGTTGTCATAATTGATTTTTATTAGTTAATAATTATTTTTCAGATTGGATTTTCATCGAAAAACCAAGCCCTTTTATCTATTAATACCAAAACTTTGATTTTGTTAGCAAAGATTTTCTGCATATGTTTAAAAAAGCTGCTGTAAACACCAGTAAAACAGAGAGAAAAATTTTTTCACTTTTTTTTGCATATCAGAATTTTCGATTTGTTTTTTGGCCAAAATCACGAATAATCCTTTGATGAAATTTCAATGAATTTCTGTTCGTTTTTTTTCGGCTTTGGTTTATTTTTCCAATTATTCAGTAATTTATTAGAACTTTGCATTTTTTATTAATTCAGGTTTATAAATGAATTATCTGGCAGTTGAGAATTTAACTAAGTCTTATAACGGAAAGCTCCTTTTCGAGGATATAAGTTTCGGTATTGAAAAGGGGGAAAAAATTGCTTTGATTGCAAAAAACGGTGCAGGAAAAACAACCCTACTGAATATTATTTCCGAAAAGGATATTCCTGAAAGCGGCAAAGTTGTTTTGCGGAAAGATATAAAACTTTCGTACCTCCTTCAAAATCCTAAAATGAATGAAAATTTTAGTGTTATGGAAGTTGTGTTCGATTCCGACTCCGAGCCTGTGAAAACCATTCGCAATTACGAGGAAATCCTTGAAAAAGTAAACAACTCAGATACGCCAGCAAATCAGAAAGCACTGGAAGTGAGTATGCAGAAAATGGATGCCCTGGATGCATGGAATTATGAAACAAAAATCAAAGAAATTTTGTTTCGGTTTAAAATATTCGATTTATCGCAAAAGGTATATGAATTATCAGGCGGCCAACAAAAAAGGCTTGCCCTGGCAAAAATAATTACCGAAAAAGCTGATCTTATTATTCTTGATGAACCCACAAATCATTTGGATGTTGACATGATTGAGTGGTTAGAGAATTATTTGAATAATCTGAACACAAGTCTTTTGATAGTTACTCACGATCGCAGGTTTCTTGATAATGTTTGTAACGGAATAATTGAACTTGAGAATGGAAAAATCTACAGGTATAAAGGTAATTTCTCATATTTTGTGGAAAAAAAAGCCGAGCACGAAGCATTAGAACTTCGGGAAATAGAAAAGGCAAAAAACCTTTATAGAACCGAACTTGATTGGATGCGCAGGATGCCGCAGGCACGGGCAACCAAGGCAAAAGCCCGAATAGATGCTTTTTATCAGCTAGAGACAAAAGCAAAAAAGAGAATTGATAATACAGCCCATGAATTGAATGTTGAAAGCCGGAGAATGGGAAAAAAAATTCTTGAAATAAAAAATATTTCAAAGGCTTACGGTGATAAAAATCTTATTGATGATTTTACTTACACTTTTAAACGTGGTGAACGAATAGGAATAGTTGGTGAAAACGGCTCCGGAAAATCAACATTTCTGAACCTGATAACCGGATTACAATCTCCTGACAAAGGAGAGGTAATTAAAGGACAGACAATTGAGTTTGGTTATTATACGCAGGAAGGCTTGAAGCCGTTAAAAGATAACAAGGTTATTGATATTGTAAAAGAAATTGCAGAGGTTGTCCCGATGGGAAAGAAATCTTTTTCAGTTTCACAGTTTCTTGAGTATTTTAATTTCCCGCATACTTTGCAATTTAATTTATATTCAAGTCTTAGTGGTGGCGAAAAGCGTCGTTTGTATCTGTTGATGACTTTGCTGAAAAGCCCGAATTTTTTGATTTTAGATGAGCCAACTAATGATCTGGATATTCTTACCTTGAATCTACTTGAAAATTTTCTTGATACATTTGACGGATGCCTGATACTCGTTTCTCACGACAGGCAGTTTATGGATAATCTTGTCGATCATTTGTTTGTTTTTGAGGGAAATGGAAAAATAAAAGATTATCACTCCTCATATTCTGAGTACAGAAAAATCAAACTTAGCTTAGAATCACAGCTGAAAAATCAACAAAAAAGCGAAAAAGAAAAAAAAGAAAAGCCAAAGCAAATAATTCAAAAAGCAACGTATAAACAAAAAAAGGAATACGAAAGACTGGAAACCGAAATAGATGAACTTGAAAACGAAAAGAAGCAGGTCATTGAAAAACTTAACTCCGGTAATGAAACTTCCGATGAACTACAAAAGCTTTCTGCAAGATTTGGTGAAGTTGAAAAATTACTTGAAGAAAAAGGTGATCGTTGGCTTGAATTAAGTGAGTTGGTGTAAATTAGAACCTATAGCCAAATAAGAAAAAATATTTTTTTGTTTTTGATCTTAAGGAATTATATTTTGACATCCCATTTCCAATTTCATATCTGAATTCAAAAGAGCATTTGTTAAAATTTGTACCCAAACCAAAAATAATTCCCTGCTCATATTTTCGGCTATCACCCAATGCCCTACTATTGAGAACCCTATTATCTTGGTAAAACCTTGAAGTTTTTTTGCAGTAATTTGTTTCACCTATTGCAAACCCATTTGACAATCCACAATTTATAAAAAAGAACATTTTTTCAATTGAGAATTTATATCGAAGCATGCTTTTAAAGTTAAGATATGAATATCCAATTTTTACATCATAAATGGTGTAATGATTATTCTTTACAAAATCTCTATCGTCAGCTTCCGTTTTATATGAGGTTAAAATAATCTCATTATAAATCGACCATTTCCCCTGATTTCTTGGTAAAATGGCATCGAAAAACATGCCGGTTGAGAAGTTAAATGATTTTGGAAAATCAACTTTTGTAAGATATGCATAACCACTACCATAAAATTTTAACGAACTTATTGAAAATCCGGCTATAGCTCCAATTTCAACTATTATTTTTTCTGTTTTTTTCTTAAATTCAATTTTTTTATTTGTGCAATGATAATAAAAGTCAAATAATTTCTCAAGACTTTTTTTGTTATAATTAATTCTCAATAGTCTTGATTGAATTGATGGGCAATCATTAAGATAAAGTCTTAATTGGCCAATATATGTTTTGTTTTCAGTTAGAAACCTTCCTCCATCAATATATTTAAAATACTTCTTATATATTAATAATTCGAATTTCTTCCCTTGCTTAATATAGAGATTCTCATTACCATTACTGTTTTTATAATAATATAAGCTTTTCTCACCTTGTATTATTGTTTGTAAAAATGTAGTGTCCGACTTAAATTTTAATTCTGGATCAAAATTTAATGCGTCTAAGTTAAAGGGGCTGATTTCGGTTTTAACTATTGCACCTACATATACCTCATCTTTAACATTAAACAATTTAATATCAGTTGGTGTGAAAATAATTTTTTCATCATCAATTCCTTTTTGAAAAAATATTTTATCTGGATTTTTCTCCCAGTTCCGATAATCAATAAAACCTTGCAAAGTATCTCCGTTTAACTTAATTATATACCCGGGTAAATAGTTTTTTTGGCAAAAAGAGTTTTGAAAAATTAAGATTCCAAAAATTAAAAATATAAATCTTCCAATATTTTTGTTTATACTCATAATCTCTATTTTTATTTTATACAATTCCTAAATAATTATTTCAAACGCGTATTATTTCGCCTTTGTCAAATGCAGTATCTTTTATTAATAATAACTTGCACAATATTTATGTATTTATTTATAAAAGCTCCCATCTTGTTCGTTTAACCCATTTTTCAATTCCCACAAAATCAGCCAATAAAATATAATATTATAACAAGTAGCAAAGTTAACAAAATATATTTCATATTTCTGAAAAAAATTTCACGATCTCTCTTTGAAGCTAAAATTTTATTATAATCCTCTATTATTTTTTTTGCTTTTCGGAGTGGACTCAAGAAAGTTAGAATCTATATCCAAATAAGAAATAATAACTTTTTGTTTTCGATCCTAAATCTGTATAATCTGATATACCATTTCCTGTTTCATATCTTATTTCAAAAGAATATTTTTTAAAAGTAGAACCGAGTCCGAAAATCAGGCCTTGCTCGTATTTCCTGGTTTTTGGCAGTGCTTTAATGTCTGAAGTACTATGAGATGAATAAAACTTTGATTCTTTTTTTCTATTATTAGTTTCGCTTATGGCAAATCCATTCGACATTCCTGCATTTAAATATAAGAACATTTTTCCAACAGGCTGTTTATAGCGAAACATTGTGTTTATTTTTAAATACGTGTATCCAATTTTAATATAATTAATCGTATAGTAATTATTTGATGTAAAATCATCATAACGGCCTTCAACCTTATAAGATTTAATAATAAACTCATTGTATATTGACAATTTTCTTTGATTTCTTGGTAGAATTACATCTAAAAACAAACCTGTTGTGAAGTTATATGATTTAGCAAAATCAATTCTTACAAGAAAGGGATAATAATTACCATTAAATTTTAACGAACTTATTGATAATCCTGCTAAAACGCCGGTTTCAACCAATAATTTTTCTGTCTTTTTTTGAAATTTAATTCCTGTTTTTGTGCAATCATAGTAAAAACCAAATAGTTGTTCCAGGCTTTGTTTGTTATACTTGGTTCTCATTAGTTTTGATTGAATTGACGGGCAGTCATTAAGATAGATCCTTAATTGACCAATATATTTTCTGTTTTCGGTAAGTAAATTTCTGCCGTTTATATCTTTTACTAAATATTTTTTTTGTTTTAATAAATCGAATTCATCATTTTGTTTAATATAGAAGTTTTCATTTGCATTTCTGTTTTTATAATAATACAGGCTTTTTGTACCCTGAATCATTGTTTGCAAAAATGTAGTGTCAGAAATTAATTTCAATTCAGGATTAAAATTCATTTTGTCTGTGTGATTTGGACTGACTTCTGATTTAATGATAGCACTTACATAGATTTCATCTTTAACACTAAATGATTTAATATCCGTTGGTGTGAAAATAATTTTTTCATCGCCAATTCTTTCTTGAAATAACATTTTATTTGGATTTTTCTCCCAGTTTTTATAATCAATAAATCCATGTAAAGTGTCTCCATTTAACTTAATTATATACCCGGGTAAATAGTTTTTTTGGCAAAAAGAGTTTTGAAAAATTAAGATTACTAAAATTAAAAATGTCAGTCTGACAATGCTTTTGTTTATTCTCATAAAATCAATTTTTAATTATTTTTTTGAATTACCAAGAATATTATATTTAGCTTTTCTCTCTTTCCATCTTTCTCGAGCATACTGTTGCATGTCTGTTATTCTATCTCTCTCATCTACAATTTCTAAACCTAACAAGGTTTCAATTATATCTTCCATTGTTACAATTCCATCCAATCCACCATACTCATCTACAATAAGTGCGATGTGTTCTTTTTTTTCGAGTAAAACTTCCCATAAACTTAAAAGTGTTTGAAATTCATGAACAACTACAATTTCTCTGCAAATATCCCGAAGTTTTAAATTAGTTTTATCTTCTGCAAGTTTTTCAAATACAGTTTGACGAAAAACATAACCTGTAATATTTTCATTGTTTTTTGAATAGACAGGGATGCGTGAATAATGAAGAAACTCTTTTTTTATAAGAAATTCTTCCAATGTCATATTTTCATCTGCGGACGTTACAACTACTCTGGGTGTCATTATTTCAGAGACTTTTATGGTTTTAAGCCGGATGATATTTTGAATAATTTTGTTTTCTTTTTCTTCAAGAATTCCTTCTTCTGTTCCAATATTTGCCATTGCAGATATTTCTTCTCTGCTCACCGATAGTTCATTAATATTACTGGAAAATAGCTTTGTTATGTAACCCGACAATATCACTAAAGGTAAAGTGATAATTACCATAGTATTTATGATTTTTCCGGAAACCAATGCCAATACTCTCCAATACCTCGCACCAATTGTCTTGGGAATTATTTCAGAAAAAACTAATATTAAAAGTGTAAGGATGGCAGAAATAATACCAAAATATAATTCGCCAAACAACTTAGTTGCCTGTGCCCCAACCCCTGCTGCTCCAATAGTATGTGCAATTGTATTCAAAGAAAGTATTGCAGATAAAGGCCTTTCTATATTATTTTTTAATTTAATGAAAGTTGTTGCTGATTTATAACCGTTTTCTTCTTTTACTTTCAGAAAAGATATTGGCGTCGAAAGCAAAACAGATTCCATTACACTACATAGGAATGAAATTATCAAGGCAAGAAATAAGTAAAATATTAGAAGGATCATTATTGTTTATTGTTTTTCTTCAGCCGATGCTTTATTGTTTCAGTGATTATTTGTTTGAAAAATTGATACATATTACTCATTTCCAAATTTATTTTACGAAAAAACAAGCAACAAAGTTAACAAAATATATCTCAAAAAAAACTCAAATCTTACTTTCTCAAAGGTAATTCAATTTTTGTATTAATCCTGGCCACCGGATATCGGTTATGTCGTTCATCAGCCCATTCGGTATTATAATAAATATAACCAAGTTGTGCCCGGTGATTTGAGGCAAACTCTTTGTCTTCTTTTTTCTTTTTCTCAAATTCGGCTTTAAATTCGGGATGGTCGTTGAGATATTTCAGAGCATTTTCTTCAAAACCATAAGATGAATAATACTCACGACTTTCCAAACAGGGATCAAAAAAGTTCCATCTGAAAAATGAATCATGGCCTTCGGGTTCAAGTAACTCAACGAGATATTTATTAGCTTCCTGATTCATTGGGATTACTAAATCTCCTTCAAAATATTGTACTTTTTGAATTTCGGGATGTAGCTTAATGTTTCGATGTGGATGATGTCCGTTATAAGCTCTTGCCGAATTTTCATGATCATCAAAATAATAAACTTCTACTTCCAAAATAGTATCCTTGTTTAAGGGGAGCATTTCTATGTTATTGATCTTTAATCTATCTACAACTTCCACCCAAGCTTGCGGAACAATATACATTTCGGGTTTATTAATGATCTTTGTAGGGTAATAATACTGGTAGAAAGGAATTTCAACTTCGAAAGGTTTATTTTTATTAAAACCGAATCTTTCTAAGCCGGTAACGGGACTAATACTTGTTTCGGCTTCATATCCTTTGAAAGTTATTGTATCAAATCTGTTTGTGTCAACTGCATAATCAAGAGCAAATTCGTTTTGAGTTAAAAGTTCCTGGTTAGCAAGTTTTCGTTTTTCTGAAATTTCATCCCCGTTTTCAGAGGTAAATGCTACCAAAGCTTTGATGAAATTATAAGCAGACTTCACCCTGTCGGGGAAATCTTTATAAACATGATTTTCGGTCATAAAACCGAGAGTATTAAAAAGTGAAACATAACCTGTTGAAAACATCGGAGTTTGAACATCGAGATAAATACCTTTTTTGACCGATCTGTTTCGATAAGTAACATAAGGTATCATTTCGTAGTCTCCCTCAGCCATTTTTTCATACAATGCCGGAACCATCTTGTTTCTAAAAAAATCACCGAGTACTTTTGGGAAGTAATCGGGTTGAACAGGGATCAGGGTAATTGTATATTTATGTTCCGAACCGTTAGTTGTGTGAGTATCAAGAAAAACATCAGGCTTCCATTTGCGAAAGATTGCGGCAAAAGCTTTGGCGTTTTCAGTATCCATTTTCACAAAATCGCGGTTCAGGTCCAGATTTTTTGCATTTCCACGGTAGCCGCATTCCTTAGGCGAAGTTTGTCCGGTACGATGCCAGGCACTTCTATTCAAACAACCACCCACGTTATAAACCGGAATTATACAAACCACAGTGTTATCAAGATATTTTGTCATGCCGTTTTTATTTCGTAAAATATCATCGGCAAATTGCAAACTTGCATCAATGCCACAAGGTTCGCCCGGATGGATTCCATTGTTTATCAATACAATTCGTTTATTATTTTTTCTTATTGAAACAGGATCGAAATCTTTATCGGTTGAAATTACAAAGAGATGTAATGGTTTGCCTGCATCTGTTTTACCATATTCAAGCAATTTCGCCTGTGGGTAATGTTTGGCAAGTTTTTTATACATTTCAATGATTTCATAATAACCTGGAGTAATATCTTCATTATATGAAAGCTGAATTATGGATTCACCTGTTTTGTTGTTTTCCCTTGTACAAGAGATAATTATTGTGAAAAGGATAATTGTAATTGGTAGTAATTTGTTGTAATTGATTGTAATTAATCGTAATAAGTGTTTGATTGATGTGGTATTTCTTTTAAATACTTTATTCCCTGTGTTTCTCATAATTTCATTTTCCTTTTGTTAGAAATCAAATTCTTTACGCAATTCTTTAATTCTGCTTTTACTCACCTTAACTTGTGAATCATTTTTTAAAACTACGATATAATTTTCTTTTGAATAATGCTGGATTTGATCTACTGCAGAAAGACGTATAATATTTGAGCGGTGGATACGCAGAAACTTAGAAGCAGGTAGGTGTTCTTCAAAATATTTCATGGTTTGATGCTTTAAATATTTACCTTCTTTTGTGTATATCATAACATAATCATCTTCAGCTTCAATATTTAATATTTCGTCAACAGGAATTATTTGAATATTATGATTGGATTTAACAACTACGGTTTCAATTTCTTTTGTGTTTCTGTGAACGTGATTTAAGATTTTATCCAATTCTTCTTTTGAATTTGATTTGTTTTTTATTTTTAGGAAAGCCTTTTCAAGTGCCGTTTTAAAACGATCACGTGAAAAAGGTTTTAAAAGATAGTCGACAGCGTTCATATCGAAAGCTTTGATAGCAAATTCATCGAAAGCGGTAGTGAAAATTATTTCGGGAGTTTCATCTAATAGTTCAAGCATTTCAAAGCCGTTAAGTTTTGGCATTTGAATGTCAAGAAAAATCAAATCGGGTTGATTTTCGTTAATTGCTTTAATTCCAATGAAACCATTCTCACATTCACCAACTATCTCAATATCTTTGTAGTCTGAAAGATATGCTTTTATCAAATCTCTTGCAGGTTCTTCATCTTCGATTATTAAAACTTTGATTTTTTTTAAGGTCTTCATCAGTTTGAAATTTGTTTACCACAGATTGTACAGATAATAGCAGAAAAATTATCAGCGAAAACCTGCCTTGTCGGCAGACAGGTCAGCGTGATCTGTGGGAAATAGGTTTATATTTTTTTGCTTCTTCCAAAAACTTTTCAGCAATCGGATAAGATAATATGTTATCAGAGCTTAAGCGTTCCGGATGCCATTGAACTGCAATTAAAAAGGATTTCCCTTCAGGCTTTTTCCACTCTATGGCTTCAATTAAACTGTCGTTTGTGAAAGCTGAGGCTACAAAACAATCAGCAAGTTCATTAACTGCTTGATGATGATTGCTGTTTGAAAAGTAATAACCGGTTTGACAGATTTTATTTAAAAGTGAATTTTTGACAACCGTTATATCATGCTTACAATTATAAGAATCTTCACAACGATGTACGATAATTGTATCGAAATCAGTTGGAATATCTACAATTAAACTTCCACCCATCGCGATGTTTAAAATCTGTTCACCCCGGCAAACACCCAAAATTGGCATTTTCATTTCAAGAGCTTTTTCAATAAGGGCAAATTCTAATGTATCCCGTTTGTAATCAATTTCTCCGCAACGAGTGGTGTCAAATGCCTGATCATATCTTCCGGGGAAAACATCAGGCCCTCCCGTTAGTAATAGTCCGTCACAGTTTTCAAATATCTTCAAAGCTGAGTCTAAACTAATATGATACATATCAATGCATTCAATCGTCGAATCATTTGCCTTTAACCAATTTGCATATTGACCGTAATATTCTTCGGGTTTTGCTTTGGAAATTGCAATTTTTATCTGTTCTTCTTTTTTGACAGAATCACAGGATGGAAAAATATTGGAAAGCAGGAATCCAAAAAGTATTATAATTATCGGAAGGAAATGTTTGTTGTGTTTCATGGGTTTATGTTTTGGAAATTGGAAACTTGGCCTCCTCCCTAATTTCAAATTTCATGTTTAATTTTTTTTGAATTATTCTTTAATAAATCATCTTTATCAAATTTGGTTCACAAATTAGTAAAATAATTTATAAAAGGAGAAAATTATTTTCTTTGTATATAAAAACTAAAAATTAGATAATCAGCTTTTATTAAAAATCCAAATAATAATCCTTTGTCAAATCAACAAGCTCATCGGAAAACGTATTATTCTCGTTTCTGATAGTTATTTCATTTTCAATGATTTTAGTGGATTTTTTGAATTGAAATTGAAATAAAATTCGATTTACCGGCTTTTTAATATTTGGTTTGATTAACAAAGTTTTGGTGCAAAATAAATTATTGATTTCTGCTCTTTTCCTAAAAACATTTCCCTCTGAATAAGGGAATATTGTGTAAAAGCTTCCATTTTTTTCAAGGGCCTTCTTTACTCCGAAAATCAAATCTTCATAAGAAAGATTATCATTATGCTTTGCAAGATTATTTTGTTCTTTTTCAGATCTTAATGAATTATAGAAAAAAGGCGGATTACTAATAACTAGATCAAAGGTCTTATTTGAAGATTTAATAAAATCCTGAAAAGAAATATTTTGTGCAATTATTTGCTTTGGCCATTTACTATTTGAGATATTCTTTTGGGCTTGTGAAATCGAATTCTTATCTATGTCAATTGCTGTTATTTTTGCATGTGATATTTGGGCAAGCATTAGAGCAATAACACCTGATCCGGTTCCTATTTCAAGTATTGATTTACTTTTTTTGGCATTTATCCATGATCCAAGGATAATGGCATCCGTTCCGACTTTCATTGTAGAATTATTATCTTCAATTTCAAATTGTTTGAATCGGAATGCCATAAAATAATGTAGTTTTTATATTCAATAATCTAATTTCTTATTTAGCTCTTTCAATTTGCACACATCTCCTGATGCACATCCTGCACATTTTGATTTCTTATTAAATAATATTGAATAAGTGCTCTTAACTGAATAAGCCAAAGCAGCAAAAATTATAATATATGTAATAAAATTATAAATCATATTTTCCATAGTCATGTATTTTCCTTCTACTCATCCATTTAATCATTTAATCATTCTCTCATTTAATCATTGATCTAAAACAAACTACCGATTTGATAAGTTAAAAATGCCATAATATAAGCTAAACTTGTTGTATAAGCCGAAACAAAAACTGCCCATTTCCAGCTTCCGGATTCTTTACTGATGGTTACAAAGACTGCAACGCAGGGAAAGTAAATCAAAATAAAGATTAGAAAACTAAAGGCATTCAAAGGTGTAAACAGGTTTTTACCCTTTAATTTTCCGGTTTCGTATTTTTGAGTTTTAAGTTTTTCAGATAAGGTTTCAGATTTTTCAAGCGATTCTGGTGAAGCCTGGTATAAGACACCCATCGTGCTGACAATTACTTCTTTGGCTGCAATTCCCGATAAAATACTAACACCCATTTTCCAATCAAAACCCAGTGGGGCAATTGCCGGTTCAATAAAATGTCCTACCTGGCCAATGTATGAGTTTTTCTGCCTTTCGGATTTTTGTTGAAGTAATAATTTTGATATTTGTTTGTCTTTTTGTTTGTCTAATAATGTAATATTTAATGAATCAGATACTGGAAATTTTTTTAGGTTTTCTTCATAATTTTGATTTATGTTTGAAATCATTGAATCATATTTCTTATCGGATTCAGTATTTATTGGAAAATATTCCAAAGCCCAGATTATAATTGATGCTGCAAGAATAATCCCACCCATTTTCCTTAAATATTGTGAGGATTTAAACCACATATGCCTTGTGGTGGATTTTAAACCCGGGAGGCGATAGGGTGGAAGTTCCATAACAAAAGGAGCTTCGCTTGACCTGAATAAAGTTTTCTTAAATAAAATTGCAATAAGAACAGCTAAAATAATTCCAATTAGATAGATGCTAAATAGAATCGTGCCTGCATATTTTGGAAAGAAAGCGCCTGTAATTAAAATATATACAGGAAGGCGGGCACTGCATGACATAAATGGATTAATCAACATTGTAAGAAGGCGGTCGTTTTTGTTTTCAAGGGTTCTTGTTGCCATAATTGCCGGAACATTACATCCAAATCCCATTATCAGAGGAATGAATGATTTCCCGTGAAGGCCGATTTTGTGCATTAATTTATCCATAATAAAAGCAGCACGAGCCATATAGCCTGTATCTTCCATCAATGAAATGAAAAAGAATAGTATTATTATGTTTGGTAAGAAAACAATTACGCCACCTACACCACCGATAATTCCGTCAATAAGCAGGTCTTTAAACATTCCGTTTGGTAGAATTTGTTGAATGCCGGCGCTTAAATAACCAATTAAGGAGTTGATCCATTCCATTGGGTATGAACCGACAGAAAAAGTTGTCTGAAACATCAACCACAAGAAAAAAAGAAAGATTGGAAATCCAAAAACTTTATGCGTAATAAAAGTATCGATTATTTCCGTATCGGTTTTGTTTTTTCGGCTTAATCTATTGGCTTGAAATGTTTCGCGAAGTGCACCTGAAATAAAGCCGTATTTTGCATCGGTTATTATTGATTCAGTATCTTCTTTAAATTGATTTTCAAGTTTATTTGCTTCTGTTTCAGCTATTTCTTTAATTAGAGGAAAGTTTTCAAGTTTTGACAGTGAAAATTCGGCGGCCTTATCTTTTTCTAAAAGTTTTATTGAATAAAATCGTGATGAAACCCTGTCGGTTAATGCCTTATTTATCCAAATTTCATCTTGAATTTTACGAATAGATTTTTCAACATCTTTTCCGTAATTAATGTGAATATGCCTGACAATCGGGTCGCGGTCTTCATAAACTTCAATAACTTTATTAAAAAGCTCTTTTAAACCTGTTCCTTTTGAACTTATGGTAGGAATAATTGGTATTCCAATCATCTCACCCAGTGATTTATAGTCGAATTTATCGCCTTTTTTTGTTAGCTCATCGAACATATTCAGAGCAATTATTACTCTGATATCCATGTCAATTAGCTGAGTTGTAAGATATAGGTTGCGTTCAAGATTTGATGCATCAACAACATTGATAACAATATCGGGAAGGGATCCGAAAATATATTTTCTAACATATAGTTCTTCAGGAGTATAGGCTGATAAAGAATAAGTTCCCGGTAGGTCAACTAAATTGAAAGTATATTCTCCCTGTTGAAATCGTGCAGATTTTATATCCACCGTTACTCCGCTGTAATTTCCAACGTGTTCTTTAGAGTGTGAAGCATAGTTGAAAAGTGAGGTCTTTCCTGAATTTGGGTTTCCAACCAATGCAACATCAATTATATTTCCCTTCTTTTTTGCAGATGTTTTTAAAATATCATCAGTTTTAACACCATTAAATGATGTTTTAGTATGTATGTTTCTGGCTTCTTCAAGGGTGATAACTTCAACAAGTTTTGCTTCACTTCGTCTTAACAGCACATCATAATCGAGTATTCGATATTCAATAGGATCATGTAAAGGTGCTGATTTCACAACAGTTACTTCTTTTCCTTTTACGAATCCCATTTCTTTGATTCGTTTGCGGAAAGCTCCTCGTCCTTTGACTTTCGTGATAATTCCTTTTTGATCTTGTTGTAAATCGAATAGTGTCAATTTATTTAGATTAAATTAAAATAATAGGCAAAGATATTAATTGTTTTTATTCTGTATTTAACAAATTAGAAATTTTTGTAGTCAGTTTTCAGTCTTCAGTCTTCAGTCCGCAATCTTCAGCCTACAGTTCATATGCTAGAATCTTCAATTTGTTTGTTTGCTGCCGTTTATTGACAGTCAACTCACCGACTACTAATTGCTGACTGTTGATTGCCGACTGTTGACTGCAATCTGCCGATTCTTAAAAAACATCCTCATACTCATCATTTTGATCTTTGAATAAAAGATAATGAATAGCTTTTTGAGAATTTATTATTCTATAACCCCAATGTGTTTCAAAAAGTATTTTACATACGGAAACAGCATTTTCTTTTGCCTCAATTGAGTTTTTTTGATAAAGCAAAATAAAATCCTTTAAATCCTGATAAATATCTGAAAAATTTTCAGCAAGGCTTGCTTTTACAGGCTCATCTTCATTCGAATAATGGTTATTTATAAAATAAAATATATCATCATCACCGAATTTTTTACGTGTTTCGTTAAAAATGTTTTCCCATTGTTCTTCAGTAACATATCTTTCTGTAATGCTTTCTTCATTAGCCTCTATTTCAGGAAGTAATGTGCCTTTAATATATAGCAAAGGACATATTTTTTGTAAATATTCTAACACATCTTTCTTATTATATTGTTCAATTTTCTCCATAAAAAGACAAAATTCATTTGCTACTGTGAGCATTTCAATTATCGTTTTGGAAAAAACGGGATTATCGGTCATGGTTTTATAATTGATATTTGATTATTTTTGATTTTATTTTAATAACGGCAGATTAATATTTATGTTTTTTGGAGTGATGGAGTTTGGAGATATCAGAGAATCAGTTGAGTTTTCTTTCCAATACTCCATCACTCCAGTACTCCATTGTTCAGTTAAACAATTTTAGAATCATTTATTTTTTGTTAATTTTCTATATTTTCCAGGAAACCATACCTTGAGTTGTGAATTCAAACCTTTTAGGTTGTCCACCAAATTTTTTAAATGATTTAATTACCTTTGAACGCGAATTATTCGGGCAATAAAAAATCATAAATCCGCCACCACCTGCTCCGGAAATTTTTCCACCGGTGGCTCCGTTTTTTAAAGCAGTATTATAAATTTCATCAATTTCAGTATTTGAAATACCTGAAGCTAATTGTTTTTTATTTTCCCACCCAAAATCAAGTATTTCACCGATTTTATCAAAATTTCCGGTCAGGATAGCTTCTTTCATCATAATTGCTTGCTCTTTAAGCCTGTGTGTTGCTTCTATTGAACTCATTTGTTTGTTCAACACATTTTTTGTTTGAGATTCAATGATAGTTGAAGAAAGCCTGCTCGTTTCTGTATTATATAAAATAAGTGTGTAAGCTAATTCGTTTAGGTATTCATTTTTTATTCTTAAGGGATTTACGATAACTTTATCATTTTCATAAAATTCCATAAAATTCACCCCACCAAAAGTTGCAGCATATTGGTCTTGTTTTCCACCTGCCATGCTTAGATCAACTCTTTCGATTTCATAAGACAATCTGGCAATATCATACTCGCCAAGAGGAAGTTTTAACCATTCGGTAAATGCCCCTAAAACCGTAACAACTAAAGTTGAAGATGATCCCAAACCAGATCCAGGAGGTGCATCAACGAAAGTTGATAATTCAAATGAAAGTGGTTTTTTTACAAAATCCTTAACAACACGATTGTATATTCCTTTTAACAGATCAAGTTTTCCATCAATTTCTAAAAATTCTGAAGCAGAAAACTCCTGTCTAATACCTTTATCAATAGAATTAATAATGATTTTATTATCATTTCTTGGGTGTATAGTTGCGTAAGCATACATGCTTATTGTAGCATTTAGAATAGCTCCGCCATAAATATCCGAATAGGGGGCAACATCTGTCCCACCTCCTGCTAATCCAATTCTAAGAGGTGCTTTACTTCTTATTATCATTATCTTTTATCTTATTAAAAACCTCATTAACAGCATCTGACATTCGTTTCCATGAATATTTTTCCTTTTCGATTTTAATATTATTGACGAAATCAGTTTCAAAATTTTGATCATAAAACGCATAAATTGCATCTGCTATTGCTTTAGGATTTGTTTTTACTACAAATCCGACTTTTTTATCGGGAATTATTTCTGATAGCCCTCCTACATCGGTAACAATCATAGGTTTATTAAAGTGATATGCAATTTGAGTTACTCCACTTTGAGTTGCAGTTTTATACGGTTGAACAACGATATCTGCAGCACAAAAATAATTTACTACATCACTATCTTTAATAAAATCAGTGTGCATAATTACACGATCTTCTAAATTATTTCTTTTTATTATTTCATAATATGGCTTCGAGTCAGTATAAAATTCACCGGCAACAATTAATTTTAGAGGAAGTTTTTTTAGTCTGTCATCAGAAAAAGCATCAAGCAAAAGATCTAATCCTTTATAATCGCGAATAAATCCAAAGAATAATAAATAATTAGCGTTTTCTTTGAGTTTTAAGATTTTTTTTGCAGCAGGTTTCAAAATAGCTTCTCCAAAATTATCAAACAAAGGATGAGGGCAAAACGACTTTGGTTTTTTACTTTCGAATTTTTGAAGATCATCTAAAACCGAATGAGACATAGCAACAAAACCATCAACATTTTTAACAAAATAGTTCGATAATTGAGTGTCTCCAATCCTTTTTTCATGAGGAATTATATTATCAAGAATTGAAATAACTTTCGTCTTTCTGTTTTTTTTGACAATCCTTGCAATTGTACCAAGGCAGGGAGCCATAAAAGGTATCCAATATTTTATAATTACTAAATCGGGTTTAAGGTTTTTAATTTCTCTGCCGATCTGCAGCCAATTTAATGGATTTACTGAATTTACTTTAACTTTTATGTTTAAATTCTCCGGTGGTTTTTCGTTTGAATATTGAGTCTTTCCAGGAAAGAAAATTTTTGGATATTGTAAACTAAAAGTATATATAATTACTTCATTACCCTGATTAATATATTCGTTTGCAAGTCTTTCGTTATAACTTGCAAGCCCACCTCTTAAGGGATATGCAGATCCTATTATTACAATTCGCATTTATTCTTAATAATTGGAAATTAGAAATCCAAACTTGTCCGTATGGATTTCCAATTTCATGTTTCTCAATTTTTTTAGACCTTATAAACTAAATTATACATTTCAGTCAGAGTTCCTGCTGAATAATGTATTTGTTTCTCTCTGAAGAATTTCTGGAAATCATTTCGGCAATAAAACCTGTCATAAATACTTGTGTTCCAAGAATCATTGAAAGCAAGCCAAAATAAAATAATGGCCTTTCAGTCATTTTATAGGTGGCAAGAAATATCTTTGAGTAGGCTAAATATCCGGCAATAGCAAAACCAATCAGGAATAAAACAACACCCAAAGTTCCAAATAAATGCATTGGTCTCCTGCCAAATTTTGAAACAAAGGAAATTGATAAAAGATCAAGAAAACCTTTTATCAGCCTTCCTGAACCAAATTTTGATTTCCCGTATTTTCGTTCCTGGTGTTGGACAACTCTCTCGCCAATTTTATTAAATCCCGCCCATTTTGCCATTACAGGAATATAACGGTGCATTTCACCATAAACCTCTATGCTTTTAATTACATCTGATTTATAAGCTTTTAAGCCGCAATTAAAATCATGTAATTTAATTCCTGAAATTTTTCGGGTTATAAGATTAAAAAATTTCGATGGAATTCTTTTTGAAAGAGGATCATATCTCCTTTTTTTCCAACCCGAAACTATATCAAAACCTTCATTTCTAATCATATTATATAAATGAGGGATCTCCTCGGGGCTATCTTGTAAATCGGCATCCATAGTAATAACAACATCGCCTTCGGAAGCTTCAAAACCAACAAATAGAGCTGCTGATTTACCGTAATTTCTTCTGAATTTGATAGCTTTTATTCCGGGATTATTCTTAGAAATATCCTCAATTATTTTCCATGATTTATCATGGCTCCCATCATCAATAAAAATAATTTCATACGAAAAATCATTTTCAATCATCACTCTTTTTATCCAACTTTCTAATTCCCGTAAGGATTCTTCTTCATTAAAAAGAGGAACAACAACTGAAATATCCATTTAAAATAATTTGAAAAAATGTTATTGTTCTTTTTTAACAAATATTGAAACAATTAAAGCAAAAACAACGGCACAAATTGTTTGAAATATTAAAGTTAGTCCGGACAAAATAATTGGTGTTGTAATTTTTTCAGTAAAATTCATTGATATTTCAAATTGATCATCAGGTAGATCTTGTGCGTATAAGTCTTCTCTGGCTATTTCAAGCATTTCATTTATGCTTTCCGGATTAATGTATGATACATAAATAAAAGTAAAGATTGCAGTGAGAATTGCTGCATACAGACCAATAAGAAAACCAACATTGAAGGACTGGCCATAAGATATTAATCCGTCATTATAGTTGTTTCTGTAAACTAATGATCCCCAGATTATTCCGGCTAATAGAATTACATAAGAAATCCAGTTGTAATTTTGTGCCTGGCGCATCCCAAACATGTTAAGAACCAAGCTTAAAATAATTAATAATGCTCCTACAATAAGTCCATACCCAATGGAGAATTTTGAAGCAGATAATTTTTTTGTTTCCATAATATTTTTTTTAATATAATTTCTTACAAACATAATAATTTTACTTAAACAAAAATAAATTAAAAATATTATTGCTAAATTAAATTCTATTAGTAATTTTGCAGCGGGTAAGTCTTATACGACCAGCTCCTGTTGAATTCCCCCAGGTTCGGAAGGAAGCAAGGGTAGATGGTTGAGCGGTGCGATATAAGTAGCTTACCCATTTTTTATTTTGACACAATTGTTATTTTGATAATTTTGCAAAATGTTGTTAAAAATTTATCCTGAAAACCCAAGTACACGACAAATAAAAACTGTTGTAGAGTGTTTATCTGATGGTGGAGTGGTTATTTTTCCAACAGATACTATTTATGGGCTTGGCTGTGATATTTATAAACCAAAGGCTGTTGAAAGAATTGCACTGATTAAAGGTATAAAAAAACAAAGCGCAAATTTCTCTTTTATTTGCCATGATTTAAGTCATTTATCGGATTTTACAAAACCAATTAGTAAATCTGTTTACAAGATTATGAGAAAATGCTTACCGGGCCCTTTCACTTTTATACTGGATGCCAATAATAACGTACCAAAACTGTTTCAAAGTAGGAAGAAAACAGTGGGAATTCGTGTACCGAATAATAGTATCCCTCGTCAAATTGTTGAATATCTTGGACATCCAATAATGTCAACATCAATACACGATGATGATGAGATTGTTGAATATTCAACTGATCCGGAATTAATTTACGAAAAATATAAAAATATCGTTGATATTGTCATTGATGGAGGTTATGGAGATAATGAACCTTCAACAATAGTTTCATGTGAAGTTGACAATTTTGAAATTATCAGACAAGGTAAAGGAATTATTTAGTAATACCCATAGTAGGAAAATTTTCAGCCCATGAAAAGTTAATTTGTAATTATTATCAGCACCATGTTCAGTAAACTTATGTTTTATTTGTGGATAAAAACTTGAAAAATAATAATATAATGTAAAATAATTTTTTTTGAAAAAAAGTAAAAAAAGTTTTGGTCAAATAAAAAAAGTCTTATACTTTTGCACCTCCAAAATTTGATTCTGTAGCTCAGCAGGTAGAGCATCTGCCTTTTAAGCAGAGGGTCCCGAGTTCGAGCCTCGGCAGGATCACCCGGAAAGCCTGACAAAGATAATTTGTTGGGCTTTTTTATTTGGATTTAATTGGTAGAGCATCCCGACTCTTAAGTCGGGAGGGTCCCGAGCCTGTCTGCCGACAGGTAGATTCGAGCCTCGGCAGGATCACCCGGAAAGCCTGACAAAGATAATTTGTTGGGCTT
>CAYWXI010000069.1:0-24915 GCA_964462015.1 uncultured Bacteroidales bacterium | reverse complement strand
TACTGGATTCGAACCAGTGACCCCCTGCTTGTAAGGCAGGTGCTCTGAACCAACTGAGCTAATCGCCCTCAATATTTTAAAGAACTTTTGATTCCTTTGACCCTCCCGATTCTAAAGTCGGGATGCTCTGAACAAATTGAACCAATGATACTCATTATTTTTAAGAACTTTTTCCTTTTAAAAAGGTGTGCAAAGGTATTATAATTAATTGCAAAAATAAAAGATTTTTTTTGTTTTTTTTATTCAAAACATATTTGCTTGATTGACTGAAATTAAAGATCTAATAAATTGATGATTTTTAGAGGAGTATTAAACATATTTGAATTTTGTAACGTGTAATATTATCATAAAACTTAAAATAATTGTTTAAGGTTTTCCAATTTCTAAGGTTTTTTGATTAAATACGACTATATTTGTATTATGAATTAAAAAAGGTTTTTATTAAAAATATAAATTGAACTTAACAAAAATATATTTTCATGTGCTAAAACGGCTGGACCTAATAATGCGAAAATTAATTATTCATAGCCTAAGATTCTCAATCCTGGTGATTTTATTGCTCAATTTAGTAATGATTACTTTCGGGCAAAGTTATATATATGAAAACTTTAGCTCGGGACAAATGCCACCTGAAGGATGGACAATCGACAATGTTGAAGATCAATGGTCAATCAGTAATTCAAATTATGCAGGTGGCAATGATCCGGAAGCAAGATTTCAATGGATACAGTTGATTGAAACAACAAGGCTCATCTCTCCACCGATTGATCTTACCGGAATGACAAGCATTTTGTTTAATTTTAGGCACATGTACGACGATTATCAGGGTGAAGGGCCGTCAGTAGGAATTGCCACACGATCAGGAGGCGGACTCTGGAACAGCGTGTGGGAAATTCTACCGGAAGCAAATGTTGGGCCTGAATTAATCGAACTCGAAATTACAAATGGAGATGTTGGCCAACCCGATTTTCAGATTTGTTGTTATGTACAAGGGGATCTGTATAATCTTGATTATTGGTATGTGGATGATATACGGTTATTCGGGCCTATTGAGGTGGATGTCACCCTCCTCCTTGAAGGGCCTTTTGTTAATGAACAAATGACAAATCTTCTAAATATTTCAGGATATTTGCCCTTAACTCAGCCATATTCTGGAGAATTTTGGAATTATTCCGGAACTGAAGTAGTTCCTTACATTCCACACAGTGAAGTGACGGATTGGGTTCTTGTTGAGATACTCAGACCTAATTCTTACCCAATTCAGGTGCCATATTCAGTTGAAGCCCGTAAAGCAGGATTTATTCTATCCGATGGAACCATTTCAGGATTGGATGGAATCAGTATGTTGTCGTTTCAATTACCGGAAACTGATAGCCTGTATGTCTGTATTCATCATCGAAATCACTTGTCGGTGATGTCGTCAGATATCCTTTCGTTTGAGAACAGTATCTGCACGTACGATTTTACGTCCGGGAGCGAAATGGCAGTTGAAGGTCAATCGGCAATGAAGGAATTATCACCGGAGAAATGGGGTGTTGCTTCCGGCGATGGTAATGCAGACGGACAGATCAACAACATGGATAAGAACGATATCTGGTTAATACAAGCAAATAATATCGGTTATTTTTCAGGCGATTTTAATATGGATGGTGAAGTTAATGAAAATGATATTGACGAGTTTTGGAAAATCAATGCCGGAAATGGGTGCTGGGCACCTGATACGATTGGCATTTCCCTTGTGTGTGGCGATTCATTGTTCGATGTCCGTGACGGTCAGTTTTATCAAACCGTCCAAATTGGCAACCAGTGTTGGATGGAGGAAAATCTGAACTATGCAACCGGTACCAGTTGGTGTTATTATAACAACACTTCTTATTGTGATGTATTTGGAAGGTTATACAATTGGGAAACCATCATGAACGGATCCCCGGGTAGTAACTCTGTTCCCAGTGGTATTCAGGGAATTTGTCCTTATGGCTGGCATTTACCCAGCGACGGGGAGTGGTGCATCCTGACACAATACATCGATTCCACTGTTGATTGTGATACCACAGGATACAATGGTACCGATGCAGGAACAAAAATGAAATCCACAATGGGGTGGAGTAGTGGTGGAAATGGCACCAACGAATCCGGTTTTAACGCACTGCCGGCAGGCTGCATGGGCATTTATCACTTCGATGATCTGTATTTGTTCTCTTACATTTGGTCCACCACCGAGGACTATCCGGGTTATGCATGGCTCAGCAAACTAAATTACGGACTTCCCACTGTTGGCCGATATTTCAGTAGTAAGAGCCGGGGATACAGTGCCCGTTGCATAAAAGACGAATAGTGACAGAAATGCTATATCAATTGAATATACGCAAGCATAATTCAAAGTATTCAAAATTTACAGAATAAACTTGTAATTGAACAAATGTTTGCTGATATGATTTTTAATTCATCCCTAATTGATTCATAATAAACCTCCACTGAAATTCAATTTCTTCAATCAATTGTTCAGTCGATTTTCCTGAACCATGCCCGCTATCATAATCAATATACAACATGATCGGATTAATTTGGCCGGGATTGTTTTGAAGTGCTGCTACAAATTTCTTTGCATGCAGTGCATCAACTCTGGTGTCGTTTGCTCCTGCAGTTACAAGGGTTGTAGGTAGATTTAAACCCTGTCGAATATTATGTAAAGGAGAATATGTTAATATGTATTCGAAATCTTCCTGGTTAGTTTCAGCATCGCCATATTCGGGAATCCAATATCTTGCAATCAGAAATCTATGAAATCGAATCATATCTAATAAAGGTACTGCACAAATAGCTGAATTAAATAAATCGGGACGTTGAGTAAGGACAGCACCCACTAAAAGGCCACCATTACTGCCACCTTTAATTGCCAGTTTTTCTTTGTTTGTATATTTTTGATCAATAAGATATTCAGCGGCTGAAATAAAATCATCAAATGTGTTTTGTTTTTTATGCTGCATTCCATCTTCATGCCATTTTTCACCATATTCATCACCTCCACGAAGACAAGCAATTGCGTAAACACCTCCTCTGTTAACAAAGGTTGCGGATAAACCCACAAATCTTGGAGACATTCCAATATTAAATCCTCCGTAACCGTAAAGTAAAGCAGGATTATTTCCATCTAGTTCCAAACCTTTTTTATAGATAATGAATATCGGGACTTTTGTACCGTCTTTTGATTCGTAAAAATCAATTTTTGCTTCAATATTATCGGTGTTTATAGGGATTTCTCTTTCATAAAATAATTCCCATTTGAAAGTATCTCCATCTAATTTATAAATTTTTGTTGGTGAAGTGAAAGTTGTAAGGCTGACAAAAATAGTATTCGATTCACGATGATAATTAATGCCCGAAACATTTCCAACATCAGGGAGTTCAATTTCACGGATATAATTTGCATCAAGATCGTAAAGTAAAAGCCTGCTCAAAACGTCTTTTTTATCCTGAATAATTAAATTTTTTGGCGTAACAATATAATTTTCAAGAACAGTATTTTTTTCACCATAATATTCTTTCCAGTTTTCAAATTCCGGATTGTTTTTGTCGGCAATCATTAGTTTATAATTCGGAGATTCATAATTTGTAAAAAAGTAAAGTTTATCATCAATAGCTTCAGGATATGCCAGATAATCATCACTACTAAAAAGCACGACAGGCTCATCAAAAGTGCCGACTTTTCGCATTTTTATTGTGTTTGACTGAAAATCACCTTCTAAAATAAAACTAACATCACTGTATTTTGAATCATAAATTGACACATAATTTTTTGAGTCTTCGGGAGCAAGAAGGAATTTATCTTTAGAACGTTTACTTCCGATTTTATGCCAATATGTTCTTAATGGAATTTGATTTTCAATCATTTCCTGTGTTCCAACTGTAATATAAGCATGTTTGCCATCTTTTGCCCATGTAAAACCTCGCAATTCTTCAATAGGTTCACCTTTTATTTTTCCCGTTTTTGTATCGATAATATAATATGATGAAATTTCAGCACCTTGATTTTGAACTCCAATAGCAGCAATATCTGCTTTTTCGGTAAATGCTATTCCTGATATCGAGGATTTTCCGCTTGGATCAATTTCCTCCGGATCAAATATCATAATATCTTTTCCCTTGAAGCGTGTAAAAAGTTTTGATTGTGCATCTCCTTTTTTCTTTACTGTAAAAAATTGCCGGTCACCTTTTAACCTAATTGGACCAACAATATCTCTGTCGATGTATGCCGTGATCTCTTCTTTTAAGCCGTCAATCGGTTCGCAAGTTTGATTAACAAATTCAATAGTTTCATCATGTTGATTTTTAGTCCATTCTATGACTTCTTCATTGGTTTTATCTTCTAACCACTGATAATTATCGGTAATACAAAATCCATGCAGAGTATCAACAACAGGCTTGGTTTTTGTTTTCGGAGGATTGAAATTTTGTGCAATAATACTTATCGAAAAAAGTATTAAAGCAATTGAAAAATAATGCTTTGTGTGTTTCATGTTTTATGTTTTTTTGTTAATACATTTTTAGATGATTACATTGTTTTCTTCCATTTTCTCAACTTTCTTGCATTAAGATTTCTATCTGAATAATAAATTTTTGTGACATGGGATAAAATTGCAAAACTGTATCTTCATCATAATCAAAAAAATCGGTATAATCGCCTTTGTGCCTTTTCTCAAATAACTTGGAATAATGTTTTCCAAGCTCTTTATCTATCTTACCTGTTTTTACAAATAGCTGTCCGAATTTTAGCCTTGTCCCGGAATGACTGGATGTCTTAATTCCTTGTTTTATCAATAAAGCACCTACTGCATAATAACAAGCATAATACAATCTGTTAATTGCTGTATTCCAGAATTTATTTTGAATATGGATTTCAACTTCCTGAATAGTTTCTTTGGCTCTTTGAAGTCTGTAATTATAGTAATCCTCCGTTCGGTAACTTGTCATAATAATCTACCTTCTTTCATTACATTGTGATAAAATGGAGTTACGCTGTATTTTGTATTCCATTCATTTTCAGAGTAAATCATTGGACTAATAACCTCTCCTATTTCAAACTCTAAATCGTATAGTGGATCTGTAATTTTTTCTTCTATTTTATTTGTAATTTTTTCATGTGACAAAAGAATAAGAATATCCCAATCTGATTCTTTATGTGATGTTTCCCGAACACGAGAACCATAAAGATATATTTTAGCCGTAGGGGCATTTTTCTTTATAATATTTATTATTTTATCTAATATGTAATTTGAGTCATTCATTTGTCAAAGTTAAACAAAATTTTTTCGAGTGAATCTTTCTTCTAAAATTCTATTTCTAAATTAAGTTGGTTTTTCAATTTGTTGATATTGGGATTTTTTTCTGCCATTTTTTTTAGAATTTGTTCAGGAAAATAAACTTTTTCTTCCTTAATATTTTCAACAATTTTTGATCTGAATTGAATCTTTGTATTCTTTAGTTCATTTCGTAAATGTGTCAATAAATCTTGTCTGTTGTCTTCAAATTCTTTCTCCTGAAGTTTGTTATCAATAGAAATTTCAATCAGGTAATCTTCTTTGATTTCAGGATTTCTATTTATTAAAGTGCTGTAAAAGGATTTATTTTTATTTTCGATAGTCTTAGCAAATGATTTCCATGCTAATTCTAATTGTTCCTGAGTGAATTTTTTTTCCCTGACTGCTTGCTGTAAATTTGTTGAATAATTTTCTTTAGTTTCTTCTGCTTTTTTTTCAATGCTTTGAGCTTTAATTGAGATTGTTCCCGGAACAACTTTCTGTTGAGTTGAATATGTTTGTGGTTTCTGAGGTGATTGCGTAGCTTGTGTTATTGGCTGAGTTACTTCTGTCTTTTGAGCCTGAGGCTTCTTATATTCGGGTTTTCTTTGTGAAGTAGATTTCAGCGGTGCCTGAATTTCTACCTTTTTTTCTTCAATAGTTCTATTTGATTTGCTTTGATTGAGTGAACACATTTTCATTAGTGATATTTCCAAATGCAATTGTTTGTTATTGCTGGTTTTGTAATAAATATCACATTCATTATTTATTTCTAATGCTTTTATAAGAAGTTCAGCTTGACAATTAGTAGATTGTTCCTGATATTTAGCTTTTATGGCAGCTCCTGCTTCAAGTAGTTTGATAGTTGCCGTATCTTTGCAAACCAGTAAATTGCGTAAATGTTCCCCTAAACCGATTATAAAATATTGTCCGTCGAAACCATTATCAATAATTTCATTAATAATTAATAATGTATTCGAAATATCTCCGTTAAATATTGAATCGGCAATTTTAAAATAGTAATCATAATCAAGAACATTTAGGTTTTGAATTACATTTTCATATAAAACTTTATTGCCAGAAAAACTGACAATTTGATCAAAGATTGATAAAGCATCCCGTAAAGCTCCATCGGCTTTTTGAGCTATAATATGAACTCCTTCTTCTTCAATTTCAACAGATTCTTTCCTGGCAACAAATTCAATATGTTTTGCGATGTCTTCAACCGTAATTCTTTTAAAATCATAAATCTGGCAACGCGAAAGAATTGTAGGGATTATTTTATGTTTTTCGGTAGTTGCAAGAATAAACTTTGCATAAGCCGGTGGTTCTTCAAGAGTTTTCAGAAAGGCATTAAAAGCAGCTTGTGAAAGCATGTGAACCTCATCGATAATATAAACTTTGTATTTTCCAACCTGTGGTGGTATTCTAACCTGATCGACAAGATTTCGGATATCATCAACCGAATTATTGGAAGCGGCATCAAGTTCGTGAATATTAAAAGATGCTGAATTATTGAACGAGACACATGATTCACAATTGTCGCAGGCCTCAATATTTTCTGTTAAGTTTTCACAGTTAATAGTTTTTGCAAGTATTCTTGCACAGGTGGTTTTACCAACTCCACGCGGGCCTGTAAAAAGAAATGCTTGTGCAAGATGATTTCTTTTTATTGCGTTTTTTAATGTTGAAGTTATTGATGTTTGCCCAACTACCGTATCAAAAGTTGCAGGCCTGTATTTCCTTGCCGAGACAATAAAGTTTTCCATTCTGTAAGCTAATATTTTTTTTCAAAAATACTAAACTTTTTATTTCAGGTGTGTGATAAAATGAATTGTTTATTTTTTATTAGAAATTAAGAAGAAAGTAAAATTATTAATTTCAAACGGCTAAAAGATGTCTGTATGGATTTCCATTTTCTGCTTCTTATGTTGTAATAACAATTTGCATCCATATTATAAGGTTTTGAATACCAATGCATAAAACAATCTTATTTAATAATTGAAAAAAAAGTTGAAAAAGTTTTATTTTAATTAGAAAAAGTTATACTTTTGCAGCCCAAAATATTTAAGTATATAATAAAAAGTTTTAAAAAGATATGGCTAATCATAAATCTGCACTGAAAAGAATTCGTTCTAATGAAACAAGAAGAATAAGAAACCGTTATCATGCAAAAACCATGCGTAATGCGGTAAGAAAATTCAGAAAAATTACTGATAAAAGTGAAGCTGCTGAAAAATTTCCAAAGATTGTTTCTTTGATTGATAAACTTGCTAAAAAGACTATTATTCATCGTAATAAAGCTGCCAATCTGAAATCAAAACTTTCACGACAAGTAAATACGTTATAGTTTTTTGTTATAAAAAAATAAAATTAGCCTTCATGATTTATTTCATGAAGGTTTTTTTTGTTCAAAAAAATCGTATAAAATATTATTTATCAGTGCTGTTCAATGCTATTAAATTTGTGTACTTCAATTTGGACTTTTCTTTGTGTAACTTCGTGCCTCTCAGTGTAACTCTGTGGTATAGCTATTACACAAAGATACTCAAAGAATCCTTAAAGTTTCACAAAGAAAAGCTACATTTATATTAATTATTGATATTTAATGTTATAAGAAATTTTACTTTTTTTGTTATTTTAGAATTGAACAGCCCTGTATTATTTATTTAGAAATTAGCGTATTCGCGGTTTTTTTATATCGAATTGATTAGTTTATATTTTTTTTATTAATTTTAGAAACTTTTCAGGAAAATAATTATGGGACATTATAGTAATAAAATAAGCATAAAAAACTGGGCAGAAGACGATAAACCCCGCGAAAAACTTCTATCGAAAGGCAGAAGTGCATTGAGTAATGCCGAATTAATTGCAATCTTGCTACGTTCGGGAAGTAAGCAGGATACGGCTGTTGATCTGGCAAAAAAAATACTAAATAATGTAAAAGATAATTTAATTGAACTTTCAAAACTTAATGTTAACGATTTAATTAAATTTAAGGGGATTGGCGAAGCAAAGGCAATAAGTATAATTGCGGCACTGGAACTTGGAAAACGTAGAAGAAGTGCCGAAGTTATTGAAAAACAAAAAATAAATGCAAGTGTTGATGTGTTTGAATTATTTCATAGTATTCTGAACGATAATTCTTACGAGGAATTTTGGTTGCTTTTATTGAATAGGGCAAATAAAGTGATTAAAAAGGTTAATATTAGCGAAGGAGGTTTCTCGGGGACAGTTGTTGACCCCAAAAAAGTTTTTAAAATTGCTTTAGAAAATTCCGCATGTTCAATAATTCTTTGTCATAATCATCCTTCGGGAAACATAAAACCAAGCGATGCTGATATTAAATTAACTAAAATGATAAAAAAAGCCGGCGAATTTTTGGAGATAGGAGTTTTGGATCATATTATCCTAGGCGATGAAAAATATTTTAGCTTTGCAGATGAAAATATGTTGTAAATAAGGATCAAAGATAAATAGATAAAAGAATATAAGTGTGTTATGTTTTTTGGGTTTCAGGTTTCGGGTTTCGGGTTTCAGGTTTCGGGTTTCGGGTTTCAAGTTTCGGGTTTCAAGTTTAATAATAAAGTCAAACATTTCCTCATTCAAGCATTTCCTCATTCAAGCATTTCCTCATTCAAGCATTTCCTCATTCAGGCATTCATTTATTCAAGCATTCCCTCATTCAGGCATTCATTCATTCATTCATTCATTCATTCATTCAAACATTCCCTCATTCAAGCATTCACTCATTGTCTAAATAGAACCAAATGATAAAATTAGTTAGTATTATTGGTGCAAGGCCTCAAATTATAAAAGCAGCAGCTTTAAACCGTGAAATTCAAAAAAACTTTTCCGATAAAATTTCCGAATACATAGTTCACACCGGACAGCATTATGACGAAAATATGTCCGATGTTTTTTTTGATGAGTTGATGATTCCTTCACCGGATATTAATTTAAATGTTGGTTCGGGTAGCCATGGTAATCAAACAGCCTTGATGATTAAAGGAATAGAGGAAGTTTTGGTGAAACAAAAACCAGATTTTCTGATTGTTTACGGCGACACAAATTCAACTCTCGCCGGGGCTGTTGCCGCTTCAAAAATTCATGTCCCCGTAATTCATATTGAAGCAGGCTTGCGGTCGTTTAATAAATCCATGCCGGAGGAAATTAACCGGATAATGTGCGATCATGTTTCGACACTACTTTTTTCTCCCACAAAAACCGGTTGCGAAAACTTATATCGTGAAGGTTTTGATCCTGATACAAAACCTCCTTTTTCGATTGATAATCCTCATGTTTTTCATTGTGGTGATATTATGTACGATAATAGTTTGTTTTTTTCGATGATTGCCGAAAAAAAATCAAATATTATCGAAAAATTGAAATTAACAGCTGACGAGTTTGTTCTTGTTACAATTCATCGTGATAATAATACTGATAATCCCGAACGGTTAAATTCTATTTTTGAAGCATTAAATAAAATTTCAATCGCAGAGAAAAAAACATTTGTCCTGCCTCTTCACCCGAGGACTGCTAAATTATTACAAGCAAATCTTGACGAAAAACTTTACAAAAGCATAGTTAATAATCCGTTTCTGAAAATTTTACCTCCGGTTTCATTTTTGGATATGATAGTTTTGGAAAAAAATTCAAAATTGATAATCACCGATTCGGGTGGTGTTCAAAAAGAATCATATTTTTTTAAAAAACCATGCATTATTTTACGGCCTCAAACCGAATGGAAAGAAATTGTTGAAAACGGAACAGCGATTATTGCCGATGCCGATAAAAATAAAATCTTTGAAGCATTTTCTTATTTCACAAAAAACACCGATTTAAAATATCCTTCAATTTTTGGTGATGGAAATGCTGCTAATTTTATTTGTAAAGAAATTATCAAGTTGGTTTAAAGGCAGGGCCTTCAACCGGACTTAGGCCATGATAAGCTGAAACTGCCTGATTTTCTTCCTGTCTTTATTTCTCTTATTTTAATTTTTTAAATTTGAGCCCGGTCTAAAACTCATTTCACGCAAAGACCGGAAAGTTTTAACGCAAAGACAGCAAAAACGTTTATTTTTATAATCAATGCTTGCATATTTTGCGATTCGTCTGCGAACTTTGCGTGAACCATTTTTAATCCTTTTTAGACTGGACTCATATTTTATTTGGAAATATAAAAAAAAGTTTTATCTTTGCTTGTACTTATTGATAAAAGACAATAAAAGCAAGTGTTTAGAGAAAGAAGTATTATTTAATCAAATAAATAATTAACTATTACACCTAATAAACCTGTAAGCCATGCATAATTTTTTTCTTAGCTTATTAATGATCTTAATCATAACTCTTGTACCACCTAATGTTTATGCACAGCAATGGACCGACCCCATTAATATTTCCAACTCTACTGATGTAGATGGGTTTCCCGATATATGTATTGATACAAATGGTGTATTGCATTGTGTTTGGAGGAAAAGTATTAACAATTCAACCAGGAAAATTTATTACTCTAAATCTCTTGATCAAGGTGAAACATGGAGCAACCCTGTTAAAATATCCACCGGCAATACAGGTTCTGCTCATTTACCCAAAATTGTTTGCGACAACAACAATAGACTATACGTGGTATATAAATATGATGGTAATAACCCGGCAGGCGAAAACCTTTGGTTTACAAAATTTTTTGGGTATAATTGGACGGTACCTGTTACCATTGCCGATGGTTACCCCGGCTTGTTTCTCGAAGAACTTACAGTAGACAATAATAACAGGGTTTATGTGTTTTGGAGGTATTTCGACCATAAATTCCATTACCGTTATTACGAGAACTATACTTGGAGCGAGGTGTATTGCCCCTTTAACTTTCTACCTGACACATACTTTCTATCAATACGAAATGTAAAGTGCGATAATGATAACAATTTTCATTGTTTCGGATTATACAGCCCACCAAATAATGACACTCTAAAAGCAGCATATTACTACTATAATTACATTGAAAATGAGTGGTACGAACCCGAGGTATTTGGACAGTATTTTTCTAACGATCCTTTTACCGATATTGCTGTAAACATTAATGGAGATCCTCATTTCGTTTGGCGCGAAGGTCTTGAAGGGATAGCAGGGCCCGATGCCACATTCTATAAATATAAAACAGGAAATCAATGGGCAGAAACCGAACTGATTGTAGAGGATCCTTGGATGCAAAAAATTGATATTATTGGAAATAATGTTTTTCTTGCGGATATTGAAAAGGAGGGTGACGATTACAAAATTGTTTTTTATAAAAAGGATATTAACGGTCATTGGGAAGGTCAAATTGTTGTTGTAAATCATTTTATCAGTATTTATAGTTTATTCCATTATAATGATTATTTGTATATTTTGCTAAGAGGTAAAATTGATGATGAGGACATTTTAGATGTTTATATTGTAAAAACACCTATCGACAGTTTAATAAGTTCAATAAATAAAATACATGGCTTAAACTCCAAAGTAATTTCTTTAAATCAAAACTATCCTAATCCTTTTGGTAATGCCACAAAAATTAACTTTGAACTAAACAGCAGCGGACTGACCAAATTACTAATAATGAAGTTAACGGGAGAAATTGTTAAGCAATATGATTTTGGTAAAAAACAAAAAGGGAAATATGAAATAAACTGGGCCGGTACAGACAACAAAGGCAACAAACTCCCATCGGGCATATATTATTACAGATTAATAGTTGATGACAGGCAAAAAACCAAATCGTTGATTCTAACATATTAAATTTATTTATTAACCTTAAGAAACAAAAAATGATGAAAAAAGCAATTTATTTAATTACTACATTGTTGTTCGGTATTTTACTTTCAACAACAATAAATGCAAAACAAAGTTGAGAATTTAAGTACAGGTGAATTGCTTCAAAATATTCCAAACCCATTTTCAGGAACAACACAGATTTGGTACAAACTGGAAAAAGAATCAAATATTCAAATAAATGTTTACAATCATACAGGACAATTGATAAAATCAATTGATGAAGGATCAAAAGCAAAAGGAACTCATTACGTTGAATTTGAAGCAAGCGGTTTGAATAATGGTTTATACTTCTATTCGATTTCCATTAATGGAAAAAGAACTGATTCAAAGAAGATGACGATAATGAAGTAATATTTAATTAAGTTAAACTAAATTTAGGAGAACCTTATGATGTCAAATAAAATAATTTATCAATTGTTCAATGAACTAATAACAAGTAAAATGAAAACAAATGCAATCCTTTTATTTATATGTTTGTTATTGTGTGTTTCTAATATGCAGGGACAAGAGTGGTTAAATATTAACCCCGATAACTATGAATCTTGTCAAGGTTTTTTTATAGACAATAATACAGGATGGATAAGTGCCAGAACAGAAAGTAATAATTATACCTTGCTTTACACTGAAAATGGTGGTGAAAGTTTTGAAGAGATTTATGCCTTCCCTGAACCAGGGATAAGATTTTATCGGATACAGATGGTTGACAGTTTGATAGGATATGGAACTGTTTATGGAATTGATACATTTTTCTTGAAAACAACAAACGGTGGTTATAACTGGGAAAATATAACAGACACAAGCATTATGGAACTTGGCTATGGGTATTATTTTGTTAACCCTGATACCGGATTTTATGGTGGGTTTAATTCTATTTATAAGACAATAAATGGTGGAGAATTATGGACTAAAATGATAACACCTGACCCACAAGGGAATCCGTTTGGTAATTACGGAATAAATGAACTTTATTTTCATAATGCACTCAACGGATGGGCAGCATGCTCACATGAAATTGATGGCGGTTGTGGAATGAAGACTATTGATGGTGGAGAAAATTGGGAAATATGCACATCAACCGATTTATCTGATATGTGGGATGTACACTTTGTTGATAGCTTAAAGGGTGGTATAGTAGGGCATTCCTGGGGCTCAATGGTGGCTCTTACTGAAGATAATTTTAATTCATTATCATATTTTCATTATATACCCCAAAATATCAACACAATTGTTTATCAGAATGATTCCATTATTTGGTTGAGTGGTTCAGCATTATTATGGCGAAGTACTGATGAGGGATTAACTTTTACTGTTTTTCAAGATGTTCAAATACCCGGAATTGTTACTCCATACATTTATGATATGCAGTTCTTTGAAAATACGGGTTATACTTTTGGTGACGGATTTTTATTAAAATTTGAAGACACTTTGATTAACAATATTTCCAGTATAGATGCGAATAAGGATAGAATAAATGTGTGGCCGAATCCTACTAATAACAATATAAATATTCAAATAAAAAGTTCAGAACCTGAAGAGGTAACGCTTACAATGTTTTCTATAGAAGGAAAACCTGAAAAAGTAGTAAAATACTTATTAAATCCCGGAATTAACGGGATTACTTTCAATATTGAAAACATAACTCCGGGTGTTTATTTTTTAACCATAGAAGGTAAAAGAGTTTATAATCATAAAAAAATTATTAAGCAAAACTGAAAAAAACAAAAATACATCAATATATTAAACAAAAAACAAAAATGAGAAAGCTAATAATGATTTTTTCAGTTTTAATACTAAACTCAAACATAGTAAACAGCCAGGATTATTGGGAATCGCTTGATACTCCACCCGGAATAGATCTTCATTCAATTGATGTTAACTCAAATGGAGACATGTTTATTGGTGTAGCTTTATCAACCGGAGGAGGTGTTCTTCGTAAACTAAACAATTTGAACACATGGGATACTTCTCTTTTTTTTAATAATGATGTTATTGGAACAATTTATATTGATAATTCGGACAATGTTTTTGCAGGATCTGCTCGTCTTTATTTTTCTGATAATAACGGTATTAGTTGGAATCTGTTATTCAATGGTCAATCATATGGAATGAATAGTATATTAAGAAATTCAGATAATTTTATTTTTATTGGGATATGGAGTGGAATATTCAAATATGACTCTATAAGTTCAAATTGGTTACAGGTGTTATCACTTGAAAACACAGAAGTAGTAAATGCTATAATTGAGGATATTATTACAGGAAAATTATATGCAGGCACTATCAATTTCATGGGTGGAGGAGGTGTTTACCTTTCTGAAGATGGAGGTGATACATGGGTGCATTTTGGTTTAACGAATCATTTTGTTTCATCTCTATCTATGAACTCAGAAGGCGATCTGTTTGCCGGCACTCGTGGGAGTTCTAATTATACAGGAGGAGTTTTCGTTTTGCCTGCCGGAAGCGATATTTGGACGAATTTAAATAATGAAGAATTGGTTACTTCAATGGTTATTAATTCGGAAGATAATATTTATATCGGTTGTTCCTTTCTTAATGGGCATTTGGGAGGTGTACGTCAATCAATTGACAATGGACAAACATGGGAAATTATTAATACGGGTATGGGTAATAAAGATATTGAAGGACTTATTTTAGGGCCGGAAGGCCACCTGTTTGCCGTTGCAAATAATTCTCCAATTCCCCTTTTTAAAAGTATTAATTCGACTTTACCTATTAAACCTCAACCAAGTAATTTCCCCAGGAATTTTTCGGCGCATAATATTGTGTTAATATGGGATGACCCTGAAGAAGGAATTTTGCCTGATGCTTACCTTGTACGTTTAAGCCAGATTAGTTACAACGCAATTCCTGTCCCCGTTGATAATAAATCAGTTCCCAATAGTGACTCTGTAAAAAATATTACCTACGGTGTAGAGAAATGTACTTTTACCAACCTTATTCCTGCTACACTTTATTATTTTAAAATATTTCCCTACACAACTAACGGAGATGAAATTAATTATAAAACCGAAGGAGGGGGAATACAGGCGATGAAAATGACGAAGGAATAGATAATATTTTTTCATTCTATCATTCACTCATTACATATTGGGGGATCATCAATATCCCCAAGGGGACGGACATTATCCCCCAGGGGACGAAGGCAATCCCCAAGGGGATGAGAACGATCCCCAGGGGGATGAAGGCAATCCCCAAGGGGATGATGAATATCCCCAAGGGGGTGAAAGCAATCCCCAGGGGGATGATGAATATCCCCAAGGGGATGAAGACAATCCCCAGGGGGATGAAGATAATCCCCTAGGGGACGAAGGCAATCCCCAAAGGGACGGATATTATCCCCAAAGATATTAATGAGCTAAATGAATTTTCTTTTTAGTAATTTCTTATTAAAATAATGAATACCGAACAAGGAACTTTAAATAATGAAGTCTTGACTATTAACTTCGATTAAATTAATAATTTTCTATTTAAGATACGCTTTTTTAGTATTTTTGCCACCTTATATCATTTATGGTAAATGAAAATGAAAACAGGATGAAACAATTAATAATGATAATAAAAACAAAAGTTTTATTAAGAAACCTGGTAATATTATCCATATTAACAAACTATCTTTCTTTTACAAATGTCAGTGGGCAAACAAGTTCAAATTCCGATCTAAAGAAAGCAAAATATATTTTTCTTTTTATCGGGGATGGAATGGGAATTGCCCAAACAACGATAGCGGATATTTACTTAAAATCAATTTACAAAACCGATACTTCTTTGTTTTTTACCGGTTTTCCGGTTTTCGGATTAACTTCTACAAAATGTGTCGATTCGTATATAACCGATTCGGGAGCAGCAGGAACTGCTATTGCATGCGGCCAAAAAACCATGAACGGAGTTATTGGAATGGATTCAACTTTGACAATAGAATTAGAATCAATTGCCGAAAAGCTAAAAAAAAGAAATTGGAAAATAGGTATAGTCAGTAATGTCTCTCTTAACCATGCTACTCCGGCAGTTTTTTATGCTCATCAGCCATCCAGAGGCAATTATAATGAAATTGCAATTGAAATGGCGGAAAGTGATATTGATTATTTCGGAGGTGGTGGAATAAAAATTAGAACTGATTCATTAATAAATCGTGAAGGTATTTATGAAGTTTTCAGGGAAAACCATTTCAATATTGTTAACGATGAAGAAACATTCAGGAATTGGAAAAAGGAAGATGGAAGAATGGTAGCAATAAATCAGGTTCTTTCATCGGGCGAAGCAATTCCTTATGTAATAGATAGCCCGCAGGAAAGTATTTCGCTTGCCGGTTTCACAAGAAAAGGAATAGAATTGTTGGATAATGACACCGGATTTTTTATGATGATTGAAGGCGGTAAAATCGACTGGGCCTGTCATTCAAATGATGCCGCAACAGCTATAGCCGAAACTCTTGCTTTCAATGAAGCAATTGGAGAGGCTCTGGAGTTTTATAATTCTCACCCCGACGAAACTCTGATCATTGTTACTGCCGATCACGAAACAGGTGGTATGTCAGTAGGTTGGACAGGTACTTATTATTCGGTTTTTTATAATCTTTTAAGACATCAGAATATTTCTTATGGTGAATTTTCGGATAAAGTTGATAAATACGTCAGTAGTCATACAATTCAAAATGCAAGCATAGATCATCTTTTACCTTTAATCAATGAGCATTTTGGATTGATTTATTTACCCGAAGAAGTTTTTGATAGCCTTTCCAGGATAGAAAATTCAAAAAACGGTATGCTTGCAGAAACTTTGCAACTTTCACTATCACCGAAAGAAATGGATATGTTGAATAAAGCTCTTTATGATAGTTTTATTACGGAAAATGAAAATAATGGTATCCTTTATGGAGGTGGATCACCTCTTGCTGTCACCACAATCAAAATTTTTAATAATAAAGCAGGAGTAGGATGGACAACTTTCTCTCATACGGGAATTCCGGTTGGTACTTATGCAAAAGGAGTAGAAGCTGATTTGTTTTCAGGTATTTATGAAAATTCAGATATTCCAAAAAGAATACTAAAAAGCACACAACTATTTAATAAGTAAAAAAAATAGCGGGGATTGAAAAGTATTTACTATTTTTATTTTCTGAAAATTATAAATAGTATTAATACACGGAAAAATGACAAAAAATTTTTTGTTGGTATTTTTGTTTTTTGCCTTAATATTTAAATTTGCTGTATCCCAAAATTCCGGGAAAGAAAATATTAATTCTGATAATATTGAAATTCCGCAATTATACAAGTCGATACAAACAGACAAACCTTTCTTTAGTATTCAAATTGGAGTTTTTAAATTTAAACGAACAAAATTAAATTTCAAAAACTTAAATGATTTATATTATACAATAAGGTCAAACGGTATATATAGGTATTTGTCCGGAATTTATACTTCACAAGATAGTGTTTTATCAGCTTTATCAGAAATATATAGAAAAGGATATTCTGATGCATATATATTATTGTTTAATGGAAAAAACACTAAAGAAAGAGTGTTCTATCCTGATTTTTACTTCGAAAAATCCAGATTTGACGATTACCTTGTAAATGAAAAACTGAGATTCGACAGTTTAAAAAATAGTATAAACCAAACAAATAATAACCTCAGCGAATTTGTTCAAACTTATAATAAAAGGATTGATACTCTAGCAAATCAACAAAAAACAATTTCACAAATATCACCGGTCAATAAAATTATTAAATACCAGGATTTTATAGTATGGGTTGCTATAGTTCTTATAATATTTTCAATAATATTCATTTTTATTTTCATTAAAAAGAAATTTAGAAACCGATCTCAACTTGTCGAAATTCAACTCAATGAAGCAAGAAGGAATTTTATTGATAAAATATCTCAGGTAAAAAGTGAATTGATTGAACAAAACAATCAAACAAAAAAAATGTTTTTACTAAGCGAGATTGTTAATACTTTACCGTTTGGAAAACAACAAAATAGTATTAATGGAAATGTTTCAAATGTTGAAACTCCCAGGATATTGAATAAACAGAAATCAAAAAAATCAGACCATTCGGTTGCAATAAGTTTAGCTGACGAAATTATCCGAATGAAGGGAAAACTCCTTGAAATACCTGAGAAAACACCGGGAAGAGATGATTTGCTAAATGTGGTAAAAAATGTAGAAAAGGAATTTGATGATACTGATTATGAAATTTCCGACTTAGTTGGTATGACTTATAAAAAAGACATGAATTTAGTTGCAAATTTTGTTTTATCGAAAGAACAAAAAACCGGCGAACAAATTATTACAAGAATTATTAAGCCTCAAATTTTATATAAAGGAAAAATAATTCAAACCGCCGAAGTAGAAGTTTCATATTAGGCGACTTAACAATTAATAGATTGTAATATGCTATTCTAAACAATTTTAAAATGAAATTATTCAGGAAAAAAATCAATTCAAAGGAAAACGGAAAACCTAAGTTTGACTATATAAATTTTGTGTATGGGGGTGGGGCTGCGGTAATTCTTGTTGCAGCTATGTTTAAATTCTTAGGTTGGGATTATGCTAATGAAATTTTCATTATAGGGCTTACAACCGAGGCAGTTGTTTTTAGTATTTCAGCATTTCAATGGAAAACAAGTGGAAGATCATATAATTGGGAAAAGGTATTTCCCGAATTACAAAAAGATTCTGATGATCTTCATAGAACAAGATTTGATTTAAACACCGGTGTTCAACAATATTATGAAAATACAGATTCAATTCTAAAATCAGTTGAAGCTCTTGAAAAAAATATGAAAAAAATGGAAGAAGTAACTGATGAATTAACAAAATCTGTGCAAAGAATTTCAACATATATGTCACGAATAGAAGACACCTCAGGAAGTTATGAATCTGAATTAAGTACATTGAAAGCAAAAATGTCTAAAGTGAATGAGTTTTATGATGAAATGTCAAAACTGGTTAGTAAAGAATAATTGAAAATGTATTAATTAGAAATATGAAACAAGAAACAATGAACAAGAAACAAGGAACTTGTTACATCCATTTTTCCTTAAATGGTTCAATTTTTAAACGCATGAAATAGTCAATAGTTTACTTCTCACCAATAGACACTATGAACGAAGATATTCAGCAGAAAGGTACGAGTAGAGTAATACGCCAAAAGGTTGTTAATCTAATGTATTTGATTTATGTTGTTTTGGCTTTTTTATATATTCCTGCTGATTTTATTGATGTTATGAAGGAAATGGATTTTTCCTATAATCTTCATGAAAAAGAAAACACAAGGAGTTTTGAATATAATTCATTGGTTTTAGAAGCAGTTGCCTCAAAACTTAGTAATGCAAGTTTAAGCAATCAATTTATAAAGAATTCAAAATTGGCTTATGCTTCTTCAAATAAAACCATTGAAGATATTGAAAGAATTAAGCAATATTTAATAAATAGAATGGGAGGGTATAATAAAGATGATTTCCTGAAAAACAGCCGGGACTATCAATCTTCTGAAAAATTGTTCATCAGGGGTAAATTATCGGACACTATTTTTAATCTTATAAATACATATAAAAATACAATAAAGCCCATGTTAAATAATGAAGCAAATCAAGAAATTAATTCATTATTATATACGGGTGATTTTATTTCATCAGAAGGAGTTAAAAAATCATGGGAGAATTATTACTTTGATGAAATACCCATGAGTGCAGTAATTATGATCCTTTCAAAAATGCAAAACGATATCAGAAAGACTGATAATATTTTAATCGAATCATTTATAAAAGAATTAATAAAATCTGATTCGATCAGTGTTGCTGCTGTAAGGAATTCCATAATTGATAATTTTGAAAGATTGGAGAAATTTTATCTCGGCGAAGAAATTGTTTTGGCAATTAACTCGGATAATATTATGAATGAAAAGGATTTTTCAAAAATTCGGGCATATCTTGAATCAGGTAAACAACAAAAACCACTTAATATTGACAAGGTGGGAAATATCAGGTTTTACCCTTACAATGAAGGTAAATATAAAATCAAGGTTCTTTTTGAAAATAGTATAATTGAAGAAAAAGAAATTGAGGTAATGAAATTTCGTCCGGTCCTTGAAGTTATTAAAACTCCTGATTTATTTGTCGGATTAAATAATATAATTAGGATTCAACATGAGGATTTTAAGGGAAAAAATCTTATAGTTGAAATTGATGATGGGCAGGTGATTAAAAAGCATTCAAAGTATTATGTAAGGGTTAACAGGCCGGGAATTGTTGAATTAAGAGTTTTCGGTATTGAAAATGCTGAAAAAAAACTATTATCGACGAAGAAATTTATTGTTAAGGAATTGCCTGACTTAAGGGCTTCAGTTTATGGAAGGCAGGGAGGAGTAATTTCTTCAAAGATCATTAAACTTCAAAAAAATATTAATATTGAGACCCAATTGACTTCAGGCATGAGTCTTGCAATCAAAGAATTTGTAATTGAGAGGATTAATAATAATAGTTTTGAAATAAACAAAAACGAAGGCGCTTTCTTTAATGCCGGTACTAAGGAAATTATTGATCAGGCCACATTTGGTGATCTATATATTTTTAATGAGATCGTAGCCGAAAATTATAAAGGGGATGAAATCTTTCTATCTCCAATTATTTTTACAATTAAATAAAACATTATGTTTGATGAGGGTCAACAGAAGGGTACAAGCAGGATGTTGCGACATAGAGTCGTGAACCTTTTGTATTTGATCTTTATCGTTATGGCTTTTTTATATATCCCTGCCGGATTTATTGATGTTTTCAAAAGTATAAATCTGGATTATGAAGAAGCTGTAGAAGATTTCTCAACAAGCGAATATGATAATTACAATCATATAATGTTTAATCATTTAATAAAAAATAATAACGACTCCTTAACTTATTTAAATAATCTTAAAGCTGTTAAAAGATCATCAAATAAAATTGTAAAAAAAATTGAAGAATATAAAAAAAGATTAATAGACAAGTGTGGAGGAAATAATGAATTCGATTATTTAGCCGATGGGAGAAATTACTCCTATACACATGAGCTCTTAATTGAGGAAAAAATTGCTGATTCTATCAGACACCTTATCACTATTCACGAAAAACTAATCAGGCCTTTGGTCGATAATAGAACATTCCTAAAAGTTGATTCATTGATTGATAATGGGTCCTACATAGTTACTTCAACCGGCAAATGGATTAAATGGGAGAAATATTATTTTAATAAAATGCCTGTTTTAGGTGCTATCGCAGTTATGTCAAAATTTGAAGACGATATCAAAAAAGCTGATAATATTGTTCTTGAATCGTATATTAACAACTTAATGAATGAGAAAAATCTAAATTCCACTGAAATATTAAAAGAAATTCTTATTGGAAACCTTGATTCGCTTATCCCTGAAAATATATTGGAGAATCAGGATGTAGTTATCACTTCCAAAGATTTTTATAAAGTTGGTGAAGAAATTGAACTTGGAATTACACTTCCGGTTAAAGATTTTTCCAAAATAGATGCTTTTGTTAAAAAAGGAAATCGCCTGGACTCACTAACGATAGAAGAAGAAGGTATTGGTAGGTTTTTCCCTTATGAAGCAGGGAAATACAAGTTCATAATATTTATTGAAAATAGAATAATTGAAAAAGCAGTTGAGGTTAAGGAGATAAAACCAATAATCGAATCACCCGGTCAAAATGTTTTATACACAGGAATAGAGAATGTTGTTAAGATTTATCATAAAAAATATTCAGGTGATAAATTGAATGTTAAAGTTAATCGCGGTGAATTAAGCTATGCAAATTCGGAATGTAAAATAAAATTCAAGTCGAAAGGATTGGCAATTATCAGTGTTTATGGCATTGATGGTAAATCAATAAAATTATTAGCAGAAAAAAAATATAAGGTTATGGATATTCCTTTACCAAAGATTTTGTTTTGTGGAAAACTAAGCGGGAAAATTTCCAGGAATGAATTATTAAATCAAAACAGATTGAATTTAAGGGAAACATTAACCGATGGAAATATTTTTAAAATAAATAGCTTTGAAATAAAAAAAATTCGCAAAAATAAAGATTCTAACTCCATTGAAACTTATATTAATTCAGGAGAAAAATTCGATATACAAACAAAAACTATTTTTAAAAATACCAAAAATGGAGATGTTTTGATTTTTGGTAATATTCAGGTTGAAAGCCTTGATGGCAGGATAAGTGTTTTACCATCAATAATATTCAATATTATTTAGTAATATTTTGACAAATGAAATATAAAAATATCAATAAATTTGTTTTATCCATATTAATAATTGTTTTTGGTATAAATCATAGCCTTGAAGCACAAAATAATATTGTCCCAAATTATATCGAAAATGAAATTATCCTGGAAAAAGGTATTTATCATATTACTGCAAATGTGAAAGTATCTTCGACCGGATCATTAATTATTAGAAACGGGGCAGAATTAAAGTTTTATCCGGGAACATCTATAATTGTTGAAGGTGCTTTAAGAATTCTTGGTGAAGCCAATAAATTCATTAAAATAAATAGTAAAAAGCTGTCATCAGAGGGTTTGGGTTTTGAATTTAGTGGACTTAACAACACTGAATTAGAGATTCAATTTGCCGAATTTTCAAATCTTATTATTCCGATCAGATTCAATTCAAACTGGGGAAGAAAAAATGTAAAAATAAAAAATAATATATTCGTTAATAATAATTCAGGCGAATCGAGCATAATAATTCTCAGCCCCGATGTTTTATTAGAAAAAGAAGCAATTGATTTTAGTTTCTCAAAGAATATTTTCACATCGAATCAAAGTAATATTTATATAGACCAATTAGAATCGGAAATATTGAATTTAAGTTTTGTCAATAATGTTATTACCGAAAATTATTATGAAGGATATGAAATGGGAGGAGCTTTTAATGCTCCTGTGTTTTCAACCTATGATTCTGATGATAAGAAATTTCAGGCAATTTTTTCTAAAAACTCAATATTCAATAATTATCTGATAAATAATAGAAACGATACGATTATAAGTGAAATTAATTTTGGAATTCGAGGTATTGGAAAGAAATACATCTTAGGTTCAAACTATTTTGGCACTACAAATAAAAACCTTATAAATGAAAGTTTTGATAATTTCCTGAATAATAATTCCTCTCCCTTACTCGAATTTCAATCTCCTCTTAATGTCCCCTCGGAAAATGCTCCGGGACATATTTACAAGATTTTAATTAAGGGAAAAGAAGTTGATTATAATACTGTTTTTAACCTAAATAAAACTGAAACTATTCATCTCTATTTTAATAAAGCTGTTAGCGAAAGATTAAGTAATTTAAAGCTTAACTATGCTTATTTCGACACTCTTAGCAGTAGAATTATTTTACAAGTATTTAAAGATGCACATATTAGTTACAGTACCAATAGAAAAGAAGCTTATGTAGTATTTACCGGAAATGACAGGGGGGCTAATAATGATGGATTTATTATTCTCAGCGGACTTAAAGATATGCAGGGATTTTTAATACCTGAAATCAATATTGGAAAAAACTCATTATATCGAAAATTAAGCCGAGAAAACATCCCGGTTTATTATTCATTAAAAGATCTTTCGGATGAGGAGATTGATAGTCTTTTTTATATTTTACCCCGAACAATTGAAGCAATTGAATGTTTACCCTCTGAGGAATTAATGGCTAAAAACGAGGAAATTATTGAGCTTAGAAAAAAAGTTGACAGCCTTGAAATGTATAGCTTTCAGGATTCATTAGCTTTTAAAAAACCCCCAATAAATATTAACGGAACTTTTGAATTAGGTTTTAGAGGAGGTAAAGCAGTGTATTATGGGGATTTACAATCCTTTAGTAAAATTTATATTCCAGACGTAAAAAATGCATTTGGTTTACTTTTTAGGTATAATATAAATCCTAAGTGGATTGCACGTGCTTCATTTACTATTCTTAGAATAAAAGCCGCAGATAAAAATAACTTGATCCGATTCATTCCTCGTCAGCTTAGATTCGTAAACGATATTTTTGAACTGGCAATACAAGCCGAATATAACTTTGTACCTAATTTGTTTCAAAAGAGTATTATACCAAGTGTTTCGTTTGGACTTGCAGTTTTTTATCATAACCCGAAGGCAATAATTGAGAAGGTTGAGAAAGATGGAAATCCCTTTATTGGACGAGATTATTATTATCGCTTTCAAAGCCTGAGATCCATTGGAACAGCAGGAAAAAAGAATGCATATTCTAAAGTTATGTTAGCTTTGCCAATTGACTTTAATTTTAAATGGTCATTAACCAGAAATTGGATTGTGGGTTTGCAATTCGGGATACGAATGGCATTTACCGACTACCTGGATGATGTTGCCGCCGATCCCTGGGTATCTCAAAAAGAACTTAATGAAATGAATCCCGAATTAAACGGATTGGCCGGCCGGTTGGGTAATCCGGCAAATGCTCCTAATCCAAACACATTTAATTATCCTACCCGCGGTGAATCAAATGGATTAATAAAGCGTTTCGATTGGTACATTATTACTGGAATTAGTATTTCGCGTATTATTCGTTAATCTAAAACCTCAAAAAAAATATAGAGTTCAATTTTCGAAATTTTTAGAGAAAAATCCTTTTGGTAAATAAAAAATATTTACTAATTTTGCCGTCAATTTTTAAATAAAAGATTATCAATTAATTATTAATTAAATCATTAACAAATGTTGAGACAATACGAAACCGTTTTCATTATGACTCCCGTTTTATCTGATGAACAGATGAAGGAA
>CAYWXI010000068.1:0-25207 GCA_964462015.1 uncultured Bacteroidales bacterium | reverse complement strand
TGATTTGTATAATCTATATATGCTTCATCTATCAATAAAATTACCTTCTTTGTTGCTTCTTTTAAAAATGATATTATTGTGTCTCTCTCACAAATTGTTCCTGTCGGATTATTAGGATTACAGATATAAATCAGTTTGGTGTCAGGTTTAATTGCCTTTAACATTGCAGTTAAATCATGCCGTTTATCTTTGGTGAGTGGAACTTCAATTTTACTATATCCTAATGTTTGTGCCGGTTTAGACCAATTACTATAAGTTGGTTTAGTTAAAATAAAATTACCTTTTTTTAAGGCAGTAAACCGGAAAACTAAATTTAATATTTCAGTTGCACCAGCTCCCATTAAAATATTAGAGGGATTAATATTATTCTTTTTAGCAATAGCAGAAATTAATTCTGACATACGCCCCCAATTATATCTATTGCTATTAGCTATGTTCTCGAGAATAGCAATTCGTGCCAATGGCGATGGCCCGTACGGGTTTTCATTTAATCCTAAATGGATTGGAATATCGCCTGGATTAGAATTAAAGTAGCCAGGTATTGGAGAAGCAAGAGCTTTAAGTTGTCCAAAAACTGAACCCATAATAACTAAACCAGCTTGTTTTAACCAAATCCGTCTATTATTCATCATGGGTATTAGTTTTTAAATATTGACAATTCGTATTTTTTGGTTGTCGATATTGCACACAACGGTGAATATAAGAATAGTAACCTAATGCGTTGTATTTTCCTGTCAGGTTACATGAACGTTGAAGCGGGCTACAAACCTTGAATTTACTGCTATCTTGGCTATTATTTTTATACATTGTTGAACTAAATCCCTTCGGGATAGCTTTTATAAAATATTTCCATAATTTTTATTTCCAAATTCTTATATCTGCAAATATAATGATTCAAAATAAATCCAATTAGTCTTAGCCATTTCCCGAAAATTTCCTGGTAAAACATAAAAACCGCCGATAAGTACATAGCAGTTGCATGGGATGTAGTTCAACATGGACTCATCGCTGGGTCTTGCAGACCGCTCAGAGTCCTATTTATTACCTGCTGGTTTTATTCTTTTTGTATTAGTTCAATCGCTTTCTCCAATAATTCATCTTTTCCACTTTTAATGCCATCTATGGTTGGTTTTACTTCAATGTCAGGAACAATTCCAACTCGTTGCGTTTCCTTTCCATCTGGATAATATACTCCAATCCCTGAAATCCCAGTTTTTAAACCTCCGGGCAACATAATCGCTGAAACATTTCCATCTGCTCCCGCAGTTGTACTGCCGATTATGATAGTATTTTTGCTGGCTCTGAATGCCATAGCGGTATATTCTGCTTGGCTTTGCGTAAGTTCATTAACTAAAACAATTAATTTGCCAGAATAGTGATTGTTTGATTTTGGAATTATAAGTTCTTTTGTAAAAGTAAACTCTCCCGGATTATTTAAGTTCCCTTTTGTGAATTTGACAAAAGGTGTAGAAGATGCTAAAAAATAAGTGCCTAGTTTAAAAGGGACAAAGGTTGAGGGGTAATTACGAATGTCAATAATTATACCTTTGGTATCTTTAAACTCCTCTTTAATTCTAGTGATATCATCATTTTTTATTGTCTGTAGAGTAATATAACCAATATTGTTATCCAGTAGTCGGTAACTTTTTTTATTTGTTCTTCTATACCAGCGATAAACGTTTAGGTCAGTCCGAGGATACAACTTAATTATTATAGTTCGATATTTTCCATTTCTTAAAAATTCAATTTCCAACTCTTTTTTTTGAGAACGTAGAATATCGGCTGCGATATTCCTTAATCGAGTAGGCTCATTTGATGCTGGATAATATTTGGAAATATCATTAATAATTTCGTCAATGGTTTTCCCACTAATCTTTGTTATGGCATCACCTATTTCCAAACCGGTTTCTTCTTTCAATTCTGGATTATAATAGTCAACTACAACCAATTTGTTCTCAATGAATCGCAAATGTACCGGTGGATAAAATCTGCCTTTCCAATCGTAAATTTCACTTTTACCTCCAGCCAAATTTCCATGCGTATCTTGTATTTCTCCAATAAGTTGAATACAAGCCAATTCATACTCTAAACCATTCTGGGCATTTAGGAATATAGGGACATACTCTTTTAAAACTTCGTCCCAGTCCTTGTCGGTTAAATGTTTATAAGGGTAGAAGTAATTAATCATATTCCAGTATCTATATAACGTTAATAGTCTAAACCCATCATCTGGATATGGCATATCAAAATAGGCATACTCATTTTCAAAATCTGGATTTCTCACGCCAGGTGCCATTTTGATATAGTAATGTTCTCCCTGATTTCTATTCTCATAAATATAATTTAGATGGTCACTTAATGCTTTGCTATTAACATTAGTATTCAACCAACGCAAGTCTGGTTTCAGAAAGGCATCGGGATTAGTTTTTTTACAGCTTCTACACTTTTTAATTTCACCACGGCTTGCTATCCAATTTAAAAGAAGTTTTTCCTTTTCTGTTCTGCTGCTTGCTTCTATGAAATCAGGAAGAAACCTAAACAATTCATAATCCCATTGGTAATTACCTTTTGCTATTTCAGGATGGTAGTATTTCAAAAAGCCCCAAGTTTTACCTAATAATTCTAGACTACCAATTAAATCTTCTGTTAATTCTGGCATTTCGATATTAGAACCTGAGTCAAACTCTTTATCTAAGTCAGCTTTATAAGTCTTGTCTTTTGGTTGACAGCTTACTATAAAAATGGTCAATAATAAAATTAGAATTATTCTCATTGAGTTTCGGTTTTCAAACTTGCAGGTAACGTTGTTATAAAGTGCAATGGTTTTTATTTCGTATATAGTTTTGATAAAGTGGTGTTTTACATGCCATATTAGTATGTAAAACACCACTACTATGATGAATCTTCAAAAATCTCATCCAATGGGTTTTTAATCGAACCCGGATTTTTGTTTGAAACATGTGTGTAAATTTCCGTAGTTATAATACTGCTATATCCCGGAAATTCCTGTATACACCTTAAATCTATTTCGTTTTCAAGTTGCCGGCTTGCAAACGAATATCTAAGTATATGCGGCCTTTCGCCAATATTATCATAAAACAATATTATTCCGGGTATTCTCAAGTCCTGATTTATTACGTGTTTAATACAAAAAGCAAATATATGTAATTTCTAATTTAGAATAAATATAAATTAACTAAAACAGTTTGCAGTCGTCAGTCTACAATCAACAGTCTGCCGTCACCAGTCTTCGGTCTTCGGACTTCGGTCTTCGGACTTCGGTCTTCGGACTTCGGTCTCCTAAGCTCCGTGCCGTACTCTTTTCTTCAATTCCGAGTAAGTATAATCTTTTATTTTTTCGGGTTCATTTTCTTTGAAAATTAGTTTGCCGGCTTCACAAACCTCGCTTATATACCTCCACAAATCACTTAGCAAAGTGTTTCTTTCAAGGGTTTGTGCTTCTTTTTCGTCAATCAAAATATTCTGCTCCTGATTTTCCGAGCGAATAGTTGTCATTAGTGTCTCAAGCGAATCACTCAAATCTGTTTTATAGCCAACACCCAATAGCACATCATGATTTCTAACAACACTATTTAATAAGGCTTGCATATGAGCTAATATCCCTTCAACATTTTTGGAAGAAATATTAGCCCTGAGAGCTTTAAAGCCAAAATCGATATATTGTATATCAAGTTGCCCTTTGGCTCGTTTTACAAAATAATCAATTTTCCCTATCAAATTTCTTGAATTTTCAATTCGCCTATACAATCGGGTTGTCAAGGCCTTAAGAAATTTCTTTTTATCATCATCCAACTACATTCACCGCAATAGTGATACTACCCTGAAATCCGAGCAAATAATCAGCCGTGAAAACACCACCGAAACTGCTAAAATCTTCAATGTCCCGATTAAAGCTTTCTTTGACAAAACTACCTATCACAGGCAGTTCCTCTTGTCTGAAATTAGAAAAAATACTCATCTTTTTTAATTTTTAATTAATAAATTGATTTAATATTTACAATATTGAAAGAATGATCAAATAGATTTTCAAACCTTCAATGTTAAATTATATTTACTTCAGAATATTGCACAACAAATATAAATAAAATTTTAATAACAATGAAAAAAAATATCTTTTTTCTCATTCAAAAATGCAGCTTAATAATACAGTATTTTAAATGTGATAAGCTATTATCTCTCTGCGCAGTACAGCAATTAGAGTATGATATACAACAATGTCTCCACACAATACAACAATTTAAATATGAAATAAAACAATGCCTCTACGCAATACAATAATTTAAATATGATATGCAACAATGCCTCCACACAGTACAATAATTTAAATATGAAATGAAACAATGCCTCTTCGCAATACAACAATTTAAATATGATATGCAACAATACCTCTACGCAGTACAACAATTTGAATATGATAAGCAATAATTAAATATTGTTTTTCAAAATACATGCTATATACAAGCTGTTTACAGGGCTTTTTTACTAATATTTTCTTTTAATCATGTGTCCTTAAAATCATGATAACAATCTTTACATCTATATTCTGCTTTCTTAAATACATTTCCTATCGATGTAAATGTAATAATTGCTAAAAAAAATATTGTGATAATATTAATTGAATTCTTTAAACTAACTTTTACTTTAATTTTCTCAGAACCACACTTTGGACAAATCAAATTGTTATTGTCAAATAACTCTTCTCCAGATTCTTCCATAATTTCTTTTACTCTTTCAATATCTTTTTCCGTTATTTGAAGTTTAACAGTCATTACAGGTAAGTAATTTAATACCTGAGATGTTAATTCATCTTTTAATCGACATAATATTCCCTCAGATTCTAATCGGCTTTTTAGCACATATAAATCATTTGCATTGCGTGATTCTTTTATCGTAATAAATTGCATATGTTTAAATCAATATTAATTATTCTTGTGTATATAATAAATTATACGCCTTTAATGCCCTGTAACAGCTATATTAAAATAGTGAAACCCCTTCCATTCTCCCATTCTATCATTTTATCATTCACTCATTCTCCCATTCCCCCATTCTATCATTCTCTCATTCATTCCTAATAAAAATGTGTCTCCACAACAGGCTGCCAATATTTTAAATATTCATCATCGGAGCCTGCTAAACAAACATTCTCGAAAATGCATGAATTATGTTTTTCAAATTCAATAGCTGCCAATAAGCTGCAAGGCGATTTCTCGCATTTTCCTGTTCTGCATAATGTTGTTTCGTTGCAGCAACTTCTTCCCAAAGGCCAGAAAAGATCGTTCATTTTTAAAACATCATATCCCGAAATCCGTGAAATTATTCTCATTGCTTCAATGCAAGCCTTCCTGATCTCATTATCGGAATTCAATGTTTTTCTTGCTTTCAAATCATTTTTAAGTTGTTCGTCAACTACTTCTATACACCCCATTCTTAACAAAACTCTTTGCATGTGATAATCCATGATGGGAATTAAATTTTCGGGGTCATTTATTTTTATTAATCCTGCATCAATTAATAACTTTAAAAGAAAAGAAATCTTTTTTCGCTGAGGGTCGGAAAATACTTTTAATGTTGATAAAAACTCGTAAAATCCTGTTTTTTTATCATTATAAAGAAATCCGTTTGACTGCATCAGAAGGTCAGTAATATTGTTGTTGAAATGTTTGTTGGCGAGTTTTCCGATTTCAATCATTTGTGCAGCTCTTTCTTCCAGGCTGTCGAGAGTACAAATATTCGCGGAATGATTTTTTGCAAAAACATAAGCAAGCTTTTCTTTTAATTCCTCAAGAGAACAATTTGATAAGAATTCAGGATCGCTTAATTCCGGATTGTATTTTTGAATTTTCATAAAAACAAACTCCAGGTAATCCCACCCGAATAATTTTTTTTTCACATCAGCTAAATTATATGTTTGATGACAAATAGCAACCGAGAAAAAATAAAGCCGCATACGGTTTTCAATAGTATCATCAAATTTTAGGAAATCACGTTCCAGGAAACCTGTTCTGAATTGTAAGTTTTTTATTATCTCAGCGATTTCGAGGCTTTTTGTTTTATTAACTTTCATTTTTTAATAATGATTGAATGGGAGAATGGGAGAATATGTAAATGCATGATTATTTTTTCTATTCAATCCCCCGCCCTAAAGGACGGGGCTGTTTTTTTTCGTTCTAACTTTATCCCCGCCCTAAAGGACGGGGCTACAAATATTTCGCCCCGATGGGGCTTTTTACTCATACTGTCTTGTTTGATTATTATTTTGTATGATATTTCGTTTTCTGTCATTAAATTTTCTTTGCGTGTTTTGCGATTTTCTTTGTTTACTTTGCGTGAAATAAAATAAAAACCAAATTAATTATTTTTGGTGAGCCTTTTCCCATCATACTATCATTATATCATTTAATAATTTATTCATTCTATATTCACTCATTCTCCCATTCTCCCATTCTCTCATTTCCCTCTCAATGGAAGTTTTGTTCTTCGTTTTCCATCAAACATGCAAAAAGCATTAGCTACGGCTCCGGCAGTAGGTACAAGCCCAATTTCTCCAATTCCCTTGGCACCATACGGACCGACCGGATCGACTTCCTCGACTCCAATAACTACTACATTTGGCATATCCGTAGTCCTGAGAATTTTGCAATTCTTCAATTTATCGCTTTTCAATTGTCCGTTTTCCATTGGAAGTTCTTCAGTTAAAGCAAAGCCAAGACCCATGTGAACAGCTCCCTGTATTTGTCCTTCAAAAAACATAGGGTTCATAATTTTTCCTGCATCGTGGGCTGCATAAACACAATCAATTTCACCTTCATCATTCAATACAACTAATTGCGTAGCATAACCATAAGAATAATGAGTAATGATTTCCTTTACTTTATCACCGGGTTTTGTTGTCCAATCACAAACATAGCTGCCTTTATAAACATTACCAACAATATTTTCCAGCTTTGAGTTTTTGAGGTCTTGATTTATTTTTTTTGCTGCATCAATAATTGCATTTCCAAGCAGGGCGGTTGCACGTGAAGAAGTTGTCATTCCTGTCGGAATTCCTGCATTTGTTTCAATTTTTACTTCTATAAAATCAGGATCAATCCCGGTTTCCTGGCAAAGAGTCTGGATTGCCATATTATGAACACCCTGCCCCATTTCCGTCCAGCCATGTTGAATTAGAATATGAGTAGCTGATTTGATTTCAATAATAACTTTACTTTCGTCAATCATACCATTTCCGACTCCCGAATTTTTTATTCCGCATGCAAGTCCTGCATATTTAGCTTTATAAAACTCATCTTTTACGGCAAGCAAAGTTTTTCTGATCCCCACTCCCGCTTTCAATATTTGTCCGGTGGCCGTTTTCAGGCCTTCGGTCAGGGCATTTTCAAATCTGAATTGCCATCGGTCGAAGCCACCATTTTTACATAATTCGTCAACGAGGCCTTCGAGGGCAAAAACAACCTGGTTTGCACCAAATCCCCTCATTGCTCCACAGGGAATATTATTTGTGTAGGCAGTTATTGCTTCAATATCTGTTTCAGGCACATAATATCCTCCCGAAGCATGTCCTGCAACACGTTCAAGAACTTTCGTACCAACAGATGCATAAGCTCCGGTATCACCGACAGCCCAAAGTTTCAAAGCCGTTAGTTTGCCTTTATTATCGCAAGCTAATGTCATATCCATATAAACCGGATGGCGTTTTGGGTGCATCCTGATGGATTCTTCGCGAGTCAATGATACTTTTACAATAGCTTTTAAAATAAACGAAAATAAAGCAGCATGACCCTGAACTGTTAAATCTTCCTTGCCCCCGAATCCACCTCCGTTTGGAACTAGAATAACATTTATGTTTTCTTCGGATAAATTCAATAATGAAGCAATTTGTTTTCGATCAACATAAACTCCCTGTCCCTGGCTATATATTTCAATTTTATTTTGTCCGATATATTTCCCGATTGCTGCTTCTGTTTCCAGAAAAGCATGTTCGACTCTTTGGGTCTGAAAAATATTATGCACAACAAAATCCGACGATTCAATACTTCTCGCGGCATTACCATTCTTAACTATACATTTTTCGAGAATATTGGATTTGCCCGAATGAACCTGAACCGAATCATCTTTAATTGCTTCAAGCATATCGGTAACTGCTTCCAGTTTTTCATATTCCGCATTTATCATTTCAGTGGCCCGGTGGGCAATTTCTTCCGTCCTGGCTACTACGCCGGCTAAAACATCACCGATATAATTCGTAACCTCTCCCTCAGCTATCATCAAAGGCCAATCCTGGTATATTAAACCTGTATAACGTTCGCCGGGAATATCTTTTGCTGTAAATATTTTTACAACTCCTTCAAGCTTTTCAGCTTTTGAAGTATCGATTTTTATGATTTTTGCACGAGGATGATCGCTGAATTTTAATGCAGCATGCAACATTCCATCAAAACGAATATCGTCTATGAAATTTCGTTTACCGAGTGCAGTTTCCAGAGCCTGATATTTTCTGTACGATTTTCCTATTTTCGCTGAACTTTCACTAAACTCAATATTAATATTTTCATTTAAAGATTTTGAAGCCAATTCGATGGCATCAAGAATTTTTACATAACCTGTACATCTGCAAAGGTTGGGTTTCATGGCTTTTTTGATTTCCTCGCGAGTCGGGTTTTTCTTCTCTTGAAATAAAACCCTGGTTCGCATTATAAAACCCGGAGTACAAAAACCGCATTGCACGGCACCTTTTTCAACAAATGCTTTTCCAATTATTTCTTTAACAGCATCGGGTATGCCTTCCATAGTTATTATTTCGGCATTTTGAAGGTTTTTCATTTTCGTAACACAGGCAAGTTTGGCTTTTCCGTTTATCTCAATCGTGCAAGCACCACAAACTGCCTGTCCGGAACAACCATCTTTGGCCGATGTTATATTCAATTTGTTACGAAGATACTTTAATAAAGTTAAATCTTCATCACCTGAAAATTCATGCTGTTTATTATTGATTTTAAATCTTATCATTTATCTTTTGTGATTTATGATTCACTATTGTTTTGATAAAATTCAAAATTAAGAAATAAATTGATTGCTTTTCAAAATCCGGGATCACTACTCAGTGAACCTAAATTCTGAAGTTTCGCATTAATGCAAGTTTGTTAATTTGTTAGATTTTCATCAACTTAGAGAATTAAAAGTTCTTTGTGGATCTTTGAGTTTACTTTGAGTCCCTTTGTGATATAGCTATTACACAGAGTTTCGCTAAGAATACACAAAGTTTCACAAAGTTCATTCTCGTTTAAAAAAGATTCTCCAAAATATTGACATTGATGCATAAAGAATGTTACTAACTTTATACGATTGACTTTAAAGCTATTCGACGATGATGCCAAAACCCAGGAAACAATTACTAAATTTCAAATTTCCAATTAATTTATTTAGTAAGCATTTTGGAAACAAAAATCATTATCACATAAATGAGAATGCCAAAACCAAATATTAAAAATGTCATTAATAAAATATCTAAAATATTAATTCCAATACTTGGAGCTCTCTCCTCGAAGTCACTAAAAAACCCACTAACCGATAAGATCAAAGAAATTATCAAAATAATTAATACAATTACTTTACGTTTCATATAACTTCTGTATTTATTGTTAATATAAAATATCCTTAGATCGTAAAACGTTTACTAAGACTGATTATTTTATTTATTTGTAATACATTACAAACTCAATCATTCATAACTTGCCTTTTTATTTCATTTATTTCAAGTATTTCAATTGTTTTACCATGTGCTTTTATTATACCTTCATTATTCAAATCTCTTATCGATCTTGTTAAAGACGGGCGTGTGATACCAAAATATTCAGCCAATTCGTGTTGGGTTTTATCAAGAATAATCTTCCTGCTCTTTTTTTTGTTTGCTAATTGTAGAAAATAGAAAGCAAGTTTGCCTTTAATGGTTTTGAGCGATAGAAACTTCATTTTTCTTGTAACCGTTACAAATCGGTTTGAAACAATATTGAGGTAATTTTCTAATATTTTTGAATTTGAATTGAATAATTTTAGCAACTCACTTTTGTAAATAATTAGAATTTTAGTATTAATGTTTGCTACAATATTAACAAGAAGTTTATTGTCGTCGGCAAATAAAAAAGCTTCGGCAAAAGTGTCTGGAGCAAAAACATCTTCTATTTTGATAACTTTTCCGCTATAATCGACAACTTCACCCCTGATACTTCCTTCGATTAAAATATAAAGTTTATCACATTCCTCGCCGCTATAGGCGATTATTGATTCCGGTTCATAAGATTTTATCTGATGATGAACAAAGTTGAGAATATGAGCCACCTCGCCGGGGTTTATTCCTTTGAAAAATGAAGATTCTGATATTTTTGTGTACATAAATATTTTTTTTCAAAAGTAAGAAAAAGTTCATCTTTTGTAACCCATGTTACATTTTTTCAACTCTCAACAATCTACTTTTGCAAAAGAAATTATAAAACCATTGTAAAATGAAAAGGGATATAATAAAAATTGATGATGATTTATGTAATGGCTGCGGATTATGTGTTCCGAACTGTCATGAGGGGGCTCTGAAGGTTATTGACGGAAAAGTCAGGTTGATAAGTGATTTGATGTGTGACGGCCTTGGAGCTTGTATTGGTCATTGCCCCGAGGGTGCAATTACTATTGAGAAGCGCGAAGCTGTTCCGTATGATGAAATTGCCGTAATGGAAGAAATGATATCTAAAGGAAAAAATGTAATTATTGCACACCTGAAACATCTTAAAGATCATAACGAAACAGAATTTTTCAATAAAGGTGTTTCTTATTTAGAAAATAACGAAGACAATCTTAATTTTAATCTTAACGAAGTTTTAAACATAATCCAAAATAATGATGCTATGAAAAATCAAGAAGAAAAAATGGCTTGCGGATGTCCGGGAAGCATGGAAAGAACTTTCGATATTCCTGCTCATGATTCAACAAATTTTGCTGCTGCCGAATTAAAATCAGAACTCAGGCAATGGCCTGTACAAATGCATTTAGTCAATCCGAATGCACCATTTTTCAGAAATGCGGATGTGGTTATTACAGCCGATTGTGTAGGTTTTGCATTAGGCAATTATCATCAAAATTATTTAAGAGGAAAAAGTATCGGAATTGCTTGTCCTAAACTCGACTCAAATACTGAAAGTTATATTGAAAAATTCAGAGCGATGATAGACGAAGCAAAGGTAAATACAATTACGGTTATGATAATGGAAGTTCCATGTTGCGGAGGACTGATTCATATGGTTAAAACCGCTTCGGATCAAGCAGAACGAAAAGTCCCGATTAAATTAATTGTTGTTGGCGTACAAGGAGATATTATACAAGAAAACTGGGTTTAAAAAACACAAAAATGATCATAAAAGAAATTAATAAGTCAGACAGAAAAAATAATCCGCATGGCATTGATGCCAGATTATTATATGATAAGGATGAAGCACAAGCTGTGCATATTACACTTAATGCGGGAGAGAGTTTAAAACCTCATATTACTCCTGTTAATGTATTTTTCTATATTCTGGAAGGAGAACCTACAGTACTTATAGACAAAGAAAAGCAAATTGTAAAAAAGGATTGCCTGGTCGAAAGCCCAAAAGGTATTCCACATTGCATATATAATTATTCAGAAAATATTGTAAGGGTTTTGGTAGTTAAAGTTCCCAAACCGACAAAAGCAACCAAAATATTGTAAAAATCAGTACTTAAAGTCTACTAAAGTAAAAAGTGCCTAAAGTTGTTTAAAAGCATTAAGAATTTCTGATTTTGAATGGGTGATTCTTTGAAAATTCATTTAGTTTTTGCAAAAGCTATTAAAATGCTTATCATTACTATTTAAATAGAAAGGAGTCATAACCTTTTGACAATCATCCCAAATGCTTTCGGGACAAAGGCGCCAATTAATTATTATAAATAAAATCAAAAATAAATCATGAGTATGTTTTGTTATCAATGCCAGGAAGCAGCTAAAGGAATAGCATGTACTGGTATCAAAGGAGTTTGTGGTGTAACTGATAAAGTTATACACGTGCAGGATTTAGCAGTTTATATGCTAAAGGGTTTATCGGTTTTTACTCAAAAAGCCAGAGAGCTTGATATTGAAAATATTGAACTCGATAAACATATTTACGAAACATTGTTTAAAACAATCACTAACGTAAGTTTTTCGCAAGATGATATTGTAGTAAATATCAAAAAGTCTCTCAGATTGAGAGAGGAAATTAAAAAAGCAATTATTGAAGCTGGTGGAATTGTTGATGATGTAAGTCATCATTCAGCTACATGGACAGCAACAAACGATCAGGAAATTATTGATGAAGCTGAGAAGATCAATGGAAAAATTGATGCACCCAACGAAGATATCCGTTCGCTGCGTGCATTGATTCTTTATGGCTTAAAAGGCCTTGCCGCTTATCAGGAACATGCCGATAATCTGAATTATCAAGATAAGGGATTATACATTTTTGTTCAAAAGGCATTAGCATCAATGATCAACGACGATCTTACTTTAGAAGAAAATATTGCTTTAGTAATGGAAACAGGAAAATTTGGTGTTGATGCAATGGCGCTTTTAGACAAGGCCAACACCGAATCTTATGGAAATCCAGAAATTTCGGAAGTGAATATCGGAACAGGAAAAAATCCCGGAATATTAATTTCAGGCCATGATTTAAAAGACATGGAAGAACTATTAAAGCAAACCGAAGGAACAGGAGTTGATGTTTATACACATAGTGAGATGCTTCCTGCAAATTATTATCCTGCTTTCAAAAAGTATAAACATTTTGTTGGAAATTATGGTAATGCCTGGTGGGAACAAAATAAAGAATTCCAATCGTTTAACGGCCCGGTTTTAATGACAACCAATTGTCTTGTTCCACCAAAAGATTCTTATAAAAACAGAGTTTATACAACAGGGCCTGTTGCCTTTGACGGCTGTCCTCACATTGCAGACAGAGAAAACGGAAATTCTAAAAATTTCTCACAAATAATTGAGCATGCAAAACAATGCGAAGCTCCAACAGAAATTGAAACAGGAAAAATAATCGGTGGTTTTGCTCACAACCAGGTTATTCAATTAGCCGATAAAGTTGTTGACGCAGTTAAAACAGGTGCTATCAAAAAATTCTTTGTAATGGCAGGTTGCGACGCACGTCAAAAATCAAGGAATTATTATACCGAATTTGCTGAAAAATTACCAAAAGATACTGTTATTCTTACTGCAGGTTGTGCTAAGTATCGTTATAACAAGCTTAATTTGGGTGATATAGGTGGAATACCAAGAGTTTTGGATGCAGGACAATGCAACGATTCTTATTCATTAGTAGTGATTGCTCTTAAACTAAAAGAAGTATTTGGATTGGAAGATGTTAATGATTTGCCGATAGCTTATAATATTGCATGGTACGAGCAAAAAGCGGTTATAGTACTTTTGGCATTACTTTATCTTGGTGTCAAGGATATTCATCTCGGGCCAACTTTACCGGCATTTTTATCACCTAATGTTGCAAAAGTATTAGTTGAAAATTTCGGAATTGCCGGAATTGGTGAAGTTGATGAAGATATTGAGTTATTTATGAATTAGTAGGTATATAGGGAAAATAAGGGTATAGGGAAATAAAGGAAATGACAGCAAGGGGCTTAGACCCTGCTACTTGAAATAAAGAGTATTGATTAAATTATCGTACATTGCTTTTATATAGGGTCTAAGCCCCAATTCATAAGGGAAATAAAGGAAATGAGAATTGACTTTCAAAAACCATGGAATGACTTTTACATATACCCTTATTTCCCTATACTTTAAACCCTGTTTTCAGTGAGTTTTATTTATGATAAATAAACGACATAATTGGGAAAAAAATACGGTTTACAAAATGATACGTTTGTTTTGTAATGCTCATCATAATACAGATAAACAATTGTGTAATGATTGTTCCGATCTTTTCAATTATTCGATTCTACGGATTAATAATTGTTTTTATGAGATTAACAAACCTGTTTGCTCAAGCTGTAAGACTCATTGTTTTAATAAGAAAAATCGTGAGAAAATCAGATTGGTTATGCGTTGGTCAGGCCCGAAAATGTTGTGGTATTATCCATTTACATCAATGAAATATTTATACTTTAAATTAATAAAATAGCAGGCAGTTTATTAACTAATTGGCATTTCGTTGCATTAAAATATATAATATTTGAATATTATCAAAAAGCATGTAAGCTTTTGTCTGTTGTAGAAAAAATTCCAAAAAAAGGTTTGTGCAATTTTTTTTATCCCTAATTTTACAGCCTATGACTTATATTAAACTTTTTTTCAATGAGTTGTTTTCGTTAACAAACGAAATGTCGCCTTACCTTTTATTAGGCTTTCTGTTTGCCGGGATCTTACATGTTTACATTAAAAAAGAAACAATAAACAGGTATCTTGGAAAAAGAAATTTTAAATCAGTTATTCTGGCTTCATTATTCGGAATACCCCTTCCATTATGTTCTTGTGGTGTAATACCGACAGGAATATCATTTTACAAAGAAGGCTCTTCAAAAGGAGCAACTGTTTCATTTTTAATTTCAACTCCACAAACCGGTATTGACTCCATCCTTGTAACGTACTCACTTCTTGGATTGCCTTTTGCTATACTTCGCCCGATTGTTGCCTTATTTAGTGGAATATTTGGTGGTTTACTGACTAATATTATTGATAAAAAAGGAAATAAAATACAAGAAAATCCAATTTGTTCTTGCGAAAAAGACGAAAAACAAACCCAAAAAAGAAATAGCATTTTCACTATGTTGAAGTATGCTTTTGTTGAATTTTTGCAGGATATTGCAAAATGGTTAATTATTGGGCTTGTTATTGCTGCCCTGATTTCGGTTCTGCTTCCTGATGATTTTTTTACCAGGTATGTTGGGGATAATTTGTTAAGTATGCTTATTGTTCTGGTTGCCTCAATTCCTTTGTATGTTTGTGCAACGGCCTCAGTTCCTATTGCTGCTGTATTAATTCTTAAAGGACTTTCACCCGGAGCAGCTCTCGTTTTTCTAATGGCCGGACCTGCAACAAACGCCGCAACAATTACAGTGTTAGGCAAATCGCTCGGAAAGAGCACAGTACTTTCGTATTTGGTTTCAATAATTATTGGAGCTTTCTTTTTTGGAATATTAATTGATAGCTTTTTTCCTAAAGATTTTTTTATTGATAAAATTCAAATAATGCATCACCAGGACATTATTCCTGAATGGATAAAAATTTCTTCTTCTGTAATACTTACATTATTGTTAATTAATGGCTTGCTTAAAAAATATAAGACAATGAAATGAAAAAGATATTAATTTTATGTACCGGAAATTCGTGCCGAAGTCAAATTGGAGAAGGATATTTAAAGCATTTTTTAAAAGATAAAGCTGTTGTTTACAGTGCCGGAATAGAAACTCATGGTGTTAATCCTTTGGCAATTAAAGTCATGAAAGATGATGGAATAGATATTCTAAATCATACTTCTAATAATGTTTCTGAATATGAAGATCATACCTTTGATTATGTAATAACTGTTTGTGATAATGCAAAAGAAATGTGTCCGTATTTTCCGGCAAAAGTAAAAATCTTACACCACTCTTTTCCCGATCCGGCTAAAACAAAAGGAAGTGACGTGGAAATTTATAATGCATTCATTGATGTCAGAGATATGATTAAGAGCTTTTGTATGGAGTTTTCTGATTCATATATAAATTCATTATAAGAAACCAATATTTTGAATTACCAGTACAATGTTATTAAAAAGCATCAGAAAATTAAAACTTAACGACAAAGAAAAACAAACCTTTAAAATTCATATTGCATACTCTGCTATAGAGGGTATTATACTCGGAGTTTTAGCCCTTAATGAGTTTGTTTTCATTAAAAGCCTTCATGGTTCCAACTACCAGCTTGGGCTTTTGTTCCAGTTCAGTATGCTTGTTTTTATTTTCCTTGTTTTCTTTAACGAATTTCTGAAACGTTATAAAAATAAGCGAAAACTTTTAAGGCTTGTAGCCATTTACACTCGTTTGCCATTAATTTTTCTTGCGTTTTTTCCCAACAACTCCGAATCTGTTTCAGGAAATTCTATTTATCATTACATTTTTCTTTTAATCTTTTTAGTTTATTATTTTGGAAATCCAATAATTTATCCCACAATTAATCTTTTTCTAAAGAATAAATACCAGCACAAAAATTTCGGAAAATTATACGGATATGCAACTTCTTTAAACAAGATCGTCACTCTGGTTGCAACACTGATTTATGGTATTCTTCTCGATGCGGATAATTTTGCATTTACTTATATTTTTCCTGTTGTTGCAATTCTTGGTATTTTCTCACTTTTTTTATTATCAAAAATCGAATGTGTTATTAATACAACAGTGACAATAAAGCAAAAGTTTGGGGTTTCAGTAAAAAATTCTGTTTTGGAGATGTTCAGGATTTTGAAAAACAACAGGCCTTATCGCGATTTTGAGATTGGTTTTATGTTTTACGGTTTTTCGTTTATGATCACAACGGCTGTAATAACTATCTTTTTTGAAAAAACATTAAACTTAAACTACTCGAGTTTTGCATTTTATAAAAATTCTTATAATATTCTTGCTATCATTTTACTACCACTATCAGGGAAAATCCTGGGGAAAATTGATCCGAGAAAATATGCTGCAATAACTTTTGCCACTCTCCTACTCTATCTTTTATTTCTATCTTTAACAGAATATTATCCCTTACATTTTGATGTTTGGGGCATAAAAATTTATCTCCTATTAATTCCTGCGTATATTTTCTACGGAATTTTTGCTGCCACAATGAGCCTGCTTTGGTTTATCGGATCAGCCTATTTTTGTAAAAATGAAGATGCCGGGACTTACCAGTCAGTTCATTTATCATTAACTTCAATTCGGGCTATGTTTGCACCCCTACTTGGAGTTTTTTTTTACGAACTAATCGGTTTTACAGGCACTTTCGCTATTGCAATCGTCTCTTTAGGAATAGCAATTGCCGTAATGTATTATTCGTTTTATGTTGATAGAAAGAATAAGCAGCATTAGGTAAGGGTTTGAATTTCTATCAAAAGAACTAAAACTATTATTGCTATATTGCTAAATTGTTATATTGTTTACAGATAACGATAAATAATATTTACTAATATTGTAAAAAATATGATTCTTAAATCAATTGGGCATAATTCAGCATGCAAGAAATTAAGAATAAGCAGGAAAAACCAAAATACAACAAACTTGTTGTTTATTATTTCTCCGGAACCGGAAATGCGAAACATGCTGCTGAATGGATTGTACAATTTGCCATAAAACAAGGAATCAAAAGTGAAGTTGTAAATATTGACAACAAAGTAAAAATTGAAATCCCGGACGAAAGTAAAAAATCGCTTATTGGTTTTTGTTTTCCGACACACGGTTTCAATGCTTCACCAAAAATGATAAAGTTTATTGCAACATTTCCGAAAAAGTTAAAAGCCGATGTTTTTCTTTTAAATACAAGAGCAGGAATGAAATTATCCAAATTATTTATTCCGGGTTTAAGTGGAATTGCTCAATTCCTTCCGGCATTGATTTTATTGGCAAAATCATATAACATTGTCGGCATGCAGCCTCTTGACCTTCCTTCGAACTGGATTTCATTGCATCCCGGACTGAAGTCGAAAGTTGTTATTTCAATTTACATAAGATGTAAAAAAATAACTTTCTTTTTCACCGAAAAACTTTTAAAAGGAAAAAACACTTATAAGGCTTTTTATTCACTTCCTTTCGATATTCTTATTTCTCCGATTGCTGTATTATATTATTTTATCGGTCGTTTTGCTCTTGCTAAAACCTTTATTGCCAATCAGGATTGCAACTCCTGTGATTTGTGTGCCAATAATTGCCCCACAAACTCCATTGAAATGCACAAAGGAAAACCTTTTTGGAAATTTACTTGCGAAAGCTGTATGCGTTGCATGAATACCTGTCCGAAACGAGCAATACAAACAGCCCATCTTTATTCGTTTTTTATTTGGTATATTTTCGGAAGCCTTGTTTCAGGCATAATATTTAATCTTATCTACAATAGATATTTTTCCATCCGGTTTCATTCTACAGATATATATGAAACAATGACTTATGATATTTTACAATTATTCTCTTTATTTGTTGGAGTTTTCTTAGCATACAAATTATTAAGTTTTTTAATGAAATTTAAAATTTTTAATAAAATCATAAACTATACCTCATTAACCTATTACAGGTTTTGGCGAAGATACAAACCTCCAAAGAAAATTTAGGCTCGGGGAATCAAATCCATCAATACGGATTTGTTTCATATGATTTAATTTGATCGTAAAGACCAATAGAGTAGAAATTATTTCTTATACCTCAAGCACATCAAAATAAATTTTAGCCATAAAAAGTATCAGATAATAACAAAGAGCCACCCCGGAAGGGGCAGCTCTCTTCAATTAACAAACAAATATGATAAAACTACTTGATAGCAACCCTTTGGGTTTCTATCCCTCCACAAGTTTGAATTCTGATAATATAAATACCAGCTTCAAAATCGTTTGAATTAATTTGAACATTTGAACTGTTTACATTACTTGAGTATACAGTTTGTCCAACATAATTATATATAGTTACATTACTAATACCTAACGGAGAAGTAATGTTAATTGCATCAGTTGCAGGATTTGGATAAACAACCAATTCTCCTGAAAGTAGAGCACTTTTTATTACGTTAACAACACTAAATTCACCGTCGCTGCTTGGATAAACATCAGATACATAAGAGTTGTAAACTGATTCCATTCTAAAATCGGCAACTACAATATTATCGTTTGACCAAACTTTTAATGAAATAGGTTCACCAGCTACATATCCTTGTCCATTAGTCAACTGACTGAATACAGGAAGAGCGTTATTATAAGCGTTATCTGAAGTTACAGTCATTGAGCCGAGAATAACATTTCCGTTATAAGCTGCAACTTCATCACCTATTTCTAAACCGTCAACATACATAGTATAAACAGGTTCAGCAGCATTACCACCTTCGAAAATTAAATGGGAAGGTTTTACTTTTGTCAATCCGCTTGATTTTGCTACGCCAGGATAGACCAATTCAGCATCAGCAGACATTTTAATAAGATAACCTTCGGTCGGGATACAGTTACCAATACCGTTAACCCAGTTAGGGCCAATTTTTCTCAGCATACCGCCTGTTGAATTTCTAACGAAATTCAAATCGTCACTAATAATGCTTGCAAAAGCATCAATGGCATCCATTTCTGTTTCCGGTAAATAACTTACAAATTGGAATCCGGTAAAAAGTAAAATAGAAGTATTTGCAGGAATTATTGAACCTGAAACTGTAAATTCTCCCATAGCACTTGTCTTGATCAGATAACCTTCCGTTCCTATCCAGTCGCCAATACCGTTTACCCAGTTAGGGCCAATTTTTCTCAACATAGCACCTGATGAATTTCTTATATAATGAAGATCACCATTTATAATATCAGCAGCAACTTCTAACATATCAGGACTCTCAGGAGAAATATTGCTTGAAACGAATTGGAATCCGGGATCAATAGAAATTGTTTGGGTTGCAGCTGCACCTTGAATAATCGTGACCTCATAATATTGAGGGAGGCAGTTGTAACCAGATACCACCAGATTTGCCACTCCAAGGCTGACATTGGCAGGATCGAAGTTTATTGTAGCTTCCCCGTTTTCATTAGTAGTGCATGCTCCATAAAGATCATTTCCATTGATAAAAGCACAACTTAGCCCTTCCACAGGATCATCATCACTGATGACCGTAACATTAAATGAACCATTCCCGATCATAACATTATCCGGATAACTTACCGTGATATCAATGGGTTCGGCACACCATATCCCGAGGGCAGGATCACCAAAAATGTTGCAATCGTAGAAACACCACCTTAGGGCGCCTTCTTCGTGTTGACCAGGTGCATTTACCCATGGTGAAGTTTCAATCTTTGATATCTTATGGGTTTCGCCTATCCTTGATTTTTTCTTGTCGTACAGGGCATCTACAAATTCACGGTTTAAATGCGCCGAAGGTCCTTCTGTTTGCCCTTCATTAAACCACCCATACCTTGAGTTCAATGCCCCGGCTACCAGAAAATTGTCGATACTGGCCATGTGTTCTGCAATACAGTCACTTTGATCGAAAGCACCACTATTACATCCATGTGAATAAACAAAGGTATAGTTATGGTCGATCCCGTTAACATTGGAAAAATTAGAATTTGTTATGTCAGAGTTATAAAGTCTCATATTATAATCCCAATCTGAATGGCCGCTGTGGTAGATGAAAGATGTTCCGTCGTTGATCTTGTTTAAAAGCTGGTACGAACTCCAGGTTGCATCCCTGTCGTATAATGTTTCATAATCATCATCTTCCGGAATGCCGGTAGTTTCATATCCATTTTCATTTTGGTAACCAATGAGAAGATCAAGGTAATCAGCGCCCCAGGTAATTGGATCACCCCATGCAAATTCACCTACGAGCAACGGATGTGTAAGCTCTCCTGTAACGGGGCTATCCTGGTATGAGGTGGTTTTATGTATCATTTTATTGAGTTCATCCAGTGTGCTGAATGAATATCGCGCCACGGAAACATCCGGCAAAAGATCATCCTCACCAATCTCCCCCCATTTGTTGTCGTTGTCGTCATTCCAGGTACCGTCAAGTCCTGAATAATAAAGATCAGCCGGGATATTATTGTCCTGGTATCCCGATCCTGATTGAACGTAGCAGTAAAATCCACGATAGGGTACGTGTTCAACATCACCTCCTAAAAGAATATATTCCACTGCATGTCCCTGGTATTCCCGAATGATATAATTCCTAATTTTTTCCTGCAGGTCCTGCCCGCTGATGTTGTTGTCAATGTATTCAACCGTTACCACTTTGGCAATAATTCCACGAGGCAAATATATATCGATAAGATCCTGGAAGTCATTTTCAAAAGTCTCTTTAGTGATGATCATCATCTGGTAATCATCAGATCCGGAGCGGCGTACAGGATATTGGTCCATTATCTCAGGATTTTGTATGAATGCTTTAACGGCATCCAAAATTTTTGGTGTTGAAGTGATATTTTCAATGGCTTTCAGGGCTATTTCGTCCTGTTTTATTTTCAGCCTTACGGTAACTTCTTTAAAATAATTTATAGTGCCTTCCAAAGGATTATAATTTACCGGTGTGAAAGTTGATAAAGCTATTCCATAACCGTTTAGGTATTCGGTTGAAAGATTTCCATATTTTTCTTGCGGGTAATTGATATTAGAATTATACAAAAGTTCATTTTTGATAAACTCTCCTGAAGGCCCTTCAGAAAGTGGCCTGGCAGCCTGTTTAGGGTACAAATCAAAGCGTCCGTTAAGGCTTGTTTCATTCTTGCCGGTGATCTCGATTGATTCGGCTGAAAAACCTGGAGGCAGCATCAGTTTTACTGCATGGTATGGCAGGGAGGGTTCACCATTCAAACCGGTTTTCATTGTATTCTCAAAATTGATAAGCTGGTATTGGCCTATATTTTCTATTTCCGGATTTTCGAAATAAAATGTTTTTTCGATGGTCTGCGCGTCGGATATTGTCCAGAAAAAACCGAGCAATAAAACAAGTATAATCTTTTTCATTTTTTATATATATTTATTGTAAATAATCAAGTTGCATATATTATTAGCAGGGAAAATATTAGCTCTCCTATTGCTTTTATATTCATAAAAATATACCTTATCTAAATTAATTTGTTTAGAATAATCATTCAAATTATCAACTGCCTCAGTATTGTATTCCAGGTAACACCCCTCCATTCCGAATAGTGCTTCAATGCAACTCAAGAGGGAAACTTCTGAAACACTGTCTATAATTTGGTGCACCTGTGCTTTCTGGTATTTTACAAGCAATAAGGTCAAACAAATTGTGGTTGTTAAAATAATCTTTTTCATTTATCTTATTTCTTATTTGATACCGGATTACACTATTCTGATGTAAACTCAATAATAAGACAACAATATTTCAAAAAGTTGCCTGTATTCCGTTTTTTTTTGAAATCTCATAGGAGATGTATATCAAAGGAGATAAATTGATGAATCCATAACGGTTTTGAAAGTATTTTAACATAATAAATCATAAAGATAAGTTGAGAAATTATCGTAGGGAATAGCTATCATCAAAAATGTGGGTTTTAAATTAAAATTCAAAAAAAAGGGAGACTAACTGCCTCCCTATATAAATTTAAAAACCTCTGTTCTATTTAATAGTTACTTTCTTAATTGAAGTAGAATTGACTGTATTTATTTTGAAAATATAAATACCGGGCTGATAATCCGAAGTGTTAACTTTTATTTCAGTTCCATTAACTCCAATATTAAATAATACCTGCCCAAGGAAATTCAGAACCTGTATGTCAATAATTTCCATGTTTGAAACAACGTTAACGTAATTGTTTGCAGGATTTGGATAAATCTTAAGGTTTTCATAAGCAATGTTTTCAGTGTCGCTGGTTCCTTTCAAAATATTAACAATACTAAATTCGCCGTCAGTGGATGGGAAAATCTTATCAGTATAAGCATCATAAGCCGATTCAAAATTATATTTTGAAATTACTTCCTTTTGCTTTTCATTATCCCAAACTCTGACTAAAATATCGTTTCCGGCAAAATAACCTTTTTCATTTGTTAAAGTACTGAATATTGGTAAGCTGTTTTCATATTTATTATCCGAACGAATAATAGTTGAACCAACCAAAGCAGGTCCATCGAAGACTGCAACTTCATCGCCTATTTCCAAACCGGAAACATACATCGTATAAACAGGATCGGCAGCATTTCCGCCTTCAAATACAAAATGCTCAATTACTTTAGGTGTAAGATTTGATAAAGCAGATTTTACGGGAATATTATAAATTAGCTGATCATCGGCAAACATTTTAATAAGATATCCTTCACCGGGTGTTGCATCACCAATTCCGTTAACCCAATTAGGGCCGATTTTTCGTAACATTTCACCGTCAGAGTTTCGGATATAATTTAGATTATCGCCCAGAATTCCATCAAATGCATATAAAGCATCAATAGGATCAGTTGGCAGGAAGCTTATAAATTGATAGCCATAAACTAAATCAATTGGTGTTGAAGCAGCAATTTCCACACCGGAGAATTCAATGGTTTCGTTATCAAACATTTTAAATAAATATCCTTCGGTTGTTTCCCAATCACCAATTCCGTTCACCCAGTTAGGGCCGATTTTTCTGAGAACAGTTCCTTCGGAGTTTCTGACGAAATCCAAATTATCATTTAAAATATCTTCTAAAACAACAAGCATATCAGGATTTTCATTTTCTAAACGTGTTGAAATAAATTGATATCCTTCTGATAACTCAATGCTTTGAGTTGAGGCAAAAATTACTCCGGCATATTCAGCTATCAAAGCAGTTGCAACCTGTGTTGTAGAAATAGCAAGCTCCTGATTGTTTGAAGAAGTACCGAGAATATCAGATGATGAATGGATAAAATTGTTAAAATTCGGAGAGGACATATCCAGACAATCGTTAAGAAATATTGCCGGGATATTTTCATCCCAAAATGAAGCATGATCACTTGCATAAGCTAACCATGAACTTGATCCATCGGCCCAGGTGGCATTAATATTATAATCCAGTAAAAACTGTTTCATATCATCAAATATCCAATTTGATATTGAATTTGAAGCAACCCATACCTCTGGATATTCACTTCCTGTTTGAGAATGTGAGATCATATCCATGTTAATCATAGCAACCACATTTTCACCATTATTAACACATTTCTGAGCATAAGCGGCACTTCCATATAGCCCCAGTTCTTCTCCTGAAAAGCAAACCAAGCGTATCGTTTTAGTGAAATCGGCTTCAGCAATTACTCTTCCGGTTTCCATTACACCTGCAGTACCTGAAGCATTATCATCAGCTCCGGGAGCTCCTTGTGCATATGTATCATAATGTGCCCCTAATATATAAATAGAATCGGGATAGAGTTCACCTCTCTTTTCAGCTATTACATTGGGTATCCAATTACTATTATAACTATGAACATATACTGAGTCGAAATCCAATTGAGAGAAAAAATCCTGCAAATGATCTGTTGCTACTGTATTGTTAACCGGCGAATATCTTTCCATTCCGGATAGGGTTTCAATATAATTCCAGATATAATTTCCTGATATATTGTTAATCATTTGCTGTATCTGGGTATTTTGACCTTGAGAAAACAACATGGCCAGACTAATAGTTATGGTAAGTAAAATTTTTTTCATTATTTTCATTATTTAATTAATACATTGAATTTAAACTTCTCCTTATGTGATACAAAATCTAATATCAAGACAATCGTTAAATCAAAAGGTTGCCTACAAGCTGTTTTGTCATAGAAATGTCATACATAACCACCATCAAAAATGGGGATATAAAATTAAAACTCAAAAAAAAAGGGAGGCAAACTGCCCCCCCTTTAAAAAATTCGTAAAACAAAAGGTTATTTAATAGTAACCTTTTTAATTAAAGTAGAGTTGACTGTACTAATTTTAAAAATATAAACACCGGCTTGATAATCCGAAGTATTAATTTTCATTTGAGTATCATTAACTTCAGTATTTAATAATACCTGTCCTAAGAAATTAAGAACCTGTACGTCAATAATTGTTTCGTTTGAAAGAATATTAATATTGTCGTTTGCAGGATTAGGATAAACTGAAACGGTTTCATCGGCAGTATTTTCAATACTACTGCTTCCTTTCAAAATATTAACAAAACTATATTCACCGTCTGCTGATGGGAATACCTGTTCGGTATAAGCATCGAGAACTGATTCAAAGGAATATGTTGAAACAATTTCCATTTGATTTTCATTATCCCAAACTTTAATTGAGATATCGTTTCCGGCAATATAACCTTTATCATTAGTTAAGGTAGTGAATATTGGTAAACTGTTTTCAAATTTATTATCCGAAAGGATAACTGTTGAACCAACCATTAAATCACCATCGTAAACAGCTACTTCATCACCTATCTCCAAACCTGAAACATACATTGTATAAACAGGATCGGCAGCATTTCCACCTTCGAAA
>CAYWXI010000067.1:0-26325 GCA_964462015.1 uncultured Bacteroidales bacterium | reverse complement strand
ATTCAAAGCATTTTGATATTCGGTCAAGGCATTTTCAAGATCATTTTGTGCAAAGGAATTATCGGCAGCAGCGATAGCTTTTTCATAATTTTCCTGTGTGGTTTTTTGATCCGCCAAAATTGAATTAATTTCTGTGATCTTATCTTTTGGGTATTGTTCATCAGATTTGAAATTCAAAGCATTTTGATATTCGGTCAAGGCATTTTCAAAATCGTTTTGAGTAAAGGAATTATCGGCAGCAGCTATTGATTTTTCATAATTTTCCTGTGTGGTTTTTTGTTCTGCAAGGATAGAATTTATTTCAGTGATCTTATCTTTTGGGTATTGTTCCTCAGATTTTAAATTCAGAGCATTTTGATATTCGGTCAATGCATTTTCGAGATTATTTTGTGCAAAGGAATTATCACCGGCTGCAATAGCTTTTTCATAATTTTCCTGAGATGATTTTTGCTCAGCGAGGACGGAATTAATTTCTGTGATTTTATCTTTTGGGTATTGTTCCTCAGGTTTAATATTCAAAGCTTGATCAAATTTTTCTTTTGCTTTCAGGTAATTCATATCTAATAGAAAAATATCACCTTCCGCAATTAAATCATCGTATTGTGTTTGATTTTCAAGGCCTTTTTCCATAAGGATTTGATCAATTTTACTTATAATTTCCTTTGGATGGGTTTGCTCGGGAAAAGCTCTTTCAGCTTCAAGATATTTTTCTTTTGCTTTTTCATATTTCTTCCCAACATACAAATTATCGGCTTCCTCAATTAATTTATCATAAGATTCCTGTTTAGTCGCTAAAACCTCAGTCTCTTTTATTCGTTTTTGTAAGGCAATATCATCGGGTTTACTTTTTACGGCTTTATTAAACTCAATTATTGCTTCAGAATATCTTCTAATAGAGAAAAGTTTCTCTCCTTGTTCAATTGCCTGATCATAAGATTGCTGATCTTTTTCATTATTTGAAATTATAAGCTTTATTTCAATAATTTTTTCAGAAGGAAATTTTTCGGATGGTTTAAGTTTAGTAGCCTTTTCATATTCAGTAATTGCATTATTAAAATCACCTGTTTTGAAATAATTATTTCCATCCAGAATGGCTTTTTGGTATGCTTCATCATTTGATTTCTCTTCTTCCAGAATATTATTAATTTCTTCAATTTTCTTTACAGGATAAGTTTCGTCCGGCAAAACTTTTAAAGCATTATTAAATTCAATAATTGCGTTATTATATTCTTTGTTATTGAAATATTCTTTGGCAACTTTTAGGATTTTATTATACTCAACTCTAATAAGTTGCTGCGATTTAATTAATTCAAGAACTTCTGTAATTTTATTTTTTGGATATTCTTTATCTGGAAAAAGCTTGGAAGCATATTGAAATGACGCTTTTGCATCAATATATTTTTTTTCACTTATATATTTTTCACCGGAAGCAATTGCCTTTTCATATTCAGAATTATTATTGGTTTGGGCAATAACATTTATTTGAATTGAAATAAAAAGAATTATAAATAAAGCTTTAATAGTATGGATCAGACGCATTTAACAGGTATTTATTGACATTTTGCTTTTGAAAAATTTTAATACTTTTTCTTCAAAGTATAAATCCTAATATCAAATTTTTCAAATTATCCGCATTTATTTTAATAAATACCAACGTTGTATGAGAATTAATATTGTTAAGAATTTTAATAGAAATTCAAATAAAAATTAATATATCAAGCTATCATTTAAGCGTTTACCTTTTTCGTAGGTATAGGTAATGGAAAGCAATATGATTTATAAATTCTTAATTTTAGTAAGTTCTGAAAACACAGAATTAATATTTTATTATTTTTCTTACACTAAATGAATTAGACGTTTTCAAACCAATAAAATATATTCCATTTGAAAAATTATCAAGACTTATCTTATGAGTAGTCTTATACTCACCTAATAAAATATTCTCTTTATGAATTATTTGTCCGTTTGTATTTAATACTTGAATTTCTAAATCTTCGGAGTTAACAGAATTTTCAAATTCAATAAAAAATGTTCCATTAGTTGGATTTGGAAAAATATTCAATGAGGCCTGTAGTATGTCGTCTTCAATTCCACTTGGGCCTTGAATCAATTTTGAAACACCATTGTTAGTAGCTATCCAAATATTATCCTCAGAATCAACAACAATCGCTCTGACATCAGGACTTGCAAGGCCATCTTCGGTAGTATATGATGTCCATGTTGTGTTATCAAATTTACTTACTCCACCATGATATAAATAATCAGTAAAACATCCGAACCAAATATTTGCCTGTGAATCAAATTTGATTGATTGAATCCAGTTATCAATTATTCCCTCGTTTTCTGTATAATTTGCAAGCCAATTGTCATCTGCATCGAATTTTGAAAGTCCGAGTATTGTACCAAACCATTTTATACCATTATCATCAACAGCCACTGAATACACATTATTATTTATCAATCCATCATTATTATCAATTGTAGTCCAATCTGTTCCGTCAAATTTAGAAACACCGCCAATAATAGTTCCAAACCATTTATTGTTTTGATTATCAATTGCAATGGACTTAACCATATTAAATGCTAAACCATCTGCAACCGTATAATTTGTCCAGATTTCTCCATCAAATTTTGACACACCACCAAATGTTGCAAACCAAATATTACCTTCCGAATCAGCAATAATTGCATTAATCTTATCATTTACAAGTCCGTCAGATGTAGTGTAATTTACCCATTCATTTCCATCATACCTTGAAACACCGTAATATGTTCCAAACCAAACATCTCCTTGTAAATCAACAGCAATTGCTTTGACATCATTATCAATTAATCCATCGTCTTCAGTATAAGTTGTCCAATTATTGTTTTCAAATTTAGAAACTCCGTCATAAGTTCCAAACCAAATATTTCCTTGGAAATCTATTGCAAGACAAAGGACATTGTTGCTAACAAGCCCATCAGCGGTAGTATAAGTTAACCATGTTTCCTGTGCATGTGTTGCAGAAAAACTACATACAACTACTAAAATAATAATAATGTTTTTAATAAATCTCTTCATGATAATATTAATATTTTTTTTGTGATTAATAATTTATTGCTTTGGATTTTAATAATATAAATTCCTTTTGAAAAATTTGAGATATCAATTACTTCAATTTGTTTCAGTGAGGAATTGCTATTTTCCGGTATATTTTTTCTGTACAAAATACAAGCATCAATATTCATCAGTTGAAGTTCATACGATTCATTTCCAATATTTTCAATTTCAATAAAAACCTTTTCTTTTGCCGGATTCGGATAAACATTTACAACTAAAGAATTATAAAGATCATTAATGCCTTCAAAACCTGAATTTTCAGAAGAAAATGTTGGAGGCATTTTAATAAAATCTCCTGTTCCATTTGGGAAACGTCCTGTTGAAGTATCCTGAAACTGTGAATTAAATACAATACCATCAATAATTATTGTATCAGGATTAACCAAATAAATTTCATCTCCTAAAGATGAAAGTTTAAAATTTGCATGAAGACCGTTTTGTTCATCATTATCAGCCCAGATAATTAAATACTCGTTTGGATTAATACTTGTGTCAGGAAAAGCCCATTGTGTCAGGTTACTATTTATGTCAGACAAAAAATAATCAATAAGCTCTATCTCAGTGTCACTATTATTATATAATTCAATCCAATCATCGTATTCACCATCCTGGTCAGGGATTACAGACTCATTATCGGCTAAAAATTCATTAATCACAAGGCCTGTCTCAAAGTATGAGTTTGTAATTTTATAAAGTTCATATTCAGCTCTTCGGGGTGAGAATATTCCTGCAAAATCATTTTCTGCATAAATATAATACTCAGAATTGTTCTTACCTGCTTGTACAGCTGCTCCGTAAACATTATCCCCGGCATTGCCATCATTATGATCACCATCATCGAACATTTCAATTTTTTGAAAAATCCCAAACTCATCAGGACAGTAAAACAGCATTACTGTATTGGCATCTTCAACTTCTGAGATAATAGTAATTGTTTCTTCACTTACAGGATTTACAGGCAAATGAGTCACGACTGAGATATTTGGCACAGACTGAAAACCGGTGAAATCCATCAAATATTCAAGCCGGACTTCCATTAGATCAACAATTCCGGGAAATATATCCATTCCACCTGTTCCACCAACTTCAGATTCCAGGTTATTCAGAAAATCTTCGTAAGAATAAAATTTATTAAAATCATTTTGAACATGAATATCAATAAGGTTTTGTATTGCCTGGCCCCTGATTTTATATTCATCATTTGCAAAATTCTCATCCAAAATTGTCAGCATATGAGCTAAAAACATTTTCCTATAAGTTTCGTTTTGAATCAAATTGCTTATCAAAGGACGATGAGAGCTATTTAAATGTTGAAGAGGATCAAGCTCTTTAACCTGTTCTATCGAAAGCCCAAAATAATTTATAGCATCCGAATTACGAAAGCTTCCAAACGACATATTTAAATCCCAAATAATCGGATTAAATCTATGATTATTATCAAAATACAAATAATAATTTTGCGAATATGCAATATAACTATCAAGGTTAGCCAAAACATAATTAAGAGCGTGCATCCATAATGTGCGGTTAACATTTAGAATTTGCTCAATATTTTCAGGTGTTTCGTTAAGAATTTGAATTAACTCAAATAAGTCGCTCCAACCATAGTCCGATTCCATTTTATAATATGGTATATAATCCGAAGAATCAATGCCATGGCAATATTCAAGATTTGCGTTCTTCCCAAATGGAAATTCCAGTTCTTCAGGTTCTCCTTTGATAAAGGTATTTTCCCGTGAAGAAAAATGTTTGAAAGTAAAATCTTTATTAACAGATTCTACGTTTGTATATAATCCCTGAAGTTCATCATTGACATATACATTTGCAAAATTTGCTTCCGAAGCAGGCATATATTTTCTAATGATTTCATATGAAAGTGCTTCTCTAACAAAAGAAGGATCGTCAATAACATTGCTGAGTTTAATTTTGTTTATACCTGCATACGACTGATTGTTAATAACGTAATCAAGCTTAATATTAAAAGGATTTTTAGGTCTGTCGGGATCACATGAACTATATCCTTTATACCTGATTCCAACGCTATCTAATTCTGTTCCATCAATTATTACTTTTCCCAGCAGGCGATCATCCCCTTCTAAAAAAAGGCTGTCAAGTATATCGTCCCAGTTGTCTTCTTCAAATACAATTCTGATTTCCCTAACTGTATTAATATCATAAAAACTTTCCTGAGAATGAATATTTGATGAAAAAGTGAGCAAAAGCAAAAACAACAAATACTTTATTGAACAGATTTGTTTCATTAGAATTAATTTATTTAAAATCATTTAATTAATTTTTTATCAAAAGTTTATTTACGATTTGTATTTTATCATTCATTGTAAATTCAATGTTTACAATATATGAACCTTTAGTAAATTCAGATAAATCAACAACATTATTATTTGCTACACACTTAATTATCTCTCCAAAAATATTTAATATTGTTACTTTATAATTTATGTTATCCAAAGCATTAACATCAATCGTAAAAATTCCTTTTGTTGGATTCGGATAAAGATCAAAATTAAAATCCGGAACATTTAGCTCATTAATTGCAAGCTGGCTTAATCCGGGGTAGTCAGGTGAATACCTGTAAGCTCTTGTACAAGAACCACCGATATTAAATTCCCAAACGATATTTTCATTAGGTGATATTTCAACTAAATTTCCCAAAGGGCCTTCGCAAATTAATGTATTGCCATTTGGAAGGCGTTGAGCACCTGATAAATGTACAGCGAAATGAGGTGTAAAATACTCCCATGATTGATTTTCAGGGCCAAAAGCAGATCCGGGATTTATTAAATAATTCCCGAAAGCATCGGTAGGTGGAATAATTTCTTCGATGCTTGAGGCATTCCCGCCTGGCCTTCCATCACCATTATTGAAAATTAAAATATTTCCTTCGCCCTCAAGTCCATCCGGTATCCAATGTGAATCATGGCAAACATAAAACTTTTTATCAGAAGAATTTCCTCTGTCATACGCTTGTGGATTACCCCACCGATATAGAAAATCGCCTCCCATTCCTCTGTTTCCACCTGTATGTCCTTTAGCCTCGGCGGTGGTTGTACTATGGTCGATTATATAAAATTCACTTAGTGTATGTGAACTAAATACAATTTGATCAAGCTCTTCATTATAATTAATTGCATTTGTATGAAGCCAGTCATACCCACTTGATTTTTTGTCACCAACAAAGTTAATATTCATTAACTCAGGATGATCGGCAATTACCCCATAATTTTCTTTCGTTTGATCGTAATCCTGAACCAAGTGATCCCAGAGGTGCCATTCCCAGACTATATTTCCTGTTGTCGCTCCTGTTTGTTCAACTTCAACAATATGTAAAGGCCAGATTTCCTTTGCATGTTCACTTCCTGCTATTTTAGCTTCAGATGCGGTTTTCTTTTCCCATGCAATTAATAAAACATTACCATTGGGCATGGCTTCAACATCATGATGTTGGCAAACATTTGTAGTTGAATAGATATAATCCCAGATCAGGTTTCCATTCCAATCAATTTTTTGAATCCGGCCTCCGGCAGCTGCTCCGTTAAGGTAATTATTATTGTTACGGCCACAACGCAAAAGAGTTCCGTCCTCAAGAAGATAAACATTGTCGGAAACAGAGCAATTGCAAGCCCATGAGTGGACAATATCTCCATCTAAATTAATTAAATAGGTTGTATAACTTCCCAAAGGATTGTATAATGTGTAACCCGAAAAAGCACTCTGAGCAGAAGTTTCAACTATAATGGATTGAAGTATAATTAAAACTACTGAAATGAAAACATTTTTACCGAACATAATGATTTGCTAATAATTATTAAGTTTATACTTTTTAATCATTAATATAGACGATTAAACACATGTATGGTTTAATTTAAAATTTAAATATTATGGTTTTATTTGATTTATTGCGGGTAATATGCTAATGAGGCGGATCTATAAGCCTGTTTCACGCAATCCCGATACATATCGGGAGCAAAAATTTAAAGCTAGGATCGCAAAGTAAATATTCATATAATCAAGCTTTTGGGTGTTTTGTGATTCGTCTGCCAGCTTTGCGTGAACCATTTTCATCTCTTTTTATACTGAGCTCACTCATGAATTATTTTTTCTGAACACTCATCATTTTCTACTTTAATGTGTATATAATACAACACTTATAAATTAATAATTAGTTTCATAATACAAATCCTCCGTTCATTAATAAATTAACTTTTCAACTTCTAAAACAAATTCATCTAAAAATTGCACGTCTGTCGGCCTGCCAGTATTAATAAGCCTACTCAACTTCTCATTTTGCTGTATTTTATCATTAAATGAGGGTATATTCAAAGTATTCATTGTCCTTGCAATAACTAAACAGGCTGAGTGTTTAGTCAGGTTACCAAAATTTTGAGGATTCTCATCCTTCCTCTTTAATTTTTCAATTAATGTTTTTATTAATTGAATTCTACTCTCTTCACTTAATGATTCTAAAATGTCATAATTACATAATAACATTTCAATCCCAAAATATTGAAATACACCTTCATATTTCTTAAGATCCTTATATGTCTCATCAAATTTTTCAGGGTCCATATTTTGGTAATGATCAATTAATATCTCTCCTAAATCTTCCCTTGATAGCAATTCCTGAAATCCATTAAATGAACTAACTACTTTTTTGAAACCATCCAACATATTATTACAAGCAAGAGTATTTATTAGTCCGGGATAATTTAAACATGTTACAATTAATCCTTTAGTCGATATATTACCTAATAAAGAGTCTGGCATTTGTAAAGCATTTATTCTTTCTTTATTATTTGAAAGATTTTTCCATTCTTCCATTCCAGGCTTAACCGGAAACTCATAAGCATCAGAAGAGTATTTTTGTGATATGCTTGTTAACGGAAAATAAATAATAAGAAAGAGTATGAATATATTTGTTTTTGTTTTCATAATTAATCATTTTTAAGGTTTTTAACATCACTTTCCAAATTAACCAGCTGAGCGGAGTTTGCAACTCCGCTCTTCGAAAGTTGCAATTTGTGTGCATTCAAACATCTCAGCGGGGAATGGATGAAATGAATTTTCAGACCAGACTTCATAGCCTATTACCTGCGATAATCAAAAACTAATACACAGGCGGATTAGTATCATCCTCATCGAAATAGAGGTTAATATCATAAATATCCTCAAAGCTTTTCAGCTCACGGATCAACTCCGTTCCTTTAGATTTACCTTTTAAAGTTACCTGGTAATATACTTCCATATCATTTTCCTTACCAATATTTTTGATATTAATTAGTTTCAGGCGGCGGCAATGTTTATTAATAATACTTCCTAGCTTTATTTCATTTTCGGAAGTAGCATTATATGAAATCTGCAATAAATGCCCGCGTTTGCGTGGATTTCCAAAATTAAAAACATCGAGGCTGATAATTATTAGACATATTATAAGGGTTGAGATTATTGCAACTAAATGTAACCCAACTCCGGCAGCCATACCGATTGTAAGTGCGAAAAATATGAAAACAATATCCGAAACATCTCTTACAGCTGTACGAAACCTGATAATCGACATTGCTCCTACCAGTCCAAATGCACGTGCCAGATTATTACCAATTACCAAAATCACTACCGACGTAATTAAAGTAAGCAAAATAAGAGAGTTAACATAAGAAACCGAATAACTGGATCCTTTATAAACGAATCTGTAAACTATTGAAATTATCAAGCCACAGATGAGGGCAACAATAAGATTTGTAATTATTTCAAAAATTGTTACCGGGAATAAGTCTAAATTTTGAAAATCATCTAACATTAGGGGATTTTTTTTGTAAGCGTCTACGGTTTGAAATTAGCTCATAACGCTCAGGATGTAATATCATATTTTTTTTACTGTTACTCAATCTCTAATTTATAATGATAAAATGCTTAAATGAATAAATATTCATGGCGGTCAAATCTTTAATTATAAATGGCTTAATAATTAAGATGTTAGATTTTTTCATTTTATTCATTATTTTTATTCTCACATTTTAGCATTCAATCATTCTCTCATTTGTCTTGTTCCGGTAAATTTGTAGTACCAGCATTTTTAAATTACCATTTTGAATTGATGAAAAAATTCGGTTTATTACTTTTGTTAGCAATATCATGTGAATCCATACACATCGTATATTTTGAGGCGGCTTGTTTTCTCAGGCCTAATTTTCCGATAACCGGTATCATCCATGCAGGGAAAGTATCGTTAAATTTTATCTCCATAATAAAATTGTTTTGCAAAATATGTTTTGCTTTTTCATCATGATATAATTCATTAATGGCAGGATAAGGAATACTTCTTAAGTTTTTGTCGAAGGTTATCCTTATGGTTTTATCAAATTTATAAAGGTATGGTTCACGTTCGTAAATAATAAGAACCACAGGTTTCAGTTTTTTACTAAATACCTGGTAAAAAAAGCGTTTTGAGTTATCTTCTAATTCGGGAAATTGCTTGCTGTCGATAATATACCCGTTAATTCGGTTATCAGAAAAAATTTCTTTTGCATGTTTGAATTTCGTAGAGGCCCGATGTTTCAAAATCGGAATATTATATTTTCTTTTTATTTCAAAGAAAACTGTGTTATCGGGGTCTTCGTAATTATAGGCTCTAAGCCTCACTTTTTTTCTATTCTTAATTCCTTCAATCTTTTCGAAATAAAAATCAAAAGACGGTGAATCAAAATATATACTTTTTACAGTGTATTCATTATTTTTTCGACCTTCAGCATATTTATCAATGTTAGTGTAGGGTAAAATCAATTTTCTTAATTCATTGATTTTCCTCAAAGGAATAATATATTTATATTCGTATCTTAACATTTTCTAATAAACAAAATCTAAAGTTCGTACACAATATTCAAATAATGAAACTTTATCACAGCCGATTTTACATTGAACAGCCATTCCTCTTGAAATATTATCACTATTATCAGCTAAAGCTTTAATAAAAAATACCTGATGGCTACCAATTGATTCAACTTTGTCGTCAATTTGTAGAAGGCTTGCAGTATTTACTGCATTATCACCATCAATTTCATAATTAATCGAAGAAAGAGAATCAAGATACATCCGGTTTTTTAATTGAACAGCTATTTTCAATATGTATTCATTATTATCGGAAATACTAAAATATTGACCTAAAGCCGGAGAAAAATTGATAACACCTGTTTTTGGACTATTTATAAAATACTGTTTCTTTTGATTCTCTAATATTTCAATATTTTTTTTGATTGAATTAATCCGTTCGTTAGTTAAGTTAATTTCAGAAGGTTTGTCACCGCTTTTTAATGATAAGAGTTCATTCTCCAAAATATTAAGATTTATTTTGGCTAATTGATAAACGTTTTCAGCCTGATCAAATTCGGCAGCTGAGATTACACTATCCTGAAATAAGGTTTGTTGTCGTAAAAAAGTTTTTTCGTCTAATTTTAATTGCTGCTTTGCATAATCATATTTTTTTTCAGCTTCTTTAATAATTGATTCTTTTTCACCTGTGGTTAGTACATCTAAAGAAGCTTTTTCTACCTCAAGTTCGCTTTGAAGTTTTGCTAATTCATTTTCTATCACGTAAGAGTGTATATATGCAATTGTATCACCTTTATTAATTTGCTGGCCGGAAACCAGAAGTGGATTAATCATAAGTTCAGCAATATCACCTCTTTCAAATTTATAGTTTGTTAAATTATTAGTCACATTTGACTTATTATCATATATTACACTAATAAAACTATCATCCTGCCCTGACATTAAAACCCATTCCTGCGAAGGATAAATTCTGGCAGTGGCTTTAAATGAGTATGGAATTTTAAATGGAATTATAAAAACAATTATAATTGATAAAAAGAAAAGTAATAATATGATTTTTTTAGTAATTCTCATTTTTGTTATCAAACACTTTATTTGAGTTTCCAATAAATAATTAAAACATTCAAAGAAATATTTTTTATTAAACTTCGACTATTTCAAATTCTTTGCAAATTTATATCTTTTTTGTTACATTTTTGTAATAATAGACAGTAATTGTATGTAAAAGGTTTATTCAAATGAGAAAAATATTTAAAAGCACCTGAGTTTAATGTCTTATTATGCTTTGTATTTTTGTCATTTTTGTCATTTTATTGAAGAATAAGCAAAATTCAATAGAATATTATTGTTTCACAATTTTCTTCACCTCGTTAAGATAGTTTCCCGAGAAGCATACAAAATATACTCCCGGAGGAAATTCTTTCAAGTCAATTTGTTTTGTAACACAATTATTTAGCCCATCAAACTCAAATTCATCACAAACATTTCCTTGTAAATCCCTGATTTCAACTTTTAAATTACATTCGATCCCTGAAATTGAAATATTGAATATTCCTTCAGAAGGATTAGGGAAAATCGAAATACTTGAATTATTTTCACTCAAATCACTATTTGAAACATCAAACATTGAATATTCCCCATCCTTTAGCGGAAAAACTTCTTCCATATATGCATCTCCATAAGGATTTAAGAGATTATAATCACTCAAAAGATACTCTTTACCTTCACTTTTATCCCATATCCTTATTGTAGGTTTATTTCCAACTTTATATAAATTACTGAAAACGGGTATAGAGTTATCAAGAACATTATCCGAAATTACAGTGCCGGCACCAACAAGTTGTTCACCATCGAAAACAGCAACTTCATCACCAATATTTAATCCTGAAAAATAAATTGTAAAAACCGGTTCTGCTGCATTTCCATCCTCAAAAACAAAATGAGATACTGAATTCTCTTTTTTGGAGACATACTTTTTATCTGGTTGGGGATATATTAATTCACCATCAGTAAGCATTTTTATTAAGTATCCCTCTCCCGGATTAGCATCACCAATACCATTTACCCAAACCGGGCCAATTTTCCTTAACATTTCGCCAACTGAATTTCTAATATAACTAAGATTATCATTTAGAATATTATTGAACGCTATTAAAGCATCTTCAGAATACGAAGGCAGATAACTAACAAATTGGAATCCTGTATTTAAGGCAATAGGAGTAAATGGATCAATTTCAGAGCCTTCAAGTTCAAGTGTTTCGGGGCCAACCATTTTAAATAAATATCCTTCAGTTGTTATCCAGTCGCCGATTCCATTTACCCAATTCGGGCCGATTTTTCTCAGCATTCCCCCTTCCGAATCTCTTACATAAACAAGATTATCTCCTAAAATATCCTGTAAAACGTCAAGCATATCAGGATCTTCAAATTCAATTCTGGTAGAGACAAAATTAAAACCGCTTGATATTTCTATTTGCTGTTGTACGGTTGGTAACAATTGACTTACACCCGGATAATATGGAGAATATCGATAGGCTCTTGTACATTGACCACCTGTTGTATATGACCAAACAATATCTTCATCCTCATTGATTTCGACAAAATAACCACTTGTACCCATGATTGCAAGAGTATTTCCATTAGGCAGTCGTTGAGCACCCGATAAATGATTGGAATAAACTGGTGTTGCATAAGTCCATGAGAGTTCCTCGGGCCCAAATGCCTCTCCAGCTTCAATTGAGTAATTATATGTGCCTTCTATTGGAGGTTCAATAACATCCACCGATGAATAATTACCCCCCGGGCGACCTTGTCCATTATTAAAAACCATAATATTTCCTTCTCCTACAAGGCCTTCCGGTATCCAATGAGCATTATGAATAACATAAAACTTTCTGTCTGATGAATTTCCACGGTCATAATTCTGAGGGTTTCCCCAACGATATAAAATATCACCACCCATTCCTGCATTACCTCCTGAATGACCTGCTGCTTCCTCGGTTGTAGTACTATGATCAATAATATAAACTTCGTCAAGAAAATGTGAACTAAAAACTATCTGGTCCAATTCGGCATTATAATCAATTCCATTTGCATGAATCCAGTCACCACCAGGCGGGTCAATTATGTCACCCTGACAATTAATATCAACCAATTCAGGATGATCGCCAACTACTCCGTAATTATCTTTTGTCGGATCATGATCCTGTATTAAATGATCCCATAAATGCCATTCCCAAACAATTTCGCCTGAAGTAGGTCCTGTTGCCTGCACTTCAACTATGTGTAATGGCCATATTTGCTGACTAGATGAACTTCCTGCCTGAATAGCCTCAGAAACTGTTTTTCTTTCCCATGCAATCAAAATCACATTACCATTCGGTAAAGGTTTTATATCGTGGTGTTGACAATGATAATAATTTGAGTAATTATATTGCCAAACAACGTCGCCTTCCCAATTGAATTCCTGAATTATACCACCAACAGCTCCTCCGTTAAATTGGGCATTCGGATCTTTGCCTGTTCGAAGAATATTTCCACTCTCAAGCAAATAGACTGTATTTGCAACTGCATAGTTCGATTGCCATGAATGAGCAATAGATCCTTCCATATCAATCAAATATGTAGTATGTGATCCGTTGTTGTTATACAATGTATAACCATCGAAAGCATTTTGAGCAGAAATGGTCATAATCCAAAAAACATTAAGAAATATTATTAATATTCCTTTCTCTTTTAACCTGAAATTTTTCATAGTGTAAATTAAATTTATAAAATTATTTAATAGACTGTCATTTGATGTTGAAGGTTTAATTTGAGTAGCAAATATTTTCATTTCTAATTTCATTTTAAAAATTTAAAAGCTTAATGTTGATTTTTTTAAATAAATTTTTGTTTTCATAACATTAAATTTGTTTATAATTATCTGCAATAATAAAGCAATGATTTATTGAAAAAAAATCTTTTCAATGGTTTCCTTATTTTTATCAATAGAAATTGGTAATCTGTCAATGAATAAGAAGTCTGAATTCAGCATGTATAATAATGCGGCTTAATTATGTACACTTGGATCATTTCATATAAATGGCAAGAAACAAATGAAAAATCCCGTAAACCATTGATTTACGGGATTCATATACTCTTGTTTAGCACAAGCCAAAGATATATTGCTTACTATGGTATCTCATAAATATTTGATGAATTACGATAACCGGGTTCATCCATATACCAATCCGGATAATCGACTCCTGAAGATTGCGCCCATGCGGCAAATTTCAAATGGGCAGTGAGAATATCAGCTTTCTCAATTGGATATTTGAAGTTGATTGGAACCTCTATAGCCCAAGGCAAACCAGTTTCTGAAATATAATACAAACCGCTTGCCGGATTTGAAGCGTCATCGAAAGTATCAAAATAATCAGGATCAACAAGGTCTGTAGGTGGTTGATCCTTTAAATGAATCTCATATCCTCTTTCCTGATCAACAAAAATGAATGGGTTAAAAGGAGGAGTTCCAATAGAAGCCTGAGGTGTTCCAAAATGAGTTGTAACCGTACTTATAGTAGTTTGGATATATCTTCCATTGGGAACGGTATTTACCATACCCCCTTCCATAATAGGATTAATTGCATCAAATGGAATGATTACAGTAGTATTTGTATGTCCAATTTCGAAGCCTTTGGGATCAATTTGTACTGCGTTACCAAGCTTCATACAGCCGGTTACACTTTCAACAGTTGATGATGGAGCATCAAATATAATTCCAAAACCGTTATTCAATGTAGCACCGTCAGCCATGATTTGAAATTGTGTGATTACGTCCACAACATTATTTTGGGCATTAGTAACAATCTTATAATTAAAGTTTACAACAAAATCATTAAAATCATAGTCACCATAACTGGGCCACAAGTCTTCAAAGGCAAAACTTCCAAAATCGGTTTCATTTGGATAGAATGAGTTGAAGGCGCGTGTAGGATCCAAAGGATATGCATCCAGATTATCCGGGATACCATCGCCATCTGTATCTGTACCGCCTCCTGTTTCAACCACAAGAACAAGTGTTTTTGTGTCGGTTCCGGCACTATTAGTAGCTGAGATAGTGATATCGTAGGTGCCATTGCTTGTTGGGATACCGCTAATAATATTTCCATTAAAAGATAGCCCTGCGGGAAGATTTGTTGCATTAAAGGTCATCGGTTGTGAGCCATCTGCTGTAATACTGTAGCTAAATGGATTATCTTTTATGGCAGTGGCGGTTAAAGAGCTTGTGATGATTGGAGGCTGAGCACCTTGGTTAATTGTAATAACAAGTGTTTGTACATCAGTTCCGTAATCATTAGAAGCCTTTAGCGTTGCACTATAAACTCCGGGATAAATAGGCGTTCCGTTAATTGTTTGATCTGTAGGATTAAAAGTTAATGCTTGTGGTAAACTAACTACCGAATAACTTATTGTTGGTGAACCCGAGGCGGTAAATGTGTATGTTGAGAACTGCACACCTGCTGTACCTGAGGCAGTAAGCGAACTGGTAATTGTTGGAGGAGTTCCAACAGTTAATACTAAAGTTTCAGTCGTTGTTCCACCTGCATTAGTTGCAGACAGGTTGATATTATATGTTCCTGCAGAAGTTGGTGTGCCAGTAATTTTATGACTTGTAGGGTTGAATGATAATCCGGCAGGTAAATTGGTAGCATTATAGGTGATTGGCCCTGTACCACTTGCGGTCAATGTATAACTATATGGTTCGTCAACAGTAGTATTATCGGTAAGAACACTGGTAATTATTGGTGGTGCAGTTGGCTGAGTAATTTCTATTACTAAAGTTTTAGTATCGGAACCCATAAAATTTGTTGCAGTCATTTCAACATTAAAAGTTCCTGATGAAGTGGGTGTTCCACTGATAGTATGTGTATTTGCATCAAAAGTCAATCCGGCAGGAAGAGTTCCCACTGAATAGCTTATAGTTTCTGATCCGGTAGCTGTTATAATATATGGAGTGATGGCTTGGTTAACCAGTCCCCCCAACTGTAATGAACTGGTAATAGTGGGAGCAACATTTGCGTCACAAACCGGTGCAACTATTGTATAGGCACAAAAGGTAACATGTGACCCATAAGTTCCGTTATTTGGATTGAAATTACCGTTAACACATAAATCCACATAACCACTTACATTTGATCCTCCTGATGTTTGTCCGTCATCTTCAGCAGTAATTTGTGCACCTTGTGAATCAGGCCCTTCAATGTCTCCCTGAATTTTAAAGTCTTCTGTTTCAATTAAACTTCCTAAACCTAATGTGGTAATTTTGGGTCCTGAACCGGTAAAAGTAGCTGTACCTTTTACATATACATAACCATTATTGGTGAAATCACTATTTTGTTTAAATGAGTTATTTCCGGCCTTGTTGATTATAAACTCACAATTATTGATAAATGTGGCATCAGGATTATTTGTAAAATTTTTAGAAGTTGTAAATGTTCCGTCATTAACTATCGAACCCTGATTGATCATAGTAATAGTTGAAGAAATTTCGCCCCAATTATGAATGCTGCCATTTAGCTGAATAGTACCACTACCGGCAAAATTCAAGTTTCCATAGTTTTCAATTGAAAATTCATTATTGTATTTTGGCAGGTTCAGTGTTCCTGTTTCGTTAACCATAATTGCTCCTTCACCACTGCCATTTTTATATTTGTTTACGCTGGCATATCCGCACACCCGCAAGGTTCCACCGCTTTCAATATGTATTTTATTAAATGATGCCGAGGTACCTTCTAAAATACAAACTGTTTCTCCGGAGGTGATAATAAAGTCGCTATTGTGTGTTCCGCTAACATTTGATGTGCATCCTGAAGTACATGGATCATTATCAGTTACTGATTTATAATTGTTAAAATCCAACTGTATTGATGAACCGCTAACCTCAACAGCAATAAATTCATTTGCCCCTATAGAGGATAATTTCCCAACATATACTTCCGATAACCTGGAAGCAATACGAATAGGCAAATTAAACTCTCCGTCTTGATTTACGGAACCTGTTAAAATTAGTTTTCCACCATTACTTGGGTGTGCGTCATAAATCTGAATAATTTCAACACCACCTGCTTTATTGTCAGCAAGCTTAATAGATGTTTCCAGATTTAAGAAATTCTCAAATTTGAATGATTCACTAACCTGCAGATCAAGAAAGTTATCAATGTTGTTTTGGTTGTTATTCTGATTGTTGTTTTTACGACAAGAAACAAAGAAAAGGCTTATTGTAAACAAAACTGCTAGTGTGTAAATTTTTGCTTTCATAGCTGTATAAATTTAGTTATTAATTCTAATTACTTTTTTTTAACGCAAATATCTATCCAAAAATTGTAAATAAATGATATTTATGCAAATATAATAATTTATTTTGTCAAAGTTTACTAATTTTGGAAATTAATTCCAAAAATTGTACGACAATTCCTTTTCAATGTATAATAAAAGGATAAAGCATCTTTTCGCTTTCTTATTCATATAAAATTATTTAAATTATTGGATCACAATCTTCTCAACCCGATTAAAATCCTTTCCACTAAAGCTAATAAAATAAACTCCATTTTTAAGTTCTGAAAGATCCAATTCGATAGATGATTGTTGATGATTGATTGATAATTTAAAAACTATTTTTCCGGTAATATCGGTGATTTCCAAAGTTGAAAGGTTTTCAAACGCTGTTAAGTTTCCGATAGTTATTATTCCGGTTGATGGATTTGGATAAATTGAAATATCATTTATTACATTTTCATCTGATAATCCGGTTATTGAGAAATTGAGCAAACTATATTCTCCGTCTTCTGAGGGGAAAACATTTTCTATCCAGGCATCTCCGTAAGGATTTGAGAATGTATAATCTTGTAAAATATATTCTTTGTTTTCGTTTTTAATCCAGGCTTTTATTATCGGTTTGTTTCCGGTTTTATAAAGATTACTGAAAACAGGAACAGCATTTTCAAGAATATTATCAGAAATTACTCTGCCTGCACCTGTAAGAATTTCACCATCAAAAACTCCAATTTCATCACCAATATTTAAGCTTCCTTTTTCAAAGTAGATTGTCCAGACAGGATCTTGGGGATTACCTTCTTTAACGACAAAATGATTAGGAATCATTGAAGTCTTTTTGTTTAAATGCTGATTAGTTCTATACTCTTCTTTTGATGATTTTAATGATTGTTCAGGAAATTGCTTTGTTATTTCATCCCTTAAACATCTGACAGAAAAGCCATAGGTTTTAGTGGCACTATTCCGATACACCTGTAGATTGTTGTTTTCAAGTGCTCTGTACCAAGAGTATGGTGACGAATAGATTGTAGTAGATCTAAAATATGTTCTTTCACCCATCATTAAGAATTCTGGTGAATCCCAATCTTTATAGCCCGATAGTAATCCCTCAAATCCAGATGAACCGCCTTCAAGCATTTTTAAACCACAGTCTGTTCCTCTCCATCCGGTTAAATTAGGATTATTAATGTTTGGATCAATATAATTTTCAAGCGTAAACCATTCGGCATCTGACGGTAAATGCCACTCATCCGGACAAATTCCCTGGTTGTTTGTAGAATATTGCATCATTTCATCCCATTGATATAACCCACCATAAATCTCGCAATTTGCAGGGTCATTATCATAACAATACTTTTCAATTACGCTGTTATTTGTTTGATTAGTACTTCCATTTATCATTGAACCAATATTAAGGTTTTCAGCAAACCAGCATTGTCCGCCTATTTCTACCGTATTATAGATTTGCTGATCACGAACATCTATAATCGGTTCACCACAAGGAGGGAATATTGAAAACACTAATTCATCATCCGAAAACATTTTCACCAAATAACCTTCTCCCGGAATACAATTGCCAATTCCGTTAATCCAAATCGGGCCAATTTTTCGTAAAGTATATCCCTGTGAATTTCTTATAAAATCAAGATTATCGCCGATAATTGATTGAAATGCAATTAAGGCATCGGTCGTAGCAGAAGGCAAATAACTCACTAATTGATAACCCTCTACTAAAGAGATTGCGGTTTCAGGATCAATAAACAAACCTTCGATTGTAAATGAATCCTCATTAAACATTCTAATAAGGTATCCTTCTTCAATAATCCAATCGCCAATTCCATTTACCCAAATATTACCGATTTTTCTTAAAGTTTGTCCTTCGGTGTTTCTTACAAAATCAAGATTATCGTTTAATATTTCAGACAAAACTTCAGTCATGTCGGGATCAATTGTTTCAAGGTTTAATGAAACAAACTGATAACCTTCAGTTAAATTAAATGATTGAATTATTGGTGTTAAGAAATTTAGCTCTGCAATACTATATTCATCGTTACCTGAAGGGAATACATCACCCATATAAGCATCTCTATAAGGATTGAGCAAATTAATATCAAAATATTCAATTTCTATTTCATCGCTTGCATCCCAGCATTTAAAGCTATATGGATTTCCCGGTTGATAACCTTGTTGTGAATTTAATGTACTAAAAGCAATTAGTGAATTATTGAGGGCATTTTCCATAGTAAGGACTTCATCTAACAAAAATGCCCCAACCATTAAATCACCATCAAAAACAGCAATTTCATCTAAAGGCTGTAATTCAAAATCATTAAGCTTTCCACTTGCAAGATTTATTGTCCAAACAGGATCGGCAGGATCACCACCCTCGAAAACAAAATATTGTAGGGGCGTACCCACTATCATAGTAACCGGAATAATTACTTCCGGATTATAAAAACAATTACTGAAAATAATTATTTCTGCATAATAGATGCCTTCCTCCATTTCTTCGGCATTAAAATCAAGTGTTACAATTTCTGAAGCACCCGACGCAAGAATGCCTTCAATTGGATCAACAATTAGCCAGATTTCTTTACTACCTAAACGATTTACACTGTCGAAATCTTCAGGAAAAACAACTTCAATATTCCATTCTAAAGTACCACAACCCTCACTATAGATATTTAAAAAATCCTGAGCGTTACCATTTATTGGCACTGATTGAATGAAAGATGCCGGGCTGTATTCAATAACTTGAATATGGCTACCACAACTTGCATAACCAATATCACCACCAGTAGGATCAACACCACCCATTCCATCTTCAAATATATTATTACCATATGTATCAAAAATAATATAAGAACATTCATAAGGCCAACCGCCTGCAGTCCAGACAGCAGTAAGGAATGAACCATCCTGAACGAGAAATTCAATAGTCTCAGGGCCTGCTCCTGAAGCTAAAGTAGCATTAATAAATTCAACACCGTCACCGAATATTTGAACAAATCCACCATTCCAGCCATCGCCATAATCATCCCACATTGTGATTGAATAATTGCACCATTGTAAAGGATCAAAATTTTCGATGGTTTTAACTTTTGAGTTATTTAGAGGATTTTCATCACCTTCTAAAATTACTTCTGCTTCGATAAAATATTCACCAAAAGCTGAGAAATCGTAAGTCTGGTTAAAAGAATAGGTAATATATTCACCAAACGTTAGTGGACCTGCGATGGTTTCTGTAACCCATGTTCCACCATCAATACGATATTTAACATCAAAGTTACTTTGTGTTTGAAGGCCAAAGTTTTCAACCTTTAAAACAATTTCCTCAAAACCAAGATCAAAACCTGTATTTGGTTCAACTATTTTTGTTAGTTTAAGATCATTAGAATACGGACTTGAAAAACTACTCTCAACACCGAAAATTGTTTCGTTTTGGATAATTCCAATTAATGATCCTCTACCCGGAACTATACCAAAAAATTCAGCAAGCCCACCTGCAATACCTGTACCTGTAGTACTATATTCTATCGCATCAAAAGTAACTCCGGTCTCAGCTCCTGTGTAAGGATCAATTTGAACAATAACAGCCTGGCTTGCACCACCTGATTGCGCAAAACCGTAAAGCCACGGGTCGCCACTAAAATATGACATATATGCAAAACCATAATAACTTGAATATTGGCCACAGTTAAATTGATTAATAATTCCACCAGAACGATCATAAAGGGTAATAGGATCACTCCAATTGTTCCCCCAGAAACCATCATAATCAGTGTCATAGGCACAAGCTCTTGTAGCAACAGCAGCAGTTAATGTACTGATAAGAACTCCTGACTGCCCAGTAAAATCCATTTCAAATAATGAAGTATTTGCAGCAGCACCATAGAAAAAAGTACCGTCAAATGCAAGGTCTCTTACAGCAGCTTCACCAGCTACTGGAAACCATCCTACGAAAGTACCATCCATTTCATAGCAGAAAAATCCCTCACCATTCCATTTCGAAGAATAAATATAACTTCCGTTGGTTTCAATACCTGCTTCACCGGAAGCATCACCGCAAATAAAATCAAATTGGTGATCGAAGAGGTCATCGGTAAAAGTTGTTACGTGTGGATTTATTTTAGCATTGGGATCAATATCTGTGTTGCTTTGAGCAAATAGAATTGATGAAGAAAGGATCATCAGGATTATTGTAATTGATAGATTTTTCATAAGGCGATGTTTTTTTGTTAAAGATACTATTTTTCAGAAAATCAGGCATCCTTAATTATTTTTGAATCACAATTTTATTTACATATTTTAAATCTTTACCACTTAAGTTGATAAAATAAACTCCTGTTTCAAGCCAGGAAAGATCAATTTCTATTTTTGATCCATCCAAACAGACTTGCTTCGCTTCGTACGGACAAGTTTGGAAAACTGTTTTTCCGGCAATATCGGTGATTTCCAAACTTGAAAAGTTTTCAAACGCTGTTAGGTTTCCGATGGTTATTATTCCGGTTGATGGATTTGGATAAATTGAAATATCATTTATTACATTTTCATCTAAAATCCCTGTTGTTGAAAAATGCAATAAACTGTATTCTCCATCTTCTGTTGGGAAAACATTTTCTGTCCATGCGTCACTGTAAGGATTAGTAAATGTAAAATCAGTTAAAATGTATTCTTTGTTTTCGCATTTCTTCCAAATTTTAATTATCGGTTTATTTCCTGTTTTATAAAGATTACTAAAAACAGGAATAGCATTTTCAAGAATATTCTCGGAAACAATAATACAGGCTCCTGCAAGTATTTCTCCATCAAAGACAGCAATTTCATCACCAATATTTAAGCATCCTTTTTCAAGATAGATTGTCCAGACAGGATTTTGTGGATTACCTTCTTTTACTAGAAAATGATTGGGTACCATCGAATTTTTTTTATTCAAATATTGAATAGTCCTACCTTCTTCATTTGATATTTTTGAGGTTTGGACGGAATCTTGCTTTGTATTTTCACTCCTTAAACATCTAACGGAAAAACCGTATTGTCTGTTAGCATAATGTCGATATATTTGTAAATTATTGTTTTCAAGCAACCTATACCATTCATAAGAATTCCAGCTTGTTATTGTAGTTGACATAAAATATGTTCTTTCACCAATCATTTGAAAAGCATGAGGATTCCAATTTCTGTAACCCGACAATAATCCTTCAAATCCTGATGAACCTCCTTCAAGCATTCGCAAACCACAGTCTATTCCTCTCCATCCGATTGAGTATGGATTATTTATGCTTGTGTCAATATAATTTTCAAGTTCAAACCAATCGTCATCGGAAGGTAACCGCCAGTTATCAGGGCAAATCCCTTCTGGGTTTGTAGAATATTGCATCATTTCATCCCATTGATATAATCCACCATAAACCTCACAATTCGCCAGATCATTATCATAACAATACTTTTCAATTATGTTATTATTTGTTTGATTATAATCACCATTTATTTTTGTTCCAATATTTAGGTTTTCTGCCATCCAACATTGGTTTCCAATTTGAACGGAATTATATATTTGCCAGTCACGGAAATCAATAAAAGGTTTGCCGCATAGAAAAGGATAAACTAGAATATCGTTTGAATACATTTTTACAAGATACCCATCTCCGGGATTACAATCACCTATTCCATTAACCCATACAGAGCCAATCTTACGTAACATTTGTCCGGATGAATTCCTTATAAAATCAAGATCATCGTCAATAATGGTTTCAAATGCAAACATAGCATTCATTGGTAGTGTATGAAAGTAACTTATAATCTGATAACCTGTATATAAGTTAATAGGGGTTGAAGGTTCAACTGATTCTCCTTCAATTGTAAATGAATCTATGCCAAACATTTTTAAAAGATATCCTTCTTCAACAATCCAATTACCGATGCCGTTTACCCAATTAGGGCCAATTTTATGTAACATTTGACCGGATGAATTTCTTATAAAATCGAGGTTTTCATTTAGAATATCTAACATAACTATCATCATATCAGGGTCTGTAGGAATAATGTATGAAGAAATAAATTGATAACCGACTGATAGATCAAATGTTTGATTAGTAGCTTGTACTAAATTAAATATATTGTTTTCTAAACAATCATTATTAGTATCTTCATCTAATTCAAGAAATGTACAAACTTCAATATTATGTAGGCCGTATTCACTTACATCAGCTAAAGCAATAAAAGTATATTCCAAACTGCAATCCGGAATAATTGGCCCCGGAATAATTTCCATTATCATACTTCCACTATCAACCGAAAATCCAACCGGAATATCAATAATTGTGTTTAGTCCAAAATTGTGAATATTAACTTTTACAATTTCATTACCTAAATTTATCCCGTTATCAGGAGAAATTATTTCAATAATCCCAACATCAAAATCATATATCCAGCAAGAAACATAACCAATATCGCCACCTTCAGGCTCAACGCCTCCAAAACCATCCTGAAAAATCGAATTACCATCTGCATCAAAAATCTCGTAAGAACATTCATAAGACTTCTCGCCGACAATCCATACTGCAGTCAGAAAAACATCATTTTCAACTAAAAAATCAATTGTTTCCGGCCCATATCCCGAATAAAAAGAAGCATAGAGAATTACATTATCATCACCGAGAATTTTAACGTATCCACCGTTCCAGCCATCGCCATAATCGTCCCACATTGTGATTGAATAATTGCACCATTGATCGGGATCCCAGTTCGTTATTGTTTTATCTGCATAATTGTTACCTAGAAATTCATCGCCCGGTAGAAGGACTTCTGCTTCGATAAAATATTCTCCAAATGCCGAGAAATCATAAGCCTGATTAAATGTGTAAAGAATTGTTTCACTCGCTATAAGTGGGCCGGTAATTGTTTCTGTTACCCATAAACTACTTTCAACTTTATAGCGAACTTCAAAGTTACTTTGTGTTCTAATACCCGCATTTTTAACTCCAATTACGATATTTTCAATTCCTAATCCAAAACCATCATTTGGTTCAAAAATCCCAGATAGCTTAAGATCATCGCAAACTCCGGGACCCCAAACACTTTCTTCAACACCGAAAATAGTTTCATTTTGTATAATACCAAGTAATGTCCACCAGCCCGGTGCATAAGTATCGAATGAAGCAAGGCCACCAGCTATACCTGTTCCTGTTGAACTATATCCGATAGCATCAAAAACAACACCTGTTTCTTCACCTGTTTCAAGATCAATCTGAACAATGTCACATGCATTAACACCACCGGACTGGGCAAAACCATAAAGAAATGGAACATCACATCCATTCCATGTACACGCAAATCCATAATAACTTGAATGCTCTCCACAGTCAAATTGATTAAGAATATTGCCTGAACGATCATATAGAGTTATGGGTGTACTCCAATTATTTGCATAGAAAGCATCAAGCTCGTAACTATATGCTATTGCCCTTGTTTCAATAGGAGCATTTAAAGTACTGATCAAAGTACCTGATTGCCCTGTAAAATCCATTTCAAATAATTGTGTGTTTGCAGCAGCACCATAGAAATATGTACCATCATAGGCCATGTCTCTTACGGCTGCAGTACCGGGTACCGTAAACCATCCTAAAAAAGTACCGTCCATTTCGTAGCAGAAAAATCCATCACCATTCCATTTTGAGGTATAGATATAATCTCCGTTGGTTTCAATGCCTGCTTCACCGGAAGCATCACCGCAGATAAAATCAAATTGATGATCGAAGAGATCATCTGTAAAAGTTGTTGCGTGTGGATTTGTAATTGCATTGGGATCAATATCTGAGTTGCTTTGAGCAAAAAGAATTGATGAAGAAAGGATCATCAGAATAAGGCTAATTGTAAGATTTTTCATAAAGCTATGTTTTTTTTGTTAAAGATACCAATTTTTAAAAAAGAAATCATCCGTAATATTTATTGAATCACAATTTTCTCAACCTGATTAAAATCCTTTCTACTAAAGCTAATAAAATAAACTCCCTTTTCAAGCCTTGAAAGATCAATCTTCATTTTTGATTGATGATTGATAATTTTTGATTGGTAAACTATCTTTCCGGTAATGTCGGTGATTTCCAAATCTGTCATGTTTTGAAAACCAGACAGGTTTCCGATTGCTATTATTCCTGTTGTCGGATTGGGATAAACTGAAATTTCATTTATTACATTTTCATTAGAAATCCCTGTTGTTGAAAAATGAAGTATGCTGTATTCTCCGTCTTCATTCGGAAAAACATTTTCTGTCCAAGCATCTCCATAAGGATTTGAGGACGTATAAGTATTTAAAATATATTCTTGGTTTTCGTTTTTATTCCAGACTTTTAAAATTAATGGATTTCCGGGAGTAAATCCAAGTCCGCTATTTAATGTACTGAATACCGGAAGTTCGTTATCAAATATATTTTGAGAATTAATCTGCGTTGCTCCTACTAAAATATCTCCATCAAAGGCAGCAATTTCATCACCAATTTCGAGGCCATCAATATAAATTGTGAAAACAGGATCGGCGGGATTTCCACCTTCAAATAAAAAGTGATCAGGAAGAGAATTCTTATTTTTCCGGTCTGCTAAATCATCAAAAGGGCTTTTCACGTCCAAATGGATTATCGAATTATCCTTAACACAACGATTGCTTATACCGGTACTCTTATTGTAGTTGTAACGGTGCACTCCGTCTCCATCGTAGTACAACTTCCGGCGCCATGCAAGATCTATATTGACCTCAGTAGAAGACCAGAAGTGGCCAAAGATGCTCAAACTGTAGAAATTACCATTTAAACTACTATGGCGACCGCCGGGAAGGGCTTCATAGCCATACAGTCCTGATCCGTTACCTCCATTACGCCAACCACTTGAGGATTTTAAGTTTAATCCGGAATCAAAACCTCGATTTCCTATTTGATTCCAAATCGAATCACCAATAGAATACTGGCTGTCAACTGTGCCTTCAAGAATTTTCCACTCATGGTCGGTGGGTAAATGCCAACCTTCAGGGCAAATGCCTTGCACAGCTGTGTCAGTAACATATTCCATCA
>CAYWXI010000066.1:0-26491 GCA_964462015.1 uncultured Bacteroidales bacterium | reverse complement strand
TTTTGAACAGTAGATAAAAATTTTAAACATTTTAATAAATGATCATTGGTGTTTAATAATCCGTGAATAAAATATATGTATTTAGTTGTAATAAAGTCATCGGTTAATGACCAACCTCCGCCATTTCCCTGAAAATAAATGTGATTGTAGAATGATTTGCCTGATAAGCTAATTGATTTTCCGGGAGATGTTGATTCAAATGAAATTGTACCCTGAAAATTCTGAGTCATGTTGGATATTAATTTCAGAGAGCCGTAAATTCTAAGGTTTATTGTATCCTGCCCTTCCATTACAGGATTTAAGGTTGCACCTGTCCAGTCCATATTGTTACAAACTGCATTTCCGAGGTTTATAGTAACGATATTGTTAAGTTCGTTAAATGAATTAATATCAAAATAAACATTATCATTTGATGTGGGGACCTGAGCATGAAGAACACCACCTCCCGAACTTGTTGCCCAGTGATTTATATCCGACCAATCACCTGTTCCATCAACCCAATAATAATCGGCAGCAATTGAAATGTGTCCGAATAAAATACAAATTATCAGTGTTATTGATTTTAACCTTATAATATGAATATATTTTAATATATAATTTTTCATCACGTATAATTCAAAAAATTAAAACTCAAAATTTTTACATGGAGCCGGCCTGTTATTAATATTAAAAACCTTGATAAATGAAACTTCCATTCCTCCTGAATAATTTGAAGCAGGATGTAATTTTGAAATATTTATATCGTAACTAAAAGATAAATTATATTGATAATAATTTATTCCGAGTAAAGGTATAATGTCTCTTGAATAACGATACCAAATTCCGCAATTAAGTTTAAATTCCTTTTTCCCGTAAAGTAAATTTGTGCCGAAAATTATTTCGTTTGAATTTGATTGAGTTGAATAAAAAAACCCGGGTGTAATGTTTAATTCATCATTTAGTTCATAATATAATCCACCATGAATGATTATTTTGTGTTCCAATCTGTTGTCAGACTTGTAGAATGATACTTTTGGTTTGTTTATATGACTTAGGCTTGAACCGATTTGAAGCTTAAAATTTTCTGAAACACTATACGAAATTAATGCTCCGAAATTAAAATCAATTGAAAAAATTGAATTGTTTACGAAATTTTCATTATTTGGTAAGGATTGATTAAAAGATTTCCCATTCCATTGATTACCAAATAATAAATTTGAAACATTTACGCTTTTGTTTAATAAACCAATTGCTATTCCAATGGTTCCGACAAAAGTATTATATCTGTTAAATCCCTTGCTATATGAAGTATATACCATACCGGTAGTGCTTTGCAGATCACCATCTCCGGCTCTGTCATTATAAAACATTCCTCCGATACCAAGCCTGCTTCTTTCTAAAAATTGTGGATTTAGTGAAGCATCAATAAATGCTAAATAGGTTTTATATGGTACGGAAATACTTTTTCCCTGATTCCTGTAGTTTAAACCAGCTCTTATATTGTAGTCAGAGTATCCTGTTAAAGCCGGGTTTATAATTAAAGGAGTATTATAAAATTGCGAAAAATGAATATCCTGAGCATTGAGATTTAGTAATAGAAAAAGTAAAAAGACTAAAACACAGAATTTATTAAACATTTGTCAATATTCGCTAGAGATAATTAATTATAAGTTTAGAATTACAGTTTCAAATTTAATAAAAATTATTATTAATGATCGTTTATTTTTCATTCTATATTTTTTAGTGGATACTATCTTTCTGAAAGATAGTATCCTTAATTATATTTTACTGAATCACAATTTTCTTCACATTACTAAAATTTTCACCCGTAAAGGTAATAAAATAAACTCCGGCAGCTAAATCCGAAAGATCAAGTTGCTTTGTTGATAAATTCCCTTGTTTGTTTATTTCAAAGAAGCGATGATTATTTCCATGAATATCGAATACTTTTACCTGTATTTTTTCATTTACTCCTTCGATTGAAATATTAAAAATTCCATCGGAAGGATTTGGATAAACCGAAATATTATTATTCATAGTTTTATCTGAAATTCCTGTTGTAGAAAAATAAAATGCACCAATATCAGCTATTGTACCATCAGGATCAAAATAAACAGGGTCGGGATTTCCTGCATTGATACATGGCGAATCTTCAGTTAAATGATAGTTGAAGTTACTCGTATCAACAAATAAGGGATCTAAAAATAAATTATAATAAGTATCGCAAGGGTCATCATTAGCATTAACTGTTGAAATTTCTCCAAAAGCAGCAGGAACACCATCTCCAATAGATGTAGTATCATTCTCCCAGAATAAATTATACTCCAATGATGAAGGTGTTGACAAGACTTCTATTCCCAGATAATTATCATAAAGTATATTATTAACAATAAAAGGTTTACAATTATAAGAACAGTAGATTCCACGATGAGTATTATTAATGATGGTATTTTTGTTAATTGTTGGTGATGAATACCAAGAACAGTATATTCCATGATAACAATTACTGATTGTATTATTACTAATTGACGGGGAACAATTAGCAAAGCAATATACTCCATCTACTCCAAGATTAAATATTGTATTATTGCTAACGATAGGTGAAGAAAAATTATCACATCGAACTCCACAACCATAAGTATTACTAATAATGTTATTGTCTATATTTGGAGAAGATCTATTACAACTGATTGCCTCTCTATTATTATCAATAGTATTATTACTTATTGAAGGGGACGAATAAGATGACAAGTCGATTGCATAAACTTCATTATTGATGATAGTATTATCTTTTATGACAGGTGAAGAATCTATACACTGAATTCCAGTATGATTATTAGTAATAATATTATCGCTAATTGTTGGAATAGAAGAATCTTTAGAATAAATTCCACTCCAGGTATTATTACTAATAGTATTATTATTTATTGAAGGCGACGAAGAAAAGACACACCGGATTCCACTGGAATTATTACTGATATTATTATTGCTTATAATAGCTGAAGAAGATGAGCAGTAGATTCCGGAAATGTCCCAATCATTTCCATTAAATAATATAGTGTTGTTACTAATTGTTGGGGAAGAAGAAAAGCAATAAATTCCTCGGTTTGCATATTCAATACGTGCATAAGATAAAATACTATTATCATTAGATGAACCTTCAAAATAAATCTCACACCAATCACATGGATTACTTGTAGCTTGCCCTGAAGTAAATACAATAGAATCGGTTTCAGTTCCGGATGCAATAAGTAAACCTTTTATATTAAATGAATAGTAATCCATAAATTTAATTGTAACACCGGGTTCAATTATCAAAGTATCATATTTGCTCACCCATATATCATCTACTACCTGAAAGATATTTCCAGATGCCCATACTCCGTTTTGAGGGCCTGATATATCTTCATTGATAATCATAGAAGATGTTTCATTCTTTGTTGTTTCCGGCTTAACATCTGCAAAAGCAGAATGTGCGATGAAGAAGCAAATCATCATCATTACTGTTGTTTTGTTTAGGTTTTTCATGATTATATGTTTTTAATTAATAAAATAGATTGTTTAATATTTCTGTTTGATGTTGTAGAGACGTTTCATGAAACGTCTCTACGTTTTGCGATGATCGACATTGCGGTAGAGACAAGGCATGCCTTGTCTGTTCGATATGCAATGATCTGTTTTGGGTTATCCCGTTTTTCATGATTTCGTTTTCCATCATTCTGCATTCCCCTGATTTGTAAATTCCAATGTATCACTCCAATCGGAATATCCATTTGCATTTCGGGCACGGACTTTATATATTCTTGTGCCTTCGGGTGCCTCGTACGTATATCTTGCCAAATCACCGCTATAAAGTTCTTCCCAAACATCATCTCCTTCGGAATAAACCAATTGATAGCTACTTACGTTAGTGGCATTATTCCATGATAGTGTAAGTTCGGGATCATTCCATTCTTTATTAAAATCAATTGGAGCATCGGGTTGTCCTCCGCCATGCTTTGGTATTGAGGGTGCAAAGCCAAGCAATATCAGCTTGGGTGAATATGTTCCCCATGTTAGTTTTGCCATTTGATAGACAAGGCGAAGTTTTTGGGAATCTTCGTTATAAATAGCTTCAAGTGTATCGTAAGCCTCAGCCGATTCTTGCTTTTCTTTTTGTGCTAAGTGCCAAAGATCAACTATTTCAGTGCCTGCATCAGCAAGTCTTGTAACTAAGGCTTCGGGAAGCACACGGACATCTCCGGCGGCTCTTAACCTAATTGATGTTTCCTTGATTTGGTCAATTAGTTGTTTTACACCTGCACGATTTCTCGGTGTTTGGCCGCCGATACCATATTCATCTATGAGTTCTTTTCCTTCTTCGGTGTCTTCAATCAAAGCAAGCAGCACTTCTTTGATGTCTATTACCAGGCTTCTTGTTTCATCGAATGTGTTTTGATAAGTCTCAAAAGCAACATCCCTTTCGCCCTTTTCGACACCTGCCGAAACTCTGGCTGACGACCATACACCATAGGCCGATGTTCCCCATGACAGAACTGTTTCCGATAGCCCAAGCTCTACTGCAAAAGTTCCTATGTTTGCACTAAGTAGTGATACCCTGTCGCTTCTGCGATTATAGGTATCAATTGTAAAAGCATTGTTTAGAATTAATGACATTTTGTCCTCCTTTATTAAAATTAATATTAATGATGTATAAAATTGAATTTCATATTATAAAAATGGCTTGCAATCAATAAAAATAGTTTAGGGCTGAGGCTTGCAACGCTAAAGTAGGGGCATGCAACGCTAAGGCTGGGGCTTGTAACGCTAAAGTTGAGGCTTGCAACACTAAAGTTATAGCATGTAAAGCTAAGGCCGGAACTTGTAAATCTAAAGCTGAGACTTGCAAAGTTAAAGCTGGAGCTTGCCGGGCTAAGGCTATGGTTTGCAAGGCTAAGGCTATGACATGGAAGGCTAAGGCTGTCGCATGTAAAGCTAAGGTTATGGCTTGCATTGCTATTTATGTAAAATATATTCATCTTTTTTTATCTAATAAGCTCATTTTTCTTCCTATTATAAAATACTATTCTTCTTCAATAAGTAGTACGTAAACGCTATGCTTATAGCAGAATCGCTACATAACATAGCTTGGCATTATACGAGGTTTGTCAGGATTTTAAATTAGATAGAGACGTTTCATGAAACGTCTCTATTTATAATTAGTTCATTTTGTTAAGGATGGAAGAAATAAAAATCTGACATTATTCGTATGTTTTATATTTCGTTATTTAAAACAATGTAAAATTATAACATTATTTTTGAAAAAACAAAGATTTTTTAAATGTATTTTTGTTATTAATGGATATTGATTAGTATCAGGCTAAAATACAGAGAAATGAATAATAAAAATAATTATCTATTTTTATCCCGGATTCATCATTGAATCACAATCTTTTTAACCCGATTATAGTCTTTCCCACTAAAACTTATAAAATAAACTCCGGCAGCTAAATCCGATAAATCAAGTTGCGTTGAAGTCGACCCGTTTAATTCAAAATTAGAATATTCTTTACCTCTTAGGTCTAATACTTTAATTTGAATATCGCCAATAATTCCTTCGAGTGAGATATTAAATATTCCTTTTGAAGGATTTGGATGAATGGAAATTGATTCTTTTACATTTTCAATTACTCCTTTTGTTATATTTACAACACTATATTTTCCATCTCCCTCTGGATAAACATCCGAAACATAAGAATCATAAATTGCTTCCATTGTGAAATCGAATGGAATAATATTATTTTCAGACCAGACTTTTAATGTAATCGGATTCCCTGCTTCGTAGCCTTTTCCATTTATTAAAGAACTAAAAACTGGTAGCTCGTTTTCAAAAGCGTTTTGAGATTTAATTCTTGTTGCTCCTACCATTTTATCTCCATCGAAAGCTACTACTTCATCGCCAATTTCAAGGCCTTTGATGTAAAGGGAATAAACTGCTTCTGCGGGGTTGCCTCCCTCAAATAAAAAATATGACACTATCATATTCATATGCTTTTGACCCGACAATTCATTAGGACGACCATTATCCAAAATAGTCAAATTGTAGAATAGACGATAATCCCTTAAGCAACGGACGCTAATGCCGAGCGTCTTATAGTAATAGTAACGGTACACATCGCCATAGTCATAGCTCATGAGTCGAATCCATGCGTAAGTAGATGATGAGGTCTCCGTAGAAGACCACCAGTAACCGTTGGAGCCCAGGTTGACGAATGAACTTCCATTGTAGCCACCACCCGGAAGAGACGAGAAACCAAAGGCATCAAAACCATGATGAGTGAAATTTTCATTCCAACGGGGGTGTTCAGTAGTATTGCAATCACCGCCCATGGGTGAATTTACCTGCCGACAGGATTTAAGTGCATTAACAGCTCCGTTAGGATCATCCCAAACATTTGGATAACCCTGGCTAACTACATAATCAACCAATTGAGTCAATTCATCATCGATGGGTAAATGCCAGCCGGCAGGGCAAATTCCCTGCACACCCTGTGTTGTAGTATATTCCATCATTTCATTCCATTGGTATAAACCGCCGTAAACTTCACAATTTGCAGGATTGTCATCGTAACAGAATTTTTCAATTATTCCATTGTCAGCTTGGTATGAACTTCCAGAAATCATCTCACCAATATTTAGATTTTCTGCCATCCAGCATTGTTCGCCTATTTGAACGGTGTTGTAAACTTGTTCGTCACGAGGATCAGTAAAAGGATTTCCGCAAGTGAATGAAGATGAACCTGGATAAATTAAAACAGTATCAGCAAACATTTTTACCAGATAACCTTCACCAGGCTGACAATCACCAATTCCATTTACCCAGTTCGGTCCGATTTTTCGAATCATTGTACCTTCCGAATCTCTAATAAAATCAAGATCATCGCCAATTATAGTTTCAAATGCGATCAAAGCATCCATCGGATTTTCAGGGAAATAACTAACAAATTGATATCCTTCAATTACAGAAACAGGAGTTGAAGGATCAACTAATTCTTCTTCAATTGTAAATGAATCTTCGCTAAACATTTTAACAAGATATCCTTCTTCAATAATCCAATCACCAATTCCATTAACCCAATTCGAACCGATTTTTCTTAAAGTTTGTCCCTGTGAATTTCTAACAAAATCAAGGTTTTCGTTTAAAATATCTGCCATAACTACTATCATATCAGGGTCAGGAGGAATAATAAATGATGAAATAAACTGATAACCGGTAGATAAATCAAATGTTTGCTCATTTATTTGAATTGAATTATAAATACTTTTTTCTAAGCAATCATTATCTGGATCTTCATCAAAATCAAGAAAAGTACAGACTTCAATATTATGTTGGCCTGCTTGACTTAGATCTGCCATTGCATTAAAAGTATATTCAAAACTGCTTCCTGTACTAATTGGCCCCGGAGCAATTTCCATAATCATGGTACCATTATCCACTGCAAAACCAACAGGAATATCTATAAGCTCGAGTCGGCCAAAGTTGTGAATATTAACTGTTACAACTTCATTACCTAAATTTATTCCATTATTTGGTGAAATTATTTCAGTTATACCGGCATCAAGATAAGGTTGGCCACAACCACCATATCCGATATCACCACCAGTAGGTTCAGTACCACCCATTCCATCTTCAAAAATAAGTTCACCCTGACAATTGTATATTTCATAAGAACACTCATAAGGCCATCCACCGGAAGTCCAAACTGCAGTTAGAAAAGCACCTCCCTGAACGAGAAATTCAATGGTTTCCGGGCCGGCTCCTGAAGGTAAAGTAGCATTGATATATTCTACATTATCACCGAATATTTGAACATATCCACCGTTCCAGCCATCGCCATAGTCATCATACATTGTGATTGAATAATAATGCCAATCTGGTTGTCCCAAGTTTTCGATACTTTTATCAGCAAAGTTATTGTCAGGCAATTCATCACCTTCCAAAATAACTTCACCTTCAATGAAATAGTAACCAAATGCAGAAAAATCATAAGGTTGTATAAAAGTATATTCAATTGATTCATTTTGTACTAAAGGACCAGGTATGGTTTCAGTTACCCAGTCACCTCCATCAACCCGATATTGAACATCTATATTACTTTGTGTAATAAGGCCCTGATTTTTCACTTTAATAATTACGTCCTCAACGCAAAGTACGAAACCTGAATTTGGCTCTATTATTTCTGTTAATGCAAGGTCAAGATCAGGTGGAGGGCCTGAAGGGCCACCTTCCACACCGAAAATAGTTTCGTTTTGAATAATTCCGAGTAGTGTCCACCAACCGGGTGCATAAGTATTAAAAGCAGCAAGACCACCTGCGATACCTGTACCGGTGGTACTAAATCCAATTGCGTTATATGTAATACCGGTTTCAGCACCTGTTTCAGGATCAATTTGAACAATAACAGACTGGCTCGCACCACCTGATTGAGCAAAACCATAAAGCCATGGAGTTCCTGCATCGTTTAACCATGCAAAACCATAGTAACTTGTGTATGCACCACAGTTAAATTGGTTTAAAATTCCACCTGTACGATCATAAAGAGTGATGGGATCGCTCCAGTTGTTTCCCCAAAAACCATCAAATTCAGCGTCATAAGCACAAGCTCTTGTAGCAACAGCAGCAGTTAATGTACTAATTAAAGTACCTGATTGTCCTACAAAATCCATTTCAAATAATGCAGTATTTGCAGCAGCACCATAGAAATAAGTACCATCATAAGCAAGGTCTCTTACGGCAGCTTCACCGGGAACAGGGAATGCTCCCAGGAAAGTACCATCCATTTCATAGCAGAAAAATCCTTCACCATTCCATCTTGAAGTATAGATATATTCGCCATTTGTTTCAATACCTGCTTCACCCGTAGCATCGCCGCAAGGAAAATCAAATTGATGATCGAAGAGGTCATCGGTAAAAGTTGTTGCGTTGGGATTTAATTTGGCTTTAGGATCAACATCTGTTAAGCTTCCCCCGGCTTTGTTTTTGATTTGCTCCTTAGTATTCACTTGAGCAAATAAAACTGATGATGCGAGGATCATAAAAATAATTAAGCTTGTAAGTTTTTTCATGAGTTAATATTTAACTAAATTTCCTGTTTACTCTGTATTTCTTGAATTAGGGTCATCAAAATCCTCTTATTATTTTCATTCTAATAAGAATGAACACACAAATATAACACGTTTTAATTAGAAATCCATTTTTTATATAAATATTTTTTGTTTATTTTAAGGTTGAAATTTCATAGAAAAACACTTCCTTTTTCTTATTAATACCAGAAATTGATTTTTGTTAGCGGGAAATTTTCTGCATATGTTAAAAAAACAGCGTTAAATAACAGAATTTCAGTGAGAAATTTTTTTTCCTTTTTTTACACATGTTGGAAATATCGATGAATATTTTAACTAAAAACCTGTGAAAATTTGTTTGATTATTTAGCATCTTGTCGTGACTTTTTTAAAATCTGTTACAAGAAAATAAATCTAAAATCTAACATTTAAATCTAATATTTGTTTAGGTTAAATGAGAACTCATTTCTGAAAAAAGATTAAGCAAATTAAATAGTATTTTCTTTACCTTTGTTTTTATTTTCAAAAATGAAAAATACCAGATGAAGAAAAAACTTGTATTTAATCTTGTTTTATTTCTAATAATAATTTCATCTAATATATTTGCTCAAACGAATAATAATTTTTCTGATAAACATAAGGATGATCCTAATCGTTTGTTACGTGTTGAAAATCCTGTTAAAGAAGCCTCGAATGCTTATAATGTTATTCCATGTGACGAAAGCGGAGTATTGGTTTTTTTTGAAAGCCTTGAAGTAACTGAAGATAAACTCACAAAATGGTATTTTATATTCTACGATAATCAGCTAAATGTTAAATGGAGTCGTGAAATTCCATTTATCAAAGCAATTTCATATAAAGATTTTCATTTATCCGGGAAGAAACTCTATTTGTATTTCCAAAAAAAAGGTAACATAAAATCAGGCGAGAAAAATTTTCAATTAATTGAAATGCAGGTTGAATCGGGTGAAAATACAATTATTAGCGGAGCAGTACCTGAAAAAGCAAAATTTAAAAAGTTTATAGTTCACCAAAATCATGCTTACATAGGACTTAATGAAAAAAAAAATAATGCTGCTATTTGTATTATTGACCTGATTTCATTAAAAATTAAAACAACTTCTATTGGAAATGGAAATTCATGTTTTTTAGAAAATATTAATATTGACACTTTTAACAACACTTTTTATGTAATCACACATGTTTTTACATCTAAAAGAAATTTAGAATTAATAATTAAGGAATATACATTAAATGGTGATCCGGTCAACTCTTTGACAATAGATAATTACCAGAAAAATATTTTATACACTTCACAATTAATCCCTGCCGGTGTAAATAAAAAATTCCTGATAGGAACTTATACTAATAAACTACCCGGGAAAAATGAATTGGAAAGTAATGATATTTCGGTTGCAGGGTTTTATTTTACTGAAATATTAGATAATAAACAGCAGGAATTAAAATTCTACAATATTCTTGATTTCAAAAACCTAAGTACTTCATTGAAAGGAAAAGAAATTTTTAAACTTCGAAAAAAAGCAAAAAACAAAAAAGACGGAAAGGATATTTCAATTGATTACCACTTATTAGTTCATGATATTATTTATCGGGACGAAAAATTCATTATTCCTTCCGAAGCTTATTATCCCGAATATCGTACTGTTTCAAGAATGTATTACGATTATTACGGACGTCCTATGCCACAAACATATACGGTTTTCGAAGGATATAATTATTATAATGCAAATGTTTTTTGTGTTGACGAAATAGGTAAACTATTATGGGATAATAGTATAAGTGTTTGGAATATTGTTTCATTTCAAATTGAAGAACAAATTTGTTTTTTTGATGAAAATGATGAGATAGTTATAGTCTTTTCAAGTGAAGGTAAAATAACTTCAACAATAATAAAAGGAAATGAAACTATTGGAGATTTGGAATATTCTGATATTGAAACAAGTTTTCCGGGTGATAAATTAATGGATGAAGAATTAAGTAGTTTAAAATATTGGTATGATAATTTTTTTATTTGTTATGGTTTTCAAACAATAAAGAACAATTCATTGCCAAAAAAAGAAAAACGAAAAGTTTTTTATATAAATAAAATTGCGTTTCAGTAATTTCGTAACTTTGTAAATTCTAATATTTGAGATACTACGAATTTTAAAATAGTAATGAATAGAATAGGTATTATTTGGAGGTTTTTAAACTATTATTTAACATCAAAAACGAAGTTTAATATACACTCACCTTTTGTTTATGAATTCATTACAAATGTTTTGGAAGATAACACCGCTTATAAGGAATATCAAATCGCAAAACAATTATACAATAAATTGTGCAGGGATGATAATATAATTGAAGTAGCTGATTTTGGAGCCGGAGCAACGTCATATCCATATTCATCATCGCTGAAAAGGATTTCCAAAATGGCTCAACGTTCATCAATTAAACCAAAATACGGTGAGTTACTTTTCCGATTAATTAAATATTACAAACCTCAAACAATTATCGAAGTAGGAACATCATTAGGTGTAAGTACTACTTATTTGTCATTATCAAATCCGTCAGCAAAAATTATAAGCATCGAAGGATGTTCAACATCAGCAGCAAAAGCTTCGGAAAACTTCGAAAAACTTAAGCTGAAAAACATTGAACTAATAATTGGAAATGCAGATTTTCTGCTTTCAAAGTTGTGCAACAAAATTGACAAAGTTGACTTTGTATTTTTCGATGCAAATCATAAAAAGAAACCAACAATAGAATATTTTGAGCAATTTCTTGCAAAATCACATAACGACACAATATTTGTTTTCGATGATATTTATTGGACTTCCGGTATGGTTCAAGCCTGGGATTACATTAAAAGTCATCAAAAAGTAAAACTTACAATAGATCTTTTCTTTCTTGGAATAGTATTTTTTAAAAAAGAATTAAGTAAAGAGAATTTTACACTTAAATTTTAATTAAATAGGACACTGATTATTATGATTGCTTATGATTTTATTAATATAATTGCCTTTATCATAACAAATCAGTTAAATCAGTTAAATCAGTGTACTATAAAAATTATTAACGTATGAATAACGAAGTAATAAAATTAATCGACATTGTTAGAAACTTCAAGGTCGGTACTGAAATTGTTCGTGCTTTACGATCAATTTCTCTTTCTGTTTATCAAAATGAATTTGTTGCTTTAATGGGCCCATCCGGTTCCGGAAAATCAACTCTAATGAATATTCTGGGCTGTCTTGATACGGCAACAAGTGGGAATTACATACTTAACAGCAACGATGTTAGCCAGTTAAATGATAATGAGCTTGCCGAGATCCGAAATAAAGAAATAGGTTTTGTTTTTCAGACCTTTAATCTTTTGCCCAGATCTACAGCTCTTGAAAATGTTATGCTTCCGTTGATTTATGCCGGTTACAACAAAAACAATAGAATGATACAAGCCGAAGATTCATTGGGAAAAGTCAATTTATTAGACCGAATTCAGCATAAACCCAACGAATTATCAGGTGGTCAACGGCAAAGAGTAGCTATAGCTCGTGCTTTAGTTAATAAACCCTCAATAATTCTTGCCGATGAACCAACCGGGAACCTCGACTCAAAAACTTCGATTGAAATAATGGGTTTGATTGAAGAAATTCATAAAGCAGGTAATACAATTATTATTGTTACTCATGAGGAAACAATTGCCCGGCATGCACACAGAATAATCAGGCTTATGGATGGGGAGATTGAATCTGATGAACTTAATAATGATGTAATTACTGTATCGGATTATAAAAATAACAGCATTGTAAAATAATATTCTGATTTCAATGCCGAAAATATATACTAAAACAGGTGATAAAGGAGAAACCTCTTTAATTGGCGGAAGCAGAGTAAAAAAAAATCATCAAAGAATTGAAGCTTACGGTACAATTGATGAATTAAATTCTTATATAGGCCTAATACGTTCTCAGGAAATTCCGAAAGAAATAGTTTCAACATTAATTGAAATACAAAAACAACTTTTTATTATTGGTTCTATCCTGGCAACCGATCCAAAAGTAATTAAAAAAAACCCTTATGAAATTCAGGAAGAAAGCATTAAATTTCTTGAAAATGAGATCGATAAAATGAATGTTGATCTTCCTGTTTTGAAATCATTTATTTTGCCTGGCGGGAATTCAATTGTTTCGTATTGTCATATCGCGCGTTGTGTTTGCCGACGTGCCGAACGAATTGTAATTGGGTTTTCAAACAATCAAGATGATTATTTGTTGCTTAAAATATATTTAAACAGACTTTCTGATTACCTTTTTATTTTAGCAAGAAAAATAGGAAAAATTAATAATGCAGAGGAAATATGTTGGTATCCATGAGTTTATAAATATTAATTTTTTTTTTCATTAATATTGATAATTATTAAAAAAAAATTACTTTTGCACAAATTTTAAGCAAAATTTTAACAATGTATTGGACATTAGAATTAGCCTCAAAACTTGAAGATGCACCTTGGCCGGCGACCAAAGATGAGCTTATTGATTATGCGGTAAGATCAGGTGCTCCTCCCGAAGTTGTTGAAAATTTGAAAGAAATAGAAGATGAAGGAGAAACATACGATCGAATTGAAGATATTTGGCCGGATTATCCTACTAAAGATGATTTCTTTTTTCACGAAGACGAATATTAGGTTTCTACAACCTAAGACCTTGATCTTCCGATAAAAAGCTAAAATTCACACTACCATAATTTCTTTGTTTTAGAAAATATTTATGATCTGCAAAACTTGTTTTTTCGGAATGCTCGATTATTAAACATCCGTTTTTATTTAATAAATTATTACTAAAAACCAATTCGGGTACTTTCCAGATATTTGGCATAGAATAAGGAGGATCAGCAAAAATTATATCGAATTTTTTTGTAATTGTGTTTAAAAAACTAAAAACATTTGCTCTGATCACTTTAATATTTGAAAACCTTATTTCATATACATTTTTATTGATAAAATCGATACATTTAAAACTTTTCTCAACAGAATAAACGCTTTTGGCTCCTCTCGATGCAAATTCATAAGAAATACATCCCGTACCTGAAAACAGATCAAGTACATCAATGTTTTCGTAATCGAAATTATTATTAATTATATTAAATAAACTCTCTTTTGCAAAGTCAGTTGTAGGCCTTACGGGCAGAGTTTTAGGTGCGTTAATTTTTCTTCCTTTATGCTTTCCGCTTATAATCCGCACAAATTTGAGTTTAGTAAGTTATAAAAAAAATGTCCTGGAACATCATCAAAAACATAGCTGTATTTAATCATTTCGCTTCTATTTGCAAAACTAATTTTTCGAATGTAATTATATGCCATTTCGTATAATGGTGAATTTTTTCGAATATTGCCTAATAAAACAAGTTCAACATCTTCAGGATTTATTCTTAGTTGTTCAAATACAAAAATTAAAAAGTATATAAAATCCTCTTTTGTTTTATATTTGAAAGTATTGAAAAAAATCAAACGTTTTCCATCAACTATAATTACATCAAAATACGAGTTTCTGACATTTACAAACACCTTATTTTTAATACTCTGATTCTTGTGGTTTATTAAAATCCCCTCAATTAAAGTATTCGAAATATTTAAAATTGTTGAATCAGGAAACATTGAGGATATTTTTTCCCTCAAAGTTTTATTTATTGAAAATATATTAAATGCCTCAAGATTAACCATACTATTACTTATAATATCTTCATCTTTAGTGATATTATGGCTGAAATCCAAATAAGTATTTATTTCGGCCGGATCAAATAAAGGCATCGGTACTAATGTTGATTTGTTGCTTTCAACAATAAAATTTAAAGCTGCAAATTTTTTCCCAATCCACTTAAATTGTGAAAACAACTCCTCAATTGCCAATAAAACAACACTTTCGTGAGATACTGATGGAGAGATAGATTCCGGTTTATCTAATTGGTAAGATTCAACTGACAATAATTTATTGCGATTAACTTCCAACACCGAAAAAGAAAATCCATTCGTTGAAAGTTGAATGGATAGTTTATAATTCTCCGTAGCAAATTTGCTTAACGCTTTATCAACATGACTGGCCGTTAACCTAATATGTTTTGACATAAAGTATGATATTTGCGCATATCACTACTCCCAATTTCCATCAGTAGATGGTTCAAGCATTGAACCAACTTTTAATCCCGGAAATAATTCAATATCTTCTTTAGCAGTTATAGCATTTAATACTAATTGATCATCTAAACCTTTAAGAAACTGCTTATATAAACAAGAAACTTCGAATACATTAACCTGAACTGCTCCTTTTTCAATTCTTCCTGCATCAATAGTAAATATTTCACCGGCTGAAAATGGGATATATTTAAGGCTATCGAGATAAAAACCAATTCTTCTTCCAAATAATGAATCTGCTACGTTAACATAGTCGGTAGTATCATTAATTGTTTTTGTGAAAGTAGTATCAGTTGGATCAGGAATAATATTAACTACCGGTATTTCACCTGTTTTTAAAAAAGCAATCAAAGTGTCAAAATCGGATATATAGCTGTTGTGAATGTTTTTGTAAACTAACTCAACTGTCCTAATGTCTTTTAAATTTTGAACTACAATTTCTTCCCTTCTATCTTTTTCATTTTCAAACCTCACTGGAGTCATAATACTTTCAACAACTTTCCACGCTAAAAAAATGATAACTAAGGATAAAATAATTTTGATAATTAAATTTTTCATGTTTATTGGGTTTTTATATGGATGCAAATTTATAAAATTTTTAATTCAAAAAATTTTTAATACAAATTTTTCCTTTGTTTTTGGAAACTTCTGCTTTATTTTATTATTTAATTCAATTTTTTTTTGATGTTTTGGAAAATATTTCTTATATTGCAAACAATTTAAACACTATAATAATATAATTAGGGAGGATAAACCATGCAAACCTACATTTTAATGACAAAATTATCACCTGAACTTTCAAAACAAATGAAGGATAGGTCGAAGTTGGGAAGAAACTGGCTTGAACAAGTTAAAGAAAAATGCCCGGAAGTTAAATTCATTGCTCATTATGCTATTCTCGGTGCATATGATTTTATTGACATTTATGAAGCTCCTGATGAGGAAACTGCTGCAAAAGTTTCAATAATTAGCCAGGCAAATGGTGCTTTTCATGCCGAAAGTTTAGCAGCAATACCGTATAAAAGATTTCTTGAGCTGACTCAGGAGATTTAAGGTTCAGATATCAGGATTCAAGAAAATCAGTGATATTTAAAAAAGATTCGCAAGTACATATAACAGTTGGAAAAATTGTTATATTGCTATATTGTTGCTACTTAACATAAACCACCAAAGCATTGATACTTATTTATTATTATACCCGGGATCAAAGGCTCCGAAGCTAATAATGAATTAACAAAGTTGAATGTTGATTTAGTTTTATGCAAATCATAGGGCCTTAGATACTATCTGTTACAAACATTTAGAAAATTGTATCTTATACTAAATTAATCATGTCTTACATTGGTTGAATCGCCTCTTACATTGGTTGAATCGCTTCTTACATCGATTGAATTGCTTCTTACATCGATTGAATTGCTTCTGACATCGATTGAATCGCCTCTTACATCGATTGAATCGCCTCTTACATCGATTGAATCGCTTCTTACATTAGTTGAATTGCTTCTTACGTTGGTTGAATTGCTTCTTACGTTGGTTGAATCGCCTCTTACATCGATTGAATCGCTTCTTACATTGGTTGAATTGCTTCTTACGTTGGTTGAATCGCCTCTTACATCGATTGAATCGCTTCTTACATTGGTTGAATTGCTTCATACATTGATTGAATTGCTTCTTACATCTGTTGAATTGCTTCTTACGTTGGTTGAATTGTATCTTACACTGCCATAATTGCAGCTTACAGTGAAATAATCGAGTCTTACAGTGAAATAATCGAGTCTTGCAGTGAAATAATTGGGTCTTGCAGTGAGGCAATCGAGGCTTGGAATGAGTTAAAAGGCTAATCCCGAAAGCTTTTGGGAAAGGGCTAATGGCTAAAGGCTAAAGTTAAAAGTATGGAAGTGCATGGGGGAGGGGTTGTTATTAGTGATTAGTGATTGATGACCGGTGACAGATGACCGGTGACAGATGACCGATGACCGATTTCTGATTACTGATGAAGAGTCCAATGTTTTAATAGCCGCGAATTCGCGAATAAATAATTAGTGAGGCGGAAAGGGTCTAAGACTGGGGTGAACGAAATAATGTTAATCCATCCCAATATTAGTTATTTATATTTACTTAATAAAACCGTTAAAACGGTTAATGTTTTCATATTTCATTAGTAACCCACGACTTAAGTCGTGGGTTGCTTAGGTCGAGTAATTTCACTAACCATTTTAATGGTTTATAGATGAACGAACATTTTTTTAAATTAATTTAATTTCACTCACCCCAGTCTAAGACCCCCTGGCTAAATCAATATTAACTTACAAAAAGGATATAAGACTACTAATTAAATTTTGGGGACTTAGACCCTGTGTAATTGGCTGAAAAATTCATCGAAAATTCTGACATGTGAAAAAAAATGAAAAAAATTTTCACGCTGTGCTTCTGGTGTTTAAGGTGGGTTTTTTGAACATATGTAGAAAATCTTTGCTAACAAAATCAAAGTTTTGGTATTAATAGATAAACGGGGGTGGTTTTTCGATGAAATTTCATCCCGAAAATGAAAAATTATGAAAGCTGATTTTGTTTTGAGAATTGAGATTCCCATACAGGCTTGTGATGCTTCGTTTGATTTAAGATTTGATCCCGGTAGCTTATTTGGGTATTCGGTAACAAATAGCACACATTTATATTTTATTTTGTGATATGAAATGTTTTTTGTTACTTTGTTAGAAATTTATTTTAAACACGTTTTAGGTTAGGTTTTATTGAAGTGAAAAACAAGGAGAGAATTGAAGTATTTGAAAAAATATATAGAAATAAATCAGATAATAAAGAGAAAATAATGGCCACAGAAGAAATAAGCACTATTACCGCTCTATAGCATCCCAAATAGGGAGAATATACGTGATAGGGGGGTATTTGGGAGTTGTACCCAATGCTAGAAAGACCTATTAACAAAATGAAACAAGAAGAAAATAATATGGTAAAGCCAACACACAAATTGCACATTTGGTTTTTGCCAAAACCCAAATATAAAAAAATAGCTTTTTCTTTGCCAACGCCTTAACAAATAATATTATGAATATAGAAAAAGGAATTAATGAAAGATTAGATTCAGATAGAAAAGTTGAAGCCAAGCAGAATTTCCAACGATTAATACAAACAGAACAATATATCGGGGATTTATATTCAATTAATTACGAAACTGGACGAGTAATTGTGCACGACTTTCATAGACAAAAAGTCGGTGGAATTCCAAGTTTGAGTTTTTTAATTGCAACAAGAGTTGACCCTACATCTGATGATATTGATTTCAAAGACGAAGATTCATCATTTGTATTATTAAGGGTTATGGATGCGGCACAATTACCACAGGATAAAGAAGCCGAACGTATCAGGGTCGAAACAGCTCAGAGAATAAGTGGAGAAACTGACACAAATTGGGACGAAAAGGGAGCAATGGATTTAAGAACAAGAAACTTGCTTGGTTTTGCTGGTGTTCAATGCCGAATAATTGGAACCTTTTATTTTGAAAAAGAATCAGAAAAAAGCGAATCTCCTTTGAGTTTAAAATTTGGTAGTGATATTTCAAATTATTATCCGAACCGCGGACTTAAAGTTTACAAACCTAATGGACCTGCTTTGGAAGCTATTGTTAATTATTGTGACCCTTCCACTCTATGTTTACACATTGAAAAATATAATAATTCAGAAAATGTAAAGTTGGGCTATGTCCGTTATGCCTCAACAAATAGGAAATACCAGCAAATTGATAATGTCCCAGTCTGTATATATCCTGCAGATTTATTATCTCAGAAATCTGCATTATTTGGAATGACAAGAACAGGTAAATCAAATACAACAAAAATTATTGCAAAATCTGTATTTGAACTTAGAAGAGCTGAAAAATCAGGTGATACCCCTTTGAGAGTTGGGCAAATTATTTTTGACCCCAATGGTGAATATGCTAATGAAAATGTTCAAGATAATGATACAGCTCTAAAAAACATTTGGAGATTAGTCGAAGGTGCAAATAAAGATGATGAAGTAGTGACATATGGAATTACATCGCACCCTAATGATGAAGATAGAAATTTAATGCTTCTTAACTTTTTTTTAGATGAGAATTTACAGATTGGTAAGTCTGTTATTGATAGCTTGATTAGTGTAGATACCTCTGCCTATATGAGAAACTTTATGCAAGTATCTTTGGATTCCCCAGACCCCAATGACAGAAGTGCATTAACAAGACATAATAGAAGGGTTTTAGCATATCGTTCTGTCTTACAGAGGGCTGGTTTTACAGTTCCCACAAATATAAGAGCAAATTCAAGAAGATTATTTAATGGAGATTTAATAACTGCAATGCAGACAAGTCCGAATGCGAATCCTCCAGTACCCGAATACGTGTCAGCAGCACAAATATTTTCAAATCCAAATCCAACTTGGGGGCAACTAGCAAATGCGTTTGAAGCCTTAGATAAATTTATTCGTGATAGCAGAAGTAATTATACTGCGTTTGAAAACGCTTATGCAAGTCGTCCAAATGGTTCCGGTGAAAGATGGGCAGATGAAGACTTTAAAAAAATAATAGGTTTATTTCAATATCCCAATGGTACAAGGAAAATAGGGAAAGCTGCAGACCAACATAGTGCCGACACAAGTAGTGACTATGCTGTAGATATTTATGAGCATTTGAAAAAAGGAAAACTTGTAATAATTGACCAATCAAGTGGTGAGCCTGAATTAAATAAATCTTCTGCAGATAGAATAATGTGGCACATTTTCAGGGAGAATCAAAAGGATTTCAGAAATGGGGAAACACCTCCTGAATTATTAGTTTATGTTGAAGAGGCACATAATATTTTGCCCGCGGGTAGTGATTTAGATTTGTCTGATGTTTGGGTAAGGACGGCAAAAGAAGGATCAAAGTATAAATTAGGAATGGTTTACGCAACCCAAGAAGTTAGTAGCATTCAGAGAAACATATTAAAAAATACCGCCAATTGGTTTATAAGTCATTTGAACAATACTGATGAGACAAAAGAACTTTGTAAATACTATGATTTTGCTGATTTCGAGCCTTCAATTAGACGAGCACAAGATAAAGGTTTTTTAAGAGTTAAGACTTTAAGTAATCTTTTTGTTATTCCAGTTCAAGTTGATTTATTTCAAGTAAATGTATAGTTATTATGAGTTTTGAAGGAGAATTTGCCAGTTACGAACCTCTGAGACGTTTACTTGATTCAGAAAAAGTAAAAGCACTTCAAAATCGCTTTCGAATTCGAGAACGATTAGAAGAATCAGACGATTTTGATAAAGAAATAATTAGCAAAGATGATTTGTCGCAAAGTGATTTTATTCCAGATTTAATACTTGCTATTGATGGGAGCAACTTAGCAGCCAAGGCAGAAAACGGGTTTCCTGGAGCTGAATTTGGATACATCACAGTTTCTTCGGTATTGATTGATTTGAAAAAGGTAAAATCACTTGAAGGTAACCAATTTGTTAATCCAAAAGAATTTCGAGAAACAGAAAAAGCATCAACGATTGATAGTGTTTTCCCAGGGTGCAATGTTATTTTAGATACTGAAAAGAGTGCAAAATCCTCACTTCGTAGAGCACTATTTGAAGAATTGAAGAGTAATAATATTTTTACAAACGGTGAAACATTGCTTGATACTTACGAATATTTATTCCGTATTAAAAGAGAACATTTTTCAGAAAGCAGTTTACCTCAAAGTCCTATTGATGGCGTTGATGAGAAAATGACTTATGATTATGGAAAATATACTTGTCCTCACTCAGGTGATGTTCTTTTTTCAACCGACGCATTACGTCTACACGAATTAATGAATTCAGGGGGAAGTAATGGTGAAATGTTTGGTCAAATTATGTCTACACTAGAAAAACTATGGCTAATTCATATACTTAGAGCTTTTGAGAAAAAAGACTGGTTAAGTACTTTTAGACGAGTTGCGTTTATAATTGATGGTCCATTAGCTGTTTTCAGCACATCTTCATGGTTGACCAAAGTAATTGATTTTGAGTTAAAACGAATTAATGAAATTCAAAAACAGGTTAATGGAACAGATTTATTAATTTTGGGGATTGAAAAATCAGGTACTTTTTTTAATCATTTTACTGAGATTGACACTACAAAAGATGGGATAACTGATAAATTCCGAAAACAATCAGCTTTTCTATTAACTGATAACTACATAAAGAAAAACATTATTTTTTCTGAAAGTCCCAAACCATACGGACAAGATACTTATTTTGGTAGAAAATTATTTTATAAAACTAAATCAGGTCAAAAAATAGTGCCTGTTGTAGCGACTTATAATGATTATCAAAGTAATTTAGCAACTGGAAATATCAATCAATTTCCAAGATTGGCTGATATATTAGATTTATTAGATAACCTTGTTTCAAATCGTTATCCAAATTCTGTATCACCATTAATTTCTGCTCATGCAGAAGCTGCAATACCATTAAATTTAGGCAAACGTATTTTCGAAGATATTGCTCGTGAAATTAGAGAAAGTAAATAATGATTGAGATAGAGAACATAACCAAAGGATTTAAAACTGCAGAAGCACGTTGGTCAAGATTTGGACCTTATTATGCTATGTTTCCTGTTGATTTTGCTTTTGATGTTGTTAATAAGTACTCAAAGGAAGGTGATTATATTTTAGACCCATTTGCTGGAAGGAGTTCAAGCATTTATGCCGGTGGTGTACTTGGAAGACATAGTTTAGGTATTGAAATTAATCCTGTTGGTTGGATTTACGGTAATGTAAAACTTAATCCTGCTAAAAAAGATGATGTAATAGATAGACTTTTTGAGATTTATGGGAAACGTAATTACTATAAAAGAGCTATCAAGAAAATGCCAGAATTTTACAGAATGTGTTATTCTGATGAAGTACTAAAATTTCTTTTAGCTGCAAGAAAAAATCTTGATTGGCGAAGCAATAATGTAGATGCTACATTAATGTCAATTCTTTTAGTCTATCTACACGCAAAAATTGGAGAGGGTCTTTCAAATCAAATGAGAATGACCAAATCAATGGGTATGAACTACTCAATAAAATGGTGGAAGGTAAATGGCTTTAATCCCCCTCCAGACATCAATCCAGTAAAAGTGTTACTTGATAAAATAAATTGGCGTTATAAAAAAGGAATGCCAAAAGTTACAGAAAGTGCAGTTGTATTTGGAGATAGTACAATTGAACTTCAAAAAATATCAGAAAGAGCATTACAAAATGATATAAGGTTTTCACTTCTATTTACCTCTCCACCTTATTACTCAATTACAGATTATCACGCTGACCAATGGCTTAGATTATGGATGTTAGGAGGTTCAGAAATTCCAAAATCTAATGGAGGTGTGCACAAAGGTAGGTTCATTGATAAAGAAAGATATTATAATCTTTTAGACAATGTTTTTGGACTAAGTTCAACAATGATGGATGAAGAAAGTGTTATTTATGTTAGAACAGACAAAAGAGAGTTTACCTTAAATTCAACAACTGAGATATTAGAAAAACATTTCCCGCATCATAGTATGAATATTGTAAATAAACCACTACAAAAAGACACAAAAACACAAACCAAATTATTTGGAGACAAATCAATGAAACCTGGTGAAGTAGATATTATTATGAGCAGATAATGCCAACGCAAAAGACATACACATTTGCAATTCGCACGAACCAACACTCTAACCAAAAATTAAAAGAACTTAGGCTGTCAAAAAATCCCCAATAATTTGTTTATAAATCTTCAGGGAATACTTGTTTTTGTATTTTTTGGAATATATAATCAATTGAGCTTGAATTTAAGCCGCTTAAACCCACCTGATATTTTTCATAAAAAGCCATGCGATATTTTTGAGCTCTCAGTAAACCGTCTTATATTTGCTAATTATAAATTAAAAACAAAAGGTTTTTAAACGTACTGACGTTAGCAAACATAGAATTCACAAATGAAGCAGCTATTTATTTCCCTATTAACAATTATAATCATACTGAGTTCTTGTTCGAAAACAGAACCTGTTTTGAAAATTGGATTGGTTGCTGATCCGCAGTATGCAAACAAACCAACTACGGGTAAAAGATTTTATAGAGGATCCTTATGGAAGCTAAAAGAAGCTATTGATACATTCAATTATTATAATGTTGATTTTGTCCAAAACCTTGGAGATATCATAGACACCGTTTGGGAAAGTTACGGTTCAATTATACCCGTTTACAAAAATCTTAATCCAAATATTGAAAATTATCATCTGCTGGGTAATCATGATTTTGCTATCGACTCCTCACATTTGACTAATTTACTTAAGACTTTATCGATGCCTGATTATTATTACTCATTTGTAAAAAAAGGTTGGCGATTTATAGTCCTGGATGCTACTGATTATTCATATTTTTCAAATTCATTACATAATCACGATATCAATCAGGTAGATTCCTATATTGAAAATACCAAAAACAAATCAAATAATCATCGATGGAATAGTGCTATTGGAATAAAGCAACAAAACTGGCTTAAAAAGGAACTGGACAGAGCGGAACTATTGGAGCAAAAAGTCATTATTTTTTCACATATGCCTTTGAGGCCACAAAGTGATATCCATAATTTGTGGAATGATTATGAAATTATTGATATCATTGAGACCAGTTCAAATGTGGTAGCTTTTATTAATGGACATAATCATGCAGGAGGCTATGTTTTCAAAAACGGGATACACTATATTACGATATTTGGAATGGTTGATACAGGAATTAGCTCCTATGGAATTCTTGAGATATTCAAAGACAGTTTAGTATTGAAAGGATATGGACATCAAAAAGATATATTAATTAACAAATAATACATGAAATTTAAAAATAAAAATGTTCTGATAACAGGAGGCTCCAGAGGAATTGGTAAAGCTACTGCTATTGCCTTTTCTCAAAGAGGTGCAAATGTGGCAATAAATTACAAATCAGATGACAAATCTGCACAAGAAACATTAGCACTCCTGGACGAAGGAGAGCATATCCTCTTAAAAGCAGATATTGATAATGAGAATAGTGCACAAAAACTTATAAATGACTTTGTCGATAAGTATGGCAAACTTGATATTCTCGTCAATAATGCAGGAATTTCAATATTTCATGAAATTGACAAAGTTGATTTTAATGAATGGAAGGATTCATGGAAAAAAATTATTGACACTAATCTACTTGCGACGGCAGACATGTGTTATTGGGCATCGCAACATATGATTAAAAAGGGTGGGGGGAGAATTGTAAATGTATCTTCACGAGGTGCATTTAGGGGAGAACCTAATCAACCTGCTTACGGAGCAAGTAAAGCCGGTATTAATGCTTTGAGTCAATCTTTGGCAAAATCATTGGCAAAACATAGCATTTTTATTGGAGTTGTTGCTCCGGGATTTACTGATACCCATATGGGAACAAGCTTTTTAACAAAATCAGAGAAAAAACTGCTAATGGATGAATCTCCGTTTAAGAGAATGGCAAAACCGGAAGAAGTGGCACACGCCATTTTGTTTTTAGCTTCAGAAGGAGCAGAATATACTTCGGGTGCAATTCTTGATATTAATGGAGCGTCGTATTTAAGAAGTTGAAATTATGAAAAAAACAATTGTCGTATATTATTCAAACAATGGAAGTAACAGGTTTTTAGCAAATAAAATAGCTGAGAACTTAAATTGTGAAATTGAGGAAATAAAACCAAGACTAAATGTTCATTTTTTCCTGGTATTTGGTTTGAGTTTTGGAATTAAAAAACTTAAAGCCAACTTATCGGAATATGAAATGGTTATTTTGTGTGGCCCCATATGGATGGGAAAATTTATAGCACCATTAAAAGGTTTTGTAAAAAAATACAGAGAAAATATAAATAGTTTAGTTTTTTTAAGTTGTTGTGGAAGTAGTTTTGAGATGAAGGATAAAAAGTTTGGACATGGCTTTGTTTTTAAAAAAATCAAAGAGATGTTAAATGATAAGTGTATTCATTGTGAGGCTTTTCCTGTTACTTTGCTTCTACCTGACGATAAAAAGGAAAACACTGATACTATTATGAAAACCCGCTTATCAGGCGATAATTTCAAAGGTGAAATACTTGATAGATTTAATGCTTTTTTTCAAAAATATCTGAAAAAATACAAATGCAGCTATATTTAATTTATGGAAACCGTATTAGAAAACGTTTTAACAAGCCTTTATAAAGACCAGATGATTTCCTTTATGGATTCTCATCCTGAATATTTTGAAGAGGCAATTGAATTAGCTGTTTCCAATAAACAGCCGTATTCCTGGCGTGCAGCCTGGTTATTATGGAGTTGCATGGAAGAAAATGACCGGCGAATTCATGGTTACATTAAAAAAATAATTAATTCTATTACAGATAAGAATGATGGTCATCAGCGGGAATTACTTAAAATTCTTCTGAATATGGAATTAGATGAAGAATATGAAGGTTTTTTATTTAATGTTTGTATGACTGTTTGGGAAGCAATAAATAAAAAGCCATCAGTACGACATACTGCTTTTAAGATCATCTTAAAAATTGCAAAAAGACATCCTGATTTATCCAATGAAATTGATTTTCTTACACAAAATCAATATTTGGATTCATTATCTCCCGGTGTGAAAAGATCTATTTTCAGGATGAAAAAAGAGTTCGCACTTAATTGAGTTTCAGGTGTTCGATAGCCTTTTCTTTTTCACCTTTGTAAGAATAATACATCGCCAAATTTAAATTTTTATAGATGGATTTATCATTTTCGGCATTTTCCTTAAACAATTTAAAATATTTTTCAGATTTTTCTGTAAGTCCCATTTGATTCTTGACTTCATCGAATACTTTTTCTGAGATAAAAACACTTCCTACCACAGCCAGGGATTCTATTCTGGATGCTACATTTACGCCATCGCCTATAATATCATCTTCAGTGAATATGATATCACCACTATACTATTATCTTATAAAACTTTGTTGAAAAAACAAAGTTTATTCTGTTTCATAATTTAATATTTTGATTTTCTATGTTTTATAAATGGGTTTAATTGGTTTTTTATAAATTAATATGGCATTTTCTTTGGTTTTTTAAAACCGTTAAAACGGTTAGGGTTTTCGTTTTTATGTTTCAAATCCCATGACTGGATATACCGGAGCATACTAACCCCCTCCGAGCGATAAAAAAATTGCTTCTTT
>CAYWXI010000065.1:0-26942 GCA_964462015.1 uncultured Bacteroidales bacterium | reverse complement strand
GACAAACCTCTAGTGTACCTGTTGTGGCGCCAGCTGCATCGCAGGGTAGCTATGTTTGGATGAGATAAGTGCTGAAAGCATCTAAGCACGAAACTCACCTCAAGATGAGACTTCTTTTAAGGGTCGTTGAAGACTACGACGTTGATAGGCTGCAAGTGTAAAGACAGTAATGTCAAAGCTGAGCAGTACTAATTACCCGTAAGCTTTTTTATTATGATGTAGATTCATAATTTTTTCTTCTGTATTTTCTTTCATATAATATGTCGTAAAATATTGCTGTAACATGCAGTTGAAGATTTTTTGGTGGCTATTGCAATGGTGTTCACCTCTTCCCATTCCGAACAGAGAAGTTAAGCCCATTAGCGCAGATGGTACTGCCTTTAGGTGGGAGAGTATGTCGCCGCCAACTCTTATTAAAATCCTCCTCCGAATTCTCGGATGAGGATTTTTTTTTGCCCGATTTTTTCCATCCCATTAGATGAGAAATCCCAATTGTTTTACTCAATCAAAATCCTTTTTATACCTTCGGTAGCAAAGGTTTTTAAATTTCCATTCTTGTCGGAATAAATGAAAAATGCTGCCAATTCTTTATTTTCTTTTAAAAACTTTAATGACCTTTCAAGTCCTAAAACCATTAATGCAGTTGCATATGCATCTGCAGTAGTTGCATCATTTGCAAGGACTGAAACGCTCAAAACCGAGTGCGTTACAGGGTAACCTGTTGCAGGATCAATTGTATGAGAATATTTTATTCCGTTTTCAATATAGAATTTTCTATAGCTTCCAGAAGTAGCCAGTGCTTTATTATGCAATGAAACTTTTGCTTCCAATTCTCTTTGGTTATTATTGTTAGATGGCTTTTCAATTCCTACTCGCCAAAAACTTCCATCGGCTTTTTTCCCTTTTCCTAAAACTTCTCCTCCAATATCAATCAAATAGTTTTTGATTCCTTTTGATTCAAGGAAATTTGCCAAAAGATCGACTGAATAGCCTTGTGCAATTGCATTAAAATCAATATGAATTGCAGAATTATCTTTGATTAATTTATTATTTATAAGTCTAACTGCTTTATAATTAATTAAAGGAATCAGACTGTCTATCAAAGCCTGAGTTATTTTTGACCGGTCTTTTGATCCAAATCCCCAAACATTTATTAATGGCCCGACCGTAATATCAAATGCTCCGTTGGTTTTTTCGGAAACTTCAAAGGATTTGTTAAATATTTCAATAAAAACATTGTTAAGAATAATTGCTGTATCATTATTATTTATTGAAGAAATTATGGAATTTGGTTCCCACATTGAAGCTGTCATATCAAATTCGTTTAATAGAGAATCGATTTGAGGTTGGTAATCAATCGCATTTTTATCATAATATGAAATTGCGTAGTATGTTCCCTGAGCTTCACCTGCAAATCTTACTAATTGCATAGATTGCTTTTTTTGACATCCGAAAAAAGTAAATACAATAATTATAAAGAAGATTAACTTTTTCATTCTATATTTTTTGATTATTAAAACATATTGCTAAAATACATTTTTTTGTTTGTACATTAAAATATTTGTAAATTTGACAAATAATGTTTGTTAAAGAAATTAATAAAATAGTTCTGATCGGTTCAGGAAATGTTGCAACACATTTAGCTTTAGCCTTGACAAAGAAGGGAAAAAGTATTATCCATATTTACGGACGATCAATTCATAGAGCTAAAAAACTTGCTGACAGAATAAATTCCACATATTCGGATAAAGTTGAAGATATCCCGGCTGAGGCTGATCTTTATATTATTTCTATCAGTGATGCTGCGCTAAATGAAGTTGTAAAAAAGATCAGGTGTTCAAACCAACTTGTTGTTCATACTTCCGGTACTTCACATATTGAAACATTGAAAAATTCATCTGATAATTTTGGAATATTTTACCCTTTACAAACTCTTTCTGCAAACAAGGAAATTGATTTTAAAAGTATTCCAATTTGCATTGAAGCAAATACAAAGGAAAATGAGACTGCTTTATGCAATCTTGCAAAATCAATTTCAGATCATGTTTATAATCTGTCTTCCGAAGAAAGGAAAATATTGCATGTTTGTGCTGTTTTTGTATCCAATTTTTCGAATCTTATGTATTCCATAGCAGATGATATTTTGGAAAAAAATAATCTTTCATTTGATATTCTTAAACCTTTAATTTTAGAAACCGCAAAAAAAGTTATTTCAAATAAACCAAAAGAAATGCAAACCGGCCCGGCTTTTAGACAAGATTTAAATACAATAGAAGATCATATTGATTTTTTGTCAGATTTCGATGATTATAAAATAATCTATAAACTTCTATCTGATCAGATTAATAAAAATCGGAAATAACAGAGTTAAGTTGAACTTTTAAGCAAAAAAAAAGCTGCCTTTTAAAAGACAGCTTTTTTTTATTTAATAGGAATTGCTATTCAATAATAATCTTTTGAGTTGAAATTCCTTTATCAGTTTCAATTTGAATGAAATAAATTCCTGTGTCATAAGTTGAAGTATTGATGGTAACTTCCATGCCGTTAACATTGATATTATCAATGGTTTGGCCTAGATAATTCAATACAGTAACATTTGTAACTTTGGAATCAGAATTGATATTTAAAATATCAGTTACAGGATTTGGATAAATAGCTACATTAATAGCATTCTCATCAATTCCTACAAAGAAACTAAGAGTTGCCATACTGTAAGGTTCGCCATCAGGGAATACAGTTCCTTCATAAGCATCACCATAAGGATTACTGAAAATACATTCAAAACCTGTTGATTCTAAATCTTCACTTTGATCCCATGATTTTAACGTGAACTCATTTCCAACGGTATATCCGGGTCCGTCAAATAATAAAGCAAATGCATTTAGAACATTATCGAATTGATTTGTCTCAGTACAAACCTGAGTTAAAGTAAAACAGCCAACTGCTAAGTCACCATCAAAGATTGCAATTTCATCACCTGCCTCAAGATCATAACCATCAACATTCAAATAAGCACCACCAATATAGATAGCCCAAATACTTCCGGTTGGATCACCAACTACGTTCCAGTGTTCTCCTAATTTTTCAACTGAAGTAACACTTGCAGGAGCTCCGTCGGTAGGATAAATTAATTCACCGTCAGCACTCATTTTAATTAGATAACCTTCGGTTGGGATACAGTTTCCAATACCATTAACCCAGTTAGGGCCAATTTTACGTAACATTGCACCTACTGAATTTCTAACATAAACCAGATCATCACCAATAATTGATGCGAAAGCTTCTAAAGCATCCATTTCTGATCCTGGTAAGTAACTTACAAATTGGAATCCGGCTAGAACTGCAATTGGAGTACTTGGGTCAATCAACATACCTCCAACGGTAAATTCACCTGTTGCAGTGGTTTTGATAAGATAACCTTCGGTTCCTATCCAGTCGCCAATACCATTAACCCAGTTAGGGCCAATTTTACGTAACATTGCACCTGTTGAATTTCTTATATATACAAGATCGTCATTTAAAATTTCAGCAACAACCTCTATCATATCAGGATTTTCGGGATCAACATTACTTGATACAAACTGGAATCCGGGATCAATAGAAATTGTTTGTGTTGCTCCTGCGTCTTCAACTGTTAAAGTTACCGGAATATAGGCAATACTATTTCCAGGATCATTGCTAAAGACAACTATGTCGGCACCATGAGTACCAACTTCAATACCTGTAGCATCGAAATTAACATCTACATCTTGTGTTCCTGCAGGAACTACAGTACCTGTTGCAGGATCAACGCTTAACCATTGAGTAATAGGTTCGCCAACTAAGTTAGCTCTGATATTCCAGTTGTAAGGAAGGTCAGGATTTGAAGAAAGATGTCCCCAGCCTACACCTGTTTTTAACCAGTCACCGTTCGGATCGTTCGGGCCTGCATCACAACCGGGAATAAAGATATCTGTTGTTTGTTGTGTAAAGGAATATCCAACCCAAAGGTCTTCACCTGTAATTGTTAAAGGTTCATCGAGTTCAATAAGATGCCAACTTGCAGCAGCCGGAGAGAATTCTTGTTCAACCAAAAGAGAACCCGGTGAAATAGCATCTCCCATTCCATATACTTTCAACTTAAAGTTCTCACCAAGATCGTTAATGAAAACAAAAACTGAAGTTAGTTGCATACCTGCATGGGGTATTGTCATTGATGTTGGGAACATAGCGGCAACTTCTGCGTCAATAGGAGCATTAGTCCATCCAATAGCTGAGCTATTATCACCATCATAATTTAATGTTACTTCATCATCGGTAGCAGCAGGACTTTGAGAATTGCCTGTTGGAGTTGCTGAACATGCTATATCAAATTTTTGATTATTTGAAAGAACTGCACTTGGAGTAATAGGAGTACGGTCACTATTAAGATCATAAACTATTGCTATTTCATATTCAAGATCGGTTTCTCCAATATTTCCAACTGTTAATGTTTGAGTTGCAGTTTGTCCCATGTTTAAGGTTTGAGCAAACGAAAAAGGATCTAAAGTAATTTCCGGATCAGTTGGTAATGCAAATTGAGTATAAAGTACATCATCAAAATAATATTTTGGAGAATCAGTTCCTTCACCTCCGGCATAGAAGTCGATAGAACCTAATTGGTTAGCACCTGCAGCTCCACCTGATTGTAAGCTCCATTGCCAATCTTTATAGAATACTCCATCAATGTATAGTTCTGCATGATCAGCATCAAGATCAATTTTATGCTCAAGGTAAATCCATGTATCATGAGCATAAGTGTAATCTTCAAGTGTTTCACCTGCAATTAAGAATTTACAAGTTCCATCTGTATGGAAATACATTTCAAAAGCCCATTCAACGCCGGGAGCTTCCATGTGTTGGAAATTATAATATCCGCAATAGCCCTCAGGAACATACATATAAAAATCTACACCATATGCGCCTGAAACTTTATCGCCGAGTAACCATAACAGGTCGGTTGCTCCACCGGTTTCATCAATTAGAACTGATTTTGAGCCACTCATTGCAACATCTTCGCTTATCATGCCGTCTTCTCCACCACCGACATTTCCACTCCATGTTGTCCACCATTCAGGATTTTGTTCACCAATATACCCGCCTGTGGTATATGATTCAAAATCATCTTCATAAAGAACTGTTACTGCAAGGTCATAATCTACATCATCAAAATAATATTTTGGAGAATCAGTTCCTTCACCTCCGGCATAGAAGTCGATAGAACCTAATTGGTTAGCACCTGCAGCTCCACCTGATTGTAAGCTCCATTGCCAATCTTTATAGAATACTCCATCAATGTATAGTTCTGCATGATCAGCATCAAGATCAATTTTATGCTCAAGGTAAATCCATGTATCATGAGCATAAGTGTAATCTTCAAGTGTTTCACCTGCAATTAAGAATTTACAAGTTCCATCTGTATGGAAATACATTTCAAAAGCCCATTCAACGCCGGGAGCTTCCATGTGTTGGAAATTATAATATCCGCAATAGCCCTCAGGAACATACATATAAAAATCTACACCATATGCGCCTGAAACTTTATCGCCGAGTAACCATAACAGGTCGGTTGCTCCACCGGTTTCATCAATTAGAACTGATTTTGAGCCACTCATTGCAACATCTTCGCTTATCATGCCGTCTTCTCCACCACCGACATTTCCACTCCATGTTGTCCACCATTCAGGATTTTGTTCGCCAATATACCCGCCTGTGGTATATGATTCAAAATCATCTGCGTAAGGAGGATCTTGTGCAAAACTAACTCCTGATGTAAATAAAACAAACAGAAGTCCTAAAAATAATTTGTTAAGATTTTTCATAATTAATAATTTTTGTTAATACTTAATTTTAGTTTGAAAACAAAGTTATAACAAATTTCTTTAACAGCAATAATTATTTTTCAATTAAAAATTTAATAATTTCGTTTTTTATTGAACTAAATAAGATTTTTGTTGTGATGCAATGGATAAATCTAAAATCAATATTCAAATTTGCTGAAACTTATTTTAGGACAAGACATGTTGCATTCGTTAACCATTACTCTTCCTTCGTCGGTTAGTATGTATTTAAAGTCATTATTTTCATAGACAAAGTTAGAAATATAATCGGTTGTTTTTGTTATTGCGTAATTTAGGATAAATTTTATTTTGAGGTGCTGCTGATGTATTATTGATTTTTTATATCTTTGAGCAACTCTGTGTCTTCTTTGAGTTCCTCTGTGAAATAGCTATTTCGCAAAGAATCACAAAGAAGGCTCTAAGTTTCACAAAGAGAAACCTATCAAAAAACTATTTCATATCCTCCAAAACATATATAGCATATTTTGCCGGATTATCTTCAAAGACAATTTTCCCGGCCCGGGCAATTTCTTTCACTATTTCATATACTTCGTTATTTAATATTGTTCGGCTTTGTGTAAGTAATGTACGTTGTTTTTTGAAGTCTTCTTGTTCGTCGTTGGCTGAACTCAACTCATTGCCGAGAGTTTCTATTTCGTTTATGCTTTCTTCTGTCATTCCTGCTGCAATAAGTTCTGTTTGATAACGCTTTGCCGAAATTCCAAGCTGTTTGATAAATGCTATCATTTTTATTTGTGTACTGCGGGCCGCTTTATAGTCGTTAAATCCAAATTCGTTTTGAACGGCTTTGTTATCTTTAAAAGCTGATTCGACAAAGTATTTCACCGAACGATATTTCTTACGACAGCCATCCATTGCCGTTTCAACCGCAAGGGTTTTTGCAGCAAGTTGATCTATAATAACATTATCGGTTACTGCTTCCTGGGCTGAATTAATTTTTGTTGAAAAAATTTCAACATATTCATTTGTAAATTTGGGGTCGAAAGCTGCAAATTCAGCGATATCAACTTTTAATGCATTAAGCTTTACGTTGGCTTCTTCATGCATTTTTTCATCAGGTAAGTTATAATTCTTTGTAATTTTTTTTGGTTTACTCATTTTAGTTGGTTTTAAAATTTATAAAATATTATCTAATTGTTTTATGTTGATTGCAGTTTAAGTTTTACTTTAAATCCGCAAGCGGATTCTCTCTATCCACTAATTTCACTAATTAACACAAATTATGTATCACTAAAATAAGTGAAGGGGATTTCTATCTAAACCTCTCATTTAATTACACTAATAAAAAATCCTTGCGGATTCATGGTTTTATATACAATGTTAGCTGAACTGATTGAATTGTTCTTAATTGAAATTCCCTGATACCTGAATAATCTCGTCGCATTCAGGAATGGTCTTGACATCTTCCCACATGCTTTCCTCTCTCTCCCGAATAGTCTCATCACTCTCCCGCATGTTCTCATTACTCTCCCGCATGCTCTCATCACTCTCCCGAATGCTCTCCTCATTCTCCCGGATGCTCTCCGCACTCTCCTGTATACTCTCTGCACTCTCCCGAATACTCTTGTTACTTTCCAAAACAGGCCCGTAATTATATTTATTAAAGTTTGAAATATTTCAAATATAATTTGTGTAATACAAATTATTACCTGCGGTATTGAATTTAATAAATAATTCATCGTGTTTTGAATTCTAAATACTGATATTACTTGTTTTCTGAGACAAATATATTAATTATCTTAATGCTTCACTCCCTCTTTGCAAGTTCATGGTCATTTAAAACCGGCATCAGTCTTATTTTATTCAATAATATTATTTAGATTTATTACTTGAAACCTCTAAAATTGTTTGAATATTTATTTTTTCTAACACATTCAGCATATCACAAACATCATCATATCTAGGGGTGTACCACGGTTTATCAGAAAAATAGTCTTTCCATTTTTGAGTTTTAAAAATGTAACCATAATCGGCAAATATTTCATTGCGCATAATATCCAGCTCTAATTTAGTCAATTTTTGTAATTCGTCTTTTCTCAAGATGCGAGTGGATGCTTTAATAGTGCGTCTAAAAAGATTAGTTCTATCTATTTTACAGATATAATAACCACTACATAATATCTTATAATAATAATATCCCTTTGAAAAATCATATATTTTAACTTCTAATATTGTGTCATTTATTACAGAATAGTATGTGGATACTTCATTGTCAGAATCCAATAAAGTCCAGCCAAGAGTATTCTTCTTTATCAAAGTGCCATCTTTGTTAAACTGTAATAAAGTATAATTTGATGATTCAATTTCTGATAAGAAACACATTTTAATTAATAATACAATTGTCGAATCACAATTAAACATTTTTTCCGAATACACTTCTGTATATTCCGATCTTTCCATAATATCATAGCCTAATATTTCTCTGCATAATGCACCGGGAATCTTTGTTTTACTATTATCTTTAAAGTATGAACAAAATTCAACAAATAACTTTTCATTGGTTTGTGAAAAACTATTTTCAAAAACAAAAACAAAAACAATTAATAAAATTATTCTATACATCTAAGTTTAATTTAATAAAAATTTACTTTACTCCAAAGGTTATTTCTTGAAATCCAACCATAAATTTCAAACCAACTTGATGTTGATTTTTTCAGTGGTCCCCCCAGCTGAGCGGAGTTTGCAACTCCGCTCTTCGAAAGTTGCAATTTGTAATTGCATTCAAACAACCTTGTTTCTTTATTAATCATTTACCTGACTTTTTCTATTGTTCTTGACAATTCTATGATTTCAATCATATTGCTCAATCCTGCATAATTTCGAGCACTGCTATACAAATAATCTTCTGCATGCTCTACAATTCCTGCTCTAACAGAATTATTGTGAATATAATCTATTTTTTCCTTTATGAACTCATTTGAAAATAATTGAATTGCATGATTTTCATGGGTCCAAAATTGCCTTCCTTTAACTTTCATTCTTTTTTTTGCCTCAAACTCAAACAATTTCAACATCCATTCCCTTCTACTTTCTGTTTCATTTTCAATTTCATTTACTATTTTTTTGCTCGTATATTTTTTAAAATCCCTTAGTGTTCCGCTCAAATCATCAATACCACTTCTGACAATTAAATGAACATGATTACTCATTATAATGTAAGCATAAATTTCAAGTTTCTTTTCAATCTGACAATATACCAGACTTTCAATCAAGATGTCCCTGTATTTTTTTCTTGTAAATACATCTATCCATCTTATAACTTGTAAAGTTATATAATGAGGAGCAGACTGGTCCTTTATTTGATAACCAACAGGCATAAAATTTTTTCTAAAAATACAAATATTAAATATAATAATTAGAAAATTATTTTTTATTGAGAGCGGAGTTACAAACTCCGCTCAGCGGTGTCATTCCATCTTTCTGAAAATCCACCATCTTATTTGTAGTTGCGTAAAGATTACTCTTTACTCACAGCATACCGTGCAGTAGCGGGATGGAGCTTGAACAGAATCGACGATAAATTTTTTTATCAAAATATTATACGACAAAAATTTCTAATTTGCACAGTCATTCCAAAAGGGTTTCTTTATCAATATCCTTTATTTTTAGACAATTCATGAAACAATTTACAGCTTCAAGACTATCTTCTCTTGTTGGCATTACAAAATACTCGTTATAAATAATCTTTCCGTATTTATTAAATAAATAATCATGTCCACATGAACAAATACATTCTTTTTCAGTTTCAGAATATTCAAATCTTTCCAATCCTTCAATACAATCTTTAATGTATAAGGTTCTTTTCTGGTTTTTTCGTTCCTGAAGAAACTCAATTCCTGAATAAATGGACCATATAAAAATTGACATAAAAAACAGAACAATAGTCCATTTCCAAATTATTACCTTTATTCTCATAACTAAACTTTCAATATTATTATTAATTTTTTGTATATTAAGATTATCATTTCCCTCCACTATTAGCTTTTGAGCCAGTTGGAACGGAAGGTAAATCAGGAGTTTTCATATTTTTAACCTCTTTATTAGCCTCTTTTTCGACATCTCCAGTTTCTTTAATAATATCTCCAATCTCTTTGTTAACGTCATGAATTTTGTTAGCAATTTCACTTCCATCCTTAGTTATTCTATATAATTCTAAAGCATTTTCAGGCTTTTGAAATAAACCTTTACCATTGAGAATTATATTTTCAAGCAAATCCCCTCCAGTTTGAAATATTTTCGACTTTTCTCCCGTTGAAATTTCCAAAAACTTATCACCAACCATTCCAAAACATCCAGTTAATGATCCAGCAAAATCATGTATTTTACTTTCATTTGGTGCAATATCTTTCGCAATGGTAATCCCCAAAGAAGTTGGCATAGTTATGGCTGATATAGCCCAAGTAAGAGTTCTATAACTCATACTAACGAGACCATTCCCCGCAATCAATGTCAAAAACATTAATGGATATTTCGACATTTTTACTTGTTGGTTATTAATCTTATTGAATTCTTTTCTGCTAATTGAGCCATTTATAAAAGCGTTTACCGTGCACGAAGGAACTCCTTGTAATCCCCATAAATCTAATAATGTGACCGGATTATTACTTGCATAATTATAAGGTGTCAAATATGGAAATTCTTCAATAATTGGATCTGAACTAGGAAAACGACCAATCTGTGCATCATAAAACCTCGCCCCATAATCATGCCAATCCAGGCCAAAGTCACTCTGTAATTCTTTTCCGTTGTAAAGGTTTTTGTTTAGATAATCTGTTCCTGTTTCATAGCATAAACCGTTCATTTGCATTCCAAAGGGGTAGTATGTGTCTTCTTGTCTTATTTCATCGTTTTCGGTAAAAGTAACACGGGTATTTTCCAGATGGTCTTTTAGGAAATATTGATATTCGTATGTGTTGCCTTCGTTTACCATTACTCTACCTTCGGCGGGCAGAATGTATTTTAGGTTATTATTTTCATAGACAAAGTTAGAAATATAATCGACAGAACCTGCGAAAAAAGGAGATGGTTAAAAAGATTTGCAATTGAACTAAACATTTGGAAAAATCCCTAAACCTGTCTCACCGAAACGGCAAGGAGCATGTAGGTTGTTACATTGTTGTAAGATAAATTTCATAAGCAAAAAAAAAGCTGCCTCATTTTGAGACAGCTTTTTTTTAATTTATTTAGAAATTTTTATTCAATAATAATTTTTTGAGTAGAAATTCCTTGTTCTGTTTCAATTTGTATGAAATAAATTCCTGAGTCATAAGTTGAAGTATTGATAGTAACTTTCATACCGTTTACATTGATGTTATCAATGGTTTGTCCGATATTATTCATTACTTTAACACTTGAAACTTTATAATTAGAATTAATGTTTAAAATATCATTTGCAGGATTAGGATAAATGGCTACTTTAACAGCGTTTTCATCAATTCCTAAAATATGGAAGTCAAGGGCTGCAATGCTATAAGGTTCGCCATCAGGGAATACATCTCCCATATAAGCATCACCATAAGGATCACTAAAAACATAATTACAATAATCTGATTCAATGCCTGCGCTTTGATCCCATGCTACAAAGTCGAATGAATTTCCTACAGTATATCCCGGGCCATCAAATAATAAAGCGAATGCATTAAGAACATTATCGAATTGATTATCCGGTGTACAAACCTGAGTTAAAGTAAAACAGCCAACTACTAAGTCACCATCATAGATTGCAATTTCATCACCTGCTTCGAGAGCATCACCATCATAAGTTAAATCAGCACCGGCAATATAAATTGCCCAAATACTTCCTGTTGGATCACCAACTACATTCCAGTGTGAACCTGAGCTTTCAACTGTTAAAGTTACAGGAATATAGGCAATACTATTTTCAGGGTCATTACTAAAAACAACTATATCTGCAGCGTGAGTACCAGCTGCAACATCTGTAGCATCAAAATTAACATCTACGTCTTGTGATCCGGATGGAACTACCATACCTGTTGCTGGATCAACAGTTAACCAATGAGTAATTGCTTCACCGGTTAAATTAGCCCTGATATTCCAGTTGTAAGGAAGGTCAGGATTTGAAGAAAGATGTCCCCAGCCTACACCTGTTTTTAACCAGTCACCGTTCGGATCGTTCGGGCCTGCATCACAACCGGGAATAAAGATATCTGTTGTTTGTTGTGTAAAGGAATATCCAACCCAAAGGTCTTCACCTGTAATTGTTAAAGGTTCATCGAGTTCAATAAGATGCCAACTTGCAGCGGCCGGAGAAAATTCTTGTTCAACCAAAAGAGAACCAGGTGAAATAGCAGTTCCCATTCCATATACTTTCAACTTAAAGTTTTCACCAAGATCATTAATGAAAACAAAAACTGAAGTTAGTTGCATACCTGCATGAGGCCCAGTCATTGAAGTTGGGAACATAGCGGCAACTTCTGCGTCAATAGGAGCATTAGTCCATCCAATCGCTGAGCTATTATCACCATCATAATTTAAGGTTACTTCATCATCAGTACCGGCAGGACTTTGAGAATTGCCTGTAGGAGTTGCTGAAGGTGTTAAACCAAGGATATGATTATTTGTTGGAGTTACACTTGGAGTAATAGGAGTACGGTCACTATTAAGATCATAAACTATTGCTATTTCATAATCAAGATCGGTTGCTCCAATATTTCCGATTGCTAATGTTTGGGTTTCAGTTTGTCCTTGATCTAAAGTTTGTTCAAACGATATAGGATCTAAAGTTATAATCGGGTCAGTTGGGAAGGCAGTTTGAATGTATTCTACATCGTCAAAATAATATTTTGGAGAATCAGTTCCTTCACCTCCTGCATAGAAGTCGATGCCACCTAATTGGTTAGCACCCTGAGCACCCTGGGCTTGCAAACTCCATTGCCAATCTTTGTAGAATACTCCATCAATATAGAGTTCAGCATGATCATTATCAAGATCAATTTTATGTTCAAGGTAAATCCATGTGTCATGTGAATAAGTATAATCTTCAAGTGTTTCACCTGCGATTAAGAATTTACAGGTTCTATCGGTATGGAAATACATTTCAAAGGCCCATTCAACTCCGGGAGCTTCCATGTGTTGGAAGTTATAATAGCCGCAATAGCCATCAGGAATATACAAATAGAAGTTTACGTCAAATGCACCTGAAACTTTATCTCCGAGTAACATTAATAAATCAGTTGCACCACCGGTTTCATCAACGAGAACAGATTTTGAACCACTCATTGCGACATCTTCGCTGATCATGCCGTCTTCGCCACCACCGACGTTTCCACTCCAGGTATCCCACCAATCAGGATTTTGTTCGGCTATATAACCGCCTGTTGTATATGATTCAAAATCATCTTCGTAAAGAACGTTTTGTGGTCCTGCTGCTCCGGTAACTACCAGGTCATCAATCATAAAAACAAATGCGTCATAAGAAACACATTGAATTGCAATATAAACATCTTCACCTGCATAAGCACTGAGGTCGTAAGTGTATTCAGTCCATGCGACAGGTGTTGAAATTGGAGTTCCTCCTGAAATAACTGTAAAGTCATCCGGAGCATTTGATTCTGTAGAAACTGCTACATTAAATTTTTCGAGGCCATATTGATCGGTATATGATTTTGCCCAGAAAGTGAATGATGCACCATCCTCTAAAGTTAATTGAGGAGAAATGAACCAATCATCATTCCCATCACCTCCAGTAGGTACTGAAGCCATACAAGCACCAAACTTTTCGCCTGAATGAGGTTGAATTTCAGGATCATCAGTCATTGGCGGGATTGTATTTGTCGGATCGAATACTATATATGCCATTTCGGCATATTGGTTCGGGAAATCAATTCCTGGAAAACCATATGTAGCAAGACCATCAATATCATTTGTTGTCCAGGGATCAAAATCAAAAGTGAATTCAACTTCATCTTCAAAATCAATTTCTGTGCTTGTTGCCATCGGGCTTTGTGCTAAATCAGAAGCTTTTGTTATTGTTTGGTATTGTACGTCTTTTGCTACACCTTTACATTTTTGTGCATTTTGTGCAAAAATAACTCCTGAAGAAAATAACACCGTCAGAAGTACTAGATAGAATTTGTTAAGTTTTTTCATAATTGAATTTTTTTATTAATACTAAGTTTATTTTTGAAAACAAAAATATAACAATTTTCTTTCCAAACAATAATTATTTTTTATATTGAATAATTGTTTGCCATTTATTATACTATTATTTATTACATCAAGAATCACAGTGTTTTAAAATATTTCCCCTGCCACATTTTTTTTTCCGACAATTTTTTTTCTATCATATTTAGGATTTGATCATTTCTAAAAAAACCCCAATTTGGCCCTGCAAGAAATCTTGGCGGAACTTCTCCTGCAAAACGTTCTATTACAATATCGGGATTAAGGTTGGAAATAAACTCACATACAAAATCAATATAATCAATAAGTGTAAAAAGATTGAATGATCCGGGATTTTTGGCAAAGTCAATAGCCATTTGGGTTTCTTTAATTATTTGTAGTTGATGAAATTTTATATTATTTAATGGTAATTTCGATAATATTGATGCTTCATTCATCATCTCCTCACGTGATTCGCCCGGCAATCCGAAAATAATATGTCCCCCTGTTTTAATCCCAAGTTTTGCGGTTTTTTCGATTGTTTCAACACTTTGTTCAAAACTATGTCCGCGATTTATTCTTTTTAATGTTTGATTATAGCAGGACTCAATTCCATATTCTATAATAATATAATGTGACTTCGATAATTCACTAAAAAATTCAAGTTTCTCATCATTAATACAATCAGGCCTCGTACCTATTACTAAACCAATAATTTCAGGAAATTTCAAGCTTTCGCGATAAATTTGTTTCAGTCTGTCCAAATCCGCATAAGTATTTGAATAAGGTTGGAAATAAGCAAGATATTTGTTTGCTCTTCTATATCTTTTTCTATGAAACTCTATTCCTTCGCTTATTTGTTGATGAATAGGTTTTTTTGAATCACAATATGATGGATTAAAAGCATTATTATTACAATATGTACATCCTCCGATGCCAAGCTTACCATCACGATTAGGGCAGGTAAATCCGGCATCTATACTCAATTTTTGAACCCGCTCTCCAAATTGTTTTTGAAAATAATTTGAATAAGCATTAAATCTTCTGCTATGCCCCCATGAATACTCCATTTAGATTTCACATTTTGGATTTATGATTTTTGATTGATTAACATTCCTTTTTAAGTGCAAATCGTCAATATTTAATTTTTATATGCAAAAATAAGCAGTGTTTTCAACTTTTGTTAATTTAATTTTGTTTGTTATTAAATTTTTTCAAAATGTATCAATATTTAAATTATTATCAGCTTTGAATATAATACATTTTTATAAGAATCGGGAAAACAATCATATAAGTTTTGTTATGCAACTATTATATAATTAATATTGTCATAATATAAGAAAAACATTATTTTTAAGTTATTACAATATGTGCATTTTTGTAATAAAAAAATTGCTAATTATCATTAACCGTGTATTTCACCTGTAGATTTCAACATATTACAAATTTCAATCATCAATAAGCATGGAAGGTATAGAGAAAAAAAAGGAAAGAAATGAAGATAATTTTTCAAGAACTGTCAGAGCGGGCAAAAGGACTTATTTTTTTGATGTTAAAACTTCAAAATCAGGCGGACATTATTTGACAATTACTGAAAGTAAACGGCGTTTTAATACAAATGAAGGTAAATTCTTTTATGAAAAACACAAAATATTTTTGTACAGAGAAGATTTTGAGAAATTCAAACGAGGATTAGAAGAAGTTATTGAATATGTAGATAACGAAGAAATTTCTGAATTAGAAGCTGATGGAAACATGCTCGTCGAAGATAATATAAAAAGTATTGAACATGCCAATATTGAATTCGAAGATTTGGCTTCAGATCATAAAAACACATATTAGAATTTAATCACTATTATTGAATTCAGTTTTATTTGTTCATTAGAAATTAAGTTACTATTGTAATATTTATTTTATTGAATATGTTTGGAATTTAATAGATTAGTGATTATTTTAATTATTCGCGAGGAATTAATTTTATCTGTTATTTCATTTATTCATTATTATTGTAATTTTGTAGAGACTGAGAATTGCGGAAATTCGCAGTGTTTTTAAATAATTAATTCTTTTATAATACAATATGGGGAAAGTAATTTCAATTGCAAATCAAAAAGGAGGTGTAGGAAAAACTACAACAGCAATAAATCTGGCTGCAAGTTTTGCCGTACTTGAGTATAAAACATTAATTATTGATGCTGACCCGCAAGCAAATGCCACCTCAGGTGTTGGTTTCGATCCTAGAAACATAAAAACAAGTATTTATGAATGTATTATTGATGGTGTAGATCCTGAGGGCATTATACTAAATACTAAAACCCCTTTTCTTGATCTTCTTCCGGCACATATTGATCTGGTTGGAGCAGAAATTGAAATGATAAATTTATCAAACAGGGAATTTAAAATGAAAAAAGTAATTGATAAAATTAAGGACGAGTATGAGTTTGTAATAATTGATTGCTCACCTTCTTTAGGATTGATTACAGTTAATTCTCTAACGGCTGCCGATTCTGTCCTTATTCCGGTTCAATGCGAATACTTTGCCCTCGAAGGATTAGGAAAATTATTAAATACTATCAAAATAGTACAGTCACGACTAAATAAAAGTCTTGATTTTGAAGGTATTCTGCTAACAATGTTTGATTCAAGGCTAAGACTGTCAAAACAAGTTGTTGAAGAAGTAAAAGTTCATTTTCAGGAAATGGTTTTTGATACAATTATTAGTAGAAATACACGCTTGGGCGAAGCCCCATCTTTCGGAGAAACTATAATTATGCATGATGCCAGTAGTACAGGTGCAATAAACTACCTGAATCTTGCTCGCGAAATTCTTCAAAAAAATAAGATGACTAATATTAACTATATAGAGAATTAACAAAAAATCCTTATGAAGAATAAAAAAAAGGTCTTAGGCAGAGGACTTAGTGCTATTTTGGAAAGTCCTGATACCGACATTACTTCAAGTGATATTTCAGGTAATTATGTTGTTGGAGCAGTTGCAAATATAGAAGTCGAGAAAATTGAACCCAATCCTTTTCAACCCCGAACCTTATTTGATGAAGATACTTTAATTGAATTATCAGAATCTATTAAAACACAAGGAATTATTCAGCCGTTGACTATTAGGAAATTAGGCTTTGATAAATATCAACTGATTTCGGGAGAACGGAGACTAAGGGCGGCCAAAATTGCTGAATTGTTCGACGTGCCCTGTTTTATCAGGGTAGCAAACGATGAACAAATGCTTGAAATGGCTCTTGTTGAAAACATTCATCGCGAAGATCTTAATTCTATAGAAATTGCAATTAGTTACCAACGCCTGATTGAAGAATGCAACCTTACTCAGGATATGCTTAGTAAACGTATCGGAAAGAATCGTTCAACAATTACAAATTTTTTAAGATTACTCAAACTTCCGGCTGAAATTCAGGTAGCACTGCGAGATAATACGATTGCAATGGGGCATGCAAGAGCTATAATTAATGTTGAAGGCATAAAAAATCAAATAAATATCTTAAAAAAAATTGTTAATAACAATCTTTCTGTAAGGCAGGTTGAAGATATTGTAAGAAACTTTGAAGAGCAACCTTTATCTGAGATAAAGAAAAGTAAACCAAGTGAGTTGCCGTTAAAATATAAAAACTTCAAGTTAGACTTTATTGCTAAAAGTAATCATAGACTCGAAATTAAACGAAATGACAAGGGAAAAGGGCGACTAATGATTTATTTCAAATCTGATGACGAGTTAGATAAAATTATTTCATATTTTGAAGAATAGATTATTGTTAAAGAAACACTTAATTCCATAATAATATAAAAGTATAGGATACGTTGTTCTTATAAAATGTTTAATAATTAGCTTTAAGGTTAAATATTAATAAGTGAATTAAAAAAAGTAATTTCTAAACCCTTGAATTTAAAAACTGTTACTTGCCCGAAGAATTTTTTGATTTCTATCTTGATTCTCTTATTCCTTTTCCCGATACTTTTAAATGCTCAGGATACGAAGGATGTAAAAATAAAAGTTAAAAAAGAGCATTCACCAAAAAAGGCAACTCTGTATTCGATGTTATTGCCGGGATTAGGCCAGGCATACAATAAAAAGTACTGGAAAATCCCGTTAATTTATGCCGGCTTCGGCGTTATGGGATACTTTATTGCTTTCAATTCAACTGAATATCACAAATTCAAAGCTGCTTATAATTTTGAACCGAGCGGAACAGATACTATTCCTCCAAATGATTATTATTATAGGTATGATAAAGATGCATTAGGAAGGGGAAGGGATGATTATCGACGGAACCTCGAATTTACTTATATTCTTACAGGAATCTGGTATATTTTAAATATTGTCGATGCAAGTGTCGATGCGCATTTATTTAATTATGATATTAGTGATGATCTCTCTTTAGAGATTGAGCCTGTGATGCATCAACCCATTTTTTTCGCTGAACCAAAACCAGGAATTAAAATCACTTTTAATTTTTGAAATAATAGATTATAAAAAAGTCACAGATTCGCAGATTAATTTAATTTTGCTTAAAATAGTATATTTGGAAATAGCATATATTATGACTAATTGTCAGGAGTAGAAGAAATAATTTTAAGGAATGATTATTGATTGGGAATAAATACAATTAATACATAAAAACCACAGATATAACACAAAAACAATTATTAAGATAATGGATATTTTATCAAAATTTTTAGGAAATAAATCAAACAGAGATATAAAAGCAATTAATCCGATTCTGAAAAAAACAAAAGAGGCTTATGAAACGATCAAGACTCTTAGTAATGACGAATTGAGAGCTAAGACCTTGGAATTTAAAGAAAAAATAGCTGATTATATTGCAGATGAAAAAAATCAGATCAATGAAATAAAGCAAAAGATTGAAGAAAATCCTGATATTGATATTGATGAAAAAGAAAAACATTATCAATATATTGATCAACTCGAAAAAGAAAGTTATGAGAAATCACAGGAGATTTTAAATAGAATTTTGCCTGAAGCTTTTTCGGTAATGAAAGAAACTGCAAAACGTTTTTCCGAAAACGAATATGTTGAAGTTACGGCAAACCAAAGAGATAAAGATTTAGCTGCCGAACGTGATAATATCAACATTGTTGGCGATAAAGCACGATATAATAATTCATGGGTTGCCGGTGGTACAATGATTAAATGGAATATGATTCATTACGATGTGCAGCTTATCGGTGGTATTATTCTTCATCAGGGAAAAATTGCCGAGATGGCAACCGGTGAAGGGAAAACATTAGTTGCAACATTGCCTGTTTATCTTAACGCACTCCCCGGAAAAGGTGTTCATCTTGTTACCGTTAACGACTATCTTGCAAAACGTGACTCTGAATGGATGGGAGTTTTATACGAATTTCATGGCCTGAAAGTCGATTGTATTGATAAGCATCAACCTAATTCAAATGAAAGAAGAGAAGCATATCTGGCTGATATTACTTTTGGAACAAACAATGAATTTGGGTTCGATTATCTGAGAGATAACATGACAGGAAATCCCGATGAATTAGTTCAACGAATCCATAATTATGTAATTGTTGATGAGGTTGACTCGGTTTTGATTGATGATGCGCGTACACCTTTAATAATTTCAGGGCCTACTCCAAAAGGTGAAAAACACGAATTTGATGAATTAAAACCTAATATTCAAAAATTATTTAGTGCTCAACGAAATTTGGTGACTAAATTACTTGCCGAATCGAAACAAATTTTGAATTCTCCCGATCTTTCATCCGAAAATGAAAAAAAGGGTGGTGAACAACTCCTGCGGGCTTTCCGGGGTTTGCCGAAAAATAAAGCTTTAATAAAATTTCTTAGTGAGCCGGGAATGAGAGCTTTGCTTCAGAAAACCGAAAATTTTTATATGCAGGAACAATCCAAACATATGCATATTATTGATGATGAATTATATTTTATTATCGACGAAAAAAATAATTCTATCGACCTGACTGAACAGGGTATTGATTTGATCACCACTTCTTATGAGGACAGCAATTTTTATATTCTACCAGATATTGGATCTGAAATTGCCGATTTGGAAAAATCTGATTTACCGGAAGCAAAAAAGAATACAAAAAAAAGCGAAATGCTTGTTGATTATTCTGTTAAATCCGAGAGAATTCACACTGTTAATCAGTTGTTAAGAGCATACACACTTTTTGAAAAAGATGTGGAATATGTTTTGATCGAAAACAAAATTAAAATTGTTGACGAACAAACAGGCCGTATTATGGAAGGCCGCCGGTATTCCGATGGATTGCACCAGGCGATTGAGGCAAAAGAAAACGTGAAAGTTGAAGCTGCTACCCAAACCTATGCCACAATTACGCTTCAGAATTATTTCAGAATGTATAAAAAGCTTGCCGGAATGACTGGAACTGCTGAAACCGAAGCCGGAGAATTGTGGGATATTTACAAACTTGATGTAATCGTGATTCCAACAAACAGGCCGATTGTTCGTGACGATAGACAGGACTTGGTTTATAAAACAAAACGTGAAAAATATAATGCAGTTAGCGATGAAATAATAAATTTGGTTGAAGCCGGAAGACCGGTTTTGGTAGGTACCACTTCGGTTGAAACTTCCGAATTATTAAGTCGTATGCTTAATCGTAAAAAAATCAGTCATAATGTTTTAAATGCAAAATTACATCAAAAAGAAGCTGATATTGTTGCTGAAGCAGGAATGGCAGGAAAAGTTACCATTGCAACAAATATGGCAGGCCGTGGTACTGATATTAAACTAAGCAAAGAAGTAATCAATGCAGGTGGCTTAGCAATTATCGGTACTGAAAGGCATGAATCAAGACGTGTTGACCGACAGTTGCGTGGCCGTGCAGGACGACAAGGTGATCCGGGAAGTTCACAGTTTTTTGTTTCTCTCGAAGATGATTTAATGCGAATGTTTGGGTCAGAGAGAATAGCAAAGATAATGGACAGGCTTGGCCTTTCCGAAGGTGAAGTTATTCAGCATTCTATGATTACGAAATCAATTGAACGAGCTCAGAAAAAAGTCGAAGAAAATAACTTTGGAATAAGAAAACGACTCCTCGAATATGATGATATTATGAATTCGCAGCGGGAGGTTATTTATAAAAAACGAAGACATGCTTTATATGGTGAGCGTCTTGCAATAGATATTTCAAATATGATGTTTGATGTAATTGAGCAGACTATTATGGATTATCAGGATAATAAAGATTTTGAAGGATTTAAAATAGAAATGCTAAAAGTTTTTGCAGCTGAAGTTTCTTATTCGGAGAAAGAATTCTTTTCATTATCAACAGAAGAAATTACTAATAAAGTTTTCGAGGAAATCTATTCAAACTATAAATTAAAATCAGAAAGAATTGCTCAAAAAGCCTTCCCGGTAATTAAAGATGTTTATGAAAATAATGCTCAATATGAGCATATTGCAATACCTGTAACAGATGGAATAAAAACCATGCAAGTAGTGGCTGATTTAAAAAAGGCCTATAATGATAATGGAAGAGAAGTTTGTCTTGCTATCGAAAAAGGTATAACACTTGGGATGATTGATAATTCATGGAAAGAGCATTTACGCGAGATGGACGATCTGAAACAATCGGTGCAAAATGCAACATATGAGCAAAAAGATCCATTATTGATCTATAAATTTGAATCTTTTGAATTATTCAAAACTATGGTTCAGAAAATCAACAAAGAAATCGACTCATTCCTTATCAAAGGTAATTTACCTACTCAGGACCCAAGTAATATTAGCGAAGCCCGTACGCGAAAACTGGATAGAAGTAACCTGAAAGAAGAACGAACCGATTTATTATCTCAGGCTCATAGTAATACTCAACAACAACAGGTAACACAACCTGTGAAAGTTGAGAAAAAAGTTGGAAGAAATGAACCTTGCCCATGTGGTAGTGGTAAAAAATTTAAGCATTGCCATGGTAAAGGTAATTAGATTTTTTGTATCTTTCCGTTTCAAATATTTGAAATAGGTTTAATTTTAAAAAAACTCAATAAAGCCATGAAAATAAAATTTTTGCAAATAATAGTCTTATCATTTTTGATATTAGTATTTTACTCAAGCTGTAAAAAAAATGATGGAGGAGTTGAAATTAAAACCTATTCTATTTTTGAAGATATAATATATCCTCCTGATTCGTTTCAAATTGCAATTCGTTTTGTTTCCCCTGCAACTTTGACGGCTAAAGTTAAATTTCTGGAAAATTCAGTCTGGGAAATTGAAAAAATGACTGCATTTAATTCAACACTTTGGATAAACAGGACCGGAAGCGATACTACAGAAAAAATATATATAACCGAAAAAACCCAAATTGGTTTTGAAGAAAGAATCTTTTATGATGTTTCGGCAAAAACAAACCTTGCGACAGATTCAACAGAAAATAATTTATACATCAGGTTTATTAAGCAGAATAAAGATTATGATGATTTCGAACCCAAATTATAATTGGTAAAACTGCAAATTTAGCAGAACCGGATAAATGTAATAATGATTGAATGCTAAAATGCGAGAATAAAAATAATACACAAAAAAACCTAACATTGTAATAGTCAAAACATTTATTGTCAAATATTTAATTGTTGTGAGATATTTAAGCATTTAATCATTTACTCATTTTATCATTATAAATAGATTTATTAGTAGAACCTTATAATTATGTAAAACTATGGCACACTATAAAAAACTTTTAAATAAAATAAATACATTTGTTTTTGATTACGATGGGGTTTTGACGGATGGAACCATTATTTTAATGAGCGAAGGTGAGCCTTTACGTACAGCTCATGTAAAAGATGGATATGCTATCCAACTCGCTATAAAAAACGGATATAGAATAGCAATTATTTCAGGTGGAAAATCCAGATCTATGTATAATCGTTTTTCGGCTTTAAATATTAAGGATGTTTTTTTAGGAGTAACCAATAAAATCAAAGTGCTTGATAAATATCTTGAAGATAATGATCTGGAAACTGAAAATGTTTTATATATGGGCGACGATATTCCGGATTATGAAGTAATGTGTAAGTGTGGGGTTTCTGCTTGTCCGGCTGATGCTGCTGAAGAGATAAAATCAATTTCAAAATATATTTCTCCCTTCAAGGGAGGAGAAGGATGTGTTCGAGATGTAATTGAACAGGTTATGAAAATTCAGGGTAAATGGATGAATAATCATGCATTTAAATGGTAGTAGTGTAAATATTTCTACTAAGCTCTATTAGTATGAAAGCCGAGAATTCGCTAATTAACAATAAATTAAAGCTTTACTTTTGCCAAGTGTTTTTTATTAGTATTTTTAACCGTTTTTCTTTGTCTTTTCCTCCAGAACTACTTGCTTTACTTAACTCTGTTATTAGTCCTTTTAGTTTAAAACAAAAGGAATGGTAATATATCCTTCTGTTTATTAACAATATTTTGTTGATAACTTGAGTGTTGTGGGTTTTTAAAGAAGTGTTATTTTACTATTTTTGGTTTATTATATAAAATAAACTATAAAGCCATGAAAATTCATAATAAGTTTTTGGTTGTTTTTGCAGCTGTGTTATATGTTTTTATATTCCCGAACCAATCATTTTCACAAAATTCAAATGCATCTAATGAAAATACTCAATTTAGAGGATATTGGTCGGTTAATCTGAATGGAGGTACAACTTTATTTTGGGGAGATCTTAGGCAAAATGCTTTAATACCTGTTTTTAAAAATGAAAATGAAGTGAAAATAGGTTATGGTTTGATAATTAACCGACAGATCAGTCCGATATTTGGTGTTAGGGGGCAAATTATGAATGGTCAACTATCAGGAACCAAAAGAAGCTATAACAGATATTTTATTGCCGATATTTTTGAAACCAATATTAATGCAACTGTTAACCTTAGTAATTTGTTTTTTCAGTACAAGCCGCAACGATTATTTTCGGTTTATGGAATGCTTGGAATAGGCCTCACTAACTGGTGTACAAAGGTGAAGGTTTTAGGAACCCATGAATTGGTTTCTGAAAATGGCTGTGATAACGGCTTGCTTGAAAGAAAAAAAGAAACAGTTATTCCGGTTGGTTTAGGTGTTGATTTTCGCCTGAATGATAATTGGTTTCTAAACTTCGAAAGTACTTTGCATGGTGTTAATTCCGATGAAGTTGACATGAAAGAAGCAAAGTTTAAATATGATATGTATAGTTATACATCATTAGGAGTTTCATATAAATTTAATAATCGTAGAAAAAAAACTATTTATGCCGAAGAATCAATTCAGGAATTTCCTGATGAAGAAATCTTACTTGACAATAAACCTAAAGTGAATGTAATTTCAGAAATGCCGGAAATGATTTATTCGGGAGATGAGTTTATTGTAAAATTGATTGTTAACAAAGAAAACATCGATCAGGGCGGTCAAATTATTCAATATTTTCCTGAGGGTTTTTTACCAATCAGTACCATTTTGACCAAAGGAAATTTTATGTTTGAGGAGCAGACTTTAACTATAAACTGGGATGAGTTACCTGACAATTCTGTTTTTACAACCTCTTACAAAGTATTAACCGAAAGTTTGCCTACTTATAATTATTTGGTAATTGGTAAACTAATTTATTCCGACAATGATAAAGAAAGATCTATTGATTTTGAAAATATAATTAAGGTCGAACAAAGAATAAAAGAAATCACCGAAGATGAAAAAGTCCTTGAAGATCAGGCTAAAGAAATAATTGAAACAGAAAAAATCCTTGAAGATAAAGTTGAGGAAATCATTGTAAAGCAAAAAGAATATCAGGTTGAGGAAAAAGTTGTCGAAATTCCTCCAATTTCCGATATTGAATATAGAGTTCAAATAAGGGCAAAATATGGTGAAAAGCTACCTCTGTCATGGTTTGCTGATAATTACAATCTGCACAAGGATATTAAGGAAGATTATTATAAAGGATACTATATTTATACGATTGGTTCATTTCCCAACTTCCAGGGTGCAGGGCAATACAGCTATGAACTAATGAAATCAAATAACGTAAAAGGCCCGTTTGTTGTAGCTTTCAGAAATGGAAAACGGGTTCCGTTAGGTGAATTAACCTCATATAAAAAAGCAGCTCCGGTTATTTCAGTTAACGGTATTGAATACAGGGTTCAAATAAGAGCAAAATTTGGTGAAAAAGTGTCAAAGAAATGGCTTGCCGAAGAATATAATATTGATCGGGAAATAATGGAAAATCTGCATAATGGATATTATATCTATACATTAGGGTCATTTTCAACTTATGAAGCAGCCAGGAAATATAGAGATGAACTAAGGTTAATTAATAAAATTGCCGGTGCTTTTGTAGTTGCTTTCAAAAACGGAAAACGTTTTAATTCATTAGAGGATATAAGCCGGTAAATAGAAAAATGGTTATATTGTTACATTATTGTAAAATAAAAATGCAACAATATAACCATTAATGTTAGTGGTTTTTAATGTTTTTAATGAGTTCCGTAATTAGTAATCTCACTTTTTCATTTCCTCAACAAAATATTTATAAAAATAAGTTATTGTCTCAATTCCTTTATAGAAATTGAAAATCGGATAATTTTCATTAGGTGAATGAATTGCATCCGATTCTAAACCGAAACCCATCAATATTGATTTAGTACCTAAAATTTTCTCGAAAGCAGAAATAATTGGAATACTACCACCGCTTCTAACCGGAACGGGTTTTTTGTCAAATGCTTCATTGTAGGCATTGTCAGCTGCTCTGTAGGCAGGCATATTTGTAGGTGACACATAAGCTTGTCCGCCATGAAGGATTTTTACATTTACTTTCACCGACTTAGGAGCAATATCAGTTAAATGCTTCGCTATGAGTTTGCTTATTTTTTCATTATTTTGGTGTGGAACTAATCTCATCGAAATTTTTGCATAAGCTTTCGATGGAATTACTGTTTTTGCACCTTCTCCGGTATAGCCACCCCAAATTCCATTTACATCAAGTGTAGGACGAATTCCTGTTCTTTCACTTGTTGAATAACCTTCTTCTCCCGATACTTCATCAATATCCAAAGCATTTTTATATCCTTCAAAATCGAAAGGTGCTTTTGCCATTTCTGCTCTTTCTTCGGTACTCACAATCTCAACATCATCATAAAAACCAGGAATTGTAACCTTGTTATTTTCGTCGGTCAGTGATGCTATCATCTTTGTTAAAACATTAGCCGGATTAGCAACTGCTCCACCGAAGATACCTGAATGCAGGTCTTTGTTTGGCCCGGTAACTTCAACTTCAACATAAGAAAGTCCCCTTAGGCCTGTTGTAATTGAAGGAATATCCTGGGCTATCATTCCAGTATCGGAAACAAGAATAACATCAGCTTTCAGCATTTCTTTATGATCCATACAAAATTTACTAAGATTTATCGAACCAATTTCTTCTTCACCTTCTATCATAAATTTTACATTACAGGGAAGTTTGTCTGTTTTTACAAGATATTCAAAAGCTTTTGCATGCATAAATCCTTGTCCTTTGTCATCATCTGCCCCTCGGGCAAAAATTTTACCATCTCTCACTTCCGGTTCAAAAGGTTTTGTTTTCCAAAGATCAATTGGGTCAACCGGCATAACATCGTAATGAGAATAAACTAAAACAGTAGGCAAATTCGCATCAATAATCTTTTCTCCATAAACAACCGGATTGCCTTCGGTTTTAAATATTTCAGCTTTATCGGCACCGGCAGCTAAAATATATTTCTTCCATAGCTCTGCGGTTTTAAACATATCTTCTTTATGTTCACTTTCCGAACTTATTGAAGGTATCCTAATTAATTCAAATAATTCCTCTAAAAACCTATCCTTATTTTCTTCAATGTAATTTTTAATATGTGTCATGTTATATTATTATGTTATTAAGATTAATGTATTTAAAAATAATTCGTAAAAATAAAAAATTAA
>CAYWXI010000064.1:0-28525 GCA_964462015.1 uncultured Bacteroidales bacterium | reverse complement strand
GAAGCAATTTTTTTATCGCTCGGAGGGGGTTAGTATGCTCCGGTATATCCAGGAGTTGGCAAGTATCTGGAAATAAACATAAACTAAAATTGAAATATTATGAATTCAGAAAAAATTAATTGGACCAATGATTTATCAGTTGGCAATATTGATATTGATAATGAACATAAGAAATTAATTGAAGTTTACAACGAACTCGCTGATTTAATCGAATTAAATAGAAATCGTATAGAATTTGCAAAAATTCTTTCAAAATTGATCGATTTAACATCGAAACACTTTAGAAAAGAGGAAACCTATATGCTAGCATTGGGCTACCCTAAATCAACAGAACATATTCAATCTCATAAAGATTATAATCATAAAGTTACGACATATTATAATGAATTATTTCGCAGCTATCCACCTGAACTAATAGAAATAGTTGAGTTTTTAAAAAACTGGTGTACAAATCATATATTGCATAGTGATGCAGATTACGAAGATTACAAGAAAAAAATTCATGGAACTACTACATACAGTGGGTTTTGATGAATTAAAACACTTAATGATTTAAACATGTAATGTTCTCATGATTTGATAAGTTATGGTTGTGAACTTCTTATAAAATCATGTGGATAATTTAGCATACGATTTTGAAAAGTTAAAACAGACTCTTTTTTAATCACACCATAATCAACATTAATAGCCTTTTGAATTGTAGGATTTTTCATCCAACTTTTACGACCTTCTAAAATTGTTGGTAAATAAACAATTAGTGCTGCAGATATTGACCTTGAAGCACTTTCCCAGAGATAACTTGGCGTATGATCTACTGCATAATAGTCGATGTTATTGATATGCAGCATTGGTTTTTTAAAAGTTGTAGGCTTTGCAAAATAGAATCCCATACCTTCGTCGCAACTAACATCAATTATTAAACATCCTGGTTTTAAAATGTCTTTTTCTTCATCAGTCACAAAATTGATCGGATTGTTTGTATCCTGGTAAATACCATTAATGATGATTTCAGATTCACTAATTAAATTGGATAAGGGTTGCACTGTACCATCATGTTCTACCGTAACAACCCTGGCTTCCTTATTTTTACCATCACGGATACGAATATATTTAACATCCAGAATTTCTTCACGTACTTCATGATCAGGCCTCCGAATACAAATCGTTATATCTCTGAACCCATGAGCTTTTAGTGCATAAATAGCTCCCCGACTAACGGCTCCGAAACTAAAAATAGTCACTTTACGCTGGTTACCATAATGACCATCAATACCCCTTAATTGTAATGCATGAATAACTGCGCAATAACCAGCCATTTCATTATTCTTATAAAATGTATGTCTACCTATATGACCATTTGGTGACCAAACAAACATGTCTTCAAAGGCTATTAGTGTTAATTTTCGATCTATTGCAGTTTGTGTAATGTCACCTTGCTGTGCACAATGCGGATAACCCCAAATAAAGCCTCCTTCACGTATTTCCTGTAAATCTGCCAATACCGGTTTAGCAATAATAACTGAGCCAATTTCAGCTAATAATTTATGACGGGAAGCAACTCCTCCAGCATGAGAAACAAAAAAATCATCATCTAAACCAAAAGGTGCACCATATCCCTTTTCAAAAATTAATTGTTTCCTGATATCCTCTGGTAAACGTGATAAATGATCTGGGTGAATTGGGACACGTTTTTCATCTTCTTTTCTTGAAGTTCCGATAACTCCTAAGGTTAGTTTTTTCATAAAATCTCAATTGTTACTTTTGTTATATAGTAAATTATTATCGGCCCGACTATCCGTAATTCAATTAGAAATCATTTGCTGGAGTAAAAAGCTACATCATTAAAGTAGCAAAATGATTGATTGAAATCAAAAATGGTATAAACCTGTTGCAAAGATACGCTTTTTTTCTAAGAGATGCCTAAATTAAAAAATTGATAATAATAGTTAAAAAAAAACAGCCTAAAGTAAATAGGACTCTAAGCAGTCTGCAAGACCCAGCGATGAGTCCATTTTGAACTACATCCCATGTTGTTATGTACTGTCTCGTCCTAAAACAGGTAACATCCCCCTTCCCCTGTTAATCCCCACCCACCAATCCAACCCCCTCAATAATTTAAATATCTAAAAACAATCCCCATATCTGCAACCCATTTTTTCATTAAAAATAAAAATTAGCGGGCCTAAAAACCCACTTTTTTTATTTTTTTGCTTTGATATTTTAATGAAATTTTGTATATTTGTGAAAAATAAAGATGAAATATACACTATTAATACGCTATAGCATCCCAAATCGGGTGGATATACACAGTAGGGGTGTGGTTATTTCGGAATTGTGCAACATAAAACCCAAATACAAGATTAATTTTCATAGTGATTGATAAAAGATGAGTGATAAATTAAATAGAAATAATAGAATTGACCTTTTTATAAATAACTGATTCTTTAAATGATGAATTTTAATATTAATTTTAATTAAGAATTTATGAGCTACTCAAGTAAAGTAGATAATGATTTAAAGTGTGTTATTTACAAGCACATGGGAATTATTCAGAAAGAAGAAATGGGAAAAGCGTGGGGAAAACTCTTAAATATAAAAGAATTCACAGAGTGTAAGTATAACTTACTTGCAGACATGAGAGGAGGAAGCTTTGAATTTAGTTTAGATGAAGTAGATGAAATTTATAATTTCCTAGTATCAATAAAAAATATCATAGCTGATAAAAAAATGGCTGTCATAGTTGATAATCCATATAATACAGTGGTTTCAATGCTATTTGAGAACAATCATTATGAGAAAATTGGATTTTTGACAAAAACTTTCTCAACAGAAAATGCTGCAATGCAATGGTTGAAAGAATAGTTTTTAGATAAATAACCTACTGTTTTATATTATTACGTTGCACAACATGCACAAAACGTAATCCCCAACCACCCCCCCCATAATCTAAACATCTAAAAACACCCCCCGCACCCCCAATCCATTTCCTCATATAAAATAAAAACCAGCAGCCCTAAAAACCCGCTTTTTTTATTTCCTGCTTTAATATTTAATTGAAATTTTTATATTTGTGGAAAATAAAGAATGTTTTAACCGGAAAATTTTAATATTTGATCATATAAAAGAAATATAAACCATTAATGCACTATATCCCCCCGATTTGGGATGCTATAGTTCATTATTTATATTACTTCGTTAGCGTTTATACTAAGAAACAGCAGCTCACGAATACTGAAAAATTAAAAAGGTTGCAGAGATGAAAGACACAACAAAACAAGATGAACAAATAGCTAAAATGACATTTGCTTCAATCTATCCACATTATCTAACAAAAATTGAGAAAAAAGGTAGAACCAAAGAAGAATTGCATGAAGTAATCATGTGGCTAACCGGCTATAATGACAATAAATTGCAAAAACTCATCAGTGATAATGCAACTTTTGAGTCTTTCTTCCAAAATGCGCAATTAAATAAAAATGCTTCCAGAATTACTGGTTCAATATGTGGTTATAAAGTACAGGAAATTAAAAATCTACTAACGCAACAAGTGAGATATTTGGACAAGTTAGTTGATGAATTAGCCAAAGGCTGGAAAATGGAAAAGATATTGCGAATTGATTAGTGATACTCATAAAATGAAACCTAAGATTTGCTAAGGTATTGTTAAATATGGAAAATGGCAGATTTTTGAATGAAAAGACGCTATGGATTTAAGAGGTTTTGAATTCTTTGAAATAACTGAAGGAAAAATAAAATTATTAATAAGGTATTGGGATAAGCTGACATTTTTAAGACAGTAATAACTTTCAAAACCAGCAATATAAATCTGAATTTTGAAAATGAGGAAGTATTGACAGAGATAAAGTACAAACGCTAACACGTGCTTATATTGCCGTTTCGTTGGTTATTCAAGGTTTGTAGCCCGCATTATTTCCGGTGTAACTGGACAGGAAAGCATCCCGCATTCGGCAACTATTCATAGCACAATACGTTAGCGGGTATTAGGTATGTACGTCAAAGGAACATTTAAGAATCATAAAAATATTAACAAAATAATACACCCATGAAAAAGAAAATAAGACTTGTGTTTTTGAATGTACTTTCAATAGTATTTTTTGTGTTTTTAACTATACTCAATTTAGTCGGGCAAAATAACGACTCCCTATATTTAGCAAAAGAGAGTCAGCATTTTGATTTTTATTCTACTAGAAGTGATATAAAAGTTTTAGATTCACTTGCAATAACTTTAGAGAATAATTACTCCAGGATAACGAATCATTTAGGAATACAAATTGACGAAAAAATCAATGTGAAAATATTTCCAGATATTAAAACCTATCATGTCGCAATAAATCAACCTGATGCACCTGACTGGGTTGTTGGGTCATTGACTGAAGAAGAAATATTGATGGTATCACCCTTGAATCCGGGGAGTGTGCACACCTATAAATCCATGATGCAGATAGTTGTCCATGAATTTGTTCATATAGCAGTTTATTATGCACGTGGAGACAAAGGCATGACAGAATTACCAAGATGGCTTAACGAAGGATATGCTCAGTACGAAGCAGGTCAGATAAATGAATCTGTTCGAAAATCTGCAAAATCAAGTTTGATAAAAAAAGTACCACCAACATGGACGCAAATGGATACAGTATCTGCTACAAAATTTGGCTACATGAATGGTTATGCACTCTCTGTTACGATAGTAGAATTCCTGGTTAATACCTATGGGATTGACAAATTGGTATTACTGATAAATGAGCCTGAGAATATTGAAACTATATATGATTTTTCAATAGACACATTGGAAAAACAATGGATTCAGTATTTAAAGCATGAGCAGATAGAATAACACCCTCCACACCCCCAACCCATTTCTTCATATAAATAAAAACCAGCAGCCCTAAAAACCCGCATTTTTTATTTCCTGTTTTAATATTTAAATGAAATTTTTATATTTGTGAAAAATAATGAAGAAATATACACTATTAATGCGCTATAGCCCAACGAGCGGATATACACAATAGGGGTGTGGTTATTTCGGAGTTGTGGTGCATTGAAATGAAAGAACATAACAACATAATCGAAAAGAATTTTTTATCAAAAATCGACTGTAAATTTCCATATACCAACAAGAATTTGAGAAATGAGTTGATTAACCAGGCATTTGAAATTTCATCGAATTCAGTGTTTGCAATAATTGAAGAGTTAGCTCGAGTGCCAAAATCTCAAAAAGAAAAAATTAGTAATAATGAACTTTTGACAATTCTTGAGAATATTAATGTTCGGCTTAAACATCCACTAAAGAAAATAGTAATTGACAATGCAGTTAAAATGATTTACAATACGGAGCTGCCAGTAAGAGAAGCTCTTGACTTAATGAATGAAATTGAAAAATTTACTGGACAATGGAGTGCATTAAACATAATCTACTTCTCTTGCGATGACATTAATGGAATTGTTGACAAGAGGTATGATGAAATTAAAGAAAAATGGGTAAGGAACAACGACACCACAACAACGGCTCATAAAACATAGCAGTCCGCACTCGGTAGAAACGGTAACCCCCACAAGCAACCAATCCCCCCAATAATCTAAACATCTAAAACCACCCCCCACACCCCCAACCCATTTCTTCATATAAAATAAAAACCAGCAGCCCTAAAAACCCCCTTTTTTTATTTCCTGCTTTAATATTTAAATTAAATTTTTATATTTGTGAAAAATAATGAAGAAATATACACTATTAATGCGCTATAGCCCAACGGGCGGATATACGCAGTAGGGGTGTGGTTATTTCGGAGTTGTGGGCAATATTCAAAAAAATCATGCCTATTGACAAAATAATAACAAAATGAGAATTATACTAGTAACATATTTACTGATTTTCGGATTTTTGTTTTCACATGGACAAAAGGATGAAGTTATTAAACGAAATTCAATATTTACTATTGAATTATTACGTACAGATTCTGTGAATTATGATTATAAAATAAAAAGTATTGAAACAATACTTAAAGCTACTAACATTCTCGAGGGTATGGATTTATTTAAGGATGAAGTACCGGAAAATGAAATTCAAGGTATCTTGTTGCTCAACAATCTAGTCGATACAAGTAAAGTTTTTTTAGCTATTAAGAGTGGTGTCCCAAAATTGTTAGAATGCAGCCTGTTAGTAAAACACCTCAACAACAATGAATTAAAAAGAACAAAACTATCAATAGATACACTAGGTGAAATATTATGGATTTATGACCATGAAATAGAAATAGATTCATTTCTCAAATTCATATCCAAAAGTGATCCCCCAAAAAAAATATTGAGTGAAGACCGATTCATTCTGGATAGTATTGATGGTGTGTATATACCAAAGGATCTAACAGACTGTTTTCAGCAAATAGATAGTTTCTGGGATGACTCAACAAAAACCATGGTAAAATCATGTACAGAAGATGAATTTGTTGCTAAAAGTCACCATGGTTTTGGAATGTGGATAAGAAATAACTGGGGATTATGGACAGGCTCAAGATTATCAAAATATTTCAATGAAAAAGGTATTGATCATGCTGATTATATGTCTGGCGCAATACTTAAAAATTACCACAGGTATTTAAATGGACAGGATATAGAGATATCAACAAGCGAACCTCAATATTTACCTGATAGTATATTATCATTTTAAAGACTAAAGAAGAATTAATAAATACTGCCCACAATAAATAGAACTCCAAGCCCCCGCTGAGCGGAGTTTGCAATTCCGCTCCCAATAAAAAATAATTTCTAATGTAAGCAACAACTAACAATCCTCAATTTATTACAAAAGTAAATCATCAAAAAATCAAAAACCGCAACCAACACAAGACCTGCAAAATCAATCAAACAAAAGTTTTACAGCTTAAAAAGAAAGGGGCCCGTGATGAGAGCTAAAACATAGGAAGCTATTCCGGTTCTAACCCCCCGCTCAGCCTGGAAATAAAAGAAATATAAAAACTTATATAGTCTTATATGGTTCACCCGCTGCCGCAAAATTGTATCGTGTGGTTTACAAAGTAGAAGCCAAAAACGAAAAACAGGCCCAGGCAATAGCCGCGGATCTGTACGAGAGAAACGGCATTGAACCTGAGGGGATCTTCAGGAGGCACGAGTGGGATATCCGGAAACTTTTGGAAGGATTGAAGAGGCCTGAGGAGTAAACAATCTGAAAAAAAGCCTGAAAGATAAATTCTTTCAGGCTTTTTTTTAACAATTCACTCATTTCTTTTTTTTATCGAAAGCAGGTAATTAATCGTGTGCTAATCCTTCAAACAACGAACTGAAAAACCGAATTCCTTATAGAAGATTTCACGGTATACTTCACCGTGTTCACAGGAGAGGGTTCGGTACCAGGCGATCGGTCTGATATACTCACTCGACGACCAAAAGAGGGCGAGGTTAGCGAGATTGTAGAAACCACCAAGGCTGGGACGGTAACCGCCGGGAAGGGTAGTGAACCCAAAATCATTTGTTCCGTTTCCACCGGAGCTCCAGCCTGTTGTGGATTTAAGATTTTTTCCGGCATCATAACCCCTGTATCCATAGGTATTCCAAATCGGGTCGCCAACAGGATACTGGCTGTCAACTGTTCCTTCAAGTATTTTCCATTCGTCATCGCTTGGTAAATGCCAGTTACTTGGGCAAATACCTTGCACGCCCTGTGTTGTGGTGTATTGCATCATTTCATGCCATTGGTATAAACCACCATAAGTTTCGCAATTTGCAGGATCATTATCGTAGCAGTATTTTTCAATTACTCCATTGTTTGTCATTTCTACAGTTCCGTTTATCATTGTACCTACATTTAAGTTTTCTTTCAGCCAACACTGGTCACCAACTAAAACTGTATTATAAACTTGTCCTTCATAAGTTACGGTTGGTATTCCGGGGCAAGGCACTCCAAAAGTGATTGGATAAATTAAAACATCATCAGCAAACATTTTTACAAGGTAACCTTCACCGGGATTACAAACGCCAATACCATTAACCCAATTCGGGCCAATTTTATGCAATGTTTGTCCTTGTGAATTTCTTATAAAATCAAGATCGTCTCCAAGAATAGTTTCAAATGCAGTCAAAGCATTAATTTGAATATCGGGAAAATAACTTACAAACTGAAATCCTGTTGTTAGCGATATCGGTGATACCGGGTCAACTACATCACCCTCTATAATGAATGAATCATCGGAAAACATTTTAACAAGGTAACCTTCTTCAATTATCCAATCACCAATACCATTAACCCAATTCGGACCGATTTTTCGTAACGTCTGGCCCTGTGAATTTCTAATAAAATCAAGATTTTCGTTTAAAACGGAAGCCATAACAACTAACATATCGGGATCTTCGGGAATAATTTGCGAGGAAATAAAGCTATATCCTTCAGAAAGGTCAATTTGCTGTTCGCCTGTTAAAGGGCCTTTTGAATTTTCCTTTTGTGGGAAAGCCTGTTGTGAAATGATCAGGGTGAAAATTAGAAGCCCAATTTTGTAAAATTTTTTCATGACATTAAGTCTTTTCTAAGTTCAAACTTCAAATATAGTCTATTTATTAACAATATAACAATATAACCATTTCTCCCCCGCTGCCGCAAAATTGTATCGTGTGGTTTACAAGTAATATGTGCAAAACAACAACAAATGCTTCACACATTACAGATTTTCAACAGTAATAAATTTTTTATTCGTGCATTCGTGGCTATTTTTACCGGCCATATGAATAACTTTGGTGTCTTAGGCCCTGAGTATAGTTCACGCAAAGTTCTCAGACGAATCGCAAAGAACACAAAGCATTGATTATAAACATACATATATTGCGGCCTTTGCGTTAATACTTTCCGGTCTTTGCGTGAAATGAGTTTTTGGGCCGGACTCAAAAAAAAAACTAAATAAAAAACAAACTTTTTTTTCATGAATAAATATTTTTTATATCTTTATGGTCTGTTTAACCTTCTTTATTAACCAATTAAAAAATCATTTATTATGGATATCGTCCGCAAATACAAATGTCGTGATGTTGAAATGCTTCTTGCCTCACAAACAATAACAATATCACTAAACGACAACCTTGAGGAATTATCATTGATAAGATCAGACTGGACACCAGAATACGTAACCACACTTCAGGCCCGTATCAGTAATGCCATCGAAAACTTTCTCGGCCTCGACAAAAAAAAGGCACAACGAACAGCAACAACTTATTTACAGTCTTTGATGGAACCTGCCCTTCGCAACATCTTTTTCTTAAAAACTCAAATTGAAGTTGATTTCGGCAACGAATCTAAAGAAATCCTTACCAATCTCGGTTACTATCTCGATAACGAAAAACTCAGAAACCAAAATCAGGAAGCAACAATTCAAATGCTCTATGCATTCAAAAACGGCATGACCGACGAACTCAAAACCCGAATTACTGAAAAAGGCACAAATCCCTCACTGATTGATAAAATAATATCTTATGCCGATCAAATCAAAGAAGCCGACGTAAATCAGGAACATTTAAAAGAAACAAGCCGCGAACTATCCCAGGAAGCTGTTAATGAATTTAATTCAATTTATGAGATCATTATAGGTATATGTAAAATAGCCGCATCATACTATTATAACGATCCGTTAAAGAAAGATCAGTTCACTTTTTCAAATATAGTTTCCAATATGAGTTCAGGTGAAGATTGATAATTCCTTATCAATTTCCCCTTCAATGCTTTTAACTTTCATTCATTCATAATCCCTTTCATCCACACGGAAACCCTTTTTGGCCTCACGGAAATATCTCATGACTTCACGGAAACCTTTCCCGGTCTCACGGAAGAATCTCCCAATCACACGGAAATACATCCCGACCTTACGGAAATATCACGTGATCATACGGAATCTTTATCCGACTTAACGGAAACTATTCCCGACTATACGGAATATCTTACAGACCTCACGGAAACCCTTTCCAATCACACAGAAATATCTCCCAACCACATGGAAGCCTTTCCCGATCTTATGGTAATATTATCCGGTTTCACGAAATCACGTTCTGGCTTCACACAAATTCCCAAAGCATGGATTTGTAAACACTGCTCAATCGTGGATAATATATTTTGATATAAAGAAATAAATATTATTTTTGTTTTTTAAAAATTGAATATTATCTCTGAATTTTTTTAAATGATTTATGTTCATTGTTTTATTAATTATTAACCAATCACAAGGAGGATAAAATGATAGATTTTTCACTAAGCACAAAACAATTAGATATTCAAAATAAATATCGCGATTTTACCGACAGATTAATTATTCCGAACAGATTAAAATATGATGAATTAGCTGAATTCCCCTGGGAAATAGTAAAAAAAGCCTACGATGAAAATATAATGAATGGCCCTATGCCTGAAAAATTTGGTGGAAATGGTTTTAACATTATGGATAGTGCTATTGCCTCCGAAGAACTTGGTGCAGGTTGCATTGGAATCGGAATTTCTATTGATGCCAATACTCTGGCATTAACTCCATTATTGCTGGCAGCAAACGAACAACAGCAAAATAAATTTTTTGGAAGAATTGTCGAAGAAAAAGCAGTTGCTGCATATTGTTTAACCGAGCCTAATGCGGGTTCTGATGTTGCAGGAATTAAAACAACAGCAATTCGTAAGGGCGATAAATTTGTGATTAACGGACATAAACGTTTTATAACCAATGGTGAAGTTGCTATTTTTCATACCGTTTTTGCTTTGACCGATCCTGAAAAAGGCGCCAGAAGTTTAACCGCTTTTGTTGTGCCTACCGATCTTCCGGGAATTGAAATAAAACCCCGCCTACAAAAAATGGGACAAAAAGCTTCCGTTCAAAACGAAATCATATATACCGATGTTGAAATTCCCGCCGAAAATATGTTAGGGCAGGAGGGAAGAGGATTCTTGGTTGCCATGAAAACCTTCGACAGAACAAGAACCGGAGTAGCTGCATTAAGTGTCGGAAATGCAAGGGCAGCTTATGAAACTGCTAAAGATTGGGCAAAAAACAGAATTCAGTTTGGAAAGCCAATTGCTTCCAACCAGGCTATCGGATTTATGCTTGCCGACATGGCAACTGAAATTGAAGCAGCCAGATTGATAACATGGGATGCCGCATGGGCTTATGATACAGGACAACGTAATGCCTCTAAACTTTCTGCAATGTCGAAATTATTTGCTTCCGATATTGGAATGAAAGTTACAACAGATGCTGTTCAGGCAATGGGTGGCGACGGATATTCTACCGAATTTGCTGTTGAAAAAATGATGAGAGATGCTAAGCTTTGTCAAATTTATGAAGGTACAAATCAGGTTCAAAGAATTGTGATCTCCAAGGCAATAATGAAATAAAAAATATTTTAAAACTGGTAAATTGTTAAATTGTTATATTGCTATGAAAAACAATATAACAATTTAACAATATAGCCAATTATTTAAGATTAGAAATTATATCTATTATCATCAATTAATTTATCAGCAATTGCTCGTCTTGCTTCTTTTACATTTACTCCTGAAACTCTTGTAAATTTTGTTAATGCTTTAAGTAATAATTGTTGTTCTTTTCCTTTTGTAAATGAATTTATTGCATCAGCGCCACTTTTGTAAATAGCATCGGCTGCATCATAAATAAATACATCGAGAATATTTTTGTAAATACCCATGCCGTTTGATCCTGAATCATCTTTAAGCATTTCCATTTTTTCAACACGATAAAGAGTTGATTCGGCTGCATATAACTGAATTATCATATCGGAAAGATTCATCCAGATTTCCTGTTCAAAAACAAATTTTCTTTTGAATTTTTCAGTTCCAACACCAAGGATCATTAAAATTGCATTTTTGAAGTTTTGAATATAATCTCTTTTCTCTTCAAAATAATTTTTTATAACATATTCCTGATCAAGAGTTTCATTTAACTCTTCAACAACTTTTTTTGCTTGTTGAAAAAGATCAATCTCACCTTTCATTGCTCTTTTAAAAATAGTATCGACAATTAGAAGTCTGTTGATCTCATTAGTACCCTCAAAAATCCTGTTAATTCTCGAATCACGATATCCTCTGTCAACCGGAGCTTCGGCCGAGAATCCCATTCCGCCATAAATCTGAACAGCCTCATCAACTATGTAATCAAGCGATTCTGACCCGAGTACCTTTAATAAAGCACACTCAATTGCAAACTGAGCACAACCTTTAATATTTGCTTCACCTTTCGACATTCCCTGAGTTGTATATAATTCAATTGTGTCTTCAACATCTTTAGAAGCAGCATAAACTGCCGATTCAGTAGCAAAAGTTTTAATTACCTGTTCGGCAAGTTTAAATTTGATAGCACCGAAATTCGATATCAGGGAACCAAATTGTTTTCTTTCGTTGGCATAATTAACTGAAAAGCCAATAGTTCGTTTGGCTGAACCTAAAACAGTAGCACCAAGCTTAATACGTCCGATGTGTAAAATGTTTAAGGCAATTCTGAAACCTTGTCCTCTTTCTCCAAGTAAATTTTCGACAGGTACTTTAACATCATTATAGAATATCTGGGTAGTTGACGATCCTTTTATTCCCATTTTTTTTTCTTCAGGATTTATAACTACTCCATCCCAATCGCGTTCAACAATAAATGCACTTAAAACTCTATCGTTGTCGATTTTAGCAAAAACAGTTTGAATATCTGCAAAGCCGCCGTTTGTAATCCACATTTTTTGCCCGTTTAAAATATAATGTTTACCATCTTCGGAAAGAGTGGCACGGGTTTTTCCGGAATTGGCATCTGAACCTGCACCGGGTTCGGTTAAACAATATGCTGCTTTTTGTTCTCCTGTAGATAATTTGGGAACATATTTCTGTTTTTGATCTTCATTGCCATAATATAATATTGGTAAAGTACCTATACCGGTATGTGCCATAAAAGCAACTGAATAGGAATATGCAGCACCCATTGCTTCATTTGCTTTCATTGAAGTTAAAAATGATTGATCGAAACCCTCATATTCCTCGGGAATTGAAATTCCAAGCAATCCAAGCTCACCTGCTTTTGATAATAATTCAGGCATTAATCCTTTTTCCTGATTGTCAATTCTATCAAGATTTGGAAAGACTTCTGCTTCAAGAAAATCCTCACAAGTTTGAATAATCATTTGTTGTTCTTCATCAAATTCTTCAGGTATAAAAGTACTTCCGGCGCTTTTATCTTTTAGTAAAAATTCACCTCCGGCTAAAATTTTGTTGTTTTCCATATTTGAAATCATTGTGAATAAAAAATATTCTCTTAGTTGAAATATTAATAATTAATTTTTTTTGGCGCAAATATAAATAAAAAGTGTAATTTTGTAGAAATATTAAATTACACATTGGTACATTTTAGATTTGTGAATTTCAAAAAATTTTATTACTTTTATGTCTTAATGAATTAAAATTATGGAAATACAATTAATTGCAGGTGCTGTAATTCTCTTTATATTTATATTTTTTATAATAAAATCAATCCCAAGATTTTCCATTTTTTACACCAAGGTAATTTACGGAGGATATAGTTATAAATATGTAAGTCTGTATAAATATTATACAAAGAAAAGCCCTCATGTTTATTGTTTTAAAGATGAGGTTATTTTTCATATAATCCCTTTTATTTCAAAAGAGAAAATAAAAACATTAAGGTCACAAAATAATATTCAATTTGGCGACACAAATTTTTTTTCTACTTACTCTCAAATAATTGATGCAAAAGGAAAACCATTCTGTTTTAATACTTTTATGCTTAATTCAACTGAAGTTAAAGTCGCCGGATATAAAGTATCAATGTTTAATACAGAAATAAAAGCTTTATACTTCTTTTATGATAAAGTATTTTTTATGGGCGAGTATGTTATTAAAAAAGAGGATAAAAATATTGATGTTACAAGATTTTCAGAAGCTTTAATTAAAAAATATTGTAAAGCCGATAATGTTATTAATGAGAATTTTATAATTGAAAATAATAATGGTGAAATTATCCATTTTTCGGATGATGGCTTTTTTATTTCTATAAAATATTTTTCAAATCAAAACAAAAATATCATAAACAATATTTCTGATTACTTTAATGAATTTCAATCAATTAAAGATCAATCAAAAACCCAATTTCAAGATGAAATTGATGATATTTTATAATTATTTCCCCTTTTTTGTAATCAAAGCTTTTTCTGCTTTTTGAATATTAATTTCAATATCTTCTTTTTTTGTATCAAAATCAATAATTATCCGGGTTCCTTCTGTAAGTTTTTTAGTTAAAAGTGTTTCTGCAAGTTTATCTTCAACATATTTTTGAATTGCCCGTTTCAAAGGCCTTGCCCCATATTGTTCATCCCAACCTTTTTCAACAATATATTCTTTAGCTTTTTCGCTGATAGAAATTTTATATCCAAGCTTATTTATACGCTCATAAAGATAAGCTAATTCAATATCAATAATTTTGTTAATTGATTCTTTTTCAAGAGAGTCAAAAATCACTACATCATCAATACGATTAAGAAATTCCGGTGCAAAAGCCTTTTTTAAGGCATTTTCAATAACTCCGTGTGTGAAATTAGCTTTCGAATTACGTTTTGCAGAAGTAGAAAAACCAACACCATGTCCGAAATCTTTAAGTTGTCTTGAACCTATATTCGAAGTCATAATTATTATAGTATTCTTAAAATCAACCTTTCGTCCAAAACTATCGGTTAACATACCATCGTCGAGAACCTGAAGCAATAAATGAAAAACGTCGGGATGTGCTTTTTCAATTTCATCTAATAAAATGATTGAATATGGTTTGCGTCTTACTTTTTCGGTTAATTGGCCACCTTCTTCGTATCCTACATATCCCGGAGGAGCACCAATAAGGCGGGAAACAGCAAATTTTTCCATATATTCGCTCATGTCAATTCTAATCAAAGAGTCTTCCGAATCAAAAAGATATTTTGCCAGAACTTTTGCGAGGTAGGTTTTTCCAACTCCGGTTGGTCCAAGAAAAATAAATGAGCCGATAGGTTTATTTGGGTCTTTAAGGCCGGTACGATTTCTACGAATAGCTCTTACAATTTTTTTTATTGCCGGATTTTGTCCTATAACTGAACCTTCGATTTCATCTTCCATAGTTAGCAAACGTTCACCTTCGTTTTGTGCAATACGTTGAACCGGTACACCTGTCATCATTGCAACTACTTCAGCAACATTTTCTTCAGTAACATTCTCTCTGTGTATCTTTGAATCTTCTTCCCATTTTCTTTTCTCTAATTCCAAATCATTTTGAAGAGTACGTTCTAAATCACGGAACTCGGCAGCTTCTTCAAATTTTTGGCTGTTAATTGCATTTGTTTTGTTTATTTTGGTTTCTTCAATCAGATTTTCAATTTTAATTATTTCAATTGGAACATGAATGTTTGTAATATGAACCCGTGAACCGGCTTCATCCAGAGCATCAATAGCTTTGTCGGGAAGATATCTGTCACTCATATACCTGTTGGTCAAAGAAACACATGCTTTTATAGCATCATTATTATAAATAACAAGATGATGATCTTCATATTTTTCTTTAATATTTTGCAGAATATCAATAGTCTCTTCAGTTGTTGTAGGATCAACAAGTATTTTTTGAAATCTTCTGTCAAGAGCCCCGTCTTTTTCTATAAACTGTCGATATTCATCAAGGGTTGTTGCACCAATACATTGGATATCACCCCGGGCAAGAGCCGGCTTGAACATATTTGAAGCGTCAAGTGAACCTGCAGCATTTCCTGCACCTACAATTGTATGAATTTCATCAATAAAAAGAATAATGTTGGGGTTTTTTTCTAATTCGTTTAAAACCGCTTTCATTCTTTCTTCAAACTGCCCTCGATATTTAGTGCCGGCAACTATTGATGCAAGGTCTAAAGTAACTATTCGCTTATTAAATAAAGCTCTGGAAACCTTTCTGTCAACAATTCTGAGAGCAAGTCCTTCGGCAATAGCTGATTTACCTACACCGGGTTCACCAATAAGAATTGGATTATTCTTTTTCCGACGGCTTAGAATTTGTGCTATTCGCTCCAACTCTTTATGCCTGCCGACAATTGGGTCAAGACGACCCTCTTCGGCAGATTTAGTTAAATCACGTCCAAAATTATCCAGAACAGGAGTTTTAGATTTACCTGCGGGTGCTTTTTTCATTCCCCCACCAAACATTTTTCCGCCACCTTCTTCTATTTCCTCATCAGCATTCTCCGAAATATCACCCTTTGGAGTGTTTTTCTTGATTTTTTCAGTTTTATCCACTTTTGGATATAAAGAAAGTTCGTTTCTGATTTCATCGTAGTCAATGCCGCTTTTTTGAAATGATTTGGTAACAATATTATTTTCATCTTTTAAAATGGCAAGTAATAGATGTTCTGTTCCGATAAGATCACATTTTAATTGTTTCGCTTCAAGATAAGTAAGCTTCAAAGCTCTTTCAGCTTGTTTAATGATTGGAATGTTTTCACTATTAGATATTTTATCATTATAGTTTGCAATTGAATGCTCTATCTCGCGTTTAATTTTTTTTAGATCAATACCTAAATATGAAAGAATTTTTATAGCCCTTCCTTCTCCTTCACGAATTATTCCAAGTAATAAATGTTCAATTCCTATATAGTTATTTCCAAGTCTTAAGGCTTCTTCACGGCTAAATGTGATGACATCCTTAACTCGTTGTGAAAATTTTGCTTCCATTATAATCTCTATTAATTTCTTTACAAAATTATATAATTTATAGATGTAAGATGAAAAAGATTAGATAAATTTGACAATTCATCATTAATTTTTTATTTTTGAAAAATTCAATTTTTTAATTTCATTTTCATTCTGTAAAATTAGTTTTAATTTGTTTCTATAAAAATGTAAAAACCATTATTTATCAACACGAAGCTGTTAATAATTATTTGGAATTCAATTCTCTCAAAAACATAATAAAAAAGTCTCTATATAGAATTATAAATAATAACAAAATTAAATAATTATGTACAAATTTTATGCAATTTTTATGAAAAAAAGTTTTGAAAAATCAATAATTCTTAATAATTTCGTCGATTATTTTTAAAAAACGTAACTTACTTATACAAAGTATAATATTGATGGAAGATTTCTCAGAAAGTGAAAAAATAGTTAAAGTAAATATAGAAAATCAAATGAAATCAGCCTACATTGATTATTCAATGTCGGTTATTGTTTCACGAGCTTTACCAGATGTACGCGATGGATTAAAACCTGTTCACAGACGAGTACTATACGGAATGTATGATTTAGGCATATTATCGAACAGGTCATATAAAAAATCTGCCAGAATAGTAGGGGAGGTTCTAGGTAAATATCATCCTCACGGTGATACTTCCGTATACTATGCAATGGTAAGAATGGCCCAACATTGGTCAATGCGATACCAATTGATAGACGGCCAGGGGAATTTTGGTTCAATTGATGGAGACAATCCTGCAGCAATGCGTTATACGGAAGCTCGTTTACGCAAGATTTCTGAAGAAATATTATCTGATATTGATAAAGAGACAGTCGATTTTCAATTAAATTTTGATGATTCTCTTTACGAACCAACCGTTATGCCAACAAAAATCCCAAGTCTTTTAATTAACGGAACTTCGGGTATTGCTGTTGGAATGGCTACAAATATGCCCCCTCATAATCTATCTGAAGTTATTGATGGTGTTATCGCTTTCATCGATGCTAAGGTTAATGATGAGGATATTACCGTTAAAGATCTGATGAAACACATTAAAGCACCTGATTTTCCAACTGGTGGGATTATTTATGGCTACGAAGGAGTTAAAGATGCTTATGAAACAGGTCGTGGAAGAGTAGTGATGAGAGGTGAAACTAATATTGAAGAAACTTCAAATGGTAGGGAAAATATTATCGCAACTTCTATTCCATATCTGGTGAATAAAGCTGAAATGATTAAGAAAACCGCTGATCTTATCAATGATAAAAAAATTGATGGAATTTCAGATATTAGAGATGAATCGGATAGAGATGGAATGAGAATTGTTTATGAACTAAAAAAAGACGCAATTACTAACGTTGTTCTTAATAAATTGTATCAATTTACTTCTTTGCAGTCATCTTTTAGCATTAATAACATTGCATTAGTAAAAGGAAGACCTGAATTATTAAATCTTAAAGATATTGTAGGCCATTTTGTTGATCATCGACATGATGTTGTCGTCAGACGAACTAAATATGAGTTGAAAGAAGCTGAAAAAAAGGCACATATACTTGAAGGTTTACTTATTGCCCTTGATAATTTAGATGAAGTTATTGCTTTGATAAGAGCTTCAAAAACTCCCGAAGAAGCAAGAAACGGACTAATTGAAAAATTTGAATTAACAGAAATTCAAGCAAGAGCCATTCTCGATATGCGTTTACAAAAACTAACAGGTTTGGAACGCGAAAAAATAAAATCAGACTACCAGGAGCTTCTTGAAAAAATTAAAAAGTACAAAGAAATTCTTGGCGATATTACTCTTCGTATGAATATTATTAAAAATGAGTTGCTTGAAATCAAAGAAAAATACGGAGACGAGGCTAAAACTGAAATTGTTTATTCAGCAAATGATTTTAAAATTGAAGACACAATTCCAAACGAAGAAGTTGTAATAACAATTTCTCATCTCGGATATATTAAAAGAACTCCATTAATTGAATATAGACGTCAAAACAGGGGAGGAATAGGGGCAAAAGGAAGTGTTACAAGAGGTGATGATTTCCTAGAATATATGTTTGTGGCAACAAATCATAATTATTTATTATTATTCACTGAAAAAGGGAAGTGCTTTTGGATTAGAGTATTTGAAATCCCTGAAGGTACAAAAACAACTAAAGGCCGGGCAATTCAAAACCTCCTTAATATTGAACCTGATGATAAAATCAGGGCTTTTATTAATATTCTTGATTTAAAAGATGAAGAATACTTAAACAATAATTATATAACCCTTTGTACAAAAAAAGGAACAGTAAAAAAGACGTCATTAAAAGCATACTCGAGGCCTAGACAAAACGGAATTAATGCAATTACGATAAACGAAGGTGACAGACTATTAGAAGCCAGGCTCACCACAGGTGAAAGCGAAATTGTAATGGCCTTGAAATCAGGTCGGGCAATTCGCTTTAACGAATCCAAGGTTAGGCCGATGGGCAGAAATGCTGCAGGAGTTAGAGGAATCACACTTTCAAGCAAATCAGATGAAGTAGTTGGCATGGTTTGCCTTGAGAACGGTGAATATGATATTCTTGTTGTTTCAGAAAATGGTTTTGGAAAAAGATCAAAATTAGATGATTACAGAATTACAAATAGGGGAGGGAAGGGTGTAAAAACCATCAACATAACTCCTAAAACAGGCAATTTAATCGCGATTAAAAACGTTTATGACAACGATGATCTGATGATAATTAATAAATCGGGAGTAATGATAAGGTTAGCCGTATCCGGACTTAGAGTAATGGGTAGAGCAACTCAAGGAGTTAAACTAATAAATATTAGAGAAGGCGATGCGATTGCTGCGGTTACTAAGGTTAATATTGTTGAAGATGACACTCAGATCGATGAATCTACAGATAAACAAGATGATAACCAGGAAAGCAATAATGTGACTTCTGAAAAAAGCAATGAAACAAATACTAATGAAGGAAATTCATCAGATTAACTACAAACATGGGTAATTCCGGCTTAATAATTGCTTAATTCAAATTATGAAAATAGAAAATTTATATCTTTGCCAAATATATTATTAATCGTTATTTATTAACAAAAAAATTATTATTAATTTAATACCTCAAAAATGAAAAAAATAGTTGCTTTAATTGCTGTATTAATCTCTTTTACATATGTTAATGCGCAAAAAATTGAAGTTCAAAATGCTTCTAACTACTTAAGAAACGGACAACTTGAAAAAGCAAAAATTGCTATCGACAAGGCTATTACGAATCCTGAAACTGTTAAAGAAGCAAAAACATGGTTTCTGCATGGTAATATTTATCTTGAAATCAATTCAGTGTACACAAAGGAATCTGCACTGGAATTAGGTATGCTCCAGGATTCTGCTAAAGCAGCTTTGGCAATATTTGGACCACCATCTTTCCCTGAAAAACCTATCTCAACAAAAAAAGTTAAACTTGAAAATGGACAAAAGGGGAGAAAATTAGAATATAAAGATAAACTGATTTTAATTTTTGATGAAAACGATAAGTTGATCTCGATTTCGGATCCAACTGAAGGAAAATATAAAGATATTGATCCCGATTTATTGGCAATTGCTGTTGAATCTTATGGAGAAGCTCTTCCGCTTGCTAAAGCAGAAGGAGATGATCAACTTGTTCAAAATATAAAAATAAATCTTGGTGTTGTTTCCGGGCAAATCTTTAATCTGGGTATTAACTGTTTTAATGCCGGAGATTATTTGGGTGCTGTTGATGGTTTTGAAAGAGCTGCTGAAGTTACTGAAAAGTATTTGGGACAAGTTGACGATAAAGCAATAGTTAACGAAAATATTGCCGCTATGAAAGCCATCGACAAGTTTATTGAGGAAAATGATACTGTTCAAGCAATTGAATATATCGAAATCAGAAAGAACAAAACTCCGGAAAACCTTGATCTTATTATAAAAGAAGCAAATATCTATCTTGGTTCAGGCGATTTGCAAAAAGCACTTGAAAGTCTTCTGGAAGCCGAAGCCATTGATCAATCTAATCCTTCGGTTTATTTTGCAATCGGAGCAAACTATGATCAATTAGAGGAAAATGATAAAGCTATTGAAGCATACGAAAAAGCTATTGAATTGAAACCTGACTATTCAGACGCTATTTATAACTTAGGAGCCATATATTTTAACCAGGGTGTTGCAATTATTAAGGATGCTAATCTTTTGGATCTGGATGAGCAGGAAAAATATGAAACTATGCTTGCAGAAGCTACTACTTATTACGAAAAAGCTCTTCCGTATTTAACTCAGGCTTATGAATTAAATCCTACTGATCGAAATACATTGGAAACTTTAAAAGAAATTTATACAAGGACCAAGAAGTATGAAGAACTTAAGGAAATTAATGACGCAATAAATAAGCAATAAAAAAAGAAAGCTATCAGTTAAGATAGTGATTTTTGCTTTAAAGAATAGAAGGGGTAAATTTTTACCCCTTTTTATTGATTTCTTCTATTTAACATAATATTAATTATAGGGCATAATTGCATTGAGTATAATATAGAGGTTTGTTGTTTGTCAGCTATAGCGTATAAGGTAGATTTCTGTTCGTTACGAGCCTGCCTTATGGCATCCGGATAAATAGCTCACATAAGCCAACAACTTTTTTGTTGATTATTATATTGTTTAATACAAAAGAGTTTTTGCATTTAATTATTCTAATTTCAGTTGATTTTGTTCGTTTTCATCCTCATATGTTCCGGGTAATTCTAAAGCCTTTACAGGCTGTATGGCATTACCTGCTATCCCTTTAATTGAGCCATACATATCAATTGTATTTGTAATTACTTTTTCAATTTGTTTGTCTCTTTGCTTCCAAATTCGCTGCATGGAACGTTTCTCACTTTCCAGATCTGATTTCATCTGCGAAAAACCTTCAACTATTGCTTCTACTTGCATTCTAAACGTATTCCCTGTTAAGAAGTTATACAACATATCCATTTTGTCACCTTTGTTTTCCTGCGAACTAATGGCCGTACTTAATTGAACAATAGATTCTCTTAGTACTGCACATAATCCCTTAAATTCATCATAATTACAAATCCAAATACCATCTTTTAAACCCATCCTATCCATATCAGAAGGCATTACTTTTGTAACCAACACCCCAATATTTGCTCCCTTTTCTCTAATGTCAGCTTTAAACTTCTCTATCCAGGTTGGTTGAAAATCTTTAGTGCGTTTACTTTCATAATATATGGTTCCACAATTTTGTAAAGAACGGGTATTGACGGTTTGAAGACAATCCCCGCCCCTTGCTCCTTTCTTTATTTCATCAATTGTATCTAAAGGAAATTGAGCAGCCAGCCATTCTTCAATTGCCAATTCCTGAACTTCCCCTTGCAATTGCATAGAACCTTGCTCCTGCTTACGTTTCATTTCTTCGGTAAGCTTTTTCTGTGCTTCTAATTGTATTTGCATTTCTTTGAAACGCAATTCATTTTTTTCTTCCTCCGATTTTCTGATTTTCTCTTTCTCTGAAATGAGCGTTTCATTTAGCTTCTTTTGGGCTTCTGCCTCAACAGCCTCTTTTAATTCAGACTTTTCTCGTTTGAGTTTCTCGATTTCGGCTTTGGTTCTGTTAAGCTCCTTAATTTGTTCCGATTTCTCGTTTAGTTCCTTTTGTAAAGCATGAAATTGTTCTGATTGTTCTTCAAGAAGTTTAACTTTTAGCTTTTCTTCCATCAGGCTTTTTTCCTCTTTCAGTTTTTTATCAAAGCGCTCCTGAAACAATTCATTTTCCTGCTTTTTCTTCTGCTCAAAATCAAGTTTTTCTTGTTTTAATTTTTCTTGCTCAGCTTCGTACTTCTTCTTTTCTTCCGCAATTTGAGCTTGATACTTCTGTTTAATCTCATCTTCTAATTGATGAGAAAGAATATCTTGTACATCTATTGATATACCGCAGTTTGGGCATTTTATTTGGGTTTCGTTTTTCATTTTATTTCTTTAATTTTTTAATTGCCTCGTCAAAATCAGATAAATACTGTTTGTCTTGAATAGCTCTATATTTTTCGTATTCTGAACTCGCAAGTTCTTTTGCTACTGCTTGAGAAACTTTACCTTTATGTGTTAAAATATCTCTTTCGTTAAATTGCAAAAAGGCATCTAATTTTTTCACCCAATCGCTCATATTCATTACTATTTGATTTTTTGCTTGTAATTCGGCAAAATCAAGATACATGGTTACAATACGATTTAAAGTATCTAATTCATCTTTGTTTAAATAATTTTTTGCAATATCAACATCCGTTTTTCTTATTTTACCTTTTGGTGCATTTTTCCAATTGGTAAGTCCCATATTATTTTTGTTACTATCTGCTCTTGAAGATACTATTTCGGCTGCTGTTTGCCCTGTAATAGCCCAATGAAGTTTGTTCTGTACAGTTGCAAAGAAATCTTTCGTTTGTTTTTCATCAATATTATAATCTACGCTACATTGCGAATATATATCGGTTATTTTCTGATAAAAACGCCTTTCGCTACTTCGTATATCCCGAATACGTGCTAATTGCTCTTCAAAGTAATCTTGTCCGAAAATATTCTTAGGGTTTTTTAATTTTTCATCATTCATTGCAAAGCCCTTGATAATATATTCTTTTAGAACATTTGTTGCCCAAATGCGAAAATGTGTTGCTTGCTTACTGTTTACACGGTAACCTACTGCAATAATAACATCTAAGTTGTAAAAAGCAACATTTCTTCTTACTTCTCTTTTACCTTCTTGCTGAACTATTTCCATTTTGGAAATAGTTGAACTTTCGTGTAATTCCTCACTTTCGTAGATGTTTCTAATATGTTTTGTAATAGCAGGTACCCCAACACCAAAAAGCTCAGCCATTTTTTGCTGTGTAAGCCAAAGGGTTTCGTTTTGTATAAATACCTCAAATTTTATATCGCCATTTGGAGTAGTGTATAAAAAAAACTCCTGTCTGTTTTGGTTTATATTACTCATGTTTTTTGTTTTCTGCAATTTATGATTAAAATTTTTGCTTTATTTCCCCTCCACAATTTTAATTTCTTCCTCCGTTAATCCATACAACTCATAAACCATTTTGTCAATCTCAGCATCTACCCTATTGATTTCTGATTTTAATTCCTGGGCTTTTTGCTTTTGCTCATTGAAATATTGCATCCATTCAGCTTCTTCGGAAAGGCTTAGTTTTACTTTGGCTTTTTTTATTTCTTTTAAAAAAACCTTAAATTCTATTTCGTGCCAATTTTGAAGTTTCTTGGACAACTTATCAATAGAAAACTTCGAAATTAGCATTCCTAAGAATTGATCAATTACCTCTTGATTATTTGCATTAGTTTGCTGTTGATTATCGCATAAATGAATAAATTTTTGAAGCATATCTTCATTTGGAATTATGATAGGCATATTTTCCACAAATTGCTTTCTAAATCTAAGATAACCACCTGAAATATGCATTGATGAATATTTTTCTTTGAAATAAAAGTTCATCAATTTTGCATTTAATAAAGTTGTAAGAAATTTTAATTTTTCAATTGAGTCGCCATAAACAAAATAAATTGTCTTTAAGCATAAAAATTTACCCTCATCAAAATAGGCATTAAAATTTAATCCAATATCTCTTATCATTACTTTTGGTTGCAAAAGAATATCAAGGGGCTTTGATTCAGGTATTTCTTTTTTTATATACTTGACAAACTTGCCGTTCCATCTTACATTAAAGGGTTTGCTTAGAGCTTCTCCAATTAAATAAGGATATATTCCATCACCTGGGGTAGTGTAAATCAACTCGTCTTTTGGTGGCCTAAAACCTCTTGTCATTTTGAATAATTCCTCAAGATTTTTTGCTTTATCTTCAATTTTCTCTAACAGTCTAAAATTTGATACATTTGTATTTATCTCAAACCTACTAGCTTCAAAGTAAACCTTTTGTTTGATTTTTGTATTCATATCAAATTCTAACTGGTTAAGACTATTTACCTTTGACTGAACAATTACTTCATTTTTGTCATTTGTAAAATTTTCTAAAACCAAAATTGTTGGGTAAACAGAGGCGTCTGGAAAAATATTCATCATAGAAACATCAGTTATTCTCTTTATTGATGTTATGCTAAGAATAATTTGTCGAATATTTTTTCCATAGTCTGATAAGTAGAACTTGTTAGGTGTTATAAATCCAAGTAATCCTTTTTTTCGCATTATATCTATTCCTTTCTCGTAGAAAAGAATGTAAATATCATATTGTTTATATGGACCTTTATACTTATTTTCAAAATACATCTTATCGGATGTATCTAACAATTCTGCCCTTACATATGGCGGATTTCCAATCACCACATCAAAACCACCTTTATATTCTGTTCGGAAAGCATATTCGGCAGTGCAGCAAATTTGGCTTATTATTTTGTCGAGTTTTTTGTTTTCCGGTAGTTCGTGCTTTTGGCGGTTGTTGTGTATGTAGTTTATTACATTTTGCAGATCGTTTTCTCCTTTTATTATCCGCTTCCCGAATTTCTGCGTCCAGAGGGAGTTATATTTTTTCTTTTCGGTATCGCTACTGCTACCGATACCGCTACTACTACCGATACCGATACTGCTAGCGATACCGCTACCGGACAAGGGGACGTGTCCCCTTGTTATTCCATTAGCTATATTATATTTTCGGCCGCTTATTCCTTTTATTTTTCCTACTATTTTCGTTAGTTCGTCTTTTTCGCATACCAATAGCAAGTGAATGTGATCGCCACATATATTGTACTCAATTACATTCAATTTGTCTTCTTTTACAATATCTGCTATTGTTTTAGATATGAGTATTTCATTTTCTTCATCTATCCAAACGGCTTCTTCTGGTTTAACATGATTATCAAACATTCGCTGCGAATACCTTGAGTTATGTGTTGCAGTTGTGATGTGCCAAGCCACTTTTTCTTTTAACTTAAACACCTCGGGAAATTCCTTTTCCCAATTAAAAGCCTTCTCCCCTGCTACCTCCGGATCATCAATCAAAGAGTTGCCGCATTTAATATTGTTGTTTAGTATAGTAAGCTTTCTGCCTTTCTGTGCAGTTCTTAACCACAACGAAAGTTTAGCAATTTCAACGCTTTCTTCGTTAATATCAACTCCGTAAATATTTTGTTCTAAAATTTGCGTTTCAATATCGCTTAATACCAATGCTGCTTTGTGATATTGTGCTGTTAACTCATCAAGGTATTGGTGTTCTTCCATCAAGAAGTCCAGTGCCTGATTCAGAAAAGCACCGGAGCCACAAGCCGGGTCACATATCTTTATATCCAGCAGCCAATCCCGGTATGCTTGTAAATCTGCAATTCCCTTTCGTGACCTTTTACTGCTTTGTCCAAAGCGTTCATCCGTGATATTGAGTGCTGCCTTTTTTTCCTCGCACAGCTTTCCAATAGTATTGTCAACAATATACTTGGTAATGTATTTAGGGGTATAGAAAACCCCGTCTTTTTTTCGTTTGGTTTTGCTTTTGTCTATCGCCTGTCCTTCCAGTTCGGCAGTGATGTTCTCAATTTCGTTGAGTGAGTTCTCGAAAATGTGTCCCAAAATGTTTACATCTATTTCGCTCTGAAAATCATAGGCCGTAAGTTTTTCGGTATGTTTCAATAATATTTCATCATCAATTTTGATATTATCCAAAATCAAATCTTCCTGAAACAATCCACCATTATAGCCAAAAATTTCCGCACGATCTCCCCTTGCCGGACGGCCGGTATTTATAAAGCTGAAATACTGCTTGTAAATATCATACAGTTTCCTGTCTTCACCCCAATCCGTATCCTGTTTCCATTTTTCAATGATTTTTGAAATTGAATTAGGAGGCAATAAGCCGCTATCTTCAGAAAAGAAAATGAACAGAAATCGATCAAGCAATTTCTGCGTTTTCCTGAACAACATGAGTTGATCATCCTGCGGATGATTTTTTACCATGTTCTGCCATATGGCTGTTTTGAATTCAGAATAATCTTTATAAAGTTGCTTTGTTACATTTTCTTCAGCCAGTAAACTTTCTTCTTTTACCTTTTGTGGAATTCCTGATAATAAGTTTTTGGCACTCAAACACAGCCATAGTATTTTAAATTCTTCTTCCTTAAGGTTAAATAAATTAAATTCAATATGCTCAACCGCATTATGTATGAAAAAACGCAGTTTCTCAAAGTTTGAGGTTATTACATAAACACAACTTGTCTGATTATTTTTATAATTAAAAGCTTGCTCATTAACCTTATCCAGATCTTTTGTGTCGGTACCTTTCAGTTCAATAACACCCAATGCTTTTCCGTCTTTTAATATTGCACCATCTGTTTTCTTTGCACCCTTTTCATTTTTAAACTCAGTAGTTAAGTTAAAATCAGGGTTTGGATTGATTGTATATCCTAAAACTTTAACAAATAATTCCCTTAAAAAACCTTCCTGAAATTGCTCTTCTTTTGCTTCACGTATATTTTTCTGTCGTACAGGATTGTGGAAATAATCAGAAAATTGTGTATATGCTTTTTTAACTTCCGTTTTATCCTGTGCATTCAGGTGTTTATTAAGGACAGAGTTTTGAAAAAATGACATCTAATTATTCTGGTTTTGACTTGATAAAATTGTTATCAATAATTACAATGGTATTCAGATTGTAAAGATAGGGATAATTTTAGAATATATTTTTTTTTCAAGATTCTTTTGGCAATATTTTTTTACCAAGCTGTAAATGTTATTTCATTCACTAACCTCAGTTAAAACGCATATCATAGTTCCTTTTATTAATATTTGGTTTATCTATAAGATGTAATCTTTCTAATTTCAAATTTATTTTTATAATGATGTTAGAAATAGTATTTTTGAATTTTCTTGTTGCATTTGGTTTTATTAGGTTTAAACTATTTTGAGTAATGGAAAAAATATGATCAACAAAATAAATTAAATTAACTGATATACTGTTGGTATGTTCGTGTAATTTAAAGTTTTTCTTCAAGTCATCCTTCACGAAAGAATTATTATCCGGAGTAACAGAAATTATTACATCACCTAAAAACACTTCATCAAATTCAAAAAATAGTATTATTCCTTGTGATATATTTTTTAATATCTTAACAATGAACTCTGAAATGATATTGTTCTTGTTTTTTCTTTCATTATCGTTTCTGCTTTCTTCGATTATCTCCCATGTAAATATTCTTTCTTCTAATATTGAATCGTTTTTAGAAGGAAAGTCTTCAATATTTAAGGATTCATTTTGTTCATCGAAAAACATAAAGCAAAATTTCTGAAATTTTGATACAATTATTTCGCCTTTTCTTTCAAGTTGAGGTATTACTTTGTTTATAAAAATTTCTTTTGGTCTTTGGTGATTAAAAGGCAGAAGACTTACTTTCTTCATAATAAAATTCATTTTTAAGCAAATTTATTTACTTAATTATTCCTTAAGCAAATTTTGAAATTCACAAATTCAATTAAATTTTTCGATGCAATATTAATATCTTAAATAGCCAGAATCAAGTTATTTAAGTGATTTATTTTGTTTAAAATTATAATTAAGTTACTTAATTATATTAGCTAAACAAAATTCAATTTTTAAATAAATAAAAATATTTTTACTTAATTTGTTCTTGGCTTCATACTCTTTCTTAAATTCTTTCGCCGCAGGATCGCGTTGCTTCTTTATCGATTTAAATATGTAAATACAAAATATCAAAAACATAATCAAGAAGATAATTGCATCAATTCAGAAAAAGCTTGAAAGTTCCCAATTTGGACAAG
>CAYWXI010000063.1:0-29424 GCA_964462015.1 uncultured Bacteroidales bacterium | reverse complement strand
CTTATATCTGTGTTGATTATGTTTTTATGATAACTGTTGTGTTGAAAACAGGTGAATGCATGTTATAAAAGAGTCGATAAATATAATATGTGTTTTAAGAAGTTATAATCGAGTAGTGAAAAGGTTAAGGTCAGGAAGCCGGTTTGGTCAATAGGTTAAGGTAAAGAAACAGCTTGCTCATATCTATAGCCAGGGATTTCTTAACATAACCCTAACCATCTTACTGCACCGGCATCATAACCATAACCGATTGACACAAATTGGAGGGACTAAGCCCCCATTTTTTTTGCAAATCTTTATCGCTAAATTCTTTGATTCACCGGCTTATTTCACTTCGGGGGCTTAGTCCCTGTTGCCGGCATCATAACCATAATTCAATGACACAAATAACTAATTATAAGTTTCCTTACAGGAACTACTTATGAAATAACCAAACTCTTAATAACGATAAAAACTTATCAATAATAATAGGTTTAGCAAGATAATCATTTGCGCCGGCAGCAATGCATTTATCTCTATCGCCTTTCATAGCCTTAGCTGTTAAAGCAATAATGGGTAATTGCACATACTTTTTCTGCTTCCTTATTCTTCTTATTGCCTCATAACCATCCATTTCAGGCATCATAATATCCATCAGTACCAAGTCAATATCCGGGTTTTGCTCTAATTTTTCGAGTCCAAGCCTACCATTTTTTCCAATTATGACTTTCATTCCGTTATCCTCAAGAATACTTGAAAGAGCAAAAACATTTCTCATGTCATCATCAACAAGAAGTATCTTTTTTCCCTCTAAAATTACTTCTTTATCATGAGTAGCTTCTAGCATTCGTTGTTTTTCTTCAGGCATCTCCGATTCTACCTGATGGAGAAACAATGAGGTTTCTGATAATAATCTTTCAAACGAATGAGCGCCTTTTAGAATAATACTATTTGCGTATTTCTGCAATTTTTCGTTATCATTTCTTGAAAGTTCAGCACCTGTGTAGATAATTATCGGTAGATTGGAAATAGTTTTACTTTTTCTGATTTTCTCCAGAATTTCGAAACCACTCATATCATCTAAACCCAGGTCAAGTATCATGCAATCAAATTTTTCAGCATTCAATTTTTCAAATGTTTCTTTTCCTGTCTCAACGGCAACAGTTAAAATATTATCATCTTTAATAAGTTCAACAATACTTTTTCTGACTATTTTATCATCTTCAACAATTAAAACTTTCTTGAGCGGTTTGGAAATAAGTTTCTTTATCTTTTTAAATGCAATATCGAGTTTTTCGCTACTAACAGGCTTTGTTAAATATCCAATCGCACCTAATTTCATAGCTTCAATGGATTTGTCGCTTGCAGAAATAAAATGAACCGGAATATGTCGTGTTTTAGGATTATCTTTTAGTCTTTTCATAACTACATAACCGTCAATACCAGGAAGTCCTATGTCGAGAACTATGGCTGAAGGCAAATAATATTCGGCGTAATGCAAACCTGTTTCGCCGCTAAGAGCAATCATGCTTTTAAAACCTTTTTCCTGAGCGAGACTTCGAAGGACTTTACAAAAATTAAGATCATCTTCAATAATCAGAATGAACTCGTCACCTGGCTTGATATTTTCTTTATCATCTTCAATTCCCATGGAACTAATTGATTCCGGAGTCTCATGCACTAATTTACTAATTTGAATTTCAGGCTCTTTTTTGGGTATTTCAGTTTCCTTTTTAAGATTTATTTTAGTATTTGATTCCTGCTTTTTATCATTCTCAGTAACAACTGCTTCTATTGAAAGTGGTAGATATAAGGTAAATACAGATCCTTTTCCTTCTTTGCTATTTAAGTGAATCTCACCTCCAAGAAGTTTTGAAAAACTTTTTGAAATTGTTAATCCCAAACCTGTGCCACCAAATTTTCTGCTTGTTGTGCCGTCAGCTTGATGAAAAGCATCAAAAATAGATTTCAATTTAGTTTTTGGAATACCAATTCCTGTGTCTATTACAGATAAAGCAACGCTATTGTCAGGTGTTAAAATGCTATTACTAAATTTGATGGATTTATCAGGTTTTTGTACAGAGAATGTGACACTACCCTTAGCTGTGAATTTTATTGCGTTCGACATCAGGTTTTTAATAATTTGATGAACCCGCTGTATATCTGTAGGAATTTCTTTGGGTACATCATTATCAATCTTGATTTTTAGTTCAATTCCTTTTTCGGTAGTTAAGGGTAAAAATGATCTGTTAAGAAAATCCTTTAATTCCTCAAAGTTCATAACATCAATATTGAGTTCCAATTTTCCGGCTTCAACTTTCGAGAGATCAAGTATTTCATTTATTAAATTTAAAAGATCAGTACCTGAGGAATTTATAGTTTTTGCATATTCGATTTCTTTGTCACCAAGTCTGTTACTTTTATTTCCAAAAAGTAATTCTGAAAGCACAAGTATACTATTTAATGGAGTTCTAAGCTCGTGAGACATATTAGCCAGAAACTCTGATTTATATTTACTTGCTGCTTCAAGATCTTTAGCTTTTTGAATAATCTCCATTTGAGCTTTATTCAATTCCCTGTTTTTAATTTCAATATCGTCTCGTTGGACTTCAAGGGCTTTTGTTCTTTCCTCAAGTTCTTCGTTTGTAACGCGTAATTCCTCCTGCTGTTGTTGTAGATTCTCCTCAGAAGTTTTCAGTGCTTTAGTTTGTTCTTCAAGTTCTTCGTTAGTCTGTCGCAGTTCTTCTTGTTGAACAGTTAATTCATTAGCCTGAATTTGTGTTTGTTCAAGAAGGTTTTGAACTTTTGCATGTGATTGTGCCGAATTAATAGCTACAGCAATACTCTCAACACACATATCAATAAACATTTCCTGCAATTTCGAAAATGGAGAAAAAGAGCCTATCTGAATAATGCCAATTAATTTATCTTCAAAAATAAAGGGAGCGATAAGATAATAATTCGGCATTTTTTTATTTATACTATAATTAACCTCAGGAACATCGGAACTGAAATTTGAAATAATAATTTTTTCTTTTTGTTTTGCAACCTGCCCGACAAGCCCCTCACCAACAGCAATTTTAGTAAATTTCACTTCAGTATCTTTAAAAGCATAACTTGCGTCAAGAGTGAGGATGTTTTCCTCATCAACTAAATAAAGTAAGCCAATTTGTACATCAAGATATTTGACAAGGAATGAAATTATTTCATCAGTAAGTTCTACAATACGTTTTTCACCACTGATTTTAGCCTCAAGATTATTAATTCCTGTCTTCAACCAATCCTGATCTCTAATTTCTTTTGAGGTTTCTCTCAATGTTTTAGTCATCTCAAACAATGAAATACCCAAAGTGTCTTTTTCACTACGAGGAGCAACATCTGCTGTATAATCACCTAGTGCTATTTTATTCGCCTGATTAACAACCCCTTTAAAGCTTTTAATCATCTGGTTCATTGACTTTCCAAGAATATCTTCCTCACTTCTGATCTCAACATTTCTGCTATAATCACCCAATGCAGCTGAATGACTAACTTCAGCATAAGACTGCAAAGACTTAACAAGTCGGTTAAATGTATCTGTCATGTCGCCTAATTCATTATTGGGTGCTTTAATTACTTTGTTTTTCAATTGGCCTACAGCCACTTCTTTTGCCCAAACCGAAATTTTCTTAATCGGGTTCACGAACCAACGTGTTACTATTATTGAAATAAAAAATACAATTATAAATGTTACAAAGAAAGAAATCTTCGCAATGTCGGATAATTCACGAGCATACACAAATGCTTCATAATGATGAATGTTTTCAATCAAGGCCCAATAAACTCCAAAATCTTCAAGGAAATCTATGTTCCTATAAATTCCAAGGACGTTTTCACCATTATCATCTAAATAATTTGTTACGATTCTACCTTTTTTTAATTCTGATTTCTCTGCATAAGGATTGTTCTTTTTATCTATATACCTCAACCATTCTTTGGATTTTTCGTTATCTGATTTATAGTTTAATATCGCCGTATCACCAACAAATCTTGAACCTGATCTATAAAGCAAATCTTTTCCTATAAGATAAGATTCTCCCGTTTCACCCATGGCAGCATTACCCATAATAATGTCGTTAATTTTATCCATGGTTATTTGAACAGCCAAAATACCGATTCCATTTCCACTTTTATCATGAATAACTTGTCCGAAAAAACCAGATAATTTGTTCATAGAAGGTTCATAAAACTCCAGGTCGGAAAATAACATTTTATCGTTTTCCAATATTTTTTTACATGTTTTCGCAAAAAGGCTTTTCGAATACTCTCCATGAAATAAATTAGTACCTAAATCATTTTCATTTTTAAGACTAAATAATACATTTCCTTTTGTATCTATATAATAGATATCATAAAAACCTTCTTCTTTTATAGCTTTTGAAAGAGTTTTGCTAAAAATTTTTGTGTCTTCACTCCAACTATCTGTAAGTACAAATTCTTTTAAGGATTTATTATCTTGTTCATATCTTTTTTTTAATGACTCAAGGAATTCAATATTTGAGTTTTGATTTGATTCGAAATTGAGAAAATCAACAATATCTTCAAAAAAGGAAGTGATATATTCAACCCTCAACTGAGATGTTGTCATTAATGCTTTTTCGTTGACAACAGTAAGTCCTACATAGGAATTCACATAGTTTAAATAGCTTAATACAGCAAGAGGTATTATGGAAATTGCTAAGAACCATATTAGAAGAGATTTACCTACCCCAATATTGGAAATTGTTTTAAAAGGTTGAATGATTTTTGAAAAAACCTTTTTCCTATTCTTTGAAGATTCTGTCATAAATATTTTCGTAAAATTATTTTAGCATTTTTATCTGAAGACAAATATTTTTGCTATCAATTTTTGTTAGCATAACCTTAAATGCTTACTGAAAATTTTTCTATTGTAGTATATAATTCCTCAGGATTAACAGGTTTGCTAATATAATAATCCATTCCTACTGCAATACATTTTTCTTTATCACCTTTCATTGCATGGGCTGTCATAGCAACAATAGGGGTATGGATTTTTTTGGATTTTTCGTATTCTCTAATTTGTCTTGTTGCTTCAAAACCATCCATCACAGGCATCTGAACATCCATAAGAATTATATTAAATCTCTCTTTTTGTGTTTTTCCAACTGCTTCTTTTCCATTTACTGCAATTGTAACTTTGTAACCTTTCCTTTCGAGTAACTGAATAACAATTTTACGATTAATAATCTGATCTTCTACCAGTAAAACAGAAAGTTGAATATCATCATCTTTTAAAACTTTTTGCTGTTTCCTGGTAGTGTCAGAAATTTCTACCTCATCACTAAAAATACTTTTCAGAAGTCTTTTCAGATTGTTTTGCAAAACAGGTTTTGTAATCACATGTAGAATTTCGGATTTTGAAAATTCTTTACTTTCGATTATGGATTTATCAGGAACCATAAGCACAATAGCGGCTGCACTATCCTGAGAAACAATATTTTGAATTTTGTCTTTTATATTTAATCCATCATCAGAATCAATATAATAGTCAAGCATAATAACATCATATTTTTTTCCAGATTTTTCTGAAAGTTTAATTAAATTAATTGCTTCTTCAGATGAATAAACAATATCGGAATTGATTTTCCATTCTGTAAAAATATCATTTAATACTGTTGCACTGTCTTCACAAGAATTCACTATAAGAACATCAATTTCTTCATTATTCTTATTCAAATTGATTTTCCATGGTTCAGTATTTTGTTTTCCTTTTTTCAAAGGCAAATTAAATCTAAATGTACTTCCTTCACCAAATTTACTTTCTGCTCCAATTTGCCCGCCCATCATTTCTACGAGCCGTTTTGAAATAGTCAGTCCGAGGCCAGTACCTCCATGTTTCCTGGTAGTTTCTCTTCCTGCCTGTGTATATAATTCAAACAATTGATTGATTTTATCTTTATCGATTCCAATTCCGGAATCGGAGACAGAAAAATGAAGGTTATAATTATTATCAGAAAATTTATTTGCTGAAACAATAAGTGAAACTTTTCCTTTTTCAGTAAATTTAATTGCATTACCAAGCAAGTTAATAAGTACTTGCCTTATCCTAAGCGGGTCACCAATAAAAACATCAGGAAGAGAGGGCGTAATATTACATATGAATTTTAGTTTCTCACGGAATAGTTTCACGGAGAGAAGCCTGACAATTTTTTCAATTAGTTCTCGGATACTAAACTCAATTTCCTCAAGTTCAATTTTATCAGCTTCAATTTTAGAAATATCAAGTATTTCGTTAATAATTTCAAGTAGAGATTCACCGGAGTTTTTAATATCAACGATGCGTTCGAATTGAATTTCAGAAAGACCACCATCCATTAATGATAATTCAGCTAATCCGATTATGCCATTAAGAGGGGTTCTGATCTCATGGCTCATACTCGCCAAAAAAGAACTTTTTGCTGTTGTGGCTTCCTCAGCAATACGCTTTGCCTTATTCAGTTCTGATATTGTTTTCTCCAACTCTTTGGTTGTTAACTCGAGTACATGTTTTTGTTTAAAGAAATCAATAAATGCTTTGATCTTACTTCTCAGCATTTCAATATCAAGAGGTTTGTATAAGTAATCGACAGCGCCGGTTTGATAACCTCTAAAGATATTTTTTCTTTCTTTGCTTATAGCAGTTACAAAAATTATCGGAATCTGTTTTGTTCTTTCGTTTGAACGCATAATTTCGGCAGTCTCAAAACCATCCATCTCAGGCATCTGAACATCCATTAACACTAAAGAAAAATCATATTCAAGCATTAATCCTAAAGCTTCATTTCCCGACATCGCTTTAACAATGTTTAACTCAGGGCTTTCAATTATTCCTTCAAGTGTAATAAGGTTCTCTTCCCTATCATCAACTATCAAAACATTAAACTTGTTCTTCGAATCCATAATTTAACTATTTTCAAGTATTTTTTCCATTCTTATCTCCTTTGACCTACCTAAAAATACAGATAGGCTGCTATTTTATTAAGAATGCAAGATACAAAAATATTTCTCAACAAACTTAATTTTATCACAAATAAATATTTTTTCTTACTAAGCAAATTTAAATATGAAGTATTTGGTGTTATAATTTTGATTAAGATTCATGCAATTCTTTCGATTTAAAAGCACATAATACTAATGCATAACTCATATATTTATCCAAGAAAGTTCCTTTTTCCATTTTTATCTTTGTGATATCAAACGTTTTTGTTTTCCCTGTAATTTTATTTATTACAGCTATAGGACTAACAAGTTTTAATGAATAATAAATTGAGCCTCCAATAAAAAAGAAATTATTTACATTTAATTCTTTACATATTTTTTTAAACTCCTTCCTTGTATAAGGATATTCTTCTCCAAATTTCCAGGTTCCGATTTTTTGAGATATAAACTTATATAAGCGATAAGGGGGATTATGTTTATTAGGCACAGAAATAAAAGTAATTCCTTTGCTATTAATCAAATCGAAATGGGTTTTATTTATTGTTAATCTGTCGGGTCCAATAAAATGTTCGGATAATCCGAAACTCATTGAAATATCAAATTTCTCAAAATATTGCTCCGGTAGATTTAAAGCATCAACACAAATAAACTCAGCATCAAGCTTATGCCTGTCGAAAAATTGCTTTGAACGATCAAGAGCTTTAGTAGAATAATCTAAAATTGTGACTTTAGCTCCTCTTTTTGCCATCAAAGCAGCATGAGGTCCAATTCCTGCACCAACTTCAATAACGTTTAATCCTTCGTAAGATTTAAAATGATCCAAAATTATCGTATTCATTCTATGAAAACGTATGCTTTTTTCCTCAACTTCAAGATAATACAGATCTTCCTCATAAGAAAAATCTATCTCCCACATTGCATCCCACAACTCAGGTGTATTCTTTTTCATCGGTATTATTTTTAATTCAAATTAGGTCATTTAAACCTTTTATTAAATTCCAATTTTTAAGCTAAAGTAAAAAAAAAATAATACCAGGAATGAAATTATATAATTCCCTCTAATAATTTTGTCCTATCAGAAAATTAATAGGTTTTGTAGAATATAAGGAATAAGGAAGTAACTAATAGTTCCGTATTACTACGACAACTCAAAAGATATTCCTCAATTTATGAAAAGTAAATAAAAACCGGTTTTTTAATTTTCAATATTGAAAACTTTTCCATCTTCGGCTGTGTGTGTATTTTCAAAAACTGTTTTTGCCTCTGAAAGAATAGGTTGGAGGTTTTTATATCTTGCCGAATAATGTCCAATAATAAGTTTGCCGGCACTTGCCTTTTTTGCTATTGTTGCAGCCTGCCTTGCAGTTGAATGTAGTTTTTCGCTTGCACCTTGAATTTTATCCTCCATAAATGTTGCTTCATGGTAGAGTGTATCAACATTTTTAATTACCGGGAGAATATTTTCATAATATCCAGTATCGGAACAGTATGCATAAGATAGTTGTGGTTTACACTCTACTGTAAGATATGAATTTTTATAAACCTTTCCATTTTCATCAATATAATCATTACCTTTTTTAATATTAATAAGTTCTGAAATCGGAATATTCAATTCTGTTATAATTTCTTTTTTTATACTTCTTTGATTACGTTTTTCAGAAAATAAAAATCCGCAAGTAGGAATACTATGATTTAATGGAAAACTTTTAATACAACTTATATTATCCTCGAAAATAATTTCCGATTCATCATGTCTCAAATAGTGATAAACAACAGGATAACACAATTTTGTTTTAGAAACCTCTAATTGAATATTTATGATTTTTTCCAAATCAGAATTTGCAAAAACATGTAACTCATTTGTTCTTCCAAAAAGGTGAAAAGATGTCATTAATCCGATTAAGCCAAAATAGTGATCCCCATGCAAATGACTAATAAAAATATTATTAATACGATGATTTTTAATCCTTGATTTTTTTAATTGAACTTGAGTTCCTTCGGCACAATCAATCAAAAACAGTTGTTCATTAATATTTAACAACTGCGAACTCGGATTTCTTGAAATTGTCGGGATTGCAGAATTACAGCCTAAAATTGTTACAGAAAATGTCATTGAACAATAAATTTAATTAAGAAATTTTATTTTTCCTAATTTAATAAATTCCTTCAAAAAAAAAGTGTTACTAAGAAAATGGAGGTATAATAAAAATTATTCTCCGGGTTTAATCCTTTTCTTAGTAACACAAATTATATTTATAATCTAAAAAAATGAAAACAAAACCTATTTTTCAGTTTTGTCTTTATTTTTTGATTCAATAGCTTTTTTCTTTGAGTTTATCATATCAGATTTAATACCTGCTAATACACCAAGATCATCTAAAGTGGTTTTTTCCAGAGTATCTTTCATTTTTTTAACAACCTTTTTAGTTGATTGCTCAGCAGATTTTGCTTTTGTATCTTCTTTAGCTTTTTCAGCTGCAGCAATATCCTGATAAATTTTTGAGTGTGATAGAATTATTTTTTTATTTTCTTTAGAAAATTCTATTACTTTAAAATCGAGGTTTTCATCCATTTTAACTGAAGTTCCGTCTTCTTTTTGAAGATGACGACTCGGTGCAAATCCTTCAACACCATAAGGAAGAAGAACGATAGCACCTTTATCAGTCAATTTTACAATCGTGCCGCTGTGAACTGAACTTTGTGTGAAAACTGTTTCAAAAACTTCCCATGGATTTTCTTCCAATTGCTTGTGTCCAAGACTCAATCTTCGATTTTCAGCATCAATTTCAAGAACAATAACATCAATTAGCTCATTAATTTTAGTGAATTCGGCAGGATGCTTAATTTTTTTCGACCATGAAAGATCTGAAATATGAATCAATCCGTCAACACCCTCTTCCAATTCAACAAAAATACCAAAGTTTGTGAAGTTACGAACAGTAGCTTTGTGTTTTGAACTGACAGGATATTTTTCAGCAATATTTGTCCACGGATCAGGAATAAGTTGCTTGATACCAAGGGACATTTTTCTATCTTCTTTATCTAAAGTAAGGATTTGAGCTTCAATCTCATCACCAATTTTCAAGAAATCCTGAGCTGTTCTCAGATGTTGTGACCAAGACATTTCAGAAACATGAATTAAACCTTCAACTCCAGGAGCAATTTCAACAAATGCGCCATAATCAGCTAAAACAACAACTTTTCCTTTTACTTTATCGCCAACCTTAATATCCTTACTTAATGATTCCCATGGATGAGGTGTTAGTTGTTTCAATCCTAATGCTATACGTTTTTTGTTTTCATCAAAATCAAGTATTACTACTTTTATTTTCTGATCTAATTCAACAATTTCTTCAGGGTGATTAATACGACCCCATGAAAGATCTGTAATATGAATTAATCCATCAACTCCACCCAAATCAATAAAGACTCCATAAGAAGTAATATTTTTCACTAAACCTTCGAGTACCTGACCCTTTTCTAGTTTAGAAATAATTTCGGCTCTTTGTTGTTCAAGTTCTTCTTCAATTAATGCTTTATGCGAAACAACAACATTTTTATACTCATGATTAATTTTTACAACTTTGAATTCCATTGTTTTATCAACAAAAACGTCATAATCACGAATTGGTTTCACGTCAATTTGTGAACCCGGCAGGAATGCCTCAATTCCGAAAACATCAACAATAAGCCCACCTTTTGTGCGACATTTTACATAACCGTTAATGATTTCTTCCTTATCGAATGCTTCATTGATTCTTTCCCATGAACGGAGAATTCTGGCTTTTTTATGGGATAAAATTAACTGTCCGCTTGGATCTTCCTGGCTCTCAACATAAACTTCAATAGTATCACCTACTTTAAGATTAGGATTATATCTTAGTTCTGATAATGGAATTACACCATCGGATTTAAATCCAATATTCACTACTACTTCACGGGTATTTTTTGCTACTACTGATCCGTCAATAACTTCATGCTCAACAATTGAACTTAAAGTTTTATCGTAGATATCTTCTAATTTTGTTCTTTCGTCAGTAGAATATTGCTCCAGTTTTTTGCCAACAGAGTCCCAATCAAACTCTTCTCGTAAATTTTTATCAGGTTTTGCAACAACCGGTTTTTCTTTAGTTTCTTCCAGAGGAATTTCTTTAGTTTCTTTCGGAGGTATTTCTTTTACTTGTTCTTCAACTTTAGCTTCTACTTCCTCTTTAGGTTGTGCTTCTTTTTTAGGTTCTACTTCCTCTTTAGGTTCTTCAGCTATTTTTTTCTCGGCCTTTACCTGAGGTTCAATTTTTTCTGTTGTTTCTTTTTCAGTTTTATCAACCTTTTCTGCTTTTATAACAGTTTCTTTGGCTTCACTTGCATCAACTTTTGTTGGTTCTACATCGCTTCCAACTGTTTTATTTTCGTCTTTTTCGATTTCTTTGTTGATGTTGGATTCGTTTTCGGTCATATTTTTTTCGTTATGTTTCGGATTTTTTTGTCAGCGGAGTAAAAATAACCGAAACGGATTAATACTAAATTTATTTAACAATTTATAAAACAATAAGAACCGCCGACAACAAAATCATTCTTATGCTTTTAAAATTGGGGTGCAAAATTATAAAAACCTTTTGAAACACACAATGTTTTATTTATGATTTTTCGAAAAAATTGTTATTGACATGTATATTTGTTTTCACCGTCAGGTTTTGACTTAAAGCCAAAGCCTGACTATCTTTATATTAAATATGAAACATTAAAATATTTAAAACAATTTTAGTTTTTATTATATTTGATTTGTAATTTTGTATTTCTACAATGTATAGAAATTAATTGTAAATATTGCTTTGGGAAGAAAAAAACTAATAAAAAAAAACAAAAGTGTACCGAAATTTTTCGGGTTTAGAATATATTTGTTTTCTATAATTCTATATTCCTTTCTGGTTTTTCCAATTCTTGGATTTATTTTTCTAAAGAACAGCCCACAGTTGATGGAAAATAGGAGAATTTTTAATTTTTCAAATGAATACAATTCTGATTCAATTGCTGAACAAATTGTTCCTTCATTAGCAGATACACCTGGACTCACAAATATAGATACAACTCTTAATCAAGAAGATACTTTAGATCAGGAAATAATTGCTTCTGACAGTGATGATAACACCAATAATTCAGGCAATCCATTCAATTTAACCATTACGGTTTTGTATCGTTTGTTAATTATCAGCCTTCTGCTTGGGCTTATTTTCAATCTTCCTTTTAAAATATTTTTCAATAAAAAAAGAAAATATCGCAGGAGTTCCAAAAAGCTTTATAATTTCTGTCGTAAATTTCTATTAAAAACACCATTAATTAATGCTTCAATTATTGGAGTGTCATTTGTTGCGACACTTATTTATATGTTTGTTTTGCTTGAAACGCCTGAAAGTTTCAAAGACGATTTAACAAGAAGCTTATTTGTTCAATTCTTTTTCATTTCATTAGTCACAACCCTGCTTACAATATTTTTTGCTTACTTCTGGCAAAAACACAGAGTTCACATCAAATATATTGAATTTGTGTATTCAGATGACGACCTCAAAAAAAGAATATTTAGTATTAAACCCGGATTAATAAAAAATCGTTTGTGGGTATCAAGCATAATGACAACCTTTTTACCTTTAACAATAGTAATTCTATATGTTTTTTTAAGTCTTACTTTTATTAAGGACCTTGGCCCAATTGATAAAGAACAGTTGAAAATACTTTATGGAAATTATGCAAAAATTACAAATTTTGAATTTGGTGCAGAAGGTTTATTTTTTGTTAATATAATTGACAGCTTTTTGATGTTCATGGGAATTGGAACTGGAATATTAATATCCTTTATTTATATTTTATTATTTGTTAAATGGACAACTGCTGATATTGTTAGTCCTGTGAAGGAGCTTCTATACAACATGCATTTAACCGGCGAAGGCAAAATGGATAATTACAGCATTGTCCGAACAAATGATGAAATAGGTGAATTGACCGAAGAATATAATAATATGTCGAGAAAACTTTGGGAATATTTTTCAAATATTTCTAAAATCAATGAATCTTATTTTCGTTTTGTACCTAGGCAATTCCTCGATTATTTAGGAAAAGAAAGTTTGGTTGACATACACCTCGGTGACCAGGTACAAAAAGAAATGACTGTTCTTTTCAATGATATTCGCTCATTCACCGAATTATCCGAACGAATGACACCAAAAGAGAACTTTGATTACATTAACCATTATTTAGGATATATGGAACCGGTAATCAGAGCTAACCACGGTTTTGTTGATAAATATATAGGTGACTCAATTATGGCTTTATTTAGTGAGCGTGCCGAAGATGCTCTAAATGCAGCTATCGAAATGAGAATAAACCTAATTGAATTTAACCAGGTTATGAGTCAATTTGGTTATGATCCAATTAATTTCGGAATTGGAATTCATACAGGAAATCTTATGCTGGGAATTGTCGGAGGAGAAGCCCGCATGCAAAGTACAGTAATTTCAGATGCCGTGAATCTTGCATCCCGATTAGAGGGTTTAACAAAAATATATCGTACTTCAATTATCATTTCCCAAGATACTTTAATAAAAATTGATAATCCGGGCTTATACAATTACAGGTTTTTGGATATGGTTAAAGTTAAAGGGAAAAAGGAAAAGGTATATATATTTGAAATCCTTGATGGTGAACCTGAGCACATTAAAAAACTTAAAATTGAAACAAAAAATCTCTTCGGACAAGCACTTCAAATATTCAAGGATGAAGATTATAAAAAAGCTTTGGAATTATTTTCTCAAATTTTTAAAATTAATAAATTTGATACTGTTGCCGAATTATATATTCAAAGATGTGAATCAAAACTTACTTCTTTAAGCCTTGAAGAAAAAAGAAATTAGTATTCAAACCCCAGTCCTCAACCTATAGTCTCCAGGCTGTTTATCAACATCAAACTACCAACTTTAATAAAAACCGACTTTGTCATTCAGGGGAGTATTTCTATATACTCCATTACTCCAATATTATTATACACTTAATATAATATAGAATGTAAAAATAATGGAGATATAATTTAATATAAATTGAATTATATTGTAACAATATCTTAATATTTTTTGCAAATATTTTTAATTCTTATTATTTATTATTGCAGCAAAATTTTATTAAAAATTGACTTATGGAAAATATTTATTTAATAATGGTAATAGTACTTTTTATACTTGCCATTTCAGATCTTGTTGTTGGAGTAAGTAATGATGCCGTAAATTTTTTAAATTCCGCAATTGGTTCAAAGGCTGCTCCTTTTAAAACAATAATGATTATTGCTGCATTAGGGATTTTAGTAGGTGCAACCTTTTCTAGTGGAATGATGGAAGTTGCCAGAAAAGGTATTTTTCATCCCGAAAATTTTTTCTTTTCCGAAATAATGATCATATTTCTTGCAGTAATGATCACTGATATAATACTTTTGGACACATTCAATACTTTTGGTTTACCTACATCCACCACAGTTTCTATTGTTTTTGAGTTATTGGGTGCCGCAGTTGCTGTATCGATCATTAAAATTTCAAGTTCACCGGAGACTGCAAAAGATATTGGAGAGTATATAAATACAGCAAAAGCATTGGCTATAATTTCCGGAATCTTGTTATCAGTTGTTATTGCTTTTTCGCTAGGTGCAATTATACAGTATATAACCCGATTAATCTTTTCATTCGATTTTCAGACCAAATTGAAATATTATGGTGCAATCTGGGGTGGTATTGCAATTACGGCCATTACATATTTCATACTAATAAAAGGAGCAAAAGGCGCTTCATTTATGAATAGCGAAACCAAAACACTAATAAAGGAGAATACATGGTTAATTATAATTTCAAGTTTTATTTTCTGGACAATTCTAATGCAAATTTTATCATGGTTAGTGAAATTAAATATATTAAAACTTATAGTCCTCGTAGGTACTTTTGCTCTTGCAATGGCATTTGCCGGAAACGATTTGGTTAACTTCATTGGTGTACCATTAGCAGGATACGAATCTTTTAAAGAATTTATTGCAAACCCGGGTAACGATCCAAATTCATTTTTGATGGCAGGATTAGCTGGAAAAGTAAAAACACCGACAATATTTCTTCTGATTGCAGGAATAATAATGGTGATAGCACTTAGGTTTTCTCGAAAAGCCCGAACGGTAACTAAAACTGAAATTGGACTCAGTCGTCAGGATGAAGGAAACGAACAATTCAGTTCAACAGTAATTTCAAGATCTTTAGTTAGAACCACAATAAACATTGGAAATATATTAAAGATTATTACACCTAATAAAATTAAAGAAGGTATTTCAAACCGGTTTGATCAATCAAAGGCCCCAAAAACTATCGAAAAAGACCCACCTGCTTTTGATTTATTACGAGCTTCTGTAAACCTGGTGGTTGCAAGTATTTTAATTTCTTTTGCAACTTCGTTAAAACTTCCTTTGTCAACCACTTATGTAACCTTTATGGTAGCAATGGGTACTTCTTTATCTGATAAAGCCTGGGGTAGAGAAAGTGCAGTTTATCGAATCACAGGAGTTTTATCTGTTATCGGAGGATGGTTCTTTACTGCTTTTTCAGCATTCACAATAGCTTTTTTAGTGGCTTTATTATTTTATTGGGGTGGGATATATGCTATCGGTGCTATAGTTATTATTGCTTTTATAATAATGACTCATTCATACAAGGTTCATAAAAAAAGAGAAAAAACAAGTAATGAAGTCTCTGGTAGCGTAGATGAATCTGAAATTGAAGACAATATTCTTTTCAAGTGCTCAAACACTGTTATTAAAACTTTAAAAACAGTAAACAATATTCTAATAAATACAATTTCCGGCATTTCCAGAGAAGATCTTAAGCTGCTCAGAAACTCATCAAAAGATGTAAAAACCCTTAACAAAAAAGTTAAATACCTGAAAGATAACATAAATAATACAATAATTGATTTCCAGGTTGACTCAATTGAAACAGGACATTATTACGTACAAGTTCTTGATTATTTACGCGAAATTGCTCATGATTTAACCTATATTACATTACCGGGATTAGAACATATTGATAATAATCATAAAGGATTAACTGCTTCTCAAATAGATGAATTAAACAATATTCTTAACGAAATAAGTAAATTTTTCATAATAATTGAAAGAACTATATCTGAAAATAATTATTCTGATGTTGATAAAAATATTGAAATACAACAAAAAGCACTACACATTTTAGATTCTTATCGTAAAAACCAGATTAAAAGAATTAAGGACAAAGAAGTAGGAATAAAAAACAGTATGTTATATTTTAATATTATTACAGAAATTAAGAATTTGTTTTTGCACACTATCAATTTATTAAAAGCTCAAAGAGACTTTGTGAATTATAATAATACAGAAAACGAAATTGAAAATTAGTTTTTTTATCCTTCATATTAATTTAGGAAGACTCAAAATTCAGACTTAAATATTTAAAGTTAAGTCAATCTAAAAGCATACAGGTGAATTTTCATTCATCTTTATGCTTTTTTTTTATTTGTAATTTCAAATTCACTATTATTGCAATAAAATCATAAATGATAAATTGAATTATGGAAAATGTTTATTTGATAATGGTCATTGTTCTTTTCATTCTGGCAATATCGGATCTCGTTGTTGGAGTAAGTAATGATGCCGTAAATTTTTTAAACTCTGCAATTGGGTCAAAGGCTGCTCATTTTAAAGTAATAATGGCCATTGCTGCATTAGGAATTTTGGTTGGAGCAACATTTTCGAGTGGCATGATGGAAGTCGCAAGAAAAGGAATTTTTAACCCCCAGCATTTCTACTTTTCCGAAATAATGATCATTTTCCTGGCAGTTATGATTACTGACGTCATTTTATTGGACACGTTTAATACATTTGGTTTACCAACATCCACAACTGTTTCAATTGTTTTTGAGCTATTAGGTGCTGCCGTAGGTCTTGCCATAATCAAAGTATCAAATTTACCTGAAGGTTCATCTTTGTCGATTGGCGAGTTAATAAACTCAGGGAATGCTTTGCTAATTATCGCCGGAATATTATTATCCGTGGTAATTGCATTTTCAGCAGGAGCTGTGATACAATATATTACAAGATTAATTTTTTCCTTCGATTATAAGAAAAATTTAAAACGTTTTGGCGCTATTTGGGGTGGAGTAGCAATTTCGGCAATAACATATTTTATCTTAATTAAAGGAGCAAAAGGTGCTTCGTTCATGGATAGCGAAACAAAAAACCTGATAAATGAAAACACATGGTTGATACTTGGAATAAGCTTTTTGTTCTGGACTATTTTATTGCAGGTTTTATCATGGTTAGTGAAACTCAATATTTTAAAAATGATTGTGCTGGTAGGTACTTTTGCACTTGCAATGGCATTTGCCGGTAACGACCTTGTAAATTTTATAGGAGTTCCTTTGGCAGGTTACGAATCATTTAAAAATTTCCTGGCAAATCCTGAAGCTGATCCTAATTTATTATCAATGGCTGCTCTTGCCGGAAAAGTTAAAACACCTACTGCCTTCTTGCTTATTGCCGGATTAATTATGGTTATAACACTATGGTTTTCAAAAAAATCACGTAATGTCGTAAAAACTACTCTCGATCTTAGCCGCCAGGATGAAGGTACCGAACGCTTCGGTTCATCATTTTTGTCTCGTTCATTAGTGCGCAGTTCAATTAATTTCAGTAAAATATTTAAATATATTGTACCGAAAAGCATTAAGAGTTTTGTTGGAAAACAATTTGATCAATCAGTTATCAAAAAGGAACAAAGCGACAAAGATGCTCCATCATTTGATTTACTACGAGCATCAGTAACACTGGTGGTGGCCAGTATGCTAATTGCCTTCGGAACTTCTCTAAAGCTCCCCCTATCTACCACTTACGTAACTTTTATGGTTGCAATGGGAACTTCATTATCTGATAAAGCCTGGGGCAGAGAAAGTGCAGTTTATCGAATTACGGGAGTTTTATCAGTTATAGGAGGATGGTTTTTTACAGCTTTTTCAGCATTCACACTTGCTTTTTTAATGGCATTATTGTTTTACTGGGGAGGGATTTATGCAATTGGCAGTTTGGTAATTATCGCCTTCATTATTGTAATCCATTCATACACTATCCATAAAAAAAGAGAAAAAACAAATAATGAAGTTTCAGATGATATTGTAGATGGTGTTAACGAAGAAAATATTCTTTTAAAGTGTTCAAGCACCGTTATTAAAACTTTAAAAACTATAAACAATATCCTGATTAATACTATTTCAGGCCTTTCGAGAGAAGATTTGAAACTGCTACGAAATTCTTCAAAAGACATAAAAAACCTTAATAAAAAGGTTAAGTATATGAAAGATACTATCAATAAAACAATCATTGATTTACAAGAAGATTCGATTGAAACTGGTCATTACTATGTTCAGGTTCTTGACTATCTACGTGAAATAGCCCATGATGTAACTTATATTACTTTACCCGGATTTGAGCACATTGACAATAATCATAAAGGATTAATTCCTTCTCAAGTAGATGAATTAAAAGATATTCTTAGCGAAATAAGTAAATTTTTCATAATAATTGAAAGAACAATTGCCGAAAACAATTATTCGGAAGTTGATAATAATATCGAAATACAACAAAAGGCTCTACTCAATTTAGATATTTATCGCAAAAATCAAATTAAAAGAATTAAGAAAGAGGAAGTGGGTACGAAAAACAGTCTCTTATACTTCAATATCATTACTGAAATTAAAAATTTATTATTACACACGATCAATTTATTAAAAGCCCAAAGAGATTTTGTAAATTATAATTCTGAAAATAATAGTAATTGATGAAATGAGACACTCATGTTCCTGAGAATTCTGAAAAATACTGAAGAATGATTATATAATAAAACTTGAAATTAGAAATTGGAAATTAGGAAGAAGCCCCAATTTCTAATTTCCAATTTCTAATCACAATTTTTTTCTAAATTATAAACAACTAAATTCAAATTAGATACTAAAATATAAACATATGAAACCATGCTATCATTTCTCAAACTAATTAGAATACAGAATTTATTGATCGGTATTTTATCGCTTCTTCTTCTACGATTCTGCATTTTGTCGCCGATTTTTGAACAAAATAATATTTCGCTTCAGTTGAGCAATTTTAATTTCATCATTTTTATTGTGATGTCATTATTGACAGCGGCCTCCGGTTACATCATTAACGACTATTATGATATTGAAACGGATAGAATAAATAAACCTGAAAAAAATATTATCGGAACAAACATTTCCGTAATGTCATCCTTAATTATATATTTCTCATTCATTATTATTTCAACAGCTATCGGTATATATCTTTCAATGATTGCCGGCGAAATCAAACTGGGTTTAATAAATATTCTGGCAATTCTTATGCTTTGGCATTATTCGTACCGTACGAAACATCAATTTCTTTTTGGGAATATTATAGTTGCTTTAATTTCCTCATTTTATGCAGTTATCTATCTTTGGTTGTTTGAATTTTTTATGCTGAAATCAAATCCAATTACATTTCCTGATACCGTAAAAGTTTTTGAACTTCTGAATCCTGTCATTTGGAGTTATTTCGGCTTTGCATTTCTTGTTTCAGTTATTCGAGAAATTATTAAAGATGTGGAAGACATTGAGGGTGATAAAAAAATCGGAAGCCGGACAATGCCAATAATATTAGGATTTACAAAAACCAAAATCGTACTTATTTCATTAATTATAATTTGTTTTGTTTTGCTTGCCTTTGCCCAGTATTATCTGTATTTGAATTCTTTTCAAAAAGTATTTTGGTATCTCGCAATAGTTGTTCAACCTTTACTGATTTATTTATGCTACTTATTAATAAGATCAAAAAGCCGGGAGGACTATCATTTCCCGGGTAATACTGCAAAAATAATTATGTTAGCCGGAATTTTATCAATGCAATTATTTTGCGTCAACTTCTAATTAATCAACTTAATAAAAGTTCAATTTTTAACTTATCTTCATCCATGGAAATAAACAAAATCACTGATTATAAGATTATTCTTGCTTCAAAATCACCAAGAAGACAAGCTTTACTAAAGGAATTATTTTCAATGAATGAAAATATTTCAATTGAAATAAAAACAAAAGAAACGGAAGAGAATTATCCGAAAAATCTTAAAGGTGAAGAAATTGCATTATTTTTATCGAAACAAAAAGCCGATGCATTTTCTGATGACGAAATAGGGGAAAATACAATCCTGATCACTGCCGATACAATTGTTTGTCTTGGTGATTTGGTTTTGGGTAAACCAAAAAATTTTGATGAGGCCATAAAAACTCTTAAACTATTATCAGGAAAAAAACACGAGGTAATCACGGCAGTTTCTTTAAGATCAAAAGATAAAATGAAAACTTTTTCGGTCACCACCGATGTTTTTTTTAAAGATCTATCCGATGAAGAAATTATTTTCTATGTAAAAAATTATAAACCCTACGATAAAGCCGGAGCCTATGGAATTCAGGAATGGATTGGTTATATCGGGATTGAAAAAATCGAAGGTTCTTTTTATAATGTTATGGGGCTTCCTGTTCAGGCGCTTTATGAGGAATTGATCAGGTTTTGATTAAGATTTTTGATTGATGATTTTTAATTAATGATTCAAACCTTGACAATGCATGAATAACGTTGACTGTTTTTTTACTTTTTTCAATTATCTAATATATTTCTTGCATAAACAGCAAGTATTGAGTGAGTAAACGCTTATGAGAAATCGCTGTTATATGAAAACGGCTGAGCTGTTAACGAAAATAAGTGACTTTTTCGTTAAAATAAGTGGCTTGAAGCTTATGAAAACTCACTTGTTTCTTATTTTGGGACACTTTTTACCTAAAAATCCTCACTTACACTGTATGAAAACTGACTTTTTCACTATGAAAACCCTGTTTTCATAGCAAACAAGTGGCTCGTTTATAAAAACAAGTCACTTTTCATAAGAGAAAAGTCATTTTTCATAAGAAAAAAGTCATTTGTTTCTTATTCCGGGAAAGATTTAGGGTATAAAAACTATGTTTTTGGGTATAAAAAGGAACATTTTTACTACAAAAAGCCTCTTTTTATAAGAAATAAGTGAGTTATTATAAGAAATAAGCCATTTTATATAAGAGAAAAGTCATTTTTCATAAGGAAAAAGTTATTTATTTCTTATTTTGGGAAAAATTTGGCTAAAAAACTTCATTAATTAAGAGTTTAAAACAAGGAAAACATTTTACTTATATAACCTAATAAGATAATTTTGCTAACTTTGTTTCTAACGGTATTTATTTTTATACATTGAAGGTTAATAATAATAGTATTTCAAGAAAAATGATATTTATAAATTAAGGAGGTGAGAAATGAAAAAAATAAATTTATTAATCTTATTATTTCTTTCAATAATTCAATTCTCTTTAGCTGACAATTATATAACTCGCGGCCCTACAATTGGAGAGATATACTTTAAAGGAACAACTCATACAGGTATGGGAATATATCACTCCACAGATTTTGGTGAGACTGCAATATGTGTTGATAGTATTATTGCAGGGGATGTCATTTCTATCGTTGCAGATAAAACTCCTGGAGTGCTTTATTATGTTACAAGCCTAGAAAGTTTTTATATCTCGTACGATTATGGACAACAGGGTACATGGGTGTTTCAAAATAGCGGAGTAACTTATGGATTAAGTAGCGGAAGAAACGAAGGCGAAATATACTCGAGTTTTTATATGGAAAGTGAAGATTTTGGCGAAAATTTTTATTATCATAATTGTAATGGATTTTATGGCGGAAATAAAGGCTCAGCAATAGATAATATGAATAATGTTGGGTATGCTTTTGCTTATGATCCTTATGTTTCCGGATTAATCAATGTCTTTTTTTCAGATGATGATTTTGAAAATATGGAAACAATTAATTCATTTAACTTTATGAGTGGCGAATTAATATTCGCCTCGAGAGGTACAAATTTTGGAGAGTTATATTTACTTAATAGAACCCGAAATGAATTGTATTACAGTAATGATTTTGCAGAATACTTTCATTTAAATGAGCATTATAATTTTTATAATAATTACGCTCTAACAGGAGGAAGACAAAACGGAGAATTATATATTGTAATGTACTTTATAAATATGATGTGGCTCAATGCTCATACATACATTTTTCATTCTACAGATTATGGAGTTACATTTGAAGTATTTCATCCATTTGCAAAAGGACAGCAACCCATTCTTTCAAATTTTTCAACCCCCGTAAAAGAAGGCAATCAACCCCTTACAGTAGAGTTTTGCAATTTTTCAATCGGAAATATTCAACTTTATGAATGGGATTTTAATAATGATGGAATTATTGATTCTTATGAAGAAAGCCCGTCGTGGACTTACACGGAGCCGGGCATTTATTCAGTCAGCTTGAAAATAGCAGCTGGTTCGCATGACAGTACAAGCACTTTTGTAAAAGAAGATTATATTACCGTATTATCTGGCAGTTCACAGGAGATAGATTTAAACACTGGCTATCAGCTTGTTTCATCAAACCGTTCGCCTGAAAACACGGATATGCTTGAAGTGCTAAGTAATAATTTAAACGATAATCTCGGTTTTGTAAGAAACTCACAAGGGCAAATGTTACAAAATATAGGTGGAAACTGGGTGAATGGTATTGGCGATTGGATAAGTTCGGAAGGCTATCTTTTTAAAATGAATGAGGCTGATGTTTTAATAATTGATGGAACAGTAGTTGATCCACAAACTCCAATAGAACTAAATGCCGGTTATCAGTTTGTTAGTTATTTACCAAATGAAACGTTGGATGCTTTGGAGGCATTTTCCAGTATTTTAAATGATGATCTGGATTTTATAAGAAACTCAAATGGAGAGACAATCAGGAAAATAGGAAGCGTGTGGATAAATGGGATTGGTAATTGTGAGCCGGGTGAAGGGTTTTTAGTTAAGATGAATGGGGATGGGGTTTTGCAATACCCTTAAGGCTAAAGGCCAAGGGTTAAAGTGATAAGGAAAAAGTTTGGTGATGCTTAAATCTGAAATCATTATTCGTTAATCGGTGTTCGATATTTAAAAAAGATTAGTGATTGGTGAGTAGAGAATAGAGATTAGTGAATTTCGTGCTTCGCTGCTGGATTGTAAAAAAAATATAAAGCAGATTTATTATTACTGAAAGACATCAACATCAATTTCTAATTTCCAATTTCTGTAAATAATTTCACATCCCTTAAAGAATTATTTACAGGATAATTGTAGTTTTGCAAAAATAAATTAAGACTTTAATGAGAAAACCAAAAATATTAATCACTAACGATGACGGGATCAATGCACCGGGCCTGAATGTTTTGATTGAAGTTATGAAAGAATTAGGAGATGTTGTGGTTGTGGCTTCCGAAAATTCAATGTCGGGGATGGGACACGCTGTTACAATTTCTTCTCCTTTAAGATTTGAGCAGGTACAAACAAATAATGGTTACGAAGAATATAAATGCAACGGAACTCCGGCCGATTGTGTAAAACTCGGCGAGCAAGTTATATTGAAACAAAAACCCGACCTGCTTGTTTCAGGAATTAATCATGGCTCGAATGCTTCTATTAACATAATTTACTCGGGAACTATGGCGGCTGTTCTCGAAGGAGCAATCAATGGATTACCTTCAATTGGTTTCTCGTTGATGGATTACAGTTTGGATGCTGATTTCAGTGCATGTAAAAAATACATAAAATCAATAACTAAAAGAGTTTTAGATCAAGGCCTTCCGCAAGGAGTTTGCCTTAATGTTAATTTTCCGGCAGTCAATGGAGATCAAATTAAAGGAATAAAAGTTTGCAGGCAGGCTAAAGCTCGCTGGGCAGAAGAATTTAGTGAAAGAAAAGATCCGAGAAATAATGACTACTTCTGGTTAACCGGAAGTTTTCAAAAACAGGAAATTGCAGAAGATACCGACATATATGCTCTTGAAAACAATTATGTTTCAGTCGTTCCTGTTCATGTTGATTTTACGGCACATTATGCACTTTCGGAAATAAAAAAATTTAATTTTGATGTTTAAAAAAGATTCTTTCGTTTTTGGGATAATCCTGGGAATATTGGCTCCATTTCTTTTTTACCTTACTTTACATCTCTTATTATATTTTATTGATATACTCTTTAATACAGGCAAAATACTACAAGACTCCAATCTTCAGTTCTTAAGTTTAATATCAAATATTGTCCTGATCAGAATATACTTTAAGAACTTAAAACTGGAAAATACCGGTAAAGGATTATTACTTATTACTTTTGCTTTCCTGCTTTTCTTTATAATATTTAAAGAGTTGAAGTTTTAATAAACATCAAGATCTTTTCCAACTATAACTTTTCCTTTGTATTTTGTTGAAATTTCATCAAGTAGTTCTTCATCACTTGCACCCCAGAATAATATATGATATAATACTACCAATTTGGGTTGTGCTTTATTGGCAATATCGGCTAGCTCAAATGTAGATGTATGATTGCGTGCATGGTAGTTCTGCCAGAACTCATTCTTAGTATCATAAGCTTTTTTGTAATAAACTTCATGGATAAGAATATCTGCCCCTTTTGCATATTCAATAATTTTTTTTGAAGGAGATGAATCGCCTGATAAGACTATAATTTTATCAGGTGTAGTAAAACGGAATCCCCAGGAATTTGGCCAGGTCCCATGAGGAACAGGAAAAGCTTCTACTTTTACATTACTGTCATAATAGATTACACCTTCTTCTGTAAATTCATGACTATTGACACGCCATCCCTGGTTATTAGCCGGTTCATAACCATACAAACGGTATCGAATGTCTTCTTCATAAGCTTTCAGTATATGATTAGTCATATCATTAATACCTTCCGGGCCATATACTTCAAGCGGTTCATTTCTTCCCATTACCCAGGGAGTGAGAATCAGGTCAGGAAAACCTGTTGTGTGGTCAGAATGTAAGTGAGTGAGGAAAGCCCGCTTAATATTTTTCACATCAAGGCCTTTTATTTTACCTCCATAAAGTGGAGACATAGCAGCAGCCTGGCGAATTAATCCGGGGCCAAAATCCACAATATAGGGAGTATCATTCACAATAATAGCAACCGAGCAACCCGACTGAAATGGTGACGGATTTGGATTCCCTGTACCAAGCATAACTACTTTGGTAATATTGGAATCAGAAAAATCCCTTTGTGAAAAAACACTCGTAAGAGATAATGAGAATATTAGAATAGCTAAGAGTTTTAGTTTCATGGGTTTATTTTTTTTGCAAAGTTCGCTGATTTTCATTGATTTTTTCTGCGCTTATCTGCGGGAGATTAATTTGCTTTATAATAATGCTCCAATGTTTCAAAGTTGCGTTCCATGTCTGTTCCTTGTTCCTTATTTCATGTTCCATGTTTCTTGTTCCATTGGATTACATTTAATAAATGCAATATCAAATCACAATTTTCTATCTCTCTTATTTCCAAAAGGAATTGTTATTCCAAGCCAGGGAAAAGCTATGAATGTGCCAATATCTAAATTTACCGGAATCACCAATCCATAATCCAGTCCAATATTATTAAGAATTTGTCTTCCTCCAAATGACATAAGAAATCTGGTTACTTCTGATATTTGTAGAAAATAATTCTCAGTTATAAAATATCCCCTTGCCCCGGTACGAATCATTGCACTAAGAGTAAACATTGGGACTTCTGCCCAACTACCACCAGCATAACCATAACCCATACCAACACTTATATTATTATCTTTAGTTCCATAAGTTGATATTCCATAAAGTATTCCAAATCCTGAATTTTCCGCTCCCAGGACGGTGCCAATCAATGCCCCTGCACCCAGGTGTATTTTATCCAATGCAACTGGAATAGAAAACTTTGGAGTAACCCAAACCGGAGTAGAGGAACCTGCAAAAAGAAAAAGCGGAAGCAAACCTCCTCCAATTGAAAAATTGTCAGATATCCCAACTGCAAATGAGTTTACCAAAACCCAAACATTTTGGTAATAACCCTCACCTGCTTTCAGGCCATAACCATTAGGGGAGATGAAATATCGTGTTGCCTGAGGGTTGTCAAACCAATATTTATCGCCCTTAAGCTTTTTCTTATCAATGGGATATATTTTCTTTATATGCTTTATAAGAATATTTATCTCTCCTAATTTATCTGAATTAAATAGAATTTTTACCGAATCCCGGGCCATAATTTGTCCCATATAGGTGTTTCCATCGTTTGTTTCGATACGATAGGTTAATGAATCAGCTTGATTTTGAGCCGAACAGAATGATATTGTCAGGAAAAATATAATGATAAAACTTAGATTGCAACATTTGATTTTTGTTTTCATAGGGCTAAGATAACGAATAGTAATAAATAACTGGCTAACAACATTATCTTCCTCATTGACAATCCACTCCGCTGTTGCCTTCATTGTATTCTGTTTAATATTTTCACTGCCTGTCCGCTTGAATTTATTGCATGTTGTAAGCAGGCTTTCATTCAAAATTCCTTTAATATTTCCGTAAAGTTAAATCCATTTATTTTATAAACTAATCCCCCAGTTATGTACAGATTTTTTGAATTCATAAATTCTGCATACGAACCTAATGATCCACGACTAATATTACTCAATCCTATTCCATAATTAATATCTGTAATCAATATTAATTTTGTTGTAATTGGTATTTCCAATCCTAATGTTGATGAAAATCCGAAATCCAATCCATTAAAATCATCTTTAGCATTTCCTGATTCTGTCCATGAATCATTATTTCCAATAATGTCCCCACTAGAACCTATCCCTGAAATCTGCGAATCAATAATAAATCCAAAATATGGCCCTATATTTACAAAAGCCCCATACTTTTTTCCTATCCTAATTTCTGGTAGAATTCTTAAGTTTAAAGAATGAATATCTACATTTAAATCTCTTTTTATCCAGAATCCAAGCCCACCATATGAGGCATCTATTTTTACATTTCTGCATTGATATTCTATTCCAAAGGTGATATTTAATAATTTGTCTTTTCTTTCTTTTAAATGAAAACCAATTAAATAAGTGTTTTTTGAATCATAATTGGCTGAATAATGTGGAGTTGAGGATCGATCAAAAAACGATGAAGAATTAAATCCTCCATAAGCACCAATTAATGACTGTCCGGTTAATTTAATCGGATTTACCAAAATCACAAATGTTACTATTATACCAAATGTTTTCATAGGCTTGTATAAAACTCCTAAATAATTACTACACTATGAGCGTTATTTCACTTTTGTCCATTGTAGCACTTTTTGCTAATTTACGGATTTATAATATATTCACTATAATGAAATAATTATTCATAGTTCCATCAGACAAATTTATATAAAAAAATTAAAATATCGGCTAAATAATATTTTGATGTGCTAGGGGATTTTTGGTTGTGCAATACATTTGTTTGTAATATCAAAAAGGAGCGAATATTTAATTGCTAAAATCTTTTAGAATTGAGTAATATATCTTATGCAATATCAAACCACGAAGTGGTTAAACGTGAATAGCTACAGGTGAAACCTGTGGTTAAAAAGATGAGAAACATACCAATAACCCCAACGGGGTTTAATAAATCAAAATAAATACTTCTTATCAAATTCTATTCCATGTTCTTTTAACAAACTGATATATTCATCACGGAAACTTACTTTTTTGTGGTGATCTTTTTGATTTTTTAAATACTTAATTAAATTATCTTTCGCTGAGATTGCATAAGTAAAACCACCATAACCATCTTGCCAGCCATTGAAATTTGGGAAAATATTCTGGGATTTTATAAAACTGCTTGCAGCAAGCTTCATGTCTTTTATTAAATAAGCTAATGCTACGGTTGGATGTATATGAGTGATAATATGTAAATGATCTTCAATTCCTCCTATTCGATATAAATGGCATTTTTTGTTTTTTAGTATCCCCCAAATATATTTATATAGTTTTTCCTGATCTGATTCAATCATGGTTGGTTCGTGGTTTTTTGTGGCAAAAACTATCTGATAAAGAATTTGTGTATAAGTACTCATAACCGTTGTTAATATTAAACCCTTTCAGGGTTAGCTTGTTATTACTATCTTTACCCTGCACTACGTACAGGGCTATTCAAATTAAATCCGCTCTGCGGATTTTGTGAACTTCTTTTTATCTTTTCCGATTAAAAAAAACAAAGCTTAAAGATGATGCTATAAAAGTAATCAAATTATTATATCCCCTAGCACATCAAAATATTATTTAGCCAAAATATCCAATTAGGCCTTTTTATTTTCTTTGTTTTCAAAATACTCAAACAAATTTCTCAACCAATTCAACCAAACGAGAAGAATAACCCATTTCGTTATCATACCATGCGACAACTTTTACAAGCCTGTTTTTATCGCCTAAAACAGCGGTTAAACCTGCATCAAAAACAGCCGAATGAGTATTGCCGATAACATCTCTTGATACTATGGGATCTTCAGTGTATTCTAAAATTCCCTTAAGGTAAGTTTCAGAAGCTTTCTTAAAAGCATTATTAATTTCATAAACACAGGCCGGCTCTCGAAGCGTGCAGGTTAAATCTGTTAATGAACCGTTTGGGACAGGAACGCGAATTCCGGCTCCACCAAGATTGTTTTCAAGATGAGGAAATATCTTTGTTACAGCTTTTGCAGCGCCGGTTGTTGTTGGAACAATTGAACAAGCTGCAGATCGACCTCGTCTAAGGTCGCTATGTGGCCCGTCCAATAGATTCTGATCTTTGGTATAGGAATGTACTGTTGTCATAAATCCTTTTTCAATACCCCAGTTTTCATCAAGAATTTTTATCAAAGGTGCTACATTATTGGTCGTACAAGATGAATTTGAAATTATTACATCATTTTTATCAATTAGTGAATCGTTTATTCCAAGTACAATATATTTGATTCCATCCGATTCGCCTTTTGCCGGAGCAGAAATAATTACTTTTCGTGCTCCTGCTTTTTCAACATGTACAATTGCAGTTTCCCGGGTAATAAATTTTCCGGTTGACTCAATAACAACATCAATGTTTAAATATGTCCATGGCAAATTCGATGGATTTTCTTCTTTAAAAACTAAAATTTTATTTCCATTTATAATTAGCGAATCATCTTCGGCTTTAATATCACCTTGAAAACGACCGTGAACCGAATCGTATTTAAAAAGATGAGCAAGGGTTTTTGCATCGGTAATATCATTAATTGCAACAACCTCCATTTTTTCATTCTCAAGAAGTTTTCTCAAAGTAATTCTTCCTATTCGTCCAAAACCATTAATTGCAACTTTTATTTTTGACATTTTTTTATTGATAAAATTATTATATAAATATATGGGGAGCAAATTTATCAAAGATTTGAAAAAATAC
>CAYWXI010000062.1:0-29604 GCA_964462015.1 uncultured Bacteroidales bacterium | reverse complement strand
ATGTGCATAGTTGTGAACTATTGTTTGACGGAAACGCTCTTTGTCTTCAATGTCATAAAGCTGATCATTATGATACACCGGAACATCATTTTCATAAAAGATCGGGTGAAAAGGGTGAGGCAGTCATATCGGAATCAGGAGTTCTTTTTGATGTTGGTGAAGGAAGCAAATGTATCAACTGCCACATGCATGGGCGGTATTTTATGGGTGTGGATTACCGGCGCGATCACAGTTTCAGAGTTCCCCGCCCTGATTTATCAGAAACCTTAGGTGTGCCAAATGCCTGTATTCAATGCCACTTTGATCAGACCAATAAATGGGCACAGTCGTATATTGAAAAATGGTATGGCGAAAGCCGTCACTTGCATTATGGCGAAATATTTGCAAAAGCCCAAAAAAATGAAATTAGTGCAGGCAAAGCTTTGAAAAAAATTATTTCCAATGATTTGTATTCGTCAGCCATCAGAAGTACTGCTATCGAATATCTTGGAAACATGTCTCTGGATAATGATTCCCTTATTTCTATCGAACTGCAAAATATTGATCCTAAGATCCGGCTATCGGCTTTAAGAGCTATTCCTTTATATTCAATTGAGAATGTAAATAAATTATTGCCTTTGCTTTCTGATGAAACTCTTACAATACGAATTGAAACGGCCAATAAATTATTGGGAATTGATGAAAGTCAAATCCCGGAATCTTACAAAGAAGCATTTAGCCTGGCAATTCAGGAATACATTAAAACACTCGAATACAATGCCGATTTTCCGATGGGAAAATTTAGTCTCGGAAATGTTTATTATAATTTGCAGCAATACGAAGTAGCTGAGAAATATTATTTGGCAGCCCTTGAGCAGGATAAGGAATTACATCTGATAAAAGTAAACCTGGCTTATTTATACAATAGCATTGGAAAGCCGCTAAAGGCCGAAGAATTATTTATGGATTATTTATCTCATAATCCTAAAGATGGAAATATCTTATTTTCCTATGGACTTTTATTGACTGAAATCGGTAAATACCATGAATCATTGAATTACATGCTTAAAGCCGGTGCTGAAGAACCAGCAAATGCACGAATTGATTATAATATTGCTATGATGTACGATTTCTTTAAGGATATTAAAATGACGGAAAAATATTTAAGATCGGCAATTTTAAAAAATAGCAATAATATCGACTATTATTTGTCAATACTCGATTTTTATATTAAAAACAATGATAATATAAATACTAAATTGATGGCCAAAAAAATACTTTTAAAGTTTCCTGAAGCAAAAGAGAATATTGAATTAAGAAAATTGGCAAATTAAATAACAAAGAATTTGAATTTTGTTTTCAGATTGTTAATAACTTTTAAAAAGTGAAATATTGGTAACTGTATTTTTTTCAGGCAATTTGATTATTTTTGATAAAAATCATTTATTGAAATGAATAAAACAAAAAAAATAATAGTACAAGGTACTGAAATCATAATTGTGGAGAGAAAAGATGATGATTTTATTTCCCTAACTAATATGGTTAGTGGTTTTGAAGATGGTTCTACATTAATAGAAAAATGGTTAAGAAATAAAAACACAATTGAGTTTATTGGAATTTGGGAACAAATTAACAACCCTGATTTTAATTCCCCCGAATTCGAGGGAATTAAAAACCAGGCAGGATTAAACCGTTTTACGCTGTCTGTAAAAAAGTGGATTAACAAAACAAAGGCTATTGGATTAATTGCAAAAACAGGAAGATACGGTGGAACCTTTGCACATACTGATATAGCATTTGAATTTGGAAGTTGGTTAAGTCCGGAGTTTAAATTATATCTAGTCAAAGAGTTTAAACGTCTAAAAAAAGATGAAAACGATCGTCATAATTTAGAATGGAACTTTCAACGTACATTGGCCAAGGTAAATTATAAAATCCATACAGATGCCATAAAAGAAAACCTTACTCCACTAAAAATTAGCTCCAAGCAAGCATCTATTATTTATGCCACCGAAGCAGATGTGCTAAACATTGCATTATTTGGCAAAACAGCAAAACAATGGCGTGAAGAGAATCCAGACAAGAATGGAAACATTAGAGACGAAGCAACTATCCAGCAATTGGTTGTTTTGTCTAATTTGGAAAGCATAAATGCAATGCTAATTCACCAAAATATCCAACAAAAGGAAAGATTAATTCAATTAAATGAAATGGCAATTTCTCAAATGAAATCCTTACTCTCTCATAAAACATTGAAAAAAAATGATGATGACAGCAAACAAACAATGTAATCCAATAATAATATTCAATTGTATGATTGGAACTAAGAACAAGAAATATAAAACAAGAAAATTGAGTACAAGCATTCTTATTCTCTGCATAATAACAGGCTTTTACTCATGTACAAATCAACAACATTCAGAAAAAACACTTAATCAAAAACCAAATATTATCTTCATTCTCGCCGATGATCTTGGTTATGGTGAATTAGGTTGTTATGGCCAGGAAAAAATTGAAACCCCGAATATTGATAAACTGGCCTGTGAGGGAATGCGTTTTACACAGCATTATTCTGGAGCTCCGGTATGTGCACCTGCTCGCGGTGTATTATTAACTGGCAAACACAGCGGGCATGCTTACATTCGTGGCAATGATGAATGGGGCTCGAGAGGCAAGGTATGGAGTTATGAAGCAATGATTGCCGATTCAATTCTCGAAGGCCAACGCCCAATGCCTGCCAATACAAATACAATAGCAAAACTCCTAAAGTCAGCAGGCTACAAAACAGGAATGATAGGTAAATGGGGGCTGGGTGCACCTCATACCGAAAGTATCCCAACAAAGCAGGGTTTTGACTTCTTTTGCGGCTATAACTGTCAGCGTCAGGCACACACTTATTATCCTGTTCATTTATACAAAAACGAAAAACGTTTACATCTTAATAATGACACTGTTGCACCTCATTCAAAGCTGGCAAAAGGTGCTGATCCCATGGAAATGGAAAATTATTCAAATTTCAACCTCAACGAATATGCTCCGGATATTATGTTTGATGAGATGATGTCTTTTATTGATGAAAATAAAAAGGAGCCTTTCTTTATTTATTGGGCATCACCAATCCCACATGCAGCCATTCAGGCACCAAAAAAATGGGTAGATTATTATGTGGAAAAATTTGGCGACGAAAAACCTTATCTTGGCGATAAAGGTTATTATCCGCATCGCTACCCACATGCAGCTTATGCAGCAATGATTTCTTATCTCGACGAAAGAGTAGGACAATTGATAACAAAATTAAAACAGGATGGTATTTATGAAAACACAATAATAATTTTCACTTCCGATAACGGCCCTACCTATGCCGGTGGAGTAGATGCCGCATGGTTTAACTCAGCCGGACCATTTAAGAATGAGCATGGTTGGACAAAAGGTTTTGTTCATGAAGGAGGAATTAGAGTGCCTTTGATTGCCAATTGGCCTGGGAAAATTAAGCCCGGAACTGAATCCGGCCATATTTCGGCATTTTATGATGTATTGCCAACTCTTTGCGAAATCGTGGATGTAAAAACTCCCGAAGATGTTGATGGAATTAGCTTTTTACCTACACTGCTTGGCAAAAACAAACAAAACGAACATAAATATCTGTACTGGGAATTTCCAGCATATAAGGGCCAACAAGCCGTACGTCTGGGTGACTGGAAAGCCATTCGTCGCGATATTTTCAAAGGAAATATGGAGATAGAACTTTTTAATTTAAAGGAAGATATTCAGGAACAAAATAATGTGGCACTGCAGCATCCTGAAATTGTGAAAAAAATGGAACAGATAATGAAAGAAGCTCACACACCTGCAAGTCTCGAAAGGTTTAAAATAAAGGCTTTGGGTGATGAATAAGGTATGCGATCAATAAAATAGTGGATTTATAAAAAAAGATTCGCTGTAACAATTCATATATAAATTGTTAATCTCAATAAATTAACAATATAACACTCATTGAATTCGATAATGTTATAAACAGTAGCTTTACTTTTTATTCGCTCTTATTGAAAACATATAAGGTATTTTGTCTTTATATTTTTTGAATACCCACTTTCCTTTCTCAATCTCAATCATATCCTTAAAACAATTATAGACCTGATAAGGAAATTCATTAAACAGTTCAATTTCAATTCCATTCTTAATTAAACTATTCAGAACCTCACTTAAGCTATGATGCCATTCTACATGTTTTAGTGTCTTTTTCGATATTGTTGAATTATCGGTATATGATTCCTCTACTATTGTTTCAATTTGTTTAGTCTTAAAATAATATTCATCTATTTTATGCTCTTCATTTAAGGTGTATATAAACGGATGAAATTCTACCATATAAAAAATCCCCCCCGGTTTAAGGAAATGATTGATAGTTTTTGCCCACTTATCCAAATCATCTAACCAGTTAATCGCCCCATAAGAAGTATAAATTATATCAAAACGTTCATCTATTATTTTGTCAATTTTATATACATTTGAACGTAAAAATCTTGCAGGTATTGATAATTCTTCAGACAATTCAATCGCAACTTTAATTGATTCATCCGATATATCAATTCCTGTAACATCTGCTCCCAAACGGGCAAATGACAAAGTATCCATTCCAAAATGACACTGAAGGTGTAAGAGTTTCTTTCCTTTTACATCTCCTATCTCTTCAACCTCAATATGGTTCAGGGAAGTTTTTCCTTTTTTAAAATTCTTTAAATTATAAAAGTCCGAATCAACATGCAAGGGAGTTAGTTCGTTCCAGCTTTCTCTGTTATTTTCAAAATCATTCATACGCATCTGGTCTCTTCTTATTCCGACAAACATCAAATATCATAACTCAGTTTCAATGAATTACAAAACACAACATTTTTGGATTTGAAGTCAAATTTAGCAATTTGTTTTCTAATACGTTTTACTAATCCCAGTTTTCTTTTTTCATACAGGCCTAAATACTTGAGAAGGCGAATTATTTGGTATCTTACTTCCCGATTAATGCAATTGCATAAGCCGAAATACCTTCTTCTTTACCAACGAAACCTAATTTTTCGGTAGTAGTGGCTTTTATCGAAACACTATCCACATGAATTGAAACAACTTCAGCAAGTGTTTTTTGCATTAAAGGAATATATTGAGATAACTTTGGTTTTTCAAGACAAATAGTTGAGTCGATATTAATAATTTTATAATCCCTGGTGGAGATTAATTCAACAACTTTTTTAAGCAGAATTTTACTGTCAATATTTTTATATTCAGGTGATTTATCGGAGAAATGATATCCAATATCTCTCAGGTTTGCAGCACCGAGCAATGCATCGCAAATTGCATGAATTAAAACATCAGCATCAGAATGTCCTACTGCACCTTTGTAATGCGGGATTAATATTCCACCAAGCCATAGTTCATGTCCTTCAGCTAATCGATGAACATCGTAACCCTGACCGACTCTAATATTTTGATAATTGATAATTGGTTATTGATTATTGACAATTTCGAATTTCTCTCGTTTTTATGCTCAGCTAACTTACTTACAACGAATTACATTATTGCAAGAAATGAATTTAGAAATTGGGTTTTAATAACAGATTTTTTCAAATTTCTAATTTCCGGTTTCTAATTAAAAGCTTCAAAATTAAACAACAAAGAAAAACGAAGTGTATTTTCCAATGGATTATGCTGTTCGAAAGGAATTAAATAAGCAAAATCTAACCCAAATACATTATACCTTAATCCTGCACCCAATGTAAAATATTTACGGTTTCCTTTTGATCTATCCTCATAAAAGAATCCACCTCTTAAAGCAAATTGTTTATCGTACCAATACTCTGCTCCAATTGAAAAACTAAACTCACGCATTTCTTCGCTAAATCCTCCGGGAGCATCATAAAATGATTGCAACATACCGGAAATTACGGAAACATCAGGGTCTTTGCCTTCAAGAATAACGGGTTTACCATTTTGGTAAACAGGTAATCCTGTTGTGGAATCAATTTCGTAAATTGGAGGAGTTGGAACCAAAAGCTTGTTAACATCGATCATAAATGACAATGTATTATAGTCATCAAGATCCAGTGTCAACGATGGCCCGATACGAAGATTGGTAGGAATAAATTCTTTTATTTCATTATCGGAATAAGAAATTTTTGACCCGATATTTGAAATATTAACACCCCAGGCAAATTTACCATCCATATTTCCCAGAACAATATCATTCTGCCAATAAACGGCAACATCAGCGGCAATAGAATTCCCGGGATGTGTTTCAACTCCGGCAACATATTGTCCTTGTGTAAGGTTTGAATTTATGTAACGAGCTGAGATTGCACCGGATAATTTTTCCGATAATTTTCTAGAGTATGTAGCATCGATTGAAAATTCACTTGGTTTGTAATCACCTATTCGTCCACCAGAAACATCGGTAAAAGTGATATCACCGAGAGAGAAATATAGCAATGAAGCTCCAATAACCTGCCGATCATCAATTCGATAGTAACCCGAAACATAAGCAAGATTAATATCGTTCACTAATGCCCTTAACCATGGGCTATATGAAACCGAGAATCCCATTTGATTATCAATAAAAGCATATTTAGCGGGATTCCAGTGCATTGAATTTGCATCAGGTGATGAAGCCACACCGGCATCTCCCAAAGCACCTGCTCTGGCATCGGGGGCTATTAATAAAAATGGAACTGCTGTTGTAATAGTATTCAGATCACGGCCAACATAATCACTATTTTGTGAACGACCGGTAAACATTGCAAAAATCAGAACGATTACTAATAAGATTTTATAATTCATTTTTAAATTTCTTTTGTTCATTTTTGTAAGATTAAGCATTGATTTTCTTAAGTATTTTATTGATAAATATCTCATTTTATTTGGATAGCAAAATAACGAAGATAATTTTTAAATATTGCGTTTAAATTATCACTAATTTTTGAGTTCGTTCGGCATTAAAATTATCTTTTTGTACAATGATGTTATAAATATAAATTCCTTTATTCAATTTTTCGCCATTATCATTTCTTCCATTCCATTTAATAGGCTCAATTTCAAAATTGGAAGAGTTAACATTTTTATTAATAGTTTTTACGAGTTGTCCCCTGATTGAGAATATTTTTATGCAAACATCATAATCATCTAATGATTTATTAGGATTAAAAACAAATTCTGTTGAATTCTTAAAAGGATTTGGCCTGTTTATCACATGACTCAAAGTCAATTTGGCATTTTCATCAACAAAAAAATCAATAATCACTTCAGACGAATTTCCACAAACATCCCATGCTTTAAAATTAATATTATGATGTCCATAAGATAAATTTGTAAAAGGATAAACTATTTTACCCGACTGATAGGAATCGGGATCAGGTTCAAAATATTTGTTTAAAGTTATTGGCTGTCTGTAATCATCATCTAAAACTGCAACAATATCTCTTCCAAATCCATCGCCGGATAGATTTATTCCGTTTTCATCAAAAACAGAAACATACATAATAGGGCTATTACTTGTAACATCACCGGAAACAAAATCATCCTTTTCAAGATAAATTGAAATAGCAGGGCCGGAAACATCAACAGGGACAGAATGATCAACTCCCCCCATCATTACTTCATGTTCTGATCCGGTAGCATCAATATAATCATTATGTGCATAATAACTAATCAATCCAAAACCATATTGAGGTGTAAGATAGTCGGGGACAACAAAAGTAAATGAAAATTCACCATTTACAACTTTACAATTCCCTTTATACAAAATCTTTTCTCTTAATAAAAACTCCCTTGGATAACTCTGTGAATTATTTCCAAGAGTTTTATTAACAGAAGGTTTATCATAAACTATTGGAAAAACTTTTCCATTGAAATCAGAAATTTTTTGTCCATCATTTTCAATAATTCCATTGATTGTAACTTTAGTGAAAGCTTTCAGTGTATCACTAAATTCCGAAACAGGAATATTATTTATAGATGTTGTTGAAATTTTATATTTAGGGTAAGCCAAAGTCAGGGCAGGATCACCAAAAAGCGTAATATTTCTTGTATTTGTACTTTGAGGTGTTTTAGATAATCTGTAAATGTCACCGATCGTATAATGACCACTATCGGTTTTCTTATAAACATTGCCAATAAATCTTTTATTAACATATTGATTATAAGTTGAAAAAGCCAACCTAGTAGTTGTTATTAAAGCAATTGCACCTCCATCCGGACTCAAAAACATTATTTCACCGGCTGATTTCATTCCCGGATTATCATAACGGCTAAATTCGCAGGTAGCTGTCATAAACATTGGAAGCTTATTAATATTTTTCCAATTAACAATATCAGAAATTTCCAAAACATGCTCATCTGACCAGCCAACTTCGCTGCCATGGCCAATATAATCAATAATAAAAGCCCCATCTTCAACTTGCTCATTTATTGCTTTGTTAACCTCAGGATATCGCTCACCGGAAATTCCACTAATTTGCTGAAAAGCATCTAAGTATATTTTGTTAACATTCAAAACATCTTGTTCAGCCTGAATAATATCATTCAATTCTTCAGCATGGGTTATATAGGCATTTTTACCCTCATCATCAGCAATAAAACAAATACGATTTCTCCAGTCACCCATAATATCTTGTGATTCTGAAGTATAAACATGGATTTTATTAATTGCATTTTGAGCCTCTTCGACTGAATTAACAGGAAGCCTGCCAACACCTATATCTAATGTACCGTTGGCATTAAGCCCTTCGGTATCGTCGAGAAGGCCAAAAAAATCATCACAAACATAAGATTGGACCATTTTTAAAGACTCCGATGATTGAAAGGTTGGAACGAAATTTGAGAAAATGTCAATCTTGTCTTTATAATCATACGATCCGTCACCAAACAAAAGAAGATATTTGGGTTTTTGATCTTCCTGAGCTCGGTCGTATATCATTTTAACGAAGTCGCGAATTGCCGAAATATCCTGAACTCCGGACGAAAACTCATTATAAATTCGATCTGGAGTAGTAACAATATAAGATAATCCATCCCTTTCAAGATGAAAATCGCCTAACCAATTAGCTTCATTTAGAAAATCGGGATGAGAAATAATAATATAATCAGTATTCCCTGTTGCATGTAAATCCTGATTTTCAACTTTTTCAACAAATTCGGGTGAATAAAAAGAACTTCCATCGAATGCAATAAATTGTCGCAACGAATCTGTTGGAAGAGTAAAAATAAGGGAATCATTAATTAAATCAGCATTTATTTCCATGACACTATCAATACGGCTTACATCCCAAATATTTACATTTTCTGAAGCATCCGATAATTTAAAACGTGCAATTTTTCCATTGCCAAAAGAATTAATATCTCTAAACCTTAATTGACTTCCATAGTATTTTAGTTGACGGCGCAAATTAATATACAAATAATTCATCCAACCAATTGAAGATGAATTTGGAGGATCATAGCACACAGTGATTATATTTAAAGTGTCTTCAGGAAAATATGAAAATTTCTTTAGTGCATATCTAGCATAAGTATTATCGGAAGGTGAGATTTGAGTTATTCTCATTTCATATTTTTCTTTTCCATTCAGGAAGAATTTAAAATAACTTGGTTCAGTTGAGCGAGCTACCATATACATTTTTACAAGCACCTCAACATCAGTACAAATATTTGGGAGATTAAAAGGGAAATTATAAGTAAGTTGGTTTTCAAACCTTTCACCAAGCCAATTCTTTCCCGATTTTATAACATTCTCAAAATCCTCTTCATGATAAGTGTAATCACTAAAAGTAATTACATTATGTGTAGGGTCTGAAGTTACCGATTCAGTTTTTTGAATACGTTTTCCGGGGCCTAAATCGGCTGTAATAAAATAGTTTGTGTAATCGGAGTAAATGTTTTTAGAATGCTCAAATCTTATTTGAATTTCATTATAATTCCATTTTACGGATGATTCGGCATAAAACAAAATATAATCATCCTCATCAAACGATCCATCCTCTTCACCAATAACTTTAATGGTGTTTTCAAGTAAATCATCAATTCTTAAGTCGCCATTATTCTCAGGCAACATTCCTGTCCCATTTCCATAAATTCTTAAATCACGTGGATTTATGGAAGCAACATCCATGCCCATTGAGAGTAGATCATTGTATGAAATTCTATGAATCCCATAATTTTTTGCTCTAATTTTATACCAATTACCTGAACTCAAAACCGAATGATCGGCATAAGTTCTGCTATTTTGTGGATTTTTACCGTTTTTTAATTGAATTATAACTTTTTGGATTTCAAAAGATAAGACTTTTTCAAATTTCCCGGAAACAAGGTTTTTTCGAATCGGAAGAAAAGAAAGGTTTGCAAAGTATTGTCCACGGCCAATTGATACATTCGAATTTATTATAATTCTATCAGAAATCCTTCCAATATCTTCATCTTCTAAAATATCTGTTTCAGTAAGTTCATCAAAAACTATATTCTTCAATTCAAATTTAATTTTTGTATTTTTTGAATCTAGTTTGAATCTTTCGTGATAAAATGGTAAAAATCCGGCATCGTCCATAAAAATTGCATTCTCAAAAACCAACACTTCAACTATCTGATTTTCTGAAATAATTAATTTTTCCGGTTTTTCCCATTTTATATTTCGATTTAGGTTTTGTGTGAAAACCAAAACAGGAGTCAATATAAGTAATATGATTATTTGAAATATTTTTGGCATCATGCTATTATCTTATAAAACATTTTTTTTGGTCAGAAGACGGAAGACCGAAGTCAGAAGACCAATTCCTGACTTCCGACTCCTGTCTTCAGTCTTTTTTCATTTCAAAATTACAAGTTTTTCAACTTTTTCAGAACTTTTTCCATTGAAATCTGTAACTTTAACTTTATAAACATACATACCTCTTGCAATAGGCGCCCCATTATCTGAAGTACCATACCAGTCAATAGGTTCAGACCTGAATCCGGATGTGGTCAAATTAGTTCTTATTGTTTTAACTAATTTTCCTGATAATGAAAATATTTGAATTTCAACGGTCAGTTCACTATCTGCCTGATTATGTTCAAAAACAAATGATGTTTTGTTATTAAAAGGATTCGGGTAATTCATCAGATTTTCAAGAGCCATGATTTCAGATTCAGCTACAATAAATTCGGTATAAGCTTTTGAGGAATTATTATTAACATCCCATACTTTCAGGTTTAAAGTATGCCTCCCGTTAGTAAGATTTCTAAACGGATAGACAATTCTTCCTTTTTGATAACTATTAATATCCGATTCATAATATTCATTCAAAACAATTTGATTTTCGGAATTATTATCAAGAATTGCAACAATATCATGTCCGATGCCGCTTCCAACCGTATTTATTCCTGTAGAATCAGTAACAAAAGCTAGCAGACTTGGATCCTGATCGGTTATTCCACCGAACATAAAACTTTCATCATTCATATAAAGCTCAATATCCGGGCCATTAGAATCATGAATAATATTGGTGGAATTTCCTCCTACAACGATATTGTCAAAATATCCGCATGCATCGGTATCGACAATATTATTAGCATAATAACTGATTTTACCGAAGCCATAATTATAAGCAATGTCTTTAGGAACTACGAAAGAAAAATTAAAGTCCCCATTTTCAATTCCTGCTTTTCCTTTATAAAGAATACTATTTTGCAGATAAAAAGATTCCTGTTTGCTATCAGGGTCTTGTCCAAGAGTTGTTATTTCAGTTGGTTTATCATAAACAACCGGATACAGAATACCGGAATAACCTTCTAATTTATTACCATAATTATCGATAATGCTTCCTTCGACAGATATTTTTGATAATGCTTTCAGGGTATCGGGAATATCAGTGATTAAAACATTGTTAATTTTTGTAGTTTCAATTGAATATTTAGGTACGGCAAATCCAATTGCAGGATCACCAAATAAAACATACATCTTATCAGTATTTGAGACACCACTATCATTTTTTGCATTACGCATTATGTCTCCAAAATTAACACAATTACTATTTTGAGTGTCAAATGCATATTTAAATATTGCTTTGTTAATTTTTATATTTTCACCAATACTGGTTGGCCTTGCTGTTGTGAACATCGCAACCGCCCCTCCATTTGGATTTAGAAATACAAGTTCTCCTGCTGAAACACGTTCAGGATCATCATATCTACTGAATTCACATGTAGCTGTAATAAAAACAGATAATTTGTTTAAGTTTTTCCAATTTATAATATCTGAAACATTTAACACTCTTTCGTGTGCCCAACCGACCTCACCGCCATGACCCATGTAATTCATAATCAAATTACCTTTTTCCATTCGATTATTAATCGCCTCAGTAACTTCCGGATAACGTTCTCCACCGGGAGTAGAAACCTGTGGATAAGCATCCAGGTATATTTTATCAATATTTAGATTTTTATTAAAACTTACTAAATAATTTGAAACATCTTCAGAAGATCTTACATGCTTGTTACCTTCCTCATCATCGGCAACAAAACAAGCAACATTCCGCCAATCGCCCATATTTTCCAGATTGTTCGTAATATATAGTTCCGTCTTATCAACAACTTTTTTAATATCATCAATATCATCAACAGGAAAACGGCCAAGAGAAACATCGAGAATATTATTAGATGTTCCGGTTCCTTCATTATCGTCAAGAAATGCAAAATAATCATCAGAAGCAATTGATTGTATAGGACGTAATGATTGTTTTGTTTCCCAGGTTGGAACTAAATTAGTATTGTCAATTATCCGGTCCTTATAATCATAAGAAGCATCGCCAAAAAATATCACATATTTTATTTCATCGCCCGGCTCTGCCCTATCATAAAACATTTTAATAAAGTCTTTAATAGCAGTTACATCCTGACGTCCTGACGAAAATTCGTTGTAAATTTTCTGTGGCGTAACAATAAAAACTTCGTAATTATCTTTATCTCTGTGTAATTGAGCTAATCGTTCAGCCTCTGAATAAAACTCAGCCGGGTAAATAATTAACATATCAATATCTCCGACTGCATGCAAATTCTGATTTTCGATTTTCTCAAAATTTGTTATTGAAAAATATGATGAACCATCGTAAGCAATAAATTGTAAAAGCGAATCGGTAGAAAGCTTAAATTGTAAATTATTTCCTGAAGAGGATGTATTTATCATCCTGGGTTCAAGAGGATCGGTAATATTAAGAATTTTAACTGACTGGGTAGCATTCTGTAAGACAAATTCTGTAACATTATTATTTCCAATAGAATAAGGATCTCTGAAACTCATTTGTCCGCCAGTAAAAATTAAATTTCTTATTGCATTAAGTTCAATGTAATCAAGCCAACCAACTGATGATGTTTCAGTTTTAGTATAGTCAATTTTGATAGAGTTATTTGAAGCTGAAGATGAAAAATATTTCGAGCTTGATTTATCGAATGCATAAGTGCTAAAAGGAACATCTGAAATGGGATTAATATCCTCTTGTTCAACCAAATTTCCATTAGCAAATATTTTAAAATAACTTTTCTTTTTCGACCGTGCTACAACCCGATAACGTAAATTAATCGAATCATTAACAATATTTGGAAAATTAAAAGGAAACTCATAAGTAGTAATATTTTCAAATTTCTCACCAAACCAATCTTTCCCCGATTTAATAAGGTTATAGTCTTCAACTTCATGAGCCCTAAAATCCACAAACTCATTTGACTGATTGGTAACATCTAAAGTGGATTGTTCCTGGGTTGCTACCCTTTTTCCGGCATCATTTCCAACAGTAAGGAAATAATAATTCAAATCGGAATAAAGATTTACTTTATGTTCAAACCTCTTGAATTCCTGAATACCGTTATATACCCATTCATCGGAAGATTCAGCATAAAACAAAATATAATCGTTTTGGTCAAAACTACCATCATCTTCGCCAACAATAATTATGGCATTTTCCTGTAAATCATTATATCTGAACACACTATTATTTTCAGGCAACATACCTCCACCATTACCGTAAATTTTTATGTTTTTCGGATTAATTGAGCCCGGATTTATTCCCATGCTCGACAAAACCTCATAAGTAATTTTGTGCATGCCCGAAGACCCGATGCCAAGTTTATACCAATCGCCGTTTGCAAGCACTGAATTATCAGGATATATTCTTGAGCCTGATTTTAATACCGGGCTGAGATTTTCAATAATTTGGATGTCCAATTTAAACGAAACAAGCTTTTCGAATTTTCCGGTTAAAGAATTCTTCCTTATTGGTATAAAAGAAATACCTGCATAAGGAATTTTTCGCTCCACTAATAAAGATGTAGAAACCTGAATTTCATTATCATTATAACCTGCATCCTGCAATAATCTAACTTCTTCAGCATTTGCTTCTTCAAAAATCTTATTTCTCAACGAGACCTTTACTTCATCATTTGCAGAATTCAATAAAACTGTTTCAAAATAAGAAGGCAAAATACTTGTTTCAGGATTGTAAACAGCACCTGAAAAAGATATTCGCTCATAAGGATCCTCAGGCGAATAATAATTGGTTTCGACACCTATCCATTTGAGTAATTTTAAATTACTCTTTTGCTGAGAAATTGCAAAAAAAGGCAAAACTGTTATAAGAAAAAATATAATTGAAATTTTCCACTTCATAAATTTGAATCATTAGATAATAAAACAAATAATTTAAACGTAATTAATTAAGCATGATTTAACATCACCGGATATTGAATAAAACCTACTTAATAATAAATCATTCTTTTAACGCTCTGAAAAAGCTAATATTGTTAATATATCATGGAAATAATGAGAAATTACTATCAATAATGAAATTATTTGTAATATTGTCAGCAAAAAATTTTTTGCAAATAATTGCACTAATTAACATGAAAAAGAAATTATTAACTTTAGCAATAATTTCTATATTTTTTATTATGAATTCAGCATATTCTCAAGATCCGGGTTTTTCACAGTTTTATGCTAATCCTGTATATTTGAATCCTGCCATGGCAGGCTCAGGTGACTGCAGCCGATTATCGCTGAATTATAATAATCAATGGCCCGGTATTACAAATTCTTTTGTAACTTATAGTGTTTCTTATGATCAATTTGTTGATAAATTATCAGGAGGTTTAGGAATCATAATGAATTATGACGTCGCAGGTGACGGGATTCTAAAGACAAGCACCATAAGCGGAACCTATTCATACAAGCTTATGGTAAATGAAGATTTATTCGTAAATGTAGCATTGCAGGGAGGTTATTATAATAAACAATTAGCCTGGGAAAAACTTGTTTTTGGAAGTGAGGTTGATCCTTCAGATCCAAATTTTGGATCAACAGAAGTAGTTCCTGATAATTTAAGTTTTGGTTTTGCCGATTTTGCTACCGGCATTTTGCTTGGAATAAATGACAAAATTTTTGCAGGTTTTGCAGCCCATCATTTATCTCAACCAAATATTAGTTTTTATAAAAATGAAAATTCAAAGTTGGATCTAAAATATACGGCACATGCAGGAGCAATGTTTTATCTAAACTCATCTAATTACCAAAGAAGTAAAGATGAATACAAGCAAACTTCGGTTTCACCTAATATATTATATCAAAAACAGGGTGATTTTCAGCAATTGAACGTAGGTGTTTATTTTAATCTTTATCCTTTTGTTTTTGGTACATGGTACAGACATGCTTTTGAGAACCCAAATGCTATGACAGCTTTAGTAGGTTTACGATATAATAAGTTTAATTTGGGGTATAGTTATGACTACACTGTTTCAAAGATAAATAAGGTTTCAGGTGGTTCACATGAAATATCTTTTACATGGCACTTTAATTGCAACAAAAAAATTAACAGATATGAAGCAATAAAATGCCCATCATTTTAGTTAATATGATTAAATATCAAAATAGTATATTATAAAAAACTCAGTAATTAGCAATATATTAATACTTAGAAAATATTTTTAATTTTAATTATAAGGCAATTAACAACATATAAAATTGTATTTTTGAAGTAGAATCGAAATATCATAAACAGAACATTTATAAAATAAAAATGATAATAAAAAAAACAAACATGTTTAGATTCAACAAAATCGCTACTACACTATTTTTAGTGACTTCTGTTGTATTATTAACATCATGCGGAGGCGGAAAAAAATCAGGAAGCACCGGATGGGAATACAATAATCAAAAAAACGGAGGATTTGAAGTTTCAAAAAACGTTGATCAAAAAACCGGTCCCGGACTTGTACTTATTGAAGGTGGAACTTTCGTAATGGGAAGTACTATTCAGGATCTTCTGTTCGATTGGAATAATATTCCTCGCAGAGTCACGGTTCCAACATTCTACATTGACGAAACAGAAGTTAGCAATCTGGATTATCTTGAATATTTATACTGGTTAAACAGGGTTTTCAGTGAAAATCACCCCGATGTATATCGCAATGCTTTACCTGACACAAATGTATGGCGAGATGAATTGGCATATAACGAACCCTTAGTTGAATTGTATCTTCGTCATCCGGCCTATCACGATTATCCGGTTGTTGGAGTTACATGGGTTCAGGCAAATGATTATTGCTCATGGCGAACCGACAGGGTTAACGAAATGCTTTTAATTGAACGCGGTATTCTTGAAATGGACCCTGATCAAAAAGACGAAAATAACTTTAACACTGATGCTTATTTATCCGGCCAATATGAAGGACTTGTAAATAAACCCTTAGCAGACCTTGATCCATCGGGTACAGGTGAAAGAAGAGCAAAAATGGAAGATGGAATTATGCTTCCGAAATATCGCCTTCCTACTGAAGCCGAATGGGAATATGCAGCTTTAGGTTTGATTGGAAATACACTTTATGAACGTGTTGTTGAACGAAAATCTTACCCCTGGAGCGGAACTTATACACGTTCGGATGAGAAAAAATATTATGGACAGTTTATGGCAAATTTCAAAAGAGGCCGTGGAGATTACATGGGTGTTGCAAGTTCATTAAACGATGGTGCAGATATTCCCGCACCTGTCGGTTCTTACTGGCCTAATGACTATGGTTTATATAATATGGCCGGTAATGTTAGTGAATGGGTTCTTGATGTTTATCGTCCAATGTCAACTCAAGACATGAGTGATTACAGCCCTTTCCGGGGAAATGTTTTTAAAAATAAAGCTCTTGACTTCGAAGGTAACCTTATGGAAAAAGACAGCCTGGGACATATTAGATATGTTGATGTTACCACCGAAGAAAATGCTGACAGAAGAAACTATCGTAAAGCAAATAATATAAGCTATCGCGATGGTGACCACGCAACTGTTATCAATAGCGAAGAATGGCCTATTGAAAATGCCGAAAAAAACACCACGGATTTGATGTATGAATATGAGGAAACAACCCTGATAAATGATGAAGCAAGAGTTTATAAAGGTGGTTCATGGAAAGACAGAGCTTATTATTTAAGCCCGGGGGCAAGAAGATTTTTAGATCAAAACCAAGCTGCCGATTATATTGGTTTCCGATGTGCAATGAGCAGGGTTGGCTCGCCAATACCTATGAAAAAGTCGAAATAGATATAAATTGAAAAAAATTGAAAAACCTCGGTTATTATTAAATATCCGGGGTTTTTACTTTAATGGAAGACCGACAATGGAAGACGGAAGACAGAAGTTTATAAAAAAGACTTCGGACATCTGACTTCAAAAGTCTTTTCCATTAAAATATTTGTTATACCTATTTTTTTTCTAAATTTGAACAAAAAAATGTTTACATCAATCGAAAATCTTTACAAGCTATTTTGTCAACATCCGATAATTTGTACTGATTCAAGAAATATTAAACCCAATTCCATTTTCTTTGCTTTAAAGGGTGAGAACTTTAATGGAAATAAATTTGCTGAATCTGCAATACAAACAGGTGCTGAATACGTAGTAATTGATGAAGAAATTTTCAAAAACAGCGATAGGTTTCTGCTTGTTGAAAATGTTCTTGAAACACTTCAACAATTAGCAATTTATCATCGAAAAAAACTTAATCTTCCGGTGATCGGAATAACAGGTACAAATGGAAAAACAACAACAAAAGAACTGATAGCAGCAGTTTTAAAACAGAAATACAAAGTTCTCGCAACCTCAGGGAATTTCAACAATCACATTGGTGTTCCATTAACCATTCTTGAAATATCAAAAGATACAGAAATCGCAGTTATTGAAATGGGAGCAAACCATATTGGTGAGATTTCTGCTTTATGCAATATTTCACACCCGGATTTTGGAATAATTACTAATATTGGAAAAGCTCACCTTGAAGGCTTTGGAAGTATCGAAGGAATTATTAAAGCAAAAACCGAATTATATAAATTTATTTCAAAAAATGAAGATTTAATATTTGTAAACAGCGACAATACTACTCTCAAACAGCTTACCAAATACCTGCAAACCATATCTTACGGCACAACTAAAAACTCAGATTGTCAGGCGAAACTCATTGCCAGTGATCCTTTTGTTGAAATACTATGGAACAGTAACTTTGGAGATATTACAATAAAATCAAATTTAGCTGGAAAGTATAATTTTGAAAATATTCTGGCAGCAATATGTGTTGGTGATTATTTTAATGTTAAAATTGAAAATATTGTTAAGGCAATTGAAGAATATGTCCCCAAAAATAATCGTTCACAGTTTATTAATACCGGGAAAAATAAAATTTTGCTTGATGCTTATAATGCAAATCCCTCAAGTATGGAAGCCGCAATCAGAAATTTCGCTGAATTAGATTATAAAAATAAAATTTTGATTATAGGTGATATGCTTGAACTTGGAGGCGAAAGTTTCCCGGAACATCGAAGTATTTTGAAGCTTGTTCAGGAATTGGGTTTTAGTAATGTCTTTTTAATAGGTGAAGAATTTTACAAAACAAACGAAAACCCAAATCACAAAGCTTTTCACAAAACGGAAGAAGCTTTGCAATGGTTAAAAACCTATCACCTTGAAAACGCAACAATTTTCATTAAAGGCTCAAGAGGAATAAAACTTGAATCATTGATTGAAGTATTATAAAGTTAATATGAAATACCTTTGGCAAAACATTTTTGATAGACAAGTGAATAATTATTTAATAAAATTGGAAAGTCAAGAAAAAGCAAGATTCCAGTTTCCGGTATCCAGTTTCAACATTTTGATTTAGAAAAACATAATATATGAACACATATAACGCATTAGGCATAATGTCAGGCACTTCACTTGATGGTGTTGATATTGCATATTGTGTTTTTCAGGAAAAAGCTAATAAATGGAGTTTCGAAATTATTAAAGCTCAAACTTTTGATTATGATAAAACATGGAAAGAAAAATTAAGCTCACTTCATCTTAGAGACGCTTATAGCTTTGTAAAAACTCATTCCGAATATGGGCATTTTCTCGGTGATCTTGTAAATAATTTTCTTACAAGCAATAAATTAAAACCCGATTTCATTGCCTCTCACGGGCATACTATTTTTCATCAACCTGAAGAAAAGATAACATTTCAAATTGGTGATGGCCAAGCAATAGCAAGTAGAACAAAACTAAATGTTATTTGCGATTTCAGGAGCCTTGATGTAAAATTAGGCGGACAGGGAGCACCATTAGTTCCAATTGGTGATAAACTTCTTTTTTCTCAATACGATTATTGTTTAAATCTCGGTGGTTTTGCAAATATTTCATTTGATAATGAACTGAACGAGAGAATTGCTTTTGACATTTGCCCGGTAAATATCGTATTAAATAAAATTGCCTCTGAACTTAATCTTAATTTCGATGACAAAGGTAAAATTGCCAAAAGCGGAAATTTAAATCCACAGCTTTTATCGGAATTAGATGATCTTAGTTTTTATAAACAAAAAAATCCAAAATCTCTTGGCAAGGAGTGGGTAATTAAATATTTCGAACCTGTTTTGAAAAAATTCAAAATTCCTCCTTCAGATAAATTAAGAACGGTTTGTGAGCATATTGCTCATCAAATATCCAAATCAATTTCTCCTTCAAGAAACAGTAAATTGTTAATAACCGGTGGTGGCGCATATAATGATTTTCTGATCAGCAGAATCAAAACTCATACTGATCATCAAACGAAACGAAGTAAGCGACACGAAGTTAGCCCGTATGGGTCCGAATGGATTCATATTCCCGAAAATACAATAATTGATTTCAAGGAAGCTATGATCTTTGCCTTTCTGGGAGTATTAAAAATGCGGGGAGAAATAAATTGCCTAAAGTCAGTAACAGGAGCAAGTAAAGATAATTCAGGTGGAGTGATTTTTAATCAGTTTTTATCAAACAAATAAGAAATTAATAAATGATTTAATCCATATTAAAAAAAATTTGTAAATTCACGAAATTATTAACCTTAAAAATAATCCATATGAAAAAACTATCATTAATTTTTCTTTTATCAATGCTTTTCACTTCTTTGCTTTCTGCACAGGAGACTAACAATTTAACCATTGATAAGTTAGTAATTTGCACTTCAATAGATGAACGCCAACCGGTTGGAGTAGATTCCACTTTTTCGAAAGATGTTGGGAAACTATACTGTTTCACAAAAATTACGGGAGCCGAAGATCCTTGTAGTATTTCACAGGTTTGGTATTACAAAGACGAAGAAATGGCTAACATCAAACTTGATGTAAAAGCTAAGACCTGGCGAACATGGAGTTCAAAAAAGATCGTATCTTTTGCTACCGGTAAATGGCATGTCGATATCGTGTCAGAAAAAGGAGTCGTATTGGCAAGTAAAAAATTTACAATAGAGTAAAACTGTATTTTTTTCAACAAAAGAATACTTATAAAAAACAGGCCAAAATTTGTACTAAATTTTGGCCTGTTTTCTGTGATCTCCATCGTAAAGAATGACAGGATCAGAAGCAGGGATTTTACCAGTTCATCCTTGATCTTTTACAATCTTTCTTCATTTGTTTACCACAATTCTTGTGGCCACTTTTTCTTTTTCCTTTGCGAGAATCATAAATTGCTCTTTGTTCATCGGTTAAAAGTTTTCTAATATCCTGATGTAAAGCAACCATATTTTTTTGCATTTCAGCACGCAAGGCAGTCATTTCATCAATTGTTTTGTTGATAGCCTTCATATCAACTTCATCTGCGGCCTGGAGTGTATTCAAACGTGCTCGTTTCTCCGCTATTTGATTCCTTAATTGAGTTTGTGGTTTTAAATTGGCTGTTTTTAAATCCCTGATTTTTTGTTTTTGTTCTTCCGTAATCCCGGGTAATTTATCGCATTTCATCCCATGGCCATCCTTCTTGAAATTCTTATGACATTCTTTTCCATCCATTTTTCTATGACCCTGTTCTTGCTGTGCAAATAAACCTGAGGTGGTTCCGGCAATAAAAGTAGCTGCTACGATTATTGCAATTAACATTTTTTTCATTTTCATCATTTTAAGTGTTTATTATTTATTAAATTAACATGTATTTTACCATGATTTTTTTCTGTTGCTTCGGCCTTGTTTTCCATGTCTTTGGCTATTTTTATGTTTCCTCTCCATAGTATCTATTTCATGGCCCTTTCCCATCAACATTCTACGATACATTCTTTTGAATTTTTTATGTTGCTCGGGGGTGCAATTATCCTTCATCTCTAAAAAATTCTTTATCGTAAGTTTCTTTAAATCTGCGTGTAGAACTCCAATTTCATCTGCAATTCCATCTAATCTGTCAATATTTGGCTCAGGAAGTGAAAGTTCTTCAAGCATTTCTACTCTCTTCATTTTTAAAATTTCAAGAGTTTCAGCAGATTTAATTTTATATTCAGCATTTAATTTGGCAAAAACCCTCTCCTGATTCGAATCCAAATTGAGAGCCTTTCTCATATATCCTACAGGATTTTCAATTTTTTTCTCTTTAAGAACTCGATCGGGCATAATATATCTATGAAAAACTATAGTCGAAATTGCGGCTACATTAACTATTATCAGGATAACTATTAATAATATTATCAATCTTTTTTTTGTAAAATAATTCATTTTATTCGTTTTTACCGTTAATTAAAAAATTCTCAAAAGATTCCTCTTCTATTTCATTCAAATAATAATTATCAGAATAAACTTGTAAATCGGATTCGATACTATTATCGGAAAAATATGATTCATTACTAAATTCATTTCCGATAATAATTCCTAAAACAAGGCTTAATACTAAAACCAAACTAATTGCTATCGGTTGTAAAATTTTTATAATTGATGGACGAAAAAGTATTCCACTTTCTTTTTTATCAATTTCTTTAATTTTTTCATTCAGACGTGTATAAAAAAACGGATTAGGTTTTAACTGCTTATAATTATCCAAAACACCATAAGTTTTACTTATTTCACTATAAAGTAAATTGCAATTTTTACATTCCCGGAGGTGGCTTTCGATTTCATTTTTTGAACTATTACCTAATTCCTTTTCAATGTAAAAAATCAATTTTTTTTGTACTTCCGAACATTTCATTTTTTAATGCTTTTTTAATTATGACACTCCAAGCCTAAAAAACTTGCGAAAATCATTTAATTATTTTTGTAAAGATTAATTAATCTCTTTTGCAAATTCTTTTTTGCCCTAAATATCAAGGATTCAACTGAAGAAACAGAAACATTCATAACCTCCGAAATTTCTTTATATTTCATATTTTCAAGCTTACTTAATGTAAATGCTATTTTCTGATTTTGAGGTAATGAATCTATTGCTTTATATAAAGTCCTGCTTCTTTCACATATTTCTGAATTATTCTCACTTTCATCTATTTCTGTTAAATTATCAATATTGCTTCTTTGAGTCTTAACAATTGATTCCAAACTTTTAAAAATTGAATTTCTTTTATTTTTCCTTAGATGGTTTAATGATTTATTTACTGAAATTCTATAAAGCCAGGTAGATATTTTCGATTCACCCCTGAATTTTTCCATTGATTTATAAACTTCTATGAAAACCTCCTGGCTAATATCCTGAGCATCCTCAAAATTATGCAAAAAACTATTGCATGTATTCAACACCAGCGAATTATAATTATCTACAAGATATTTAAATGCGGTACTGTCTTTATTTTTCAATTTTTCAATAAGTTCTTTATCGCTCAATTTATTTTCAATTTTACTTTATGACACAGATTAGACTAAAACCTTGTGCTTTTGTAAAAAAAAAGCGGATAATCTTTAAAGATCTCCGCTTTCTTGTTTATGATAAATAATATTATTTCAAAAAAATCGACATTTGCAAATAATAAACGAGAGCACCTGCCAAATATCCTACTAATGCTAATAAACTGATCTTTTTCATGTACCAGATAAAATCAATTTTTTCCATTCCCATGGCTGCAACACCGGCTGCCGATCCAATAATTAAAATACTTCCACCTGTTCCTGCACAATAAGCAAGGAATTCCCAGAACTCACCATCCTGAAGGAAGAGAGTTGCATAGGCTTGCTGTCCAACTGCTAAAGTTTCAATGGATTCGGGAGTTGCTATCGGATACATACCCATTGCTCCGGCAACTAAAGGAACATTATCAACTATTGCTGATAACAACCCAATAGCCAGATTTATTAAATAAATATTTCCAAGGTTTTCATCTAAATATGTTGCAAGCAATTGCAACTGGCCGGCAGAAGATAAACTTGCAACAGCAGTAAGAATTCCCAGGAAGAAGAATACAGTTGGGACATCAACTTTTGATAATATTCCAACAACCGATAATTTGCGTTTATCTTCACCTTTCTTATTCCTGTGCATTATTTCGGTTGTAACCCACATTGTCCCTAAGCCAAAAAGCATTCCCATATAAGGATCAAGGTGTGTAACTGTTTTAAAAACAGGTACGAATAAAAGAGCAGAAACTCCCATGATTAACATGATTTTTCTCTCACGTTGTGTTGTAAACTCTTTCAAGTGTTCCTCATCCTGATTTGGCCTGCTAACTTCACCTTTCATAGTAAAAGTTAATATTAAAACAGGAATTATCATGGTTACCAAACTCGGCACGATAACAGTTACAATAATATTTAATGTAGTAACCTGTCCTCCAATCCAAAGCATAATTGTTGTAACATCTCCAATTGGTGACCAGGCTCCACCGGCATTTGCAGCCAGAACAACCATACTTGCATAAAACCACCTTGTCTTCTGATCGGCGATAAGTTTACGCAATAATGCCACCATAACAATTGTGGTAGTCAGATTATCAAGGGCAGCTGACATAAAAAATGTCAAAACGCTAAGTATCCACAACAATTTAACTTTCTTTGTAGTCTTAATTTTATCAGTTATTATTCTGAATCCCTGATGCTGATCCACAATTTCTACAATTGTCATTGCACCAAGCAAAAAGAACAAAATCCTTGAAATCTCTGCTAAATGATGATACAATTCATGATGTGTAATAAAGTAAGAAACAGTTTCATGAATACCTGCATCCGGATGCGCTTTCATAAAGCCCAAATAATCCGTACTATGCTGAAAATGTGCCCAGGAAGGACTGAATCCCAGATTTAGTATTTTATAGCCTCCAAAAACTAAAATTACCCATGTTAATACCCCTGTTAATAATGCAGATGCAGATTTATCAACCTTTAGGGGATGTTCTAATGCAATGGCAGTATATCCTATTATAAACACAACAACCATTAATACAAACATTTCCATATTATATCAAATTGAGATTAATAATTGACGGCAAAATTAAAACAATTTTAATAAAAATATGTAGAAACCAACATGTTTTTTATCAGGATACAGTTTGCAATAATTTTTATAACACTCCTTTTGCATTAAAATACCAATCTTCAAAAGCTAAAGTACAATATAACAATCTAATAGACTCATATTTAATTAGCGACAACCTTTACAATTATTTCTTTTATAAATAATAAATAAAGCATTTCTAAGTTATAATAAAAATCAAAGTCAAAATGAATTCAATTTTTTTTATGAAAATCATTAATACCCTTAATTTTACTGATAAATATTAAAAAATGCATACAGGAATGTTATTACAAATCACAAACAAAGTGACGGAAGTTATTAATGATACTTCACTGGCTGTCGATCAAATAGTAAATGACCAGTCCGGAGAAATAAAATTATCTATTTGGGAAATGGCACAAAAAGGCGGCTGGATAATGCTTGTTTTAGCCGTTTTTTCAGTTATTGCTGTTTATATTTTTATTGAGCGATTTCTTATCATAAAAAAGGCTTCAACAGAGGAAAATAATTTTATGAATAATATCCGTGATTTTATCCATAACGGACAAATCGAACCTGCAATGACTTTATGTAAAAGCAACACAAGCCCAATTGCAAGAATGATTGAAAAAGGTATTTCGAGGATAGGAAAACCTCTGAACGACATCAATGCCGCAATAGAAAATGTTGGAAAACTAGAAGTTTCAAGGCTTGAGAAAAACATTGCAACTCTTGCCACGATTGCCGGAGCCGGGCCAATGATAGGGTTTCTCGGCACTGTAATCGGAATGATAGTAGCATTTTACGATATGTCGATGGCAGGTAACAATATTGATATTGCTTTGCTTTCGAACGGAATTTACCAGGCAATGGTTACAACGGTAGCCGGGCTTATTGTCGGGATTGTAGCATATATTTGCTATAATATATTGGTTGCAAGAATCGAAAAACTTGTTTATAAGTTAGAAGCTCGTGCAACCGAATTTATGGATCTGCTTCATGAACCTGCATCCTAATATTTTTCGAAATTAAACACACGTTATGGCAATCCAAACAAGAAATAAAAGAAGTGTAGCGTTTAGCACTGCATCAATGTCGGATCTGGTGTTTTTGCTATTGATATTTTTTATGCTTACATCCACACTTGTTAGCCCAAATGCTATAAAATTATTATTACCAAGCAGTAATAGTAAGACTATGGCAAAACAAAGCATTACAATATATATTAATAATAGTTTTAATTATTATGTTAACGAAACTCAGGTAAGCGAAGAAGAACTTGAAACTGAAATAGATAATAAGATCGCAGGGCAGATTGATGCTTCGGTTGTTTTACGGTCTGATGCTTCTGTACCTGTGCAATATGTTGTAAACGTTATTGATGCCGTAAATAATATTAACAATAAATATAATACTAAACATAAAGTCATTCTTGCGACTAAACCAAGAGGCTAATAAATGATACCGGATACCGGATACTGGATACTGGATGCTGGATACTGGAAATTATAAAAAATAGAACCACATGAAATTTAATAAATATAAAATGGAAGGATTGGTTGGAACAATTGTGTTTCATGCTGTTCTTTTATTAATATTTATTTTTTTCGGGTTAACAACGCCTTTACCTCTTCCCGGTGAAGAAGGAGTGGAAGTAAACATCGGAAACAGCGATGATGGTAGAGGAATTGTGCAGAAAACACAGGCAGCAAGCCCAAAACAGACTATTCCTAAACCCAAACAAAAACCGAAACCTGTTCAGGAAACAAAAAAAGAAGTAGTTGAAGAAAAAGTTAAAGAAGAAATAATAAGCCAGGATATAGAGGAAATCCCTGCAATCCAAAAACCTGAAAAAAAGGAAGAAGCTAAAATTGACGATAAAGAAATAAAAACCGATCCGGTAGAGGAAATAATTGAAGAGACCACCGAAGAAGAAATTGTTGAAGAGGTTGAAGAAGTAGAACCTGAGCCTGTGGTTGACCCAAATGCCTTGTACAAAGGAAAAAGTGAATCTGTGTCTAAAGGAGAAAGTGAAGGAAAAACATACAAAAAAGGTGATCAGGGTAATGTTAACGGAACAGAAAATTCTGATAAATATGAAGGAAAAGGCGGAACAGGAAGTGGAATTTCTTTCAGTCTTTCCGGGCGATCGGCCAAACACCTTCCAAAACCTGAATATAATTCAAAAGATCAGGGAAAAATAGTTGTAACAATTTGGGTTAACAAATTAGGGAAAGTTATTAAAGCCGTTGCCGGAGCCAAGGGAACAAATATTTCGGACCAGGGGCTTCAAAACCTCGCCAGAAATGCTGCATTAAGAGCAAAATTCAGCATTGATCCAAATGCCGCCGAAACACAAAAAGGAACTATTACTTATAATTTTATAAGACTTAATTAGTGGCTGCAAGATAACGCCAATCTCTTCGTTGTGCTCGTCTTAATATCCAGTCATTTACAAAAATGTATATAGTTTTGAGAACCATTTTAATGGTTTATTAATATTCTATCTTTGCTACATGAATTACAATGAAACCCTGGAATATATGTTCAGTCAATTGCCGATGTATCAGCGAATCGGCAAGGCAGCGTATAAAGCTGATCTTAACTCAAGCATAGAGTTATTAGCCTATTTAAACAATCCTGAAAAAAAATTCAGGTCAATTCATATTGCCGGAACCAATGGAAAAGGTTCTGTTTCACACATTATTGCCTCAGTTCTGCAAACCGCCGGTTTTAAAACAGGGCTTTACACCTCCCCTCACCTGAAAGATTTCAGGGAAAGGATCAGAATTGACGGAAAAATGATTGACAAAAATTATGTGGTTAAGTTTATTGATAAGAACAAAGCTACTTTTGAGAAGCTAAACCTTTCGTTTTTTGAAATGAGCGTCGGAATGGCGTTTCAATACTTTCTTGAAAACAAAATTGATATTGCTGTTGTTGAAACCGGAATGGGCGGCAGGCTCGACTCAACAAACCTGATAAAACCCGAACTGTCGATAATCACAAATATAGGTTTGGATCATACTCAATTTCTGGGTGAAACATATGAAAAAATTGCCGTCGAAAAGGCAGGAATTATTAAGAAAAACATTCCCGTTATAATTGGTGAAACTCAGGAAAAAATAAAAAATATTTTCACAAACAAAGCTAAACTTGCAGATTCGCCTATCATATTTGCTGACAAAAATTTCGAAGCCGAACTTATCGAAAATGAAAACATAAATTACAATATTTTTAATATTAAAAAGAATGGAAAATTACATCTCAAAAACATAAAACTTCCATTAACCGGCGACTATCAAAGTAAAAATTTAATTACTTCACTTCAGGCACTTGAAATTTTAAAAGAAAATTTTGGAATTAAGAACGATCAAATTTCAGAAGGTGTTTTTAAAACAATTGAAAACACAGGATTAATGGGCCGCTGGCAGGTATTGAAACAAAAACCACTTACAATTTGCGATACGGGCCACAATATTGATGGAATAAAATATATCGTACGGCAAATTGGTAAATGCAATTTTGATAAACTTCACTTTGTGCTTGGAATGGTTAATGACAAAAATATTGATAAAATCCTGGAACTCCTTCCAAAAAATGCCGGATATTATTTTTGTAAAGCAAATATTCCCCGCGGGCTCGATATGGAAGTTTTAAAAGAAAAAGCCAACAGCCTTGATCTTATGGGAGAAGCATATAACTCCGTTCAGGAAGCTTATAAGACTGCATTAAAATCAGCGAAAACTAATGATATGGTTTTTATCGGCGGCAGTACTTTTATTGTGGCGGAGGTTGTTTGATTTGTATTTCTCTTTTTTGTGTAAACCTATTTTAGGACGAGACATCCCCCTGGGGATTGTCTTCATCCCCTTGGGGATCACGTCCGTCCCCTTGGGGATTATCTTCATCCCCTTGGGGATTATGTCCGTCCCCATGGGGATAATGTCCATCCCCCTGGGGATTATCTTCATCCCCTAGGGGATCATGTCCGTCCCCTTGGGGATTATGTCTATCCCCCTGGGGATTGCCTTCATCCCCTTGGGGATCGTCTTCATCCCCTTGGGGATTATGTCCGTCCCCTTGGGGATATTGATGATCCCCCAATATGTAATTAATGAATGATAGAATGAGTGAATAGAAGGCCAATTCTATCATTCACTCATTCTATCATTTTGTGTTTATTTCCTGAATTTGCGAATCTTTTTTACGAGTTCATTCTCTTTTCCAAGTAAGCCCGAAATAAGATCGGCAACATTGGAGGCATCTTTGTAAGCTATCGAAAGTTTTTCAATTGATAACTGAGTAGCTTCCTTAGCTGCTGCCATAGCAGTTTGTTGAGCAATTTCCGATACTTCCGCTTCATTGTTTTCCGCTTTTAAAGCTTCAATTTTTGAAGCAGGATCAAAGCCTGCAGTGGTTAATGTTTCCCTTTCTTCTTCGAGAAAGGTGATCATTTGCGAAACAAAATCGCGTCTTGAACTTTCTGATTGTTTTGTCATAATGTGTTTTTTTTTGTTAATGAATATTAGTTTATTGAATTGAGAAGAAAGAATATTATACTTTTTATGTATTTATTTGTTCTAAACTTTAATCTTATTAGATACAATCATTCTTCTTCCCCTTAAAATCTGCCCGTAAAAAATTGTTATCAACAATTATAGCAAAGTTAAAACATAATTTCATATTTCCTAATAAAATATAGAAAAAATTACAATAAATTTAAAAATTAGATAAATAGAGGTTGAGAGAAAGAGAGATTGTTTGCTGCTTTGTTAAAAAGAATGTCTTGATAATAATCCGGTATGCGTAAACAGTTTTGGGAAAAGTTACTGTATTGACGGTAGCAAATTCAGAACAACTGACCTAAGAAAACAAGTTTATATCATAGTTATCTGATGTT